>JBBQLM010000036.1:0-44115 GCA_038327925.1 Burkholderiales bacterium | reverse complement strand
TCGCGGAACACGCCGACCACCAGCGTCGTGCCCATGCCGGCGTACTGCGGGTTCGAATTGGCGGCGTTGAAGATGGCCCGGTTGGCGTTGTCGACACAGATGTCCATGGCCCGGCGGACATCGGTGTCGGTCGCCGACTCGGAGGCCTCGGCGAGCCAGCGCCCCAGCTCGGTCTTGATGAACGACGTGCACATGCCGCTGGCGACCTCGCCGGCGTTGTAGCCGCCCATGCCGTCGGCGAGGACGACGAGCGACGTCGCCTCGTCGATCACCGCCGAGTCTTCGTTGTTGTTGCGCGCGCGTCCGGTGTCCGAAGCGCAATGGAACTCGAGCGTCATCATCGGCACGGGGGTCGGGAGGCGGGCGTTCAACGCGACGAATTGTGCATGACCCCGTCGGCTGCGCCCGGCCGCCGCCGGCCCCGGTGATGCAGCCATTTGCCGACGGCGACGACGAGCAGCGCGCCGCCGAGGCCGAACACCAGGCCGGCGTGCTCGAGATGGGCCTCGAACCAGTCCGCGATCGCCGGGTCGCTGACGAACATCTCGCCGGCCAGCCAGCCGAGGAGCGCAGCGCCGAGGGTGACGATGAGCGGGAAGCGCTCCATGATCTTCATCAGCAGCGTGCTGCCGATGATGATGAGCGGGATCGACGTCGCCAGGCCGATGATCAGCAAGGCGAGCCGGTAGGCATCGGGCGCCCGGGTCGCGGCCGCGGCGACGGCGATGACGTTGTCGATGCTCATCACCAGGTCGGCGATCAGGATGGTGCGGATCGCCGCGGCCAGGGTGCCCGGCTCCTTGACCTCGCCCTCTTCCTCGATGTCGACGAGGAGCTGGGCGCCGATCCAGAGCAGCGCGAGCGCGCCGGCAACCTTCAGGTAGGGCACCTGCAGCATCTGCACGGCGCCGATCGTGAGCAGGATGCGCATCACGATGGCCGCGGCGCTGCCGTAGAAAATCGCCTTCCTCTGCTGCTGCGCGGGCAGCGAGCGCGCCGCCATGGCGATCACGACAGCGTTGTCGCCGGAGAGCAGGATGTTGGCGACGATGATGGCGCCCAGCGCGCCCCAGACCGCGCCCGATGTCAATGCTTCCATGGCAGCGGGAGCAGAGTCGCGACGCTCAGACCAGCGCCTTCATCAGGCGGCCCATCTCCGAGGGGTTGCGAGTCACGGTGAAGCCGCACTCCTCCATCACCGCGAGCTTGGCATCGGCGGTGTCTGCGCCGCCCGAGATCAGCGCACCGGCGTGGCCCATGCGCTTGCCGGCAGGAGCCGTCACACCAGCGATGAAACCAACGATGGGCTTCTTCATGTTCAGCTTGCACCAGCGAGCCGCTTCGGCTTCGTCGGGTCCGCCGATTTCGCCAATCATGATGACGGCATCGGTATCGGGATCGTCATTGAAGGCGCGCATCACGTCGATGTGCTTCAGGCCATTGATGGGGTCTCCACCAATGCCAACCGCGGAAGACTGGCCGAGACCGATTTCGGTCAACTGTGCCACGGCTTCATAGGTCAGCGTGCCGGAACGGCTCACCACACCAATGCGACCCTTACGGTGAATGTGACCGGGCATGATACCGATCTTGATTTCGTCAGGCGTAATCAGACCAGGGCAGTTGGGGCCCAGCAGCAGAGTCTTCTTGCCACCAGCGGCTTCCTTGGCCTTCATGCGGTTGCGCACTTCCAGCATGTCGCGAACCGGGATTCCTTCGGTAATGCAGATCGCCAGATCCAGATCGGCTTCAACCGCTTCCCAGATGGCCGCAGCAGCGCCAGCCGGCGGCACATAGATCACCGACACGGTTGCGCCGGTTTCCGATGCAGCTTCCTTGACGGAGGCGTAGATTGGGATGTTGAAAATGGACTCGCCGGCCTTCTTGGGGTTCACGCCCGCCACGAAGCAGTTCTTGCCGTTTGCGTATTCCTGGCACTTTTCGGTGTGGAACTGACCGGTCTTGCCCGTGATGCCCTGGGTGATGACCTTGGTGTCTTTGTTGATGAAGATAGACATATTCGTGCTCCGCCTTACTTGACCGCTGCCACAATTTTTTGGGCCGCTTCGGCCATGCTGTCTGCGCTGATGATGGGCAGGCCGCTTTCGGCCAGCATCTTCTTGCCCAGGTCTTCGTTGGTGCCTTTCATGCGCACCACCAGTGGCACGGACAGGTTCACAGCCTTGCAGGCGGTGATCACACCGGTGGCGATGGTGTCGCACTTCATGATGCCGCCAAAGATGTTGACCAGAATGGCCTTGACCTTGGGGTTCTTCAGCATGATCTTGAAGGCTTCGGTGACCTTCTCGGGGGTGGCACCGCCGCCCACGTCCAGGAAGTTGGCAGGTTCTGCGCCAAACAGCTTGATGGTGTCCATGGTGGCCATGGCCAGACCTGCACCGTTCACCAAGCAGCCGATGTTGCCGTCCAGGCTGATGTAGGCCAGGTCGAACTTGGAGGCTTCCACTTCGGCTGGGTCTTCTTCGTCCAGATCGCGATAGGCCACGATTTCGGGGTGGCGGAACAGCGCGTTGGCGTCAAAGTTGAACTTGGCGTCCAGGGCAATCACATTGCCTTTGCCGTCGCGGTTCAGCGGGTTGATTTCGACCAGGGACGCGTCGGTGTCCATGTAGCACTTGTAGAGCTTCTGGAAAATGTCAACGGCTTGCGCCGTGGAGCCAGCAGGCATGCCGATGGCGTCCGCGATCTTCTTGGCCTGCGCATCGCCCAGACCGGTCAGGGGGTCGATGAATTCGGTGATGATTTTCTCGGGAGTGGAATGGGCCACTTCCTCGATGTCCATGCCGCCTTCGCTGGACGCAATGAAGGCCAGCTTTTGCGAAGCACGGTCGGTCACGATGGAAACGTAGTATTCCTTCTGGATGTCCGCACCGTCTTCGATGTACAGGCGACGCACCTTCTGGCCTTCGGGGCCAGTCTGGTGGGTCTTGAGCTGCATGCCCAGGATTTCGCCAGCCAGACGCTTGACGTCATCGATGGACTTGGCCACCTTGACGCCGCCGCCCTTGCCACGCCCACCGGCGTGAATCTGCGCCTTCACGACCCAGACTGGGCCGCCAAGCTTTTGAGCGGCTTCCACCGCCTCTTGAACTGTAAAGGCCGGGATGCCGCGGGGTACGGGCACACCGAATTGGCGCAAAATTTCTTTGCCTTGGTATTCGTGGATTTTCATGACGTCTCTTAGGGGGCTGGACAATGTTCATCAGTTTGCAACACAAGTCTGCCGCAAATCTGACACTGGACACATCAACTGCGAAATGTATCATGTTGCAACGCACCAAACTTGTGGCTGCCTTACAGGCCGGTTTGGCCCCCAATTCGCTTCTCTCTGTGGAGCCGCTCTGGCGGCAATGGCATGAAAAAAATATTTATTGATGGCGAAGCCGGCACCACCGGCCTGCAAATCCGCGAACGTCTGCAGACGATGGCCGGCGTGGAACTCATCAGCATTGACCCCGCCCTGCGCAAGGACGCCGGGGCCAAGCAGGCGCTGATGGCCCAGGTCGATATGGTCATTCTGTGCCTACACGACGATGCCGCTATTGAATCCGTAGCAATGATCGACGCATTGACGAGGGCCAACGGCGGAAAGGGCCCCAAGGTCATCGACGCCTCCACGGCCCACCGCACGGCACCGGGTTGGATCTATGGCTTCCCCGAACTGGCCGCTGGCCAGCGCGAATCCGTGGTGCAGGCCAGCCGCGTGGCAAACCCGGGCTGCTACGCCACCGGCGCCATTGCGCTGATCCGCCCGCTGGTCGATGCCGGGCTGTTGCCAGCCGACTTCCCGGTCTGCCTGCCTTCCATCAGCGGCTACTCGGGTGGCGGACGCACGATGATCGAAGCCTATGAGGCCGGCCAGGCCCCGGCGATGGAGTTGTACGCGCTGGGACTCAAGCACAAGCACATTCCCGAAATCATGCGCTACACCGGCCTGACACGCCGCCCGCTGTTTGTGCCATCGGTCGGCAACTTCAAACAAGGCATGCTGGTGCAGTTGCCCCTGCACCTGGACACGCTGCCGGGTCAGCCCAGCGCCCAGGATTTGCAGACTGCGCTGCAGAAGCATTACGCCGGCAGCGAGTGGGTCACCGTGGAACCCGCCACGCCAGACCAGAAACTCGACGCGGTGGCCCTGGCCGATACGAACAAGATGGAGCTGCGCGTATTTGCCAACGACGCCAAGGCCGATGGCTTTAGCCACGCGGTGCTGGTGGCACGGCTGGACAACCTGGGCAAGGGCGCGTCCGGTGCGGCCGTGCAAAACCTCAAGTTGATGTTGGGGATTTAGGCAGGCCGGGGGCGGGGCGCTGTGCACGCGCTTCGGACCGGCAGGGCGGCACGTTTTGCTCCGTGTCCCCCGCGCCCTTTGGGCGCTCCTCCTTAACCTGCGCAAAACGCACCGCCCTGCCGGTCCTCCGGGTTTTGGGGCGCTTCAATGTCTCAGGACTTTCCCTCGCGCACCCAACTCTCGAGCTGATGGCGCGGGGTAGGGGTTTTGCGCAGGTAAAGGAGGAGCCCGAAGGGCGGGGGACACGGAGCAAAACCCCTACCCCGCACCGTCAGCGGGCGAACGCAACTATCTAATCGTCACCACCACCTGACACCACCCGGCGGATCGCTTCGCCACCAAACCCGCGGCTCGCCAGAAAGCGCATCTGCTTGCCGCGTTCTGCCGCGTCCAATGCAGGCTCACCAAACTTCTTGCGCCAGACTTCGCGCGCACGCTCCACCTCGGTGGCACGCAACTGTTCCACGGCCTCCAGCACGGCCTCGGGCGCCAGGCCCTTGCCCTGCAACTCCTGGCGGATGCGGGTGGTGCCCAGCTTGGCCGCGCGGCGGTGCAACACCGACTCCAGCACCCGCTGCTCGTTGATGAAGCCCTTGGCCTGCAGCTCATCCAGCGCCCGGGTCAGACTGCCGGGCTCTTCCTCGTAGGTGGCCAGCTTGCGCTCCAGTTCGGCGCGGGAGTGCTCCCGGGTGCCGAGCAGGCGCAACGCACGGCCTTTGAGGGACAACGGTGAAGTGGCCATGGCTTTGCGGATTGCTATTATTTTTATAGCTACTTACGCAGATTCCACGAGGGCTAGTCGGCCTTTTTGCTTGAAACCTTGGGCTTGACTTCGGGTTCCGACGCCGCCACCGGCAGCAACGGAATGCCCAGCGATTCGCGCACCTTGTTTTCGATCTCCGTGGACAGGGCCGGGTTCTCGCGCAGGAACTCGCGGGCATTGTCGCGGCCCTGGCCGATTTTTTCACCCTTGTAGGCATACCAGGCGCCGGACTTTTCCAGGATGTTGGCCGTCACACCCATGTCGATGATTTCGCCGTGGCGGCTGATGCCTTCGCCAAACAGGATGTCGAACTCCGCCGTCTTGAACGGCGGGCTGACCTTGTTCTTGACCACCTTGACCTTGGTTTCGTTACCAATCGCCTCGTCACCCTTCTTGATGGTGCCGGTGCGGCGGATGTCCAGGCGCACGGAGGCATAAAACTTCAGCGCATTGCCGCCGGTGGTGGTCTCTGGCGAGCCGAACATCACGCCAATTTTCATGCGGATCTGGTTGATGAAGATGACCATGCAGTTGGTCTTCTTGATGTGGGCCGTGAGCTTGCGCAGGGCCTGGCTCATCAGGCGCGCTTGCAGGCCGGGCAGGGAATCGCCCATTTCGCCTTCCAGTTCGGCCTTGGGTGTGAGTGCGGCCACCGAGTCGACAACGATCAGGTCGACCGCGCCGGAGCGCACCAGACTGTCCACAATTTCCAGGGCTTGTTCACCCGTGTCCGGCTGGCTGATCAGCAGGTCCTGCAGGTTCACGCCCAGCTTTTGCGCGTACTGGATGTCCAGCGCATGTTCGGCATCGACAAAGGCGCATTGGCCACCTTGTTTTTGCATCTCGGCAATCACCTGCAGGGTCAGCGTGGTCTTGCCGGACGACTCCGGGCCATAAATTTCAACGACACGGCCACGTGGCAGGCCGCCCACGCCCAGTGCAATGTCCAGCCCCAACGAGCCGGTGGAGACCACCTGGATGTCTTCGATCACCTCGCCCTCGCCCAGGCGCATGATGGTGCCCTTGCCGAACTGCTTTTCGATCTGGGCCAGTGCCACTTGCAGGGCCTTGGCTTTTTCGGCGTTGGCGCCATTCAGGTTGCCAGGGTTCTTGACGGGTGCGTCCATGGAAATCTCCTTAAGAATCAACGGTTGGGTCCAGACCGATCATTGGGATTAATTACAGGCTGGATGCTTGAACAGTAGTTTAATTGGCTTTATTGAAATTGGTAAACAGATTTTTTAGTCAGTTTGCATTACTATTTTGGCGTGCCCGAATCACCAGCCTTCCACTCCGCCATCTGGCGCCAGACCCACCCGGGTCACTGGCTGCGCCTGGCCTTGGAACAATTCGATGCGCGGGTCATGGCGCTGATGGCCCGTCACACGGCCGTTCCCCTGGGGTTGGCCAACCTGGTGGCCCGGGAGCAGGTGGGCGCGGCACACATCCACATCACCCGCCACCTGGCGCCCGAGGGGTCCCGGCTCACCGACCTGGCCCGCCGCGCCGGCATGAGCAAGCAGGCCATGGGCACGCTGGTCAACCAGTGCGAAGCCTGGGGCATGGTCACCCGCGAACCCGACCCCGGCGATGCCCGGGCCCGCCAGGTGCGCTTCACTGCAATTGGACTGGCCTGGCTCGGCGCGTACCAGGACGCCGTGGCCCAGGCCGAAGCCGAGTTGCGCCAGGCGGTGGGTGACGAAGTGGCCACCGTGATCACCCTGGGGCTGGAGGCCTACTGCAGCCAGTGAGCACAGACACACCGCATCTGCACCGGTGTGGCCGCACACACCCGGTGGCGCGCCTAGAATGGCAACAAACACCAAGCGCAGCGGCCGGTTGGACGCCGTTGTGCTGACAACAAGGAGCAGACATGCGGATATTGATCGCCGAAGACGACCAGGTTTTGGCCGACGGCCTGTTGCGCGCCCTGCGGGGAGCGGGCGCCGCCGTTGACCATGTAGCCAGTGGCTCCGAAGCCGACGCGGCGCTGATGACCAACACCGAGTTTGACCTGCTGATCCTGGATCTGGGCCTGCCCAAGATGCACGGTCTGGAGGTGCTCAAAAAACTGCGCGGGCGCGGCTCCTCGCTGCCGGTGCTGATCCTGACTGCGGCCGATGCGGTGGACGAGCGCGTCAAGGGCCTGGACTACGGTGCCGACGACTACATGGCCAAGCCGTTTTCCCTGCAGGAACTCGAAGCCCGCGTGCGCGCCCTGGTGCGCCGCGGCATGGGCGCCACCACCAGCAGCATCAAGCACGGGCCGTTGGTGTACGACCAGGCCGGCCGTGTAGCCACGATCGACGGCAAGATGGTCGAGCTGTCGGCGCGCGAACTCGGCCTGCTGGAAGTGTTGCTGCAGCGCGCCGGCCGCCTGGTCAGCAAGGACCAACTGGTGGAGCGCCTGTGCGAGTGGGGCGAAGAGGTCAGCAACAACGCCATTGAGGTCTATATCCACCGCCTGCGCAAGAAAATCGAGAAGGGGCCCATCCGCATCGCCACCGTGCGCGGCCTGGGCTACTGCCTGGAAAAGATTCCCTCTTAATTCAATTGCTATGTTTTTGATAGCTGCTTGCGCATATTCAACGAGGGCTAGTGGCCTATTTGGCCTAAAGCCCCTGAAGAAACGGCAGGCCGGGTGAAAATTTTCCAGCGCGAGCAACGCAGCCTGTTCGGGGAAATCCTGGACTGGATGCTGACGCCACTGCTGCTGCTGTGGCCCGTCAGTCTGGTGCTGACCTGGCTCGTGGCCCAGGGCATTGCCGGGAAGCCGTTTGACCGCGCGCTCGAATACAACGTGGGCGCACTGGCCCAATTGGTCACGGTGAACCACAACAAGGCGCAGTTTGTGCTGCCCTTGCCGGCACGTGAACTGCTGCGTGCCGACGACTCGGACACGGTCTACTACCAGGTACTGGGCAGCAACGGCGAATACCTCAGTGGGGAAAGAAATCTCCCACTGCCCCCCGAAGAAGAAAAGCTCGTCCCCGGTGAAGTACGCATGCGCGACGACGAGTTCCGCGGCGTTGGCATCAAGGTGGCCTACACCTGGGTCAAGCTGGAACTACCCAACAGCAAACCGGCACTGGTGCAGGTGGCCGAGACCATGGACAAGCGTTCGGTGCTGGCCACCGAAATCGTCAAGGGTGTGATGCTGCCGCAGTTTGTGATCCTGCCGCTGGCCGTGTTGCTAGTCTGGCTGGCGCTGGTGCAGGCCATCAAGCCGCTGAACCACTTGGAGGAGCGCATCCGCGCCCGCAGCCCGGACGACCTGAGCCCGCTGGACGCGCAGGCCGTGCCGCTGGAGGTGGCACCGCTGGTGTCCTCAGTGAACGACCTGCTGGAGCGCCTGAAAGACTCCATTGCCACGCAAAAGCGCTTCCTGGCCGATGCCGCGCACCAACTGAAGACGCCGCTGGCCGGCCTGCGCATGCAGGCCGACCTGGCGCAGCGCGAAGGTGCCAACGCGGAAGACCTGAAACAGTCGCTACGCCAGATCGGCCGCTCCAGCATCCGCGCCACCCACACCGTGAACCAGTTGCTGGCGCTGGCCCGGGCCGAGAGCAGCGGCACCGCCATGAGCCAGCAACCCTGTGACCTGGTGCGCCTGACGATGGACGTGATCCGCGACTGCGTGCCACGCGCCATGGACAAGCACATCGACGTGGGCTACGAAGGGGCCGAACCCGGCAGCGAGGACGTGACCCTGATGGGCAACCCCACGCTGCTCAAGGAGATGGTGCGCAACCTGATGGACAACGCCATCAACTACACACCGTCCAACGCCGACAAGCCCGGCATGATCACCGCGCGGATCCTGAAAGACCCGTTCAGCAAGGTGCTGGTGCTGCAAGTGGAAGATTCGGGGCCGGGCATACCGGCAGCCGAGCGCGAACTGGTGTTCCAGCCCTTCTACCGCGTGCTGGGCACCGAAGCCGATGGCTCCGGCCTGGGCCTGCCCATCGTGCTGGAAATCGCGCGCCAGCACCATGCCAGCATCACGCTGGAAGACAGCCGCCCGGGCCAGTCACCGCCCGGCACCTGCTTCACCGTGCGCTTCGCGCAGTTCGACTAGAACCACTTCAGGCTGGCCTGCCACTATCCGCAGGACTTGAGTGCATGCCCGGCTAATGCCGGCTTGACGTCGTTCAATCGTCCCTTCTGCTCCGGTGTCAGGGCGGGCAGTTTCAGCTCGTGCTGCAGCCCGCCCTGGCGCTCCTGCACCACCTTGGCAGTACGGATGCCACGCTGGCTCATCAACCGCGACAACTCGGTGTTCGCCGCAGACTGGGAGTCAAATCCGCCCAGCGAAAGGCCGGGCTCCAGGTCCGGGTTGCCCACGGTCTGGGGGACGATGTTCATGGCAGCCAGTTCACCGCGCTTTTTGGCCAGGGCTTCTGCATTGGCAAACTTGCCCATGTAGACAATCCAGCGCGGTGGCACCGTCAACGCGTCAAATTGCCAGCTACCGGATGGCAGTGCAGACTCCAGTGCGCGACGCAACACGGCCGCCTGGGCGTCGTCAAAGGGTCCGGCCTTCAGGCACTCCTTGGGCACCAGATCGGCCTGCACCTGGGTCTCCACACGCCGGAACTCGGCCGGTGTCAGCACCCGCAGCGCCTCCGGCCTGATCTGCTGCGCCAGTCGCTGGGGCTCGCTTTGCTGGGCAGGGGCAAAACCGTAGGCCCGCAGCCAGCCATCGCTCCATGCGAAATACACCCCATTGGCCAGAATCAGTATCAGTACAAGCAGTCGCAGCATGGAATTTCAGGAACGGTGAACAGGCTATGCCCCAGCCGCCGGCCGCACGCTGACCTCGGAACTGGTGATCTTTCTCAAACCATTTTCAGTATGCACCAACAGGGCGCCGCCCGCGTCCACGCCCCGCGCCATGCCGACCACCCCGTCACTGCATGCCACCTCGCGGCCATACAGGAGATCGCGTGCATGAAAGGCCTGGCGCAGCGGGCCAAAGCCGTCGGCCTCAAATTGGCGGATGGCACGCACCAGCGGTGCCGCCACGCGGGCCAGGGCGCCCGCAGCGTCGATCTCCGGCAATACCTCGCGCAAGCCTGCCGGCGGGGTACGCAGGTCCTGGGCCCGGGGTGCCTCGATGTTGATCCCCACACCAATGACGGCATAGCGCTGATCACCCAGACTGGCCGTTTCTATCAGGATGCCAGCCAGCTTGCGATTGCCCAGCCAGACATCGTTGGGCCACTTGAGTTGCAGCGCCGGGTGCAGGCTCTCCACCACCGACAGCCCAACGGCCAGGGACAGCCCCGACCAGTCGGTGGGCGCCAGTGGCAGCCCCACGGAAAAGGTCAGGGATGGTGGTGCGCTGTGCACACTGGCGCCATCGCTATCACCACCGCTGGACCAGGTACGCCCCAGTCGGCCCCGCCCGGCGGTCTGGCGTTCGGCCACCAGCAGCACCGGATCCAACTGACCGGCGCGGGCGCGGCGCATCAGTTCGGTATTGGTGGAGTCAATTTCCGGCAGTACTTCGACCGAGAAGGCCGGCAGCAGCGGCACTACCGCTTCCCAGATGGCCTCGGCGTGCCATTGCACAGGAGTCAGCCGCACGCTGCTCACCCAGCGATCAGCGACGACCGCGCTTGGGCGCGAGCAGAGTGCCGCGGCACTTCTGGGAACCGCACCAGCAGGGGTGCTCGGCCTTGAGCTTCTTGGTGTAGCGCTCGTCCAGCATAAGCCCGTAGTCGTAAAAAAGCTCTTCGCCGGGGGCAATGTCACGCAGGGCCTTGATGAAAACACGCCCATCCACCTCGTCGGCCTCGCAATTGCCATCGCACGAATGGTTGATCCAGCGCGACGAATTGCCGCCAACCTTGGCATCGATCACATGTTGTTCATCGATGTGGAAATAGAACGTGTGGTTGGGGTCCTTCGGGTCGTGGGGATGGCGCGCCTGCGCTTCTTCCCAAGTGATGATTTCGCCCACATACTCAATGATGGTTTCACCCTCGCCAATGTCCTGCAGCGCAAACACGCCCTTGCCGTGCACACCGGAGCGGCGGGTCTGAATACGGCGGTTGTCGCCACGGGGCATTGTCTTGCTCACTTTTGCTCTCTTTTCTGTGTGTCAGGAAACGGGACTCGAAAGTTTGGTATGGTGAATCGTATGGGCGCGCATGTGGGCGCGCCTGCGTATGTGAGCGCGCGCCTGCGCGCACGCGAGAACTGGATTGTAGTCAGATGAAAACGTTAGTTATTGCCGAGAAGCCTTCCGTCGCCCAAGACATCGTGCGCGCCCTCACGCCCATCGCGGGCAAATTCGAGAAACACGACGAGTACTTCGAGAGCGACACCTATGTCGTCTCCAGTGCCGTGGGCCACCTGGTGGAAATCCAGGCGCCCGAGGAATTCGACGTCAAACGCGGCAAATGGAGTTTTGCCAACCTGCCGGTGATTCCGCCGCACTTTGACCTCAAGCCCGTGGACAAGACCAAGACCCGCCTGAATGCCGTGGTCAAGCTGGCCAAGCGCAAGGATGTGGACAAACTGGTGAACGCCTGCGACGCGGGCCGCGAGGGGGAGCTGATTTTCCGCCTGATCGAGCAGTACGCCGGTGGTGCCAAGCCGCTGGGCAAACCGGTCAGCCGCCTGTGGCTCCAGAGCATGACGCCACAAGCGATTCGCGACGGCTTTGACCATCTGCGCACGAATGCGCAGATGCAACCCCTGGCCGACGCTGCGCGCTGCCGCTCCGAGGCGGACTGGCTGGTCGGCATCAACGGCACCCGCGCCATGACGGCTTTCAACTCGCGCGACGGTGGCTTCTTTCTGACCACCGTCGGCCGGGTACAGACACCCACACTGTCGGTGGTGGTGGAGCGCGAGGAGCAGATCCGAAAGTTCATCAGCCGCGACTACTGGGAAATTCACGCCTCCTTCCACGCCCAGGCCGGTGAATACCCCGCCAAGTGGTTCAACCCGGCCTGGAAAAAAGATGCGGACGACGCCGAGAAGAAGGCCGACCGTGTCTGGACCCAGCGCGAAGCACAGCAAATAGCAGACGCGGTGCGTGGCCAATCCGCCACCGTCACCGAAGAGAGCAAACCCACCACACAGGCTTCTCCCCTGCTGTTTGACCTGACCAGCCTGCAACGCGAGGCCAATGGCAAGTTTGGCTACTCGGCCAAGACCACGCTGTCTATTGCCCAGTCCCTGTATGAGCGCCACAAGGCCCTGACCTACCCGCGTACCGATTCGCGCAACCTGCCCGAAGACTATGTGGCGGTGGTCAAGGACACGCTGGGCATGCTGGCCGACAGCGGCATGAAGCACCTGGCCCCGTTTGCCGCCCAGGCGGTCAAGGGCCAGTATGTGAAACCGACCAAGCGCGTGTTCGACAACGCCAAGGTCAGTGACCACTTTGCCATCATCCCCACGTTACAGGCACCGCATGGCCTGAGTGAGGCCGAGCAGAAGATCTACGACCTGGTGGTGCGCCGCTTCATGGCCATCTTCTTCCCCAGCGCCGAATACCAGGTCACGACCCGCATCACCACGGCCGTCGGCCACTCCTTCAAGACCGAGGGCAAGGTGTTGGTCAAGCCGGGCTGGCTGGCCATTTACGGCAAGGAAGCCGCCGACGAAGTGGCAGACGCCAAGGACGGCGACAAGGGCCAGAACCTGGTGCCGGTGCAACCGAACGAGAAGGTCCAGGGCGACCCGGTCGACCCCAAGGGCCTGAAGACCAAGCCGCCGGCGCGCTACTCCGAAGCCACGCTCTTAGGCGCCATGGAAGGCGCCGGCAAGACCGTGGAAGACGACGAGCTGCGTGAAGCCATGCAGGAGAAGGGCCTGGGCACGCCCGCCACCCGCTCCAGCATCATTGAAGGCTTGATTGCCGAGAAATACATGCTGCGCGAAGGCCGCGAGCTGATCCCCACCGCCAAGGCCTTCCAGCTGATGACGCTCTTGCGCGGCCTGGATGTGCAAGAGCTGACCAAGGCCGAACTCACCGGCGAGTGGGAATACAAGCTGGCCCAGATGGAGCACGGCAAGCTGACTCGCACCAGCTTCATGGCCGAAATTGCCGCCATGACCGAGCGCATGGTCAAAAAGGCCAAGGAATACGACCGCGACACCATTCCCGGCGACTACGCCACCTTGACCGCACCCTGTCCCAACTGTGGCGGCATCGTCAAGGAAAACTACCGCCGCTACACCTGCACCGGCAAGAGCGGTTCTGAGGACGGTTGCGGCTTCTCGTTTGGCAAATCCCCCGCTGGCCGCACCTTCGAGCAGGCTGAGGTCGAGCAGTTCCTGGCGACCAAGCACATCGGTCCCCTGGATGGTTTTCGCTCCAAGGCCGGCTGGCCGTTTGTGGCCGAGATGGTCATCAAGTTTGACGACGAGACGAAAAACTACAAGCTGGAGTTTGACTTTGGCGACGACAAGGCCGGCGAAGAGTCGGGCGAGATCATCGACTTCAGCGGCCAGGAAACCTTAGGCACCTGCCCCAAGTGTGGCGGCTCGGTGTTTGAGCACGGCAAAAACTACGTCTGCGACCGCTCCGTTCCCACACACGCCCACCCCACACCGAGCTGCGATTTCAAGAGCGGCCAGATCATCCTGCAGCAGCCGATTGAGCGCGCGCAGATGCAAAAGCTCTTGGCCACTGGCAAGACCGACCTGCTGGACAAGTTTGTGTCCATGCGCACCCGACGCGCCTTCAAGGCCATGCTGGCCTGGGACGCTGAGGCCGGCAAGGTGAATTTCGAATTTGCACCCAGCAAATTCCCGCCGCGCAAGACTGCGGCCAAATCCACAGCCGCTACAAAAACAGGAGCTACTCGCGCAGCATCCACGAGGGCTGGAGGCACAAAAGCCCCTGTAAAGACTGCCGCAGCCAAGAAAGCAACAGCCGCCAAGACCGCCAAACCCAAGGCGCCGCGCAAGACCACGGCCGCCAGCGGCAAGCTGCCCAGCGCCGCGCTGGCCGCCGTGATTGGCGATGCGCCGGTGGCCCGCACTGAGGTGGTCAAGAAGCTGTGGGATTACATCAAGGCCAACAGCCTGCAGGACGCGGCCAACAAGCGCGCCATCAATGCCGACGCCAAGCTGCTGGCGGTGTTTGGCAAGCCCCAGATCACGATGTTCGAGCTGGCCGGCATCATCGGCAAGCACCTGTCGGACTGACGCCGCGCGGCCGCCGGCTGGCGCGAGAGCTCAGTCGGCGTCGGCGGGAAACTGTCCGTCGATGTAGTACCAGCGGCCGCCTTCGCGCACAAAGCGGCTGACCTCGTGCATGCGCTCGGCACGGCCCAGGCTGTTTCGGCAGCGCGCCACAAACTCCACCACGCCGGCGTCGCCACTGCTGGCGGCATCGCGCACCTCCAGCCCCAGCCATTTGACCGGCTGCAATTCCAGCTCGCCCGGCGAGGTGGACGGGTGCCAGGTGGCCAGCAGGTAATCGATCAGACCCAGCACATAGGCGCTGTAGCGCGAGCGCATCAGCGCCTCGGGGGTGGGTGCGTGCATGCCGATTGGCAGGCCGGCGTGCCACTGGCCGCAACAGGCGGATAGTTCCAGTCCGCTACCGCAGGGACAGGCGATTTGTTTCACATCAGACTTTCGTTTGTTGCTCGATCCATGCGCTGAACTGTAAGGGAATCCACGCAGGAATCCAGCGACAATCCGCTCTCCATGCACCACACCATTTTTGACACACCGGTAGTCAACACCCTGCTGCGCGCCCTGTCCCTGGCGTTTCTCAAGCTCACGGGCTGGAAGGTGGATGGCCAGTTGCCTGCCAATGGCGAAAAATGCGTGCTGATCGCCGCGCCCCACACCAGCAACTGGGATCTGCCCTACACGCTGATGGTGGCCTTTGCGTTGCACCTGAACATCTACTGGATGGGCAAACGCCAACTGTTTCGCTTTCCATTTCGCCACACCATGATGTGGCTGGGCGGCATTCCGGTGGCGCGTGAGACGTCCAACAACCTGGTGGCGGCCTCGGTGGAGGCCATGAAGGCCGCCCAGGGCCCGTTGCAGCTGATCGTGCCACCCGAGGGCACGCGCGGCAAGACGCGCTACTGGAAGACCGGCTTCTACTACATCGCCGTGGGCGCACAGGTGCCCATCGTCATGGCATACATGGATTACGAACGCAAGATCAGCGGACTGGGTCCGGTGTTCCATCCGACTGGCGACATTGAGGCCGACATGCGCGCCATCAAGGCTTTTTACGCACCCTTCAAAGGCAAGAACGCAGACCAGTTCCACGCCGAATAGTCCCGCAATGGTGCCCTCTATACAATTTCAGGTGACATGAAAATTGGGCGCGGTGGTTTAAGGAAGATCGTTCGCAGCAGGCATTTCAGGGGCCTGCTGTATGGGGGCTCCCTGCTGGTTCTGGTCACCGCCACCGGCACCATCGGCTACCACTCCATCGGCGAGCCGAACGCCACCTGGATCGACAGCTTCTACATGACGTTCATCACCATTGCCACCATTGGCTATGGTGAAGTGGTGGACTTGAGCACGCACCCCATGGGACGATTGTTCACGGTGGGCATCTCGGTGGTGGGCATTGCCACCTTGAGCTACCTGTTCTCGACGCTGGTGGCCCTTTTGATTGATGCCGATCTCAACGCAGACCTGAGGAAACGACGCATGGAAAAGCAGATCGCCCAGATGAAGGGCCATTACATCGTGTGCGGCATTGGGCGCGTGGGGTCCAACGTGGCCCACGAACTGGAAAAGACCAAGCGCAACTACGTGGTGATCGAAAAGGACCGTTCGGTGTTGGACGGCTGGCTGGAGCACCACCCCGGCGCACCGCACCTGCACGATGACGCGGCCGATGACGACGCGCTGCACCGCGCCGGCTTGGCCAACGCCGCCGGCGTATTTGCCGTTACCGGGGACGATGGCCACAACCTGATGGTGGCGCTGTCGGTCAAGCTGCTCAATCACAAGGCGCGCGTGGTGGTGCGCCTGCACGACATCCGCAACACCAACAAGGCCAAGCGCGCCGGCGCCGACGAAATCGTCTCTCCCGACTTCACCGGAGGCATGCGTATCGCATCCGCCATGGTGCGTCCGCACGTCGTGAATTTCATGGACAAGATGCTGCACAGCGATGACAGTCTTCGCGTGGAACAGGTTGTCGTGCCCGCCGGATTTGCCGCCACCCCACTGGCGGAGTTGTTGCCCAAGTCCAAGGACTACCTGTTGATGGCCACCCACGAGCACGGCAAGTGGGTCTTCAACCCCTCCGACGAGCACCTCATCACCGCCGGGACCGCGCTGGTTCTGATGGCCAGCCCGGACGGGCGCATGCAAGTCGAAAGGCTGCTGAAGTCCTGAGGCAATACCGCCTCAGTCTGATTCGGTGCGTCCGGTCATGAGCTGCGCGATGATGCGCCGCAGCCAGCGTGTACCCGGATCATGGTGGTAGCGCTCGTGCCAGTGTTGCTTCACGGCGTATTGCGGCAACTGAAACGGCACAGGAAATGTCTTGAGCGCACCACGGCCGCGCAGCACATCCCCCAGCCGCGCGGGGATGGTGATGATCAGGTCAGTGTGCTCCACCACCAGGGCCGCACCAATGAAATTGGGAATCTTCAGTGAAATCTTGCGCGTCAGGCCCAGGCGGGCAATCTCCTGGTCGATCAGCAGCGGCGCCGCGCCCGAGGAGCTGATGACTGCATGGTTTTCCGAGCCAAAGTGCTGCAGGGTCAACTCGTCCCGGATACGGGGATGCTGGGCGCTAACCATGCAGACAAAGCTCTGGTCAAACAACAAGGTCTGGTAGAAGCCCGCCTCCAACTGGGGCAGGAAGCCAATGGCCAGATCCGCCTCGCCGCTCTCCAGCATGCGGGCAATGTCCGCCGACAGCGGGATGATTTCAATGTGAATGCCGGGCGCCTTGACCCGCAGGGTTTCCCACAACCGGGGCAGCAGCACCAGTTGCGTGATGTCGGTCATGCAGATGCGAAAAGTGCGCTGTGAGGTGGCCGGATCAAATGCATTGCGATGGCCCAACACCGCGTCCAGCGCCTCCAGCACAGCGCGTACGGGGCGCACCAGTCCTTCCCCGAACGGGGTTGGCTCCATGCCGCTGGAGGTACGCACAAACAACGGATCGCCAAAGTGGTGGCGCAGCTTGGACAGGGCCACGCTGACCGCTGGCTGCCCCAGATCAAGCGCAACTGCGGCGCCTGTCACGCTACGTGTCCTGTAGACCTCGTCGAACACGGATAGGAGGCGGATATCGATGGAATGCATGCCCCGGTTGTATTCGAAATTCGAATACGCCGTATTCCATGCCATGGATTTACAGCATTTTGGTCGACTTCTACGATCCACCCCATCGCACAACCCCCGATGGAGGAGACAAAAATCATGCAAGAACTTGGACGCCTGGAAGACTTGCCAGAAGACTACCGTGCCGCGCTGACCGCACAGAACCTGGTTCCCCTGTGGCCCAGCCTGCGTGCGGTGCTGCCGCCCTTCAAGCCGGCCATCAAGACCCAGCCCACCTGCTGGCCCTACCAGGACTTGCGCCCTCTGCTGCTCCAAGCCGGAGAGCTCACGCCAATGGAAAAGGCCGAGCGCCGCGTGCTGGTACTGGCCAACCCGGGCCACGGCCTGGAAAAAATGCAGGCCAGCTCCACCATGTACCTGGGCATGCAGTTGTTGTTGCCCGGTGAGTGGGCACCCGCCCACCGCCACACCCCGAACGCCGTGCGCATGATTGTGGAAGGCGAGGGCGCGTACACAACGGTCGATGGCGAGAAGTGCCTGATGTCCCGCGGCGACCTGATCCTGACCCCCACCGGCCTGTGGCACGAGCATGGCCATGACGGCGACAAGCCCGTGGTCTGGCTGGACGTGCTGGACCTGCCCATTGTCTATTTCATGGAAGCGTCCTACGTCACCGAAGGCAAGGCCCAGACCGTGAACAGCGACGCGGCAGGCCTGGCCTACCAGCGTGGCGGCGTGGTGCCCGCACCGGTGTTTACCCGCACCCAAACGGCATTTCCCATGCTGCGCTACCCCTGGGTGGATGTGCGCGCTGCGCTGGAAACCCTGGCACGGACCCAACCGGAAATCGAAGCGGTGCAGGTGGCCTACATCAACCCCGAAACCGGTGGCGATGCCCAAAAAATCCTGGGCTTCTCGGCCCTGATGCTGCGCCCCGGCGAAACGCTGGATCTGCCGGCCCGCTCCACCGCCATGGTGTTCCACCAGATCGAAGGCAGCGCTTCGGTGAAGGCGGAGACCAGCCACTTCACGCTAGGTGAAGCCGACACCTGCTGCATCCCCGGCTACACGCCCATCACGCTGGCCAACCAGTCGGCCACACAGCCGGCCTTTGTTTTCATTGCCGACGATGCTCCGCTGCAGAAAAAGCTCGGTCTCTACGAAGTCCGCGACGTTTGAATCGTCTGATCTTCCAACCCACAGAACACGCTCTCCACCATGACCCACTACCTCTTTGCCCCCGCCCCCGTACCCTCTTTGGCCGTGCGCGGCGTAAACGCGCGCTTCCCAGTGAACCGCATCTTTTGCGTGGGCCGCAATTACCACGCCCACGCGGTGGAGATGGGCCGCCCCGTGGACAAGTCCACGAGCAAACCGTTTTACTTCACCAAGGCTTCCTCAACGCTGGTGGATTCGGGTTCGACCGTGCCCTACCCAGCCGGCACCAGCAACTACCACTTCGAGATGGAGCTGGTGGTGGCCATTGGCGCACCCGGTTTTCGCGTCAAGGAATCCGATGCCCAGAGCCTGATCTACGGCTACGCCGCCGGGCTGGACATGACGCGGCGCGACCTGCAACTGGTGGCCCGCGACCAGGGTCGCCCCTGGGATCTGGGCAAGGACTTTGAGAAATCGGCCGTGTGTTCCGAGATCGTGCCCATGGGCAAGCTGGGCGTGCTCGACAAGGGCGCTATCAGCCTGCAGGTCAATGGCCAGGTCAAGCAAACGGCCGATCTGGGCCAACTGATCTGGAACATCCCTGAGCTGCTGGCCGACCTGTCGCAGTACTACCACCTGCAGCCGGGCGATCTGATTTACACCGGCACGCCCGAGGGCGTGGGCGCGGTGCTGAGCGGTGACGTGATCACCGGCTCCGTCGATGGTGTGGGCGACGTCAAGCTGACCGTTGGCCCCGCTGAGTAACAAAAAAATTCTTCAGGAGACACGACATGACACAACAACTTCCCGTTCTGGTCGCCGGTGGTGGCATTGGCGGCCTGGCTGCGGCGCTCGCCCTGGTGCGCCAGGGATTCAACGTCAAGGTGCTGGAGCAGGCGGAAACCATTGGCGAGATTGGTGCCGGCATCCAGCTGGGTCCCAATGCCTTCCATGCCTTTGATGCGCTGGGTGTGGGCGACAAGGCCAGAGGCCGCTCGGTGTTTACCGACTACATGGTCATGCATGACGCGCTGGACGAATACCAGGTTGGCAAGATCCCCACGGGAGAGGCCTTTCGCCAGCGGTTTGGCAACCCCTATGCCGTGATCCACCGGGTCGACATTCACACCTCGCTGCTCGAAGGGGCGACGGAAACCGGCAAGGTGGAATTCCTGACGTCAACACGGGTGGAACGCATCGAACAAGACGCTGACAGTGTCACGGTGCACTGTGCCAATGGCCAAACGCACCGTGGCGTGGCGCTGATTGGCGCCGACGGCGGAAAATCAGTGGTGCGCAAACAGTATGTCAACGACCCGCCACGCGTGACAGGCCACGTGGTGTACCGCTCGGTAATCGACAAGAGCGAGTTTCCGGACGATCTGCAGTGGAACGCCGCCAGCATCTGGGTTGGCCCCAACTGCCACCTGGTGCACTACCCGCTGCGCGGCGGCGAGCAGTACAACGTGGTCGTGACCTTCCACAGCCGCAATAAGGAAGACTGGGGCGTCACCGATGGCAGCAAGGAAGAAGTGCAGAGCTACTTCCAGGGCATCTGCCCCAAGGCCCGCCAACTGATCGACCTGCCCAAGACCTGGAAGCGCTGGGCCACGGCAGACCGCGAGCCGATTGACACCTGGGTCCATGGCCGCGCCACGATTCTGGGTGACGCCGCGCATCCGACCACGCAGTACATGGCCCAGGGTGCCTGCATGGCGCTGGAAGACGCGGTCACGCTGGGTGAGGCACTGCGCGTGCATGGCAACGATTGGCCCAAGGCGCTGGCGCTGTACCAGCGCTCCCGCGTGGCCCGCACCGCACGCATCGTGTTGTCCGGCCGCGAAATGGGGCGCCTCTACCACGCCAAGGGCGTCGAGCGCTTGGTGCGCAACAGCCTGTGGAAAGGCCGCACACCCGAGCGTTTTTATGACGCGATGGAGTGGCTCTATGGCTGGAACGTCGGCAACTGCCTCGCTCAGGATTAAACGCCCCATGTTGCAGCTTCATAACTTCTTCCGCAGCGGCACTTCGCACCGCCTGCGCATCGCGCTCAACCTCAAAGGCCTGGACTACCAGTACGTGGCGGTGAGCCTGGCCAAGCAGGAGCACCTGAGCGCCACCTACAGGGCACTGAACCCGCAAGGCTTGGTGCCCACGCTGGTCGATGGCGAGCAGGTGTTGACGCAGACGCCCGCCATCATCGAATGGCTGGAAGAACGCCACCCGACGCCGCCCCTGCTGCCGTCCAGCCCCGAGGATCGCGCCCGCGTGCGCGCGCTGGCCGCATTGATCTGCTGCGACATCCATCCCATCAACAACCGCCGCGTGCTGGAATACCTGCGAAACGTGCTGGGTTGTGACGATGCCGCCGTCAACGCCTGGTGCGCCACCTGGATCAACGCCGGCTTTGAGGCTCTGGAAGCGCTGCTCGCCGCCGACACCCGGCGCGGCGACTTCTGCTTTGGCAACACCCCCACGCTGGCCGACGTCTACCTGGTTCCCCAGGTGGAAAGTGCCCGGCGCTTCAAGGTGGACCTGACGCCCTACCCGCACATTCAGGGCATTGACCAAGCCTGCTGCCAGTTGAGAGCTTTCCAGAAGGCCGCACCGGCAGCCCAGCCGGATGCGGCATAACGCTTTTCCAGTTATGCTGTTTTTATATATTAGCTAGCCGCCATCCCAACGGGACAAGGC
Source organism: Burkholderiales bacterium (assembly GCA_038327925.1). GTDB lineage: Bacteria > Pseudomonadota > Gammaproteobacteria > Burkholderiales > Burkholderiaceae_C > Allorhodoferax. Next base: position 22,942 of record JBBQLM010000036.1, on the reverse strand, counting down.
ACAGGCATGTCCCTAAAATTTCCCACGGAAGACCACCGCCTGCCCCAAGGCAGGATGCTGCAATAACCACAAACCTGGAGACAAGCATGACAAAACCCACCGTTACCTTCCAACTCACCGCCGTCCTGGCGGCATGCGCACTGAGCCTGGCCGCCCAGGCAGCCGAGCCGCTCAAGATCGGACTGGTGTTGCCCATGTCTGGTCCGTTCTCCGCCTACGGCAAGCAAATTGAGCATGGCGCCCGCCTGTACCTGGACCAGGTCGGTGGCAGCATTGCCGGGCGCAAGGTCGAGTTGCTGATCAAGGACGACACCGGTGTCGCGCCCGAGATCAGCAAGCGCGCCGCCCAGGAACTGGTGGTCAAGGACAAGGTGGACATCCTAGCTGGTTTTGGCCTGACGCCTTCGGCCTTTGCCGTGGCCCCCATCGCCACCGAAGCCAAGAAACCGATGATCGTGATGAACGCCGCCACCTCGGCCATCACGACGAAGTCCGACTACATCCTGCGCGTGTCGCACACCTTGCCCATGGTCACCGCACCGATTGCCACCTGGGCGGCCAAGAACAACATCAAGAAAGTCTTCACCCTGGTGGCCGACTACGGTCCGGGACATGATGCCGAGGGCCAGTTCAAGAAAACCTTCACCGCTGCCGGCGGCGAGGTGGTGGGCGAAGTTCGCACCCCGGTGAAGAACCCTGACTTCGCGCCCTTCCTGCAAAAGATCAAGGATGCCAAGCCCCAGGCCGTGTTCCTGTTTGTGCCCCCAGGCGAGCAAACCATTGCCTTTACCAAGGGCTTTGTCGAGCGCGACCTGGCCAAGGCTGGCATCCGCATCATCGCCACCGGCGACCTCACGGGTGAGGACGTGATCGACGGCGTGGGCGATAACGCCTTGGGCATCGTCAACTCCATGCACTACTCCGAAACCCACAACTCGCCGGAGAACAAGGCCTATGTGGCCGCCTACTACAAGGCGTACCCGAAGGACCGCCCCGACTTCATGTCGGTGGGGGGCTACGACGGCATGCAACTGATTGCCAAGACCCTGGAGAAGACCGGTGGGGATGCGACAGGCGACAAGTTCATGGCCGCTGCCAAGGGTATAGCCTGGACCAGCCCACGTGGCCCGGTGAGCATTGACCCGCAGACCCGCGACATCGTGCAGACCATCTACATCCGCAAGGTGGAGAAGGTGAACGGCAAGCTGCAGAACATGGAGTTCGAGTCCATCCCCAACGTCAAGGACCCGGGCAAGCAATAAGCTTGGCGCAAGCATCCGGCCCAGCCTTCTTTAGACCCGTCCCCTGTCATGACCGTACTCTTTGACGGCATTGCCTCCGGCATGCTGCTGTTTCTCATCAGCGTGGGCCTGTCGGTCACGCTGGGCCTGATGAATTTCGTGAATCTGGCCCACGGCGCCTTTGCCATGGTGGGCGGCTATGTGTGCGTCACCCTGCTGAACAAAGCCGGGGTGCCGTTCCTGCTGTCCCTACCGCTGGCCGCACTGGCCACCGCGGCAGTGGGCGTAGTGCTGGAGCGCACCCTGTACCGGCGCCTCTACACCGCCACCCACCTGGACCAGGTGCTGTTTTCCATCAGCCTGGTGTTCATGTCCATGTCGGCCATGCAGTATTTCTTCGGCGCCCAGCAGCAGCCGCTGAATCTGCCGGACTTCCTCAAGGGCCAGATCAACCTGCCCGGGCTGGACATGGGTGTCTACCGCCTGTTCCTGATCATGGTGAGCCTGATGCTGGCCTATGGTCTGCAGCGCATGGTCAGCGGCACGCGTTTTGGTGCGCAGCTGCGCGCCTCGGTGGACAACCCGCGTGCCGCACGCGGCATGGGCATCAACGTGGAGCGCGTCTTCACGCTGACCTTCGCACTCGGTTCGGCGCTTGCCGGCCTGGGTGGTGCCATGGGGGTGGAGATGCTGGGGCTGGACCCCGGTTTTCCGGTCAAGTACATCGTCTACTTCCTGATCGTGGTGGCGGTGGGTGGCAGCGGCAGCATCACCGGCTCGCTGGTGGCGTCCCTGATCCTGGGCGTGGTGGATGTGGCGGGCAAGTACTACGTGCCCCAGGTGGGCTCGTTCGTGATTTACGCCGTGATGGTGGTCATGCTGGTATTCCGTCCGCAAGGCCTTTTCGGTCGCATGACCGCTCGTTAGGACAGATGCATGGCAACCTCCTCCATTGATCTCACACCGCTGCAGCGGGCCGACCGCTGGCGACCGGCCGAACTGGCCTTCTGGCTGCTTCCCTTTGTCGGCTACTTCCTCTTTCCCGATAACCTGGTGCTGCTCACGCAGATCGCCATCACGGCACTGTTCTGCCTGTCGCTGGACCTGATCCTGGGCTATGCCGGCATCGTGTCGCTGGGCCATGCCGCCTTCTTCGGCGTGGGCGCCTACACCGCCGGTCTGCTGGCCGCGCACGGCTGGGGCGAACCCGTGTCGGGCCTGCTGGTCGCGGCCGTGGTCAGCGCCGCTCTGGGCTTTGTCACCAGCCTGCTGGTGCTGCGCGGTGCCGACCTGACCCGCCTGATGGTGACGCTGGGCGTGGCCATGATGCTGTTCGAATTGGCCAACAAGCTGACCTTCATCACCGGCGGCGTGGACGGTCTGCAAGGCATCGAAATAAAGCCGCTGTTTGGCAGCTTTGCGTTCGACATGTTTGGCAAGACCGCCTACTGGTATGCCATGGGGGTCTTGTTCCTGCTGTTCTGGGGTGCGCGCAAACTGGTGCACAGCCCGTTTGGCCTCAGCATCAAGGGCATCCGCCTCAACACCATGCGCATGCCGGCGCTGGGTGCACCCATCAATGCCCGCCTGGCCGCCATCTACACCATCGGCGCGGCCTATGCCGGTGTGGCCGGTGCCCTGATGGCACAGACCACCCAGTTCGTGGCACTGGATGTGCTGGCCTTCAACCGCTCGGCCGAACTGCTGCTGATCCTGGTGCTGGGCGGCTCGGGCAGCCTGTACGGCGCCATTCTGGGCACCATCGTCTTCATGTCCGCGCACCATGTGCTGTCCGACATGAACCCCGAATACTGGCAGTTCTGGCTCGGTGCCCTGATGCTGGTCATCGTGCTGTTTGCCCGCGATGGCGTCATGGGGGGCGTGCGCGCCGCTGCACGCCGCCTGGGCCTGGAAGGGGGTGCGCGATGAGCACATATGCACTGCAAACCCGCAACCTGGTGCGCAAGTTTGGTGGCTTCGTTGCCACCAACGATGTCAGCCTGAACGTGGAGGCTGGCGCGCGCCACGCGCTGATCGGCCCCAACGGCGCTGGCAAGACGACGCTGATCAATCTGCTGACCGGGTTTTTGACACCCACCAGTGGCCAGGTCATCCTCAAGGGGGATGACGTCACCTCGCTTGCACAGCACCAGCGCGTCAAACGCGGGCTGGCCCGTACCTTCCAGATCAACCGCCTTTTTGCCGACCTGACCGTGCTGGAGTCCGTGGTGCTGGCAGTGAACGAACGCCTGGGCCTGGGTGCCCGCTTCTTCCGCCCCGTGGGCGCCCACCAGCAGGCCGTGCGCGAAGCCGCCGAACTGCTGGAGACGCTCAAACTGGCCGATGTGGCGCATGAGCGCACCCGCAACCTGGCCTATGGCAAGCAGCGCCTGATCGAAATCGCACTGGCCCTGGCCGCCAAGCCCCAGGTGCTGTTGCTGGATGAGCCCGCCGCCGGCGTGCCAACCACCGAGAGCCGCGAACTGTTTGCCTCCATCGCCGCGCTGCCGCGTGACGTGACCATTCTTCTGATCGAACACGACATGGACCTGGTATTCCGATTTGCCGACCAGATTTCGGTACTGGTGAGCGGTGCGCTGCTGACGCAAGGCACACCCGACCAGATCGCCCACGACCCCAAGGTCAAAGAGGTTTACCTCGGGGAGGCCGTCCATGGCTGAGTTGCTGCACGTCGACAAACTCTGGGCCGGCTACGGCGACGCCGTCGTTCTGGAGGATGTGTCCTTTAGCTTGAACGAGGGCGACAGCCTGTCCCTGCTCGGGCGCAATGGCATGGGCAAGACCACGCTACTGTCCACCCTGATGGGCGCTGCCAACTACCGCTCCGGCACCATGCGCTTTTGCGGGCAAGATCTGTCCAAGGTCGCGCCCCACGCCCGCGCACATCGGGGCCTGGGCTGGGTGCCGCAAGAACGCGACATCTTTGCCTCCCTCTCGGTGGAAGAAAACCTGACCGTGGTGGCGACCAAGGGTCCCTGGGACCTGGCCAAGGTGTATGCCATGTTCCCGCGCCTGCAGGAACGCCGGCTGAACCTGGGCAACCAGCTCTCCGGCGGCGAGCAGCAGATGCTGGCCCTGGGCCGCGCGCTCATGCTCAACCCCAAGCTGTTGCTGCTGGACGAACCGCTGGAAGGTCTGGCGCCACTGATCGTGCAGGAGCTGCTCTCCATCATCCAGCAACTCACCGAGGAAAGTGGCATGGCCGTGATTCTGGTCGAGCAGCACGCGCGCCAGATCCTGCCGCTAACCCGCCAGGCCCTGGTGCTGGAGCGCGGCAAGGGCGTCTACCAGGGCCCCAGCCAGCCCCTGCTGGACGACAGCGCCCTGCTCGACAGTTGGCTCGGCGTTTCCAGCCACTGAACCGCACACCCGACGAGAACCACCATGCGAGCCATCGACATCATCCACGCCGAGCACCGCGCCCTGAGCGCCGTGTTGCAGGCCTTCCGTTTTGTGCTGGACGGCATCCGTGCCGGCACCATGCAACCCGACTACGTCCTGCTCGACGCCCTGATCGAATACATCACCGAGGTGCCGGACCGGCTGCACCACCCCAAGGAAGACGACGTGTTGTTCGTGAAGATTCTGGAGGTGCTGCCCGAGCTGGCGCCCCTGATAGCCAAGCTGCAGCACGAGCACGTGATGGGCGCACGCAGCACAAAAGCCTTGCGTGAGGCACTCAAGGTTTACCAAGCACAAGGGGCCGCGGGCTTTGCCGAATTCGACGCTGCCGCCGTGCGTTACATCGAGTCCTCGCGCAAGCACCTGGTGACCGAGGAAACCGAGCTGCTGCCCGTCGCCCGGCAAAAACTGGCGCCGCAGGACTGGGCCGGTATCGACGCGGCCTTCGAGGCAAACAAGGACCCCTGGTCCGGCCCCACCGGCGAGTTCCGGACACTGTTCTCCCGCATCGTTTCCATGGTGCCGGCGCCCTACGGAGTGGGGCCGGCCTGATTGGCGGCCCAGGATTGCTACTTAATTGATAGCAATATAGGTAAATTCCACGAGGGCTAGAGGCCTATTTTCCTCTTAAGCGCCTGGCTGACCCACCAGCCCTCGGCGGTGTACAGCGCCAGCGCCGTCCAGATCAGCACAAAGCCCAGCACCCGCGGTCCGGCAAAGGGCTCGCCGTAGAGCCACACGCCCAGCAGCACCAGAATGCTGGGTGCGATGTATTGCAGGATGCCCATCAGGGACAGCGGAATGCGCCGCGCACCCGCCGCAAACAGCAGCAGCGGAATGGCGGTGACCGGACCGGCCGCCATCAACCAGGCCAGCAGGGCGGTGTCGTGGCGGGCCATCACGCCCTTCCCCTGCCAAGTCATCCAGCCCAGCGCCAGCATGGCCAGCGGCGCCAGCAGCAGGGTTTCCAGTGACAGGCCCTCCAGCGCACCCAGGGGCGCGAGCTTGCGCAGCAGGCCGTACAGGGCAAAGGTCAACGCCAGGGTCAACGCCACCCAGGGCAGACGCCCACCCTGCACCGTGAGCCACAGCACGCCGGCGCAGGCAATGGCAAACGCCAGCCACTGCACCCGGCGCGGGCGCTCGTGCAGAAACACATAGCCCAACGCCACATTCACCAAGGGCAGGATGAAGTAGCCCAGGCTGGCGTCCAACACATGGTCGTTGTTGACCGCCCAGATGTAGACCAGCCAGTTGCTGGCCAGCAGCGTGGCCGACAGCGCAAACGTGCCCACCACCCGCGGTGTCTGGAACACGGCGCGCAGCCAGGCCCAGCGCCTGAGCACGGCCAGCACCAGCAGCACAAACACCAGCGACCACACCAGGCGGTGCAGCACCACCTCCAGCGCGCCAGCGCCCGCCAACTGTTTGAAGAACAGCGGGAACAGCCCCCACAGCGTATAGGCCAGGGCAGCGTAGACAACACCGATTTGCATGAGGAGGATGGTGAGAGTGGAATAAAAAACGCGCCCGAAGGCGCGTAACGAACCAAGGCGGCTTCAGCCGCCACGGGGCGTATACCTTACTTGGCGACCACGCGCACCATTTCCAGGCACTTGTTGGAGTAGCCCCACTCGTTGTCGTACCAGGCCACGACCTTCACGAAGGTGCCGTCCAGCGCGATGGATGCATCGGCGTCGAACACGCTGGTGCAGGTCTCGCCGACGAAGTCGGTCGCCACGACCTTGTCTTCGGTGTAGCCGAGCACGCCCTTCAGTGCGCCTTGGCTCTGGGCCTTCATTTCAGCGCAGATGTCCTTCAGTGTGGCCTCAGAATTCAGTTCGCAGGTCAGGTCCACCACGGACACGTCGCTGGTGGGCACGCGGAACGACATGCCGGTGAGCTTCTTGTTCAGCGCGGGAATGACCACGCCCACAGCCTTGGCAGCGCCAGTGCTGGAGGGGATGATGTTTTCCAGAATGCCGCGGCCGCCGCGCCAGTCCTTGTTGGATGGGCCGTCCACGGTCTTCTGCGTGGCGGTAGCCGCGTGCACGGTGGTCATCAGGCCGCGCTTGATACCCCACTTGTCGTTCAGCACCTTGGCCACGGGAGCCAGGCAGTTGGTGGTGCAGGATGCGTTGGAGATGATGGCCTGGCCGGCGTAGGTGTCGGAGTTCACGCCGAACACGAACATCGGGGTGTCGTCCTTGGAAGGAGCAGAGAAGATGACCTTCTTGGCGCCCGCAGCCAGGTGCTTTTCACCAGACGCCTTGTCGAGGAACAGACCGGTGGCTTCGATGACGATGTCGGCACCAACTTCATTCCACTTCAGGTTCGCGGGATCACGCTCTTGCGTCAGGCGGATCTTCTTGCCATTGACCACCAGGGTATTGCCGTCCACCGACACGTCACCCTTGAAGCGGCCGTGCACGCTGTCGTATTTCAGCATGTAGGCCAGGTAGTCCGGCTCCAGCAGGTCGTTGATGCCAACGACTTCGATGTCGCTGAAATTCTGCAGGGCGCTGCGCAGCACGTTGCGTCCGATGCGGCCGAAGCCGTTGATACCGATCTTGATCGTCATGGTGGTTTCCTTCAAAAAATAATCTGCCAATCGAAAAGCCGCTTACTTCTTTGCCAGCACGGATTGCACCGTATCGGCCACATTCTCGGGCGTAAAGCCAAAGTGCTTGAACAGCACCGGGGCCGGAGCCGACTCGCCGTAGCTGTCGATGCCGACCACGGCCGACACACCGTATTTCCACCAGCCGTCGGTGGAGCCCATCTCGACCGCCACACGGGGCAGGCCGGCGGGCAGCACGGCGGACTTGTAGTCGGCGCTTTGCTTGTCGAACGTGGTGGTGCTGGGCATGGAGACCACGCGCACGGCAATCTTGCGTTCGGCCAGAACTTTCTGCGCATGCAGGGCCAGTTGGACTTCGGAGCCGGTGGCGATGATGACCGCCTGGGGCTTCTTCTTCAGGCCCACTTCCGTGGGTTCTGCCAGCACATAGGCACCCTTGCTGATGGCGTCCAGGCCGCAGGCATCCGGTGCCAGAGCGGACTCGGCCTTCGGTGCGTAGCTGATGTTCTGGCGTGACAGCAGCAGCGCGGTCGGCTTGGCCTTGTTCTGCAGGGCCACGGTCCAGGCCACGGCGGTCTCGGCCGTATCGCCCGGACGCCACACGTCCAGGTTGGGGATCAGGCGCAGGCTGGCGGCGTGTTCGATGGACTGGTGCGTGGGGCCGTCCTCGCCCAGACCGATGGAGTCATGGGTGAACACATGGATCACGCGCTGCTTCATCAGCGCAGCCATGCGGATGGCGTTGCGGCTGTAGTCGCTGAACGTGAGGAAAGTGCCACCATAGGGAATGAAACCACCGTGCAGGGCCACGCCGTTCATGATGGCGGCCATGCCGAACTCGCGCACGCCGTAGTTGATGTGGCGGCCACCCTGGCCGGCCTCGTTCTTGATCACGGCACCGCTCAAGACATCAAAGCGCAGGTTGGGCGTGGACTTGGTGTTGGTCAGGTTGGAGCCGGTCAAATCGGCCGAGCCACCCAGCAGTTCGGGCAGGGCGGCGGTGAAGGACTCCAGCGCCAGCTGGCTGGCCTTGCGGCTGGCCACGGTCTCGGCCTTCTGGTGCGCGGCAATCACGGTGTCCACTGCGGTCTGCACAAAGTTCTTGGGCAGGTCGCCCTTCATGCGGCGCAGCAGCTCCTTTGCCAGTGCGGGGTGGGCGGCCTGGTAGGCGGCGAATTGCTCTTTCCACGCAGCCTCTGCAGCCTTGCCGGCTTCCTTGGCGTCCCAGTCGGAGTACACATCCTTGGGGATGACGAAGGGCGCATGGCTCCAGCCAATGGACTCGCGGGTCAGCTTGATTTCTTCAGCACCCAGGGGCTCGCCGTGGGCCTTGGCCGTGTTGGCGCGATTCGGGCTGCCCTTGCCGATGTGGGTCTTGCAGATGACCAGCGTGGGGCGGTCGCTGGTTTTCTTGGCGTCCGCGATCGCGGTGGAAACGGCGGCGGCGTCATGGCCGTCGATGGGGCCGATCACGTTCCAGCCGTAGGCCACAAAACGCTGGGCCGTGTTGTCGATGAACCAGGGCGCAACCTGGCCGTCGATGGAGATGCCGTTGTCGTCGTACAGGGCGATCAGCTTACCCAGCTTCCAGGCACCGGCCAGGGCGGCCGCTTCGTGGCTGATGCCTTCCATCAGGCAACCGTCACCCAGGAACACGTAGGTGTGGTGATCCACGATGGCATGGCCTTCGCGGTTGAATTCGGAGGCCAGCAGCTTCTCGGCCAGCGCCATGCCGACCGCATTGGTGATGCCCTGGCCCAGCGGCCCGGTGGTGGTTTCCACGCCGGGTGTGACGCCCACTTCGGGGTGGCCGGCGGTCTTGCTGTGCAGCTGGCGGAAGTTCTTCAACTCGGCCATGGGCAGCTTGTAGCCGGTGAGGTGCAGCAGCGCGTAAATCAGCATGGAGCCGTGGCCGTTAGACAGCACGAAGCGGTCGCGGTTCAGCCAGTTGGGGTTGCTGGGGTTGTGGCGCAGATGCTGGCCCCACAAAGCCACTGCTATATCGGCCATGCCCATGGGCGCGCCAGGGTGGCCGGAATTGGCGGCCTGCACGGCGTCCATTGCAAGGGCGCGGATGGCGCTGGCCATTTGTTGGGTGTTGGGGGTGGTGGCCATGGGCTGGGCGACTCCGGGTAAGGTGAAGACTGGGGAAAACCCGCTATTTTACCGGCCCCGGCTTGGTTCCCAAAATAACCTACAGTCACGCCTATGCAAGGCCTGCACCTCACCGCCGATTTGAACCACTGCCAGTGCGCGTCCACCTGGCTGACCGACGCCGCCCGGTTGCTGGCGCGCTGCGTGCACGAAGTGGATGCCGCCGGCCTGCAGGCGGTGAACCAGTTGGCCCACAGCTTTCCGGCCACCGACCACGGCCCCGGTGGCGTGACCGCCACCGTGCTGCTGGCCGAGTCCCACCTGTGCGTGCACACCTGGCCCGAGCAGGCCGGGGTCACGGTGGATGTGTATGTGTGCAATTTCGGCGCCGACCACTCGGCCAAGGCGCATGCGCTGATGGATGCGTTGGTGGCCCTGTTTGCACCGCAGCAGATGTTGCGCCAAGCGCTGCAACGCGGTGTCGTGGCGCCCGCCTAGCGCTACGAAATCAATAGCTATTCAAGCCCATGTGACGAGGGCTAGAGGCCTGTAAGGCTCTAAATCACTCAGGCCAGCGCGTCGTGCAACGCCACATACTCCTGGGTCAGTGTGTGGTTGGGGTCCAGAAAAATCATCGGCAGCGACTGCTCGTGCGACTCGCGGATGCGCACCGACGAGCGCAGGTAGGGCTGCAGCACCGGCAGGCCCTCGTCGATCAGCTCCTGCACCATGCGCTGCGGCAAATTGGCGCGGGACTGGAACTGGTTGACGATGATGCCTTCGACCTTGAGTTCGGAGTTGTGGTCGGCCTGGATTTCCTGCACGTTTTCCAGCAGGGTGTACAGCGCGCGGCGCGAGAAGTCATCGCAGTCAAACGGGATCAGGCAGCCCTGCGCGGCAATCAACGCGCAGCGGGTGTAGAAGTTCAGCGCCGGGGGCGTGTCGATGTAGATCTGGTCGTATTCTTCTGCCAGCAATTCCAGTGCGTCGCGCAGCTTGTAGATCTTGTGGCGGGATTCGAGCTTGCCGTGCAGCTCGTCGAGCAGGGGGCTGGAGGGCATCACGTCCAGGCCTTCCCACTGGGTGTTGACGATGAATTCCGAGGCGCCCTTGTCGCGGATCGTGAACTTCAGGCTCTGTTCAAAGAACTCGGCCACATTGGGCAACCCTTCGGGCATGTCGGCGCCCAGCAGGTAGCGGGTGGAATTGCCTTGGGAGTCGAGATCGATCACCAGCGTGCGCAAGCCTTGCCAGGCGCTGATGGCTGCCAGGTTGCAGGTGATGGTGGATTTTCCTACGCCACCTTTTTGGTTGAACACGACATGCTGCATGGGTTGGGCCCTGGAAGAAGGAATACAAATGAAGCAAGCACAAAGAGTGCCTGTGTGGGCCGAGTTTAGCGGGGGCTCAGCCCGCAACCAGCGCGCAGTAGGCCTGGCGTGTGGCCGGCGCCACCGATTCCAGCACCTTGGCGTAGGGCGTCTGGTGGCGCAGCACCAGCCGGGCCGAGGCCACGGCCTTGGACTTGCAGAACCAGTGGCAGGTGTGCTGCATCAGGAACATCTCGGCCAGGAGTGTGAAGGCCTTTTCCTTGGGCGCACGCTGCTCACCGTTGGCGGCCGCCTGGCGCATGCCCTTGGCATGGATGGCGAAGGCCTGGCGCAGGTCGAATGTGGCACCGGGAAACAGTCCGCCGGTGTAGAAGATGGACACGGGCAGGCGGCTGACGCGGGCCTGCGTGGTATCCACCGTGGCGAAATCGGCAGCAAAGCGCTGGAACTGTTCACCCAATGCGACCTCGGCCGTGGTCAGCATGCTCCAGATCTGGTCCTGGCGGGCCGGGTCGGCTTCGCCCAGCGCCCGCATATAGCCCTCGGTCAGGGTGGCCATCAGTTTTTCAATCTGGTACTGGCCCAGGTGGGCACCCAGCAGGGCCATGCGCCGGCGCTCGTCACGGGTCTGGAAGCCGCGCACCACAAACCCAACCACCAACAACAGAACCGCAATTTCCATGACCACCACAGACTTCGATTGAACAGGGCTCCAGTGTAGTCACCCACCTGCCCGGCAAAAAAAAACCCGCCGATGGCGGGATTTTGGTGAACCGCTTGCCGGGGCACGCGGTTGCGGTGACGCAGCGCGCAGGATTAACCGCGGTAGTCCACCAAGCGCACGGTAGCACCTTGCTGGGCCTGGACGGCCTCGGCCTTCACCGCTGCGCGGGTCAGCGTGCTGGGGGCGCTGCTGTCACGCACCACGTCGCGCTCACCCAGGGCGGGTGCAGTGCCGGCCTTCTGGGCGGCTTGCAGGTCCGACAACACAGCGGCGCGGCTCAACACGCTGGGAGCGGATTGGGCGAAGTACGAGCTGGTTGCCACATTGTTCAGGGCATTCTGGGGAGCGCTGTACGCGGCAAAGCTGGAACCGGCAGACAAAGTGGCAGCGAGGATGATGGCGGTGGTTGCGAATGTGTTTTTCATGGTATTTCCTTCAAAAGTTGATAGACAGTTCCGGGCAGGTCTGGGGCACTAGCCCCGGCTTGTCCAGCCTCGGTGAGTCGTCTCATTGGGTTTCGGCTCATCGATGGGATGAACTTTAGGCCGATTGGGTCAAATTAAAAACCACCTGGTCAGTAATTCACTATTCCGTAAAATGGAACAATCATGAAAATTCAAACGATTTATTGCGACCATGGGCGGAATTTCCCGACGCACAACTCCTTTGACACACATCAATCAGCGCGCGATATTTGACCGCTTCGCCCCCCCTGTGGCAGGGGATCTGTAGTGCAATCGAACTGTCGCTTCCAATGAAGCACCGTTCACAGGAGCCGCTATGGGCCAAGCACAACGCCGTCAGAACGCAGGTGTGCGCTACTCCGATGAGATTCGCGCCGAGACGGCACAGTTTTCCCGCCTGCTGTCGAGCCAAAGCCTTTACGCCGCCAAGATTGCCGGCACCCAGCGCCAGGCCAGCCAGGCCGTTACCGAGCAGCTTTCCGCCTTTGGACAGGCGCTGTTCGCGTCGGAAAAAGCCGGCGCGATCTGGGCCGACTGGCAGCAATACGTCAATGACGCCAGCCAGCGCTACTGGCTCACGCTGGACACGCTGCGTGAGCGCGGCAACACCGACATCGCGCACGAGGCGGCAGGCGCCCCACCAGTGCTCAAGTACGACTACGAAGTGGTGGTGGACGGCAGAACGCTCGCGCGCCCGGTCAACTACCAGCTGCTGCGCATCGTGCCACCCAAGGGCATCAACGTTGTGGAGTCGAAACGGCCCTACATGATCATCGATCCCCGCGCCGGGCATGGTGCGGGCATTGGCGGATTCAAGGATGACAGTCAGGTAGGTGTGGCCCTGAAGGCCGGGCATCCGGTGTACTTCGTCGTCTTTCGCCAGCACCCGGAGCCGGGCCAGACCCTGGCCGATGTAACCCGTGCCGAAGCCGGCTTCGTGCGCGAAATTGCGCGCCGCCATCCCAAGGCGCGCAAACCAGTGGTGGTTGGGAACTGCCAGGGCGGTTGGGCCACGCTGCTGCTGGCGGCCGCCTACCCGGACCTGACCGGCCCACTCGTCATCAACGGCGCCCCGGTAGCGACCTGGTCCGGGCAGATCGGTGACAACCCGATGCGCTACAACGGCGGACTGCTGGGCGGCGTGGTGCCCGCGCTGCTCATGGCCGATCTGGGTGCCGGCGAGTTTGATGGTGCCCACCTCGTTTCTAATTTCGAGGTGCTCAACCCAGGGCGCAACCTGTTTGCAAAGTACTACGACCTCTTTGCCAACATCGACACCGAACGCGAGAGTTTTCTCGAATTCGAAAAATGGTGGGGTGCCTACCACTTCACCAACGAGGAAGAGATCCGCTGGATCATCGAACAGCTGTTTATCGGAAACCGGCTTTCGCAGGGATCGGCGCAACTGGAGCCGGGCATGCCGGTGGATCTGAAGACCATCAAGTCACCCATCATCGTCTTTGCCAGCCGGGGCGACAACATCACGCCACCCCAGCAGGCACTCAACTGGATCGCCGATACCTTTGTCGACGAGCAGGAGATCCGCATCCGCGGCCAGCGCATCATCTACATGGTGCACGAGAAGGTGGGCCACCTGGGCATCTTCGTCTCGTCGTCCATTGCCCGCAAAGAGCACTCCGAAGTAACGTCCACACTGAAGGCGATTGAAGCCCTGCAGCCCGGCCTGTACGAGATGTCGATCGACGAAACCTTGGAGGACGCCGGCAACGAGCATTTCCTGGTGAGCTTTCATGAGCGCACGGTTGCCGACGTGCTGGCCACCGTGGAGAACGACCGCGAACTGGAGACTGAATTCGCCACCGTTGCGCGCCTGTCCGAGGCCGGCGCCACCGCCTACGAGCTGGCCGTGCGGCCTTTTGTGCAAGGTGTGGTGAGTGAGCCAGTCGCCGACGCGATTCGCAACGCCCATTCCTCCCGCGCGCTGCGCAAGGCGTTTTCCGACACCAACCCGGCCATGCAATGGGTGCGCAAGCTGGCCGACGTGGCTCGCCAGAAACGCCAGCCGGCCCAGTCCGACAATCCCTTCAAACACCTGGAGAAGGCCGTTGCGGACAGCGTGACGCAGAGCCTGGATCTGTACCGCGATCTGCGCGATGCGTTCTATGAGTCGAGCTTCCTCGGTCTCTATGGTTTGCCACTGATGCGCGACTTTGGAAAGCGCAGCATGCAGCGGCGCAGCATGCACCAGGCTACCGAACTGCGCAATCTACCCGAGGTGCAGCGCATTCTGAACGGCATGAAGCACGGGGACGTGGCCGCGGCCGTGATCCGCATGCTGATCCTGCTCGCCGAATCACGCGGCGAAGTGCGCAAGGACCGGCTGGAACGCTCGGCCAAGCTGCTGCACGACACGCAGCCGTTTGCCGCCATGGGTGCGGACCGGCGCGCCACGATCATTCATGAGCAGTCGATTCTGGTGGAGTTTGAACGCGAACAGGCCCTGAACACCTTGCCAGCCCTGCTGCCGACCGCGGACGCCCGCCGGCAGGCCATGGCGTGGATCCACTTTGTGGTGGGTGAACGCAGGGACATGGTGGACCACTCGCTGGAACTGATTGTCCGCTTCGAGGAATTGCTAGGCGTGCCCTTTGAACCCGGTGGCCGCCGAAAAGCCGCTGCGGATGCCGTGGTCGGCAAGGCCAAGGTCGCCGCGATGAAGCGGGGCGTGGCACGGCCGCGCAGCCAGTGAACGACTGAACGTGCAAAACCCGCCAGCGGCGGGTTTTGTTTTTCGGTATGTCGGGAGATTCGACTCCCGGTCAGGCGGCAGAGCTTAGCCGCGGTAGTCCACAGCGAAACCGTTGCCAGTCTTGTGGGCTTGCACCAGATCGGCACGGACTTCGTCGCGGCTGCGCACGCTGGGAGCGGATTGGGCAAAGTGTGAACTGGTTTCCTTGGAGTTCTTCCCGGCGCGGGCTTGCAGGGCGTTCATGACCTCGGCCTTGACTTCGTCGCGGCTGCGCACGCTGGGAGCGGATTGGGCGAAGTACGAGCTGGTTACCACATTGTTCAGGGCATTCTGGGGGGCGCTGTAGGCGGCAAAGCTGGAACCGGCGGACAGGGTTGCAACGAGGATGACGGCGGTGGTTGCGAATGTGTGTTTCATGATGTTTCCTTCAAAAGTTGATAGACAGTTCCGGGCAGGTCTGGGGCGCTAGGCCCCGGCTTGTCCAGCCTCGGTGAGTCGTCTCATTGGGTTTCGGCTCATCGATGGGATGAACTTTAGGCCGATTGGGTCGAATTAAAAACCATCCAGTCAGTAATTCACCATTGCGTAAAATGAAACAATCATGATGAATAAAACCCTTTGTTGCTGCTATGGATAGGCTTTTATCGATGCGGGTCTTCCAGAAGGTCGTGGACGAGGGCGGCTTTGCCGCCGCCGCCCGTGCGCTGGATATGTCCCCCGCCGCCGTGACCCGGCTGTTTGGCGACCTGGAGCAGCACCTGGGCGCACGGCTGATGCAGCGCACCACCCGCAAGCTGGCCCTGACGGAGGCCGGCGAGGTGTACCTGCTGCGGGTGCGCGGCATCCTCAATGAGATCACCGACGCCGAGGCCGCGGTGGGCTCCAGCACCCAGGAGCTGCAGGGCACGGTGCGCCTGCTGGCGTCTCCACTGCTGGCCGCGTACTTTCTGGCACCGCTGATCGCCACATGGCGCCAGCGTTACCCCAAGGTGGCGCTGGAGATTGCCATCGACCCGTTTCCGCAATCGCGGGTGGACGAAGTCGACGTGACCTTCATGGCCGTGGACGAGGGCTATGACGCCAACGTGGTGGCGCGACCACTGGTCACCACCGAGTGGATTCTGTGCGCCTCGCCGACCTATTTAAAACGCGCCGGAACGCCACTGCAACCGCCGGACCTGCAGCGCCACGACTATCTGAAGTTCCCCTGGCAGCAGGGTGGCGGCAGCAGCAACCGCCGTCTGCGCCTGCGACCGGCCCAGGGTAATGGTGAGGCCGTGGAGGTGGACATGCCGGTGGCGCTGCAATCGGTCAGCATTGACGTGCTCTACCGCGCCGCGCTGGACGGTGCTGGCGTGGCCGTGCTGTCGCGCCTGCTGGCCGAGCGGCACCTGACCAGTGGTGAACTGGTGCACCTGCTGCCGGACTGGATTTATGGCCGCCTGACGGTGTTTGCCGCCGTGCCCTCACGCAAGCTGATGCCGGCGCGCACGCGGGCCTTTCTGGATTTCCTGAACGAGTGGCTGCCGGCCCAGGCGCCGCGTGCGGCTTAACCCGCTGCGGCGTGCCCGGCGGTAAACGCCTCTTCAAACACCGAGTAGCCCGCCCAGTCGCTGTGGGCGAAGCGCAGCCGCTCCCAGGTCAGCACCGGCCGCGCCGGGTAATGCTTTGATTTTGATAGCGAACTGCGTATATTCCGCGAGGGCCAGAGGCCAATTTGACCATTAAGCTGTGGCTGGGGAATGGCCATGGCGTGGCCGTAGCGGGTGATGTCCATGCGTGTGGCCTTGCTCGCCAGATCGGGGTGCGCCTGCGACAGCTCGCCCACGATCTGGTCGCGCCAGACGGACCAGGGCCGCTCCAGTAGCAGCTTGCGCCCGGCCGCGCCCGCGGCGGCACCGATTGCTGCGCCCGCCCCATCGCCCAGCGCCCGGTAATGGGTCAGCACCGTGGGCCCGGCAACCGCCTGCAGATTTTGGTGCGTGGCGTCCACATAGCCCAGACCGGCGCCTTCACCGGCTGCGCCGTACAGCACGTTGTCCCAGCTCGGCGGCGCGCCGGGGCGATCGTGCAACGGGCTGGCCAGGTGGAGGTTAGCCACCAGCCAGGGCGCATACGCTACCGTGCGGACGGCCTGGCGCAGAAACTCGGGCGGGTTGTGCACGACGCGCGCCGCCACGAACACCGGCAGCGCCACGATGGCCTGCTCGGCCTGCCAGCGCTCCACCGATTGCGTGGCGGTGTTGAAGGCATCCACCTCCACACCGTGGCGACCACTGGCAATGCGCAACACAACGCGGCCGGTGTGCAGGCGCTCGCCCAGCGGCGTGGCCAGGCGCTGGGTGAGCCAGGCATTGCCCTCGGGCCAGGTCAGCAGGCCCTCGCGCTCCGCGCCCTGCAAACCCGGTGCGTGAAAGCCATGGCGGCTGGCAAAGTAGTGGATGCCGGCCCAGGCCGACACGGTGGCAATGCCGGCGCCGTAGTCATCGCGGCAGCAGTAATCCAGGTACCAACGCAGGTGGGCATCATCCAGTCCGTTCTGCTCCAGATACGCTATAAATGTGATAGCTGCCAGCGCCCTTTGCACGAGGGCTGGCGCCCCGTTTTGCACGGGGATGCTCCAGCGGGCGGCGCTGCGTGCCTGCTCGACCAGGGTGGCAAATTTTTCGTACTGGACCAGGGTCTCTGCACCCACCCCCTGAACCGGCAGCAGCCCTTCCTGCCATTCGCCCTGGAACAGCAAGCGCTCCTGGGGGCTGTGGCACAGGTGGCGCTCGTCATACGTCCAGCGCCCGGCCACGCGCGTGCGCAAGCCCAGTTCCTCCAGCAGGTCCTGCACCTCGGGTGCATCGTCGCCCGGCAAGGGCAGGTAGTGTGCGCCCTGCGGGCAGACCAGACCGCCAATCGCAGATGCGCGGCTGTTGCCGCCAGCCGTGTCTTCCAGTTCCAGCAGCGCAAAGTCGTTCTCGCCCCGCAGGCGCAGTGCGCGCGCGGCGGCCAGACCCGCCACCCCGCCACCGGCAATCAGCACCTTGGTCTTGAACACTTGGGCCGGGGCCGGCCAGGCCTTGCCTCCGTGCGAGCCATCGCGCAGCCAGTGGCCACGCTCCTGATCGACACCGGTAAAGCCGCCGGTGATGTGGGCCGTGTCCGACGCGCTCTGGCAACCGGTGGCGCCCAAGGCGGTGCCCAGGCCGGTGAGCAGGAAGTGGCGGCGGTCCATCAGGCGCGTCCCTGCCCTGTGCCCGGCGCCTGGGTGGCACAGCGTTTTGCTCCGTGTCCTCCGCCCGCTGCGCGGGCTCCCCCTTTACCTACGCAAAACGCTGTGCCACCCAGACGCCTTGAGGTGTTGGACTTCATTGGTTTACAGGGCAGTGGCGTGCTGCAGCACGCAGTCGGCAATGGCACGCGTATCCGCCAGGTCCAGCCAGACCGGTGGCGCCTCACCCGCGGGCAGCGCTGCCGCATCCGACGGGCCGTCACTGGCAATCGCCACAATGCCCGGCCACTGCGGCCACAGCGTGGTGCGCTGCAGCTCAGTTCGCCACACTTCAATCTTGGGGAATGCGCCGTGCTTGAAGCCTTCGATCAGCACCAGATCGCAGGGGGCCAGGCGGCCCAGCAGGTAGTCGATGGACGGTTCGGGCGCGCCGCGCAATTCGTGCATCAGGGCCCAACGCTCGTTGCCCAGCAGCACCACCTCGCCGCAACCGGCCTCCCGCAGGCGGTAGGAGTCCTTGCCGGGGCGGTCGATGTCAATGGACTTGTGGCTGTGCTTGATCAAAGAGACCGTGAGGCCACGCCCGGTCAGCGCAGGCACCAGGCGCTCCAACAGCGTGGTCTTGCCCATGCCGGAGTGGCCGGCGATTCCAAAAACTTTCATAGGTCCCATGCGTGGTGGTGGAGGGGCGATTGTGCAACGGGGCGCCACCATGGCGTCAGGTCTTCAGGGCGAGACCCGGCCCCATTCCTGCTCATAGGTGGTCACCAGCACCTGGTTGGACAGGCGGTTGACCTCGGCCGGCACCCGGGCCATGTCCTTCGGAAAGTCCAGCAGCAAGGGCAGGGTGTGCAGCTCCAGGAAACGCAAGCCTGCAGGCAACGATGCAGGCAGGTGCCAGGGCCTGTGGCTGGCAATGATGTAGCCCCACTCGCCAAAGCTGGGCACATTGGCGTGGTAGGGCGTGGCGTGCAGGCCGCTTGATTCAATGGTGGTGGCCACGGTCCAGAAGCTCTGGCGCGCCACCAGTGGCGAAGTGGTCTGGATCACCGCGTAGCCGCTGGCCGACAGCCGTTGCGCCAGCAGCGAATAGAAGCTGCTGGTGTAGAGCTTGCCAATCGAAAAATTGGTGGGGTCCGGAAAGTCCACGACGATCACGTCGAACATGTCGGGCTCCGCCGTATCACCCCCTTGCAGCCACTGGAAGGCATCCGTATTGACGATGGTCAGCTTGGGCGAACGCAGAGAGCCCGCGTTGAGCTTTGCCATGGCCGGATCGTCCGCGAACAGGCGTGTCATGTTCGGGTCCAGCTCGACCAGGGTCACGCTTTCCACGCTGGGGTACTTCAGGATTTCGCGCACCGCCATGCCGTCGCCACCGCCCAGCACCGCCACTTTGCGCGGCGCGCCAAAGGCGGACATGGCCGGATGGACCAGGGCCTCGTGGTAGCGGTATTCATCGCGCTCGGCAAACTGCAGATTGCCGTTGAGAAACAACTTGTGCCCGGTGTGCCCGTCGGTCACCACGATGCGCTGGTAGGGCGAGGTGGCCGCCAGCACGATGCGGTCGTGGTAGAACTTGTCTTCGGCCAGCGTGGTGATTCTGTCGGCCACGGCAAAGCCGCCGCCCAGCACGGACACCGTGAGCACACAAGCCCAGGTGTGTGCCGCAAAGTGCCGCAGTTCATGGCGAAACACCCACAGCGTCCAGAACGCCACGGCCGCATTCATGAAGCCAAACAACAAGCCGGTGCGGATCAGCCCCAGCTGGGGAACGAGCAGCAGCGGAAAGGCCACCGACACGGCCAACGCCCCCAGGTAGTCAAAGGTCAGCACCTGCGACACCAGTTCTTTCAGCGCTACCTCGCGCTTGAGGATGCGCATGACCAGCGGAATCTCCAGCCCCACCAGGATGCCCACCACCCCCACCATGGCGTAGAGCAGGAAGCGAAAGGCCCCTGGCGTATAGGCATTGGCCAGAAACAGCAGCGCCGGCAAGGAACCGCCGGCCAGGGCCACCAACAGCTCGATGCGCAGAAAGTGCGCGGGCAACTGGCGCTCAAAGAAGCGTGACAACCACGAGCCCACGCCCATGGCGAACAGGTAGCAGCCGATGACGGTGGAGAACTGCAGAACCGAGTCGCCCAGCAGGTAGGACGCCAAGGCGCCTGCCGCCAGTTCGTACACCAGCCCGCAGGCGGCTACGACAAAGACGCTGGCCAGCAGCGTGACTTCCAGCGGGCGATGCGCAATGGCGCGTGGGGGCATGCCTCTAATGTATGGCCGCGGCCACGATCAGGCAGATGCCCAGGCTCATGGCGGCGACGACCAGCGCCAGCGCCATGTTCTGCTTCTCCACGATCTCGCGCCACAGGTCGTACGGCGTGATCTTGTCGATGATGATGAAGCACAGCCAGAACACGACCACGCCCATCAGCGCGAACACCAGCGAGCTGAGCACGACGGCCGGTTTAATCATTTCAAAGCCCATGGGACTCTCCTAAAAACAAAAAAATAGGATGCATCACTTGTGACCTCCACCGCCAGAAAAACCACCGAACGAACCGCCCGAACTGCGCGAACTGGAAGACGAGGAGCAATTCTCCACCCGCGGGTCACAACGGGTGCAACGGCTGAGCAGCGACAACACTATCAGCAGGACGACCAGCACCACAATGATGGTGCCAATACCGATGGAGCGCGAGGCGCTGAACGGCGTGGCATCGCCCCGCTTCAGCAGGTCCTTCTTGTCCTCCAGCCCGAAGGCCTTGGCCACCACGTCAAAGGCCATCTGGTCGCCACTGGACCACACCACCTCGCTAGGGCTCTGCTCCAGCGACAGCAGGCGCTTGCCGGCGGCAAAGTCCTTGTTCGAGGTTTTCTGGCCGCGCTGCACCACCCAATAGAACTCGCCGCACACGTAATTGGTCTCGGCCTCGTAGCTGTATTTCAGGGTGTAGGTGGTGCCCATGTAGGTGGCCGTGCGCGCCGTCGAGCTGGCCATGCTCGGCGCACCGGTGGTGGGGCGCACCAGGCTCCAGCCTTCCTCGGAGTCCACCAGAAAGCTGAAACCCCGCTTCTGGTTGTAGAGCAGGTATTCGCTCCAGCCAAAGTGCTCGTCATCGCCCGGCTCCACACCCATGCGGTGCTGGAAACCTACCACCTGCCAGTGCGTGCCCTGCAGCTGGCCCAGCGTGCCCAGCGGGATCAGCGGCTGTATGGGCTCATCCTGGATGGCCGACTGGAGTTCCGCGCCAATACCCTGGCTCAGATCGATGATGCTGTTGCAACTGCCGCAACTGATGCTTTTGCTGGTGGCCAACGCCACGGTCACTGGCGCACCGCAATGCGGGCAGTTGAACTGGCGGCCTTTCTCTTCTTTACCCGATTCGTCCTTCAGGCCTTTGAGCGCCAAGTCGTCGAGCAGCACCGCCGTGCCTTGTGACACCACCGGCGGAGTGGCCGTATAGTCGATGCTGATGACCTCGCCAGTGGCGCTGCGCAGCTCGACCACGTCAAAGGGCTGGCCCAGTGGCGGCAGCTTGGGCAGCTCACCTTGGGCACTGATGAGCGTGGCGGACACATTGCTGGCCACGCTAAACGGCTTGCCGCTGACACTCACCTGCTTGCCCACCACATAGCGGTCCGCCGGCGGCATGTTCATCTGCCGGGTGTCGGGCCGGGTGAAGACATAGGCGCCGTTGTCCTCGGCCAACCAGCCACTGGTGCCGTCGTCAAAGAAGGCATTCCACTCGGCCCAGGTGCCTTCTGCGGTCTTGTACTGCAGGCGCCCGATCAGCGTGAAATTGCGTTTGTCATAGGTGCCGGTGGCAAAGAGTTGCAGCGGGCTGTGGTCATCAAACAGCTCGCCCATCTTGCCCAGGCGGGACAGCACATCGCCCTGGCGCACCACGGTACTCTGGCAGTAACCGCAGACGGCGTGGGTGGACTGCGCCGAGCGGAACTCCACCGGCGCGCCGCAGCCTGGGCAGGGGGCGGAGTAGCGGCGTTGGATGGGTTGCGTTGCCATGGTCTGCGTCAAGCGTTGGCAGGCTGGGTCTGTGGCGGACTTGGGATTGTTTTGCTCTGCGAGGCTTCCTCACACCCCCCCTTATCCCCCCCGCCCCTTTTCACCCCCGCCGGGGTGACAAGGGGAGCTGAACAGCCATATTTGGCCGCGTGTGTAAACAAGGGGGAGTGCAAGCGCCGCGATCCATTGGGACAAGCGCCAAGTCTCACGCAACGCCAAATGGCGCGTGTACTTCTCACCTTAAGAAACAAGACCAAATGTGGCTGTTCAGCCCCCTCTCTTGCCCCGGTGGGGGCGAGAGAGGGCGGGGGGAGAGAGGGGGGACGTGAGGAAGCCCCGCAGGGAAAAAGCGCCACAAGCAAGCGAATCAGACCAGCTTCTTCAACAACTCCGCCTTCTTAGCCGCAAACTCCTCCTCGGTGAGGATGCCCTTGGCCTTGAGTTCACCCAGCTTCTCCAGCGTCGCAATCACATCATCGGGCTTCAACGTGGCCGCAGCCTGCGCCGCAGCTGCAGAAGCAGCCGCCTGGGCATTGCCCTGCAAGCCGGCTTGCAGGTTTTGCGCCAGCACCTGGCCCAGCGCCACACCGGCACCCAGGCCCATGGCGTCGCCGGCAATGCCACTGCCACCACCGCCGCCTTCGGCAAATTTGGGGATCGCCTGTGCGGTCTGGTACTGCATGAACTTGCCCATGTCGTTGCCGACCATGCCCATGCCGATCCGCTGGTCCAGCACCTTCTGCAGTTCCTCGGGCAGCGACAGGTTCTGCAGCGTCATGCCTTCCAGCTTCAGGCCGATGGCCTCGAAGGCCGGCGCGAGTTCCTTCGAAAGCGCCGCGGCAAACTCGGTCTGGTTCATCGCCAGGTCGAGGAAGGGGATGCCGCTGCTGGCGATGGCGTCCGAGATGTGCTGCAGGATCAGCCCGCGCAACTGGCCATCGAGCTCGCCCACCGTGTAGACGTCGCGGGTGCCGGAAATCTGCGTGTGGAACAGCTTCGGGTCGGCGACGCGATAGCTGTAGTTGCCGAAGGCCCGCAGCCGCACCGCGCCGAAGTCCTTGTCGCGGATGGTGATCGGCTGCGGCGTGCCCCAGCGCTGGTCGACCTGCTGGCGGGCGCTGAAA
>JBBQLM010000035.1:0-47736 GCA_038327925.1 Burkholderiales bacterium | reverse complement strand
CGACAACGGCCGCCAACCCACGGATACTGAGGCCGCCAAGATCCGTGAATGGGTGCTGGCCAATGTGCGTGGCACGGTGCAGGCCGACATTCTGAAGGAAGACCAGGGCCAGAACACCTGCATCTTCTCCACCGAGTTCAGCCTGAAGGTCATGGGCGATATTGCCGAGTATTTTGTGCACCACAACGTGCGCAATTTCTACTCGGTATCTATCTCGGGTTACCACATTGCCGAAGCCGGCGCCAACCCGATCAGCCAGCTGGCGTTCACCTTGTCCAACGGCTTTACGTTGGTGGAGGCCTACCTGGCGCGCGGCATGCACATTGACGATTTCGCGCCGAATCTGAGCTTCTTCTTCTCCAACGGCATGGACCCGGAGTACACCGTCATGGGCCGCGTGGCACGCCGCATCTGGGCCGTGGCGATGAAAGAAAAGTATGGCGCCAACGAGCGCAGCCAAAAACTCAAGTACCACATCCAGACGAGTGGCCGCAGCTTGCACGCGCAGGAGATCCAGTTCAACGACATCCGCACCACGCTGCAGGCGCTGATCGCCATCTACGACAACTGCAACAGCCTACACACCAACGCCTTCGACGAGGCCATCACCACGCCCACCGAAGACTCGGTGCGCCGCGCCATGGCCATCCAGTTGATCATCAACCGCGAATGGGGCCTGGCCAAGAACGAGAACCCCAACCAGGGCGCTTTCATCATCGAAGAGCTGACGGAGCTGGTCGAAGAAGCCGTGCTGTCCGAATTCACGGCGATTGCCGACCGCGGCGGCGTGCTGGGCGCGATGGAGACCGGCTACCAGCGCGGCAAGATCCAGGACGAGAGCATGACCTACGAGATGCTCAAGCACACCGGCGAGCTGCCCATCATCGGCGTCAACACCTTCCGCAACCCGCATGGCGACCCGGTGAACGACAAGCTAGAGTTGGCGCGCAGTACCGACGAGGAAAAGCAAAGCCAGTTGAAACGCCTGGCCGAGTTCCATGCCACCCACGCCGCAGAATCGCCCGCAGCGCTGAAGCGCCTGCAGCAGGCCGTCATCGACAACAAGAACGTGTTTGAAGTGCTGATGGATGCCGTGCGGGTCTGCTCCCTGGGCCAGATCACCAATGCGCTGTTTGAAGTGGGTGGTCAGTACCGGCGCAGCATGTAATGAGCCCCAAATACCATGCTGACTTCAGGGTTATTCCCTATGAAATCCACGGTATAGCCGTCGGATACTGAATGTCTGTTTAACCACTGTTGGAGTTTTATTTATGAAGTTGTTTCGTTCACTTTTGACCCTGGTCTTGGCCGGTTTTGTCTCCATTTCTGTGTCGGCCCAAGAGCACGGTACCAAAGACGAAGCCAAGGCCATGGTCGGTACCGCCCTGGCGCACGTCAAGAAAGTGGGCAATGATCAGGCTTTCAAGGACTTTACGTCCGACAAGGCCAATTGGACCAAGAAGGACCTGTACGTCTTTGTCATGGATACCAAGGGCGTGGTGTTGGCCCACGGTGCCAATGAAAAGTTGGTCGGGAAGAACTTGATTGAACTCAAGGACCAGAACGGCAAACTGTTTGCGCGGGAATTTGTGGAAGTCGGCACCACCAAGGGAGAGGGCTGGGTTGACTATGACTGGGCTCATCCCCTCACCAAAAAGGTAGAAGGCAAAACCACTTTGGTCAAGCGCATTCCCGGCTTTGATGGCTTTGTCGCAGTTGGCGCCTACCGTTGAGTCCCTTGTTTTAGTAATTTGATCTGAGACTGACCGGCCCTGCCGGTCAGTCGTCTTGACCCAAGATTCACCATGAAACCGATTTTCGACCGCTTGCCTTTGATGGTGAAAGTGGCGCTGGCCCCCGTGCTGGTGTTGTTGTGCCTACTGATAGTGGCGTCCTACAACGTGTGGACGTCACGGTCAACCGCCCAGACGCTGGAGGCTCTGACGCAAAACAGCATGGTTTACGTGTTCATGGTGGCAGAAGCCCAGGAGAGCGTGGTCGCCATCAATTCCATGGTGATGCAAAGTGTTGCCTATGCCGGCGCCGGGCTTAAGCCCGATGTGATCCAGGCGCTGGACCAGAAAATTGGTATCGAACTCAAGGCGACTCAGCAGCGTCTGGACCGGTTGCGCGAGACCTTGTCGGCTGGAGACGCCGATACTAAAGACCGGATGACCCGACTGGATGCGGCCTTCAAGAAATACACCAAGGGCGCAACCGATACCGTTGACATGAAAGATGCGGATCTCGCCACGGCAGCCGTCATGATGAGTGCCGCGGAAACCGCATACAAGGAGACCCGCAGCCTGTTGAATGAGCAGTTCAAGGACGAGGTACAGAGGGCCAAGCAAAGCGGCGAGGCGGCGTCCAGCAGTCTGGCCACTGGAAATGCAGCATCAATGACCTTGACTTTGATTGCACTGGTGATTGGCATGTTGGTAACCTGGTTCACCACACGCCAGATTGTTCAACCGTTGCGGGTCGCCGTTGGGATTGCCAGCGACGTGGCCAAGGGCAACCTGAGCCTACGGGAAGTACAGGCGGGGCGCGATGAAACCGGACAGGTGCTGCGCGCCCTGGGCCAGGTGACCAAGCGCCTCAACGCCATGATTGCCAACATCCGCAGCGGCGCAGAGCAGATCGATACTGCAGCCGGTGAAATTTCCATGGGCAACAATGATTTGGCGACCCGCACCGAGCAGACGGCATTTGCGCTGCAGTCCATCGCTTCTTCCATTGGCGAGTTGGCCCATACGCTCAAGGTCAGCGCTGACACCGCCACACAGGCCAATCAACTTGCGTCCGATGCATCGCGTGTAGCGCAGCAAGGTGGCAACGATGTCGCAGAAGTGATTAAGACCATGGATGCCATCAGTGTGCAGGCCAAACGCATCAGCGAAATCATTGGCACGATCGACGGAATTGCCTTTCAAACCAATATCCTGGCCCTCAATGCAGCGGTGGAAGCTGCGCGGGCTGGGGAACACGGGCGCGGATTTGCCGTCGTAGCCAGCGAAGTGCGCAGCCTGGCCCAACGCAGTAGCGAAGCCGCCAAAGAGATTCGTTCCCTGATCGGCGCTTCTGCGGAGCAGGTCGAGGCGGGAACTGGCAAGGTGCACGCGGCCGGCGAGACCATGCGTCGCATTGTGACTTCCATTGAACGGGTCAGCACCATGGTGGATGAAATCTCACGTGCCACTGCCGAGCAGGCCGTCGGTATCGAGGGAGTTAACGAGGCCGTGTCCGACATGGACCGGAACACCCAGCAAAATGCCGCGCTGGTGGAAGAAAGCGCCGCGGCTGCCGAGTCGTTGCGGGTTCAGGCAGCAGGGCTAGTGCAGGCAGTGTCGGTCTTCCACATTGTCAGCTCGGCGGGCGCTGGCTCTACAGAGGGTGTGCCGCAGTTGAACCTTGGCTTGCGGCAGCTGATTTCGACCAGACAGTCCGTTTAGCCAGTTCACGCAACAAGGCGCACCTCCCGAAATGCCGAGTGAGGCATTTCTGGGACGTGATCGTGTACCCCTCGGTGGCCGCCGACGAACACGCAAAGAATCCAGGAATTTCTGTGATCTGGGCGTCACGTTGGGTCAAGCCGCGGTATGCTCCACACCGCACGCAACGCGCCTGGTGATCCCGGGCTCCGCGCCGCATTGTCCGCCCGGACCTGGCTACCCGCCGGTCCGGACGACCCCGAAATCTGCTGCAGGCCACGATCCTGCAAGGAGTACAGACTATGCCAACATTCGAGCCACTGCGTCTGCATGTGCCGGAGCCCACCGGGCGACCCGGCCATGACACAGACTTTTCCTACCTCCCCATTTCTGAAGCCGGTGCCGTGCGTCGCCCACCGGTGAATGCCCAGGCGGCGCAAACCAGCGATCTGGCGTTCACGCTGATCCGCGTGCTGGACAAGGACGGCAAGGCCGTCGGTCCCTGGGCGCCGGATATCAGCGTGGAGCAATTGCGCAAAGGCATGCGCGCCATGCTGAAGACGCGTGCGTTTGATGCGCGCATGCTGATTGCCCAGCGCCAGAAAAAGATGTCGTTCTACATGCAGTGCCTGGGCGAGGAGGCCATTGCCTGTGCGCATGCGCAGGCGCTGGTGGACGGCGACATGTGCTTTCCCACCTACCGCCAACAAGGGCTGCTGCTGTCGCGCGATGACGTGTCCATGGTGGACATGATCTGCCAACTCTATTCCAACGAGCGCGACCCGCTCAAGGGCCGGCAATTGCCGGTGATGTACTCCTCCAAGCGCCAAGGCTTCTTCTCCATCTCCGGCAATCTGGCCACCCAGGTGATCCAGGCCGTGGGCTGGGCCATGGCGTCCGCCATCAAGGGCGACACCAAGGTGGCGTCGAGCTGGATCGGCGACGGCGCCACGGCCGAGGCCGATTTCCACACCGGCCTGACCTTTGCGCATGTGTACCGCGCGCCGGTCATTCTGAATGTGGTCAACAACCAGTGGGCCATTTCCACCTTCCAGGCGATTGCCGGCGGTGAAGGCACGACCTTTGCCGCGCGCGGCGTGGGCAGTGGCATCGCTTCGTTGCGCGTGGATGGAAACGACTTCCTGGCGGTGTATGCCGCGTCCCAATGGGCGCTGGAGCGTGCCCGCCGCAACCTGGGCCCCACGCTGATCGAATGGGTGACCTACCGCGCCGGCCCGCATTCCACCTCGGATGACCCCAGCAAATACCGCCCCGCCAACGATGCGGCGCGCTTCCCGCTGGGGGACCCCATCGCCCGCCTCAAGCAGCACCTGATCACGCTGGGCGCCTGGTCCGATGCCCAGCACGACTCCGCGCAGAAGGAACTGGAGGCCGAAGTCGCAGCCGCGCAGAAGGAAGCCGAGCAATACGGCACGCTCGCCGATGGCCACATGCGCAGCCCGGCTGAAATGTTCGAGGACGTCTACAAGGAAATGCCCGCGCACCTGCGCCGGCAACGCCAGGAATTGGGGATCTGACCATGAGCAATACATCCCCCATGACCATGATCCAGGCTCTACGCAGCGCCATGGACGTGATGTTGGAGCGCGACGACAACGTGGTCGTCTACGGCCAGGACGTGGGCTATTTCGGCGGCGTGTTCCGCTGCACCGAAGGCCTGCAAAAGAAATACGGCACCTCGCGCGTGTTTGACGCGCCCATCTCCGAGGGCGGCATCGTCGGAACGGCGGTCGGCATGGGCGCCTACGGCCTGCGCCCAGTCGTGGAAATCCAGTTTGCGGATTACTTCTACCCGGCCAGTGACCAGATCGTGTCGGAAGCGGCACGTCTGCGTTACCGCTCGGCGGGCGACTTCACCTGCCCGATCACCATCCGTATGCCCTGCGGCGGCGGCATCTACGGTGGGCAAACGCACAGCCAGAGCCCGGAGGCCATGTTCACCCAGGTTTGCGGGCTGCGCACGGTCATGCCGTCCAACCCGTATGACGCCAAGGGCCTGTTGATCGCCTCCATCGAGAACGACGACCCGGTGATCTTTCTGGAGCCCAAGCGCCTGTACAACGGGCCGTTTGACGGCCACCACGACAAACCCGTCGTGCCCTGGTCCAAGCACCCGATGGGCAATGTGCCCGAGGGCTATTACACCGTGCCGTTGGACAAGGCGGCGGTGTTCCGCCCGGGCAACGCACTGACCGTGCTGGCCTACGGCACCATGGTCTACGTCTGCGAGGCGGCGGCACAGGAAAGCGGCGTGGATGCCGAGATCATCGACCTGCGCTCGATCTGGCCGCTGGACCTGGAGACCATTCAAAGCTCGGTCAAGAAGACCGGCCGCTGTGTCGTAGTGCACGAGGCCACACGCACCAGCGGCTTTGGTGCCGAGCTGGTGTCGCTGGTGCAAGAGCATTGCTTCTACCACCTGGAGGCTCCCATCGAGCGGGTGGCCGGTTGGGACACCCCCTACCCGCACGCCCAGGAATGGGACTATTTTCCGGGCCCCAAGCGGGTCGCTGAAGCGTTCAAGCGCGCGATGGAGGCATGATGGGTATTCACGTAATCAAGATGCCGGACATCGGCGAAGGCATTGCAGAAGTGGAGTTGGTGGCCTGGCATGTGCAGGTGGGTGACATGGTGGCCGAGGACCAGATCCTGGCCGATGTCATGACCGACAAGGCCACGGTGGAGATTCCCTCCAGCGTGGCTGGCAAGGTGCTGGCCCTGGGCGGTGCGGTTGGTCAGGTCATGGCGGTGGGCTCCGAAGTCATCCGCATCGAGGTGGATGGGCCAGGTAATTACAAGCCAGAAGTGGCTCCAGCCCTCGTCAATAGTGCGCAAGCAGCTACTAAAACAGTAGCAAGTCCGGGTGCGGAAGAACCTGCCAAGGCCGTCGCAGCGGCGCCAGCGCCGGCACCGACCGTGGCTCCGGCCGCTGCACCGCAGGCCGCGCCCGCTCGCAATGGCAATGCCAACGGAAAAGCCCCGGCGGCCCTGGTGCGCGCGCCCGGCGACAAGCCCATTGCTTCGCCGTCCGTGCGCCGCCAGGCCTGGGATCTGGGCGTTGAGTTGCAGTTCGTACCGGGCACCGGCCCGGACGGGCGCATCACCCACGAAGACCTGCAGGCATACGCCCAGCGCGCCAGCCAGGCACAGGCCGTTGGTTCCACCGACCAGCGTTATGTGCAGCGCGTGGACGAAGAAACCGTGCCGGTGATCGGCCTGCGCCGCAAGATTGCGCAAAAGATGCAGGAGTCCAAGCGCCGCATTCCGCACTTCACCTATGTGGAAGAAGTGGACATGACGGAGCTGGAGTCCCTGCGCGCGCGCCTGAACGCGCAGCACGGCAAGACCCGCGGTCGCCTGACGGTGCTGCCCTTCATCGCCCGCGCCGTGGTGCTGGCGGTGCGCGCGCATCCGCAGATCAACGCCCGCTACGACGACGACGCGGCCGTGGCCACGCGCTATGGTGCGGTGCACCTCGGCATTGCCACCCAGACCGAGGCCGGTCTGATGGTGCCCGTGGTGCGCCACGCCGAGACGCTGGACCTGTGGGCCTGCGCCACCGAGGTGGTGCGCCTGGCCGAGGCCGCGCGCAGTGGCAAGGCGGCACGGGATGAGCTGACCGGATCGACCATCACCATCACCAGCCTGGGTGCTCTGGGCGGGATTGTGACCACGCCAGTCATCAACCACCCCGAGGTGGCGATTGTCGGTATCAACCGCATGGTGGAGCGCCCGATGATCCGCCATGGCGCGGTCGTGGCGCGGCAGATGATGAATCTGTCCTCCAGCTTCGACCACCGTGTGGTGGACGGCATGCATGCCGCCGAGTTTGTGCAATTGATACGTGGCTACTTGGAGTGTCCAGCCACCCTGTTTGTGGAGTAAGCCATGGATTCTCACAAGACAACGCTGCTCATCATCGGCGGTGGCCCTGGTGGCTACGTGGCCGCCATCCGCGCCGCGCAACTGGGCATCGCCACCACCCTGGTGGAAGGCGAACAACTGGGCGGAACCTGCCTGAACATCGGGTGCATCCCCAGCAAGGCGCTGATCCACGCGGCCGAGACCTATCACCAGGCGCACCACTTCATGGGTGACAGCACGCTGGGCATCCATGTGGAGTCGGCGCGCATCGACATCGCCCAGACCGTGCGCTGGAAGGACGGCATCGTCGCCCGCCTGACCGGCGGCGTGGGTGCGCTGCTAAAGAAGCACGGCGTGCGCGTGGTCAAGGGCTGGGCGCAGATCGTGGACGGCAAGACCGTGGATGTTCTGTCCGACCGGCCGGATGCGCCGCCCATGCGCATCCAGGGCGAGCACCTGCTGCTGGCCAGCGGTTCGGTGGAGCTGGGCTTGCCTGGTATGCCGTTTGGCGGCCGCGTGATTTCCAGCAAGCAGGCGCTGTCACCCGACGTCGTTCCGAAGAAGCTGGTGGTGGTTGGTGCCGGTTACATCGGCCTGGAGCTGGGGCTGGTCTACCGCAAGCTCGGCAGTGATGTCACCTTGGTGGAGGCGCAGAGCAGCATCCTGCCGCTGTACGACGAGGAGCTGACCAAGCCGGTGCTGACATCGCTGCGCAAGCTGGGCGTGCAACTGCACCTGGGTTGCAAGGTGCAAGGGCTCAATGCCGCCGGGGACGCCGTGCGCGTGCTGGATGGCGCGGGGCGCGAGAGCGAACTGGCGGCCGACCAGGTGCTGGTGGCCATCGGCCGAGCGCCGCACACCCACGGCTGGGGGCTGGAAAAACTGATGCTGGCCATGCACGGCCGCGCCATCCATGTGGACGACCAATGCCGCACCTCCATGCGCAATGTCTGGGCGATTGGCGATTTGACGGGCGAGCCCATGCTCGCCCACCGGGCAATGGCGCAGGGCGAGATGGTGGCCGAAATCATTTCGGGTAAACGCCGCCATTTCGCTCCTGCGGCCATTGCAGCCGTGTGCTTCACCGACCCGGAAATCGTGGTGGTCGGGCAGTCGTTGGCTGAGGCCGCCAAGGCCGGGCTGGATTGCATCTCCGCCCAATTTCCGTTTGCGGCCAACGGCCGCGCCATGACGCTGGAAGCCACGGACGGCTTCGTGCGCGTGGTGGCACGGAGGGACAACCACCGCATCGTCGGCTGGCAGGCGGTGGGAGCGGGGGTTTCCGAACTCAGCACGGCCTTCTCGCACAGCCTGGAAATGGGGGCCTGCCTGGAAGATGTGGCCGGTACCATCCACGCGCATCCGACCCTGGGCGAGGCGGTGCAGGAGGCAGCTCTTCGGGCCCTGGGCCACGCCTTGCACATTTAGCCTGCAGCGGCACGGCAACGCCTTCGGCGCCCCCTGCGGGTACTAGGGAGTACCCGCAGGGGGCGTTGCAGTTTGAGCTATGTCAATTTTCAGGAAGCGTTCAACCGTAAAATGACCTGTTCATCTCTAAGGGTTATCTCCATGAAAAAACGGTTTCCGGCGGCTGTGCTGACCGCGTTGCTCTCCGTGCTCCTGGCGTCGTCCGCACTGGGCCAGCCAGGCAAGGCGCCGGCGGTGGAGGTAGACCTGCAAGCGCGCCTCAAGGAGGTGGAGTCCACCCCGCGCCTGCTGGAGGCCGCCCACAAGACCGGCGTTAAGGTCGCCAGTTTTTGCGCGAACTGCCATGGTGAAGGCGGCAACAGCGCCAACCCGGATACGCCGAATCTTGCCGGGCAAAACACGTCCTATCTGCTGGAGCAAACGCGCCAGTTTGCAGAAGGCAAGCGAAAGAATCTCTTTATGGAAGGCATGATCCGTGCACTGAGCACCGAGGAGAAGATCGGTGTCGTGTTGCACTATGCACAACAGGAAGTGGCCTACAAGCCCCCCACCAATGCCGCGTTGGCAGGCAAGGGTCAGGATTACTACAACAAGATCTGCTTCCGCTGCCACGGTGACCAGGGGCGCGGCAACGACAAGATTGCCCGAATTGCCGGCCAACAGCCCGGTTACCTGACCCTGACGCTCAAGCGCTACCGCGACGGCTCGGCCCTGCGCTCGGATCCCCTGATGGCGGCCAACACCAAGACCATGACGGATGCCGACATTGCCGCAGTCGTGGCCTATGTTTCATCCATGAAATAAACCCGGGCTTTCGCCAGGGCAAAAAAAACGGGGCGCAAGGCCCCGTTTGTTTTTGGGTGGCAGGTTGCCGACTTAAAAGGTCTCCCACTCGTCGTCCGCCTTGTTACTGGCGGCAGCGGGTTTGATGGGGGCGGCAAGCTGTTTGGCGGCCGGTGCAGCACTTGCCGACTTCAGTGCCTTTTGCGCAGGCTTGGGAATCTGGCGGGGTGGTGCCAATGGCGCGCGCGGTGCAGAGGGTGCCACACGGGGAGGGGCGCTGCGCTGCGCAATGGCGCCCTGGTTGTCCAGCTTGAAGACCGCCACTGTGTGCACCAGGTCCAGGGCCTGGGTCTTGAGGCTACTGGCCGCAGCTGCCATTTCTTCCACCAGTGCCGCGTTTTGCTGGGTACTCTGGTCCATTTGCGTGACCGCTGCACCCACCTTGGCCACGCCAATGGCCTGTTCGCTGCTGGCGGCGCTGATCTCACCCATGATGTCGGTCACGCGCTGGATGCTGGTCACGACCTCGGTCATGGTGGCACCCGCCTGATCGACCAGGGATGTGCCGTGCTCCACCCGTTCGACGCTGGCGTTGATCAGACTCTTGATTTCCTTGGCAGCCTCTGCGGAGCGGCCTGCCAGTGAGCGCACTTCGCTGGCCACCACGGCAAAGCCGCGGCCCTGCTCGCCGGCACGGGCGGCTTCCACGGCCGCATTCAAGGCCAGGATATTGGTCTGGAAGGCAATGCCGTCGATGACGCTGATGATGTCGGAAATCTTGCGCGACGAGGTGTTGATCTCGCGCATGGTTTCCACCACCTGGCCCACCACGTTGCCGCCGGTCACGGCGATGGTGGAGGCGCTCACGGCCAACTGGTTGGCGGTGCGGGCGCTGTCGGCATTCTGTTTGACGGTGGAGCTGAGTTCTTCCATGGAGGAGGCCGTTTGCTCCAGGGCGCTGGCCTGCTGCTCGGTGCGGGCCGAGAGGTCGTTGTTGCCCTGTGCAATCTCGGCGCTGGCCGTGGCCACGCCTTCCGAGCCCTGGCGCACGCTGGAAACCACCTTGACCAGGGATTGGGTCATGGCCGCCAGTGCGGTCATCAATTGGGCCACTTCGTCCTTGCCTTGGGCATCAATGCGCTGGGTCAGGTCGCCCTGCGCCACGGCATGGGCCACATCCACGGCACTGCCCAACGACTTGGCCAGGCTGCGGATCAGCGCCAGGCCAAACATCCAGCCCAGTACCAGGCCGACCAGGATCGAGCCAATGGCCGCCATGCGAATGGTCTGGTAGCGCGCCACGCCATCGTCATATTCTTTCTTGGCTTCGGCAACCTGGAGCTTCAGCAGGGGCTCCATGCCAGCGCGCAGCTTGACATACAGAGGGGCCAGCAATTCCACGTTCACGCGGGAGGTTTCTGCCCAATCGTTAGCCTTGAGCGCAACAATGGCCGGCTTTAGGCCCTGTTGCACGTAGGCCGTGCGGGCTTCTCCGACGGCCGTGGCCAGGCGGCGCTCCTCAGCGGTCAGCGACGAGGCCATGTAGGCGTCCCACTGCTTGGAGATTTCCACGATGTTCTTTTCGATTTCGGCGCTGTTCCGGGCGTAGGTTTCCTCGGTGGGGTCCAGCAGCGAGTCGGCAATCAACTGCCGATTGCTCAATTGCATCTGCAGGACGTTGGACAACAGTTCCATGGGGAGCGTGCGGTCCACATACACCGAGTGCAGGGCGTCATTGGCCCGGGTAATGCCCACCAAGCCCATACCGCCTATGCTGACCAGTAGGACCGAGAAGACGCTGAGAAGAAGCAACAGGCGGGTCGAGATTTTCAGGTTGTTCATGGAAATGGTGTCTGTTAGTCCAACGGCTCTGCGAAACCTTTGATGCTACCCGCCTTATTTGTTCTTTGGCTCCCCCCATGTGGCAGGTGTGCCACCCAATATTGGGCCAAAGCTTGTCCCAAGTCAAACTGGCATTCGGAAACCGGGATTCCGACATACCGTGGGCAGTACCGGCGTTATCGGGTGGTTGCCTGCCGAATCGCGTGCTCCCATTCGGACATCCGTGCCAGGGCATGGTCCCGTGCCAGTGCGGGTTCAAAGCGGCGTTCGGCGCGCCACTGCTGGGCCAGCTCGGTGGTGCTGGTGTACAGGCCGGTGCCCAGTCCGGCCAGGTAAGCCGCGCCCAGTGCCGTGGTCTCGATCACGGCCGGGCGCACCACCGGGATGCCCAGCAGGTCGGCCTGGATCTGCATCAGCAGATCGTTGGCACAGGCACCGCCGTCCACGCGCAGCTCGCTGACCGGTTGGCCGCCGTTGGCCACGGCATCGCGGCTCATGGCTTCCAGCAGGGCGGTGCTCTGAAAGGCAATGCTCTCCAGCGCGGCGCGCGCGATATGGGCCATGGTGGTGCCGCGGGTGATGCCGGTGATGGTGCCACGGGCCTCAGGGTTCCAGTACGGCGCGCCCAAGCCGGTGAAGGCGGGCACCAGCATGACGCCGCCGGTGTCGGGCACGCTGTGGGCCAGGGCCTGGACCTCCGCGCTGGAGTGGATGGCGCCCAGCCCGTCACGCAGCCACTGCACCACAGCGCCACCGACAAAAACACTGCCCTCGATGGCAAATTCGGGTTGCGCGCTGATCTGTGCCGCGCTGGTGGTGAGTAGTCCGTTCTGCGAGGTCTGGAAGCGCGCGCCGGTGTGCATCAGCATGAAGCAGCCGGTGCCATAGGTGTTCTTCGCCATGCCCGCGGAAAAGCAGGCCTGGCCAAACAGGGCGCTCTGCTGGTCACCGGCCATGCCGCCAATGGGGATGGCCGCACCCAGCAAACCGGATTTCACACTACCGAAGTCGGCACAGGATGGGCGGACCTGCGGCATCAGACCGGCCGGAATGTCCAGCAGTTGCAGCAGTTCGGCATCCCACTGGTTAGTGTGCACATTGAACAGCATGGTGCGCGAAGCGTTGCTGACATCCGTGGCATGCACGGCCTGCGCACGGGTGCTGTCGTCACAACCACCCGTGAGCTGCCATAGCAGCCAGCTGTCCACGGTGCCGAAGGCCAGTTCGCCCGCCGCGGCCTGTTGGCGCGCGCCGGGCACATGGTTCAGCAGCCACTGCAGTTTGGTGCCGGAAAAGTAGGCATCCACCAGCAGTCCGGTCTTGGCCTGGATCAGGCCGGCCTTGCCGTCCGCGCGCAGCTGCGCACACGCCGGTTCAGCCCGGCGGTCCTGCCAGACGATGGCCGGGTGGATGGGCTGGCCGGTCTTGCGGTTCCAGACCACCGTGGTTTCGCGCTGGTTGGTGATGCCCACGGCGTGGATGTCGTGCGCCTGCAGGCCTGCCCTGGCCAGCGCCTCGCGCGCGGTGGCCAGCTGGGTGCGCCAGATGGCTGCGGGGTCGTGCTCCACCCAGCCGGGTTGCGGGTACATCTGCGGCAGCTCCTGCTGTGCCATGGCCACGATGCCACCGGACTGTTCAAAGACAATGCTGCGCGAACTGGAAGTGCCCTGGTCAAGGGCGAGCAGATAGGCCATGCAGGGAGCTCCGGCAATAAAAGAGAACAATAATGAGCCACAGCATAGCGAATACCCACGCATGGCATCCACTCCTCTACCCCTGGCAACCCGACGATCTGAACTGCTGG
The DNA here is from genome assembly GCA_038327925.1 of Burkholderiales bacterium. GTDB lineage: Bacteria > Pseudomonadota > Gammaproteobacteria > Burkholderiales > Burkholderiaceae_C > Allorhodoferax. The sequence continues at coordinate 34,563 of JBBQLM010000035.1, read as the reverse complement.
CCCGTCTGAAGACGCGCCACACCTACGACCTGGCCATTGTGGGTGGTGGCGCGACCGGCCTGGGCGTGGCGCTGGATGCGGCGCTGCGGGGCTTGAGCGTGGTCCTGCTGGAGTCGCATGACTTTGCCAAGGGCACGTCTTCGCGCGCCACCAAACTGGTTCATGGCGGGGTGCGCTACCTGGCGCAGGGCAATATTTCCCTGGTTCACGAAGCACTCCACGAGCGCACCAACCTGCTGCACAACGCGCCCCATCTTGCGCAGCCACTGCCCTTTGTGATGCCGACCTACCACTGGTGGGAGGCGCCGTTCTATGGCACGGGCCTCAAGGCCTACGACCTGCTGGCCGGCAAGGCCGGTCTGGGACCGACAGAATTCCTGAGTGCCGCGCAGACGCGCGACCTTCTGCCCAGCGTCAACCCGCAGCATTTGTGCGGTGGCGTGAAATACTGGGACGGCCAGTTTGACGATGCCCGCCTGGCCCTGGTGCTGGCGCGCACGGCCGCTGCGAGTGGCGCACTGCTGGTCAACTACTGCGAGGCCATCGGGCTGATCCACGCCGACGACCGTGTCTGCGGGGTGCGGGGCCGTGACGCCGAAACCGGCGACACGGTGGAGGTGCATGCCCGCTGTGTGGTCAATGCCACCGGCGTGTGGGTGGATGCGCTGCGCCAGCAGGACAGTGCCGCCTGCGGTCGCTCCAGTCAGCCGATTGTTGCGCCCAGCCAGGGGGTGCACTTGGTGGTGGACCGGGAGTTTTTTCCGGGTGACCATGCCTTGCTGGTGCCCAAGACCGCCGATGGTCGCGTGTTGTTTGCCGTGCCCTGGCAGGGTAAGGTCATTCTGGGGACTACCGACACACCACGCCAGGATTTGGCCCGCGAGCCACAGCCCTTTGCCGAAGAGGTGGCATTCATCCTGAGCGAGTCGGCCCGCTATTTGCAGCGCGCCCCCGGGCGGGACGACGTGCGCAGCATCTGGGTGGGACTGCGTCCGTTGGTCAAGCCGGAGCAGGAGGAGGGTGGCGAGACCAAGGGCATCAGCCGGGAGCACACGGTGGCCATCAGCAAGTCGGGTCTGGTGACGGTGACCGGTGGCAAGTGGACGACGTACCGCTCCATGGCAGAGGACGTGCTGGATAAATGTGTGGAGGCTGGCATGCTGCCCAACTTGCCGGCATCCAGCACCGCCCACCATGCTTTGGTGGGAGCGCCCGCGCCCGGTGTCGCACCGGTTCGCATCAGCGAGGCACCGGGTCCCCACCTGTATGGCAGTGAGCAGGATGTGTTGCTGGCTCTGCCGGGTGCGCAACGCATGCTGGCGCCGCACCTGAGCGAGGCCATGGTGCGGTTCGCGGCACGCTATGAATACGCGCGATCGGTGGAAGATGTGCTGGCCCGCCGCAGCCGGCTTTTGTTTCTGGATGCCCGTGCCGCAGCTGCGGCTGCACCGGGAGTTGCTGCAGTACTGGCGGACGAGCTGGGGCTGACTGTGCCTGTTGTCGAATTTCTGGCACTGGCCCGGCAGTACGGCTCCTTGCCCTGATGGGCGTTGTCAGGCGCGCAGTGTCTTTGCAACCCACTGGCAGACTGGGCTGTCTGCCCGCTCAAAGCCCTGGAGCACTGTGAAATGGTTCGCACCGGGTTGTGGTGTCAGTAGTGCCTGGTTACCTGCTGCAACGAATGCATCCCGGTACAGCTCGGACTGCCGGGCGAACTCCGCGCTTTCGGACCCGCCCCAGGTGATCCAGATCGGTGTTGCACAGGCCCGCATCAGGAACGCCGGGGAGTTGCGCCGGATGACCCCGTCGTCCAGCTGGATCAGGGGCTGCAGGTAGCTGTAGCGCAGGGGTTCCAGGTCGTATAGCCCGCTGAACAAAAGTGCGCCGGAAAACGGGTCCTGTGGCAGACCGTAGTCGCGTTTCCATTGGGTTTGCAGACACATGGCGGTCAAATGTCCACCGGCTGAATGACCGCCTAGGGCCACGCGCGATGGGTCTCCACCATGTGCACCGATGTTGCGCAGCACCCAGGCACAGGCTGCGCGTGTCTGGCGTGTGATTTCGTCAATCGAAACAAAGGGGCATAGCGCATAGTTGACGACGACCGTTGTAATGCCCAGGGACTGCAAGCCACGTGCAATACCGCTGAAGTCCTTGCTGGACAGCGCGCGCCAGTAGCCACCGTGCAGGAAGATAAAGACCGGCGCGTTCGCTGTATCGGCGGGAAAAATATCCAGGGTTTCTTCGAGTGTTGGGCCGTAAGGCACGTCAAGAATGCTGCGTAATTCGGACCGCGCCTGAAGGGCCTGTGCGGCAAATTGCTGCATGGGCTGAACCCCGGCCGGCAGCCCGATACTCGGGTTGTACTGTGCATCGATCTGTGCCTGGGTTTCAAAATTTCGATACAGGTTTCGCATGGCTGTTCCTCATTCAAGTTTGAGTTGGGAAGACACGACTCTATCGCTAGACGCCAATGTAGCGATGCCACAGTTGAGGATCGGCAGCCAAACTTGGTGAGTCACCCTGCCAGACCACAGTGCCACGTTCAATGATGGTGTGGTGATGGGCCAACTGCACCAGACGTTGCACATATTTATCAATGACAAGGATGCTTTGCCCCTGCTCATGCAGGGCGCGCAGGCAGCGCCATATGTCCTCGCGGATCAGTGGCGCCAGACCCTCGGTCGCCTCATCCAGAATCAGCAGGTGGGGGTTTGTCATCAGCGCCCTTCCAATGGCCAGCATCTGCTGTTCGCCTCCCGAGAGCTGGTTGCCCATGTTGCGCAGTCTGCCCGCCAGAGCAGGAAATAAGGCCAGCACCCGATCAAGCGTCCATGGGTTGGTGCTTGCATTGCGCTGTGCGGCGAAAGCGCGCAGGTTTTCCGCGACACTGAGGTTGGGGAATATCTGGCGTCCTTCTGGCACGACGGCAAGCCCCATGCGGGCAATCCGATCGGTGCAGAGCTGATCGATACGCTCCCCCAGAAAATGGATGCTGCCACTGGTGGCAGGCGTCAGCCCCAGAATGGCACGCACTGTCGTGGTCTTGCCCATGCCGTTGCGTCCCAGTAGCGTGGCGACCTCCCCAACCGTGATGCGCATATCGATGCCAAACAGCACCTGACTGCTGCCGTAGGCACAGGTCAGGTCGCGAATTTCCAGCAGGGTGCTCATGGTCAGTGAACGGCTCCAACGGTTGCTTCTGCCATTTCATCGCCCAGGTAGGCGCGGCGTACCTCCGGGTGCTGACGGATGAAGTCGGGCGTGCCGCTGGCAATCACCCTGCCCGCCACCAGCGTCGATACCGTGTCGGCCAGCCGGAAGACTGCGTCCATGTCGTGCTCCACCAGCAGAATGGTGCAGCGCTTGCGCAATGTCTGCAGCAATTCCTCCATGCCCTGCGACTCTTCACTTCCCATTCCTGCCATGGGCTCATCCAGCAGTAGCAGTTTGGGTTGTGTGGCCAGGGCTAGTCCCAGTTCCAGCTGTCGTTGCTGACCATGCGAGAGCGCACCTGCACGGGTGTCGAGATGGCCTGCCAGAGAGACCTGGAGAGCCACCGCTGCCGCTTCCTCCAGGCGTTGCGCTTCCAGGCGCGCAGGGCGCCAGAAGCGCATGGCACCATCACGCGCGGCAACAGCCAGGGCGAGGTTGTCCAGCACCGAGAACTGGGGAAATACATTGGTGATCTGGTAGGACCGCGCCAGCCCCAGACGGACACGCTGGTGCATGGGGAGTGTGGTGATATCGTGGCCATCCAGCACGATGCGTCCGGCGTCTGACGTCAGCGATCCTGCAATCTGGTGAATCAGCGTGGTCTTTCCCGCTCCATTGGGACCAATGAGTGCGTGCAGTTCACCATGGCGCACCGCAAGCTGTGCATGGTCGGTTGCCGTCAGCCCACCAAAGCGCTTGACCAGACCGTCTACGCGTAACAGGACGGATGTCATGAAGGCTTCTCGCGACGAAACAGGTGCATGAACCCGCGGGGTGCCAGGAGCACCACGCCGAGCAGAACAGCCCCCAATCCCAACTGCCAGTGCTCTGTGTAGTGGCCCATTACTTCTTCCAGCAACAGAAATGCCGCCGCCCCCGCCACACCGCCGTACAGATGACCTACGCCACCCAGAATGACCATGACCATGAGCATGCCGGATTGGCTCCACTGCATCATGGATGGGCTGACAAAGGAAGATTGGTTGGCCAGCAACGCGCCCGCCAAACCAGCCAAGGCTCCTGCCAGAGTGAACGCAATCAGCCGGTAGCGCAGTACAGGAAAGCCGATGGCCTCCATACGCACGGCGTTTTCCTGTATCGCCTGCAGCGCCATGCCAAAACGCGCATTGAGCATACGGGCCAGCAACACCTGGGTCAATACCAATGCCCCTAGACAAACGAAGTAGAAGTGCACGTCGTTGGCAAGATCCGCGCCCCATGGCAGAGTCGAGCGTCCTGCCAGGGCGAGGCCGTCGTCTCCACCATAGGTCTTGATGGACACCGCCAGGTAATAGAGCATTTGTGCAAAGGCCAGCGTGATCATGATGAAATACACGCCCTGGGTGCGCAGACTGATGCTGCCGATGATCAGGGCAAACAGTCCACCCAGCAACATGGCCGCAGGCCAGGCGACCGATGCACTGGTAACCCCATGCTGCATCAGAATACCCACCGTGTAGGCGCCAACGCCGACAAACGCGGCATGGCCGAAGCTGACCATGCCACCAAAACCGAGAATGAAGTTCAGGCTGGTGGCGGCCAGGCCCAGTACCAGTATGCGGCTGGCAAGTCCCACATAAAAGCCGGCTCCCCAGTACTCTGCCGCCCACGGCAGGGCCACCAGCAGCAACAGAACCGGCAAGGCCCAGCGCAAATGCAGGGAGTGATGCAGGTCACGCATGGGCAGGAAACAGACCGCGCGGCTTGAAGAACAGTACTGTCGCCATCAGTACATAGATCAGGATGGATGCCACGGCCGGCCCCGAATTGGCGGCCGCATCGGCACCCACCATGGCCTCGAACAGAAGTGGAATCAATGCACGACCGGCGGTGTCCACCGTGCCAACCAGCAGTGCGCCGAGCAGCGCGCCGCGCACGGAGCCAATGCCACCGATGACAATGACCACAAACGCCAGGATCAGGATGTTTTCACCCATGCCCACCTGGACAGCCAGCAACGGACCCAGAAGACCTCCTGCCAGCGCACACAGGGCCGCACCGACACCGAACACCGCAGTGAAGAGCCGTTGAACGTCCGTGCCCATCGCAAGTGCCATCTCCCGGTTGGATGCTCCGGCGCGAACCTGCATGCCAAGGCGGGTGTGCACGACCAGCCCATACAGCAGGGCCGCTGCCCCCAGACCCACTCCAATGATGAACAGCCGATAGGCCGGGTAGCTGAATCCCTGCAGCAGTTCCACCGGTCCGGCCAGTGCCGCAGGGGGGTTGAGCATCAGTGGCTGCGAGCCCCAGACCATGCGCACGGCTTCGTTGCACATCAGCAGAAGGGCGAACGTGGCCAGAACCTGGGTCACATGGTCGCGTTGGTACAAACGCCGCAGCACGCTGATTTCCAGTAACATGCCCAAGACTGCGGTCGCGGATGCACCCAGCACGAGCGCCAGCCAGAACGATCCGGTGGCCAGGCTCAGAGTGGCCACCAGATAGGCGCCGACCATGTACAGCGAGCCGTGCGCCAGATTCACCATGTCCATGATGCCAAAGACCAGCGTCAGGCCTGCTGCCAGCAAAAACAGCATGAGTCCGAACTGCAGGCCGTTCAGGGCCTGCTCCAGCAGCAGGATCGCCACAATCAGAGTCGGGTTTCTATCGCATCAAGATGGCATCTTGCAACTGCCAACGTAGGCGTCGGCGTGGCTCTTGAAGACGGTGCCCAGCGTGCGGTTGGTCACGCGGCCTTTGGCGTCCTTGGTGACGACGCGCAGGTAGTAATCCTGGATCGGGAAGTGGTTGGTGTTGAACTTGAAAGCGCCACGCACCGAGTCAAACTTGGCCGCTTCCAGGGCCTTGCGCACCGCAGTCTTGTCGTCCAGCTTGCCCTTGGTGTCGCGCACCGCAGCGTCAATCAGCCGCGCTGCGTCATAGCCCTGCGCCGCATACAGCGTAGGAAGGCGGCCATACGCCTTTTCAAATTCGGAAACGAATTTACGGTTGGCCGGGTTGTCCATGTCATGTCCCCATTGCGAGGTGTTGAACATGCCCAGCATGGGTTCACCAACGGCCTTGATCACGTCTTCATCGCCCGAAAAGCCGGGACCAAACAATGTGATGTCCTTGGAAAGCCCCGCGCCCACAAATTGTTTGATGAAGTTGATGCCCATGCCGCCTGGCAGGAAGATGTACACGGCATCGGGCTTGCTGGCCCGCAACTTGGAAAGTTCGGTGCCATAGTCCAGCTGGTTGAGCGTGGTGTAGGTCTCCGAAGCCACCTCACCCTTGTAATACCGCTTGAAGCCGGTCAGTGCGTCTTTGCCGGCGGGGTAATTGGGCGCGATCAGCGCGACCCGCTTGAAACCCTTGTCGGTAACCGTTTTGCCCACCGCCTCGTGCATGTTGTCGTTTTGGTAGGAGGCACTGAAAAAGTAAGGGTTGCACTGCTCGCCCGCGTACTGCGATGGGCCAGCATTGGCGCTGATATAGAAAGTCTTGGATTGGAAGGTCGGGGCGCCCACGGCGAGCATGACGTTCGAGAAAACCACGCCGGTCATGAAGTCGACCTTGTCACGCTTGATCAGACGATCGGCAGTCTGGCGGCCGGTGTCGGGGTTTGCCTGGTCGTCTGCCACGATGACTTCGGCATTGCGTCCACCCAATTTGCCACCGGCCAGCTGGACTGCGAGTTGGAAGCCGTCCCGAATATCCACGCCCAAACCGGCGCCGGGGCCGGACAGCGTGCTCAGCAGCCCAACGCGTACGGGCTCGGAGGACTGTGCAGAAACGGCCAGGCTGGTGAGGACCAGGCTCGCAAGGACGGTGTTTCGCAGGAGTGGGGTGCGCAGTGGAGTCATTTCGGGCTTCTCGTGGGTGAATCGGTACGTAAACTGTCGATACCGCGATTATCCCCATACCGGGAAGTGCCCCCTCCAAACCCCGTGCGCTGCAGCCAACTCAGGCTGCAACCCCAGGGTCAGTTCAGGTATGACTCGGCACGTGCCTCAAAGTCTTCCGCATCGATGGCTGCGTCAAAGGCAGCGCGGGCGGCCAGTGCTTCCTGGGTGTAGGGAATCAGGGGCTTGTCCAGCGGACGCAGCTTGTGGCGGCGCAGGCCACGCAGTTGTTGCGAGCGTTCCATGGTTTGCAGAACCAGTTCAGGTTCCATCATCAGGCTGAAGGGATTGAGTGTCAGGGCTGCGGTTTTCATGGTTTCTCTCCGGTTGCATCGTTGCGCCAGTGAAAGGTTTGGCGGTTGAGACAACTGTAGCCACAGCATCTCGAAACTGGAGTCAGCAGCAGGATGGAAAGCGTGTAGGAATTTGCCTTACAAGTGTTGCCCCCACGCTCCGCCGCTGCGCGGGTCGCTGCCCCCATGCTCCGCCGTTACGCGTTGTCCGCCACCGTGAGGATGCGCGCGCGCACGCTCTTGCCCTTGACTTTTCCCGCATTGAGCTTGGCGCAGGCCTGCTGGGCCACGTCGCGGGCCACGGCGACAAAGGTGCAGAACTCGGTGACCTGGATCTTGCCGATCTGCTCGCGGGTGTAGGCCGGGCCTCCCTCGGTGCTGGTCAGCGCGCCCAGCACGTCGCCGGGGCGGATCTTTTCCTTGCGGCCGCCCAGGATCTGCAGCGTCACCATCGGTGGCAGCAGCGCGCCGGTGCCGGTGGGCGTGAGTTCCTCCAGCTTGAACCATACGGACGGGCTGCCCTGGTACTGCTCGATTTTGCCAACCGCACCCATCTCATTCATGCTGGCCAGGCTCAGGGCCAGGCCGGAGGCGCCGGCGCGTCCGGTGCGGCCGATGCGGTGCACATGCACCTCGGGGTCGGGCGTGATGTCCACATTGATCACCGCCTCCAACTGGTTGATGTCCAGCCCGCGTGAGGCCACATCGGTAGCCACCAGCACCGAGCAACTGCGGTTGGCAAACTGCGCCAGCACCTGGTCGCGCTCGCGCTGCTCCAACTCTCCGTACAGGGCCAGGGCGTAAAAGCCTTCGGATTGCAGCAGCGTGACCAGGTCCTTGCACTGCTGCTTGGTGTTGCAAAAGGCCAGCGTGCTCACGGGGCGGAAGTGGCGCAGCAATTGACCCACCACGTGCAAGCGGGTTTGACGCGTCACCTCATAGAAGCGCTGCTCGATCATGCTTTCGGTCTTGGGTGGGGCAATCTCCACCCGCTGTGGCTCGTGCATGAACTGTTTGGCCAGCTTCTCAATGCCCTCGGGGTAGGTGGCCGAGAACAGCAGCGTTTGCCGCTCGGCCGGGCACTGTTTGGCCACCTTGACGATGTCGTCGAAGAACCCCATGTCCAGCATGCGGTCGGCCTCGTCCAGCACCAGGGTGTTCAGGCCTTCGAGTGTCAGGTAGCCGCGCTCAAGGTGGTCCATGATGCGCCCGGGCGTGCCCACCACAATGTGTGCGCCGTTCTCAAGAGAAGCTCGCTGACCGCGCAGTGCAATGCCGCCGCACAGGGTGACGACCTTGATGTTTTCTGAAGCGCGTGCCAGGCGGCGAATCTCCACCGCCACCTGATCGGCCAGTTCGCGCGTGGGGCACAGCACCATGGCCTGCACGGCAAACCAGCGCGGGTTGAGCTTGGCAAGGAGCGCCAGCGCAAAGGCGGCGGTCTTGCCGCTGCCAGTCTGGGCCTGGGCAATCAGGTCTTTGCCGGCCAGGGCGATGGGCAGGCTGGCGGCCTGGATCGGCGTCATCTCGGTGTAGCCCAGTTGTTGCAGATTGGTCAGGGTGGCCGGGCTGAGGGCCAATGCGGCAAAGCCGGAAGGGGTATTTGCGGCGGACGCGGTGTTCTTGAGGGTCATGCCCGATTATCGGTGCTGGCCCCTGCGCGTGCAGGGGCAGGTTCCCTAGAATCGGCCGTATTGCCGGAATCTTCCACCGGATTGGAGAGAGCATGCGCCCCTTTGTTTTTGCAAACCTGTTGGCCAGCGCCCTGCTGGCGTCCTGTGGCTCCACGGTGGTCAATCCCGTGAGTGGCCAGGCTGAACGCACGGTGATGGATGAACGTTCCGAGGTGGAGGAGGGGACCAAGGGCCACCAGCAGGTGCTACAGGAATACGGCGTCTACAACAACCCGGCGGTGCAGGCCTATGTGAACGCACTGGGCCAGCGGCTGGCGGCCCAGTCGCACCGGGCCCAGTTGCAGTGGCACTTTACGGTGCTCGACACCCCCATGATCAATGCCTTTGCCTTGCCGGGCGGCTATGTCTATTTGACCCGCGGGCTGATGGCCTATATGGACAGCGAGGCCGACCTGGCCGGCGTCATCGGTCACGAGATTGGCCACGTCACGGCGCGCCATGGGGCGCAGCGCGCCACCAGCCAGCAGAACGCCGGGATTGGGGTGTTGGCCGCCAGCGTGCTGGGCGTGGTGCTGGAGAGCCAGGGCATCACCGGCGCGGGCAAGATGGCGGGGCAGATGTCGCAAACCGTGGCGGCGGGCTATGTGGCCTCGTACGGACGGGACCAGGAGCTGCAGGCCGACGCACTGGGCGCCGAATACCTGGCGCGCAACCGCTTGGACCCACGCAACATGATCGATGTGATCAAGGTTCTGAAGGACCAGGAGCGCTTTGCCGCCGACCAGACGCAAGCCCAGGGGCGGTCCGTGCCGGCCCAGGGCGGCTGGCTGGCCTCGCACCCGTCCAATGACCAGCGCCTCGGTGCCATCACCCAACTGGCCAGCCAGCACAAGGGCAACTACACGGACGAGGGGCGCGAGCGCTACCAGAAGCTCATCCAGGGCATGGCCTTCGGCGAAAGCGCCGACCAGGGCCTGAGCCGCGGGCGCAACTACTACCACGCGCCGCTGGGATTCGCGGTGACGGCGCCTGCGGGCTGGCAGATCCAGAACGATGCCGACAAACTGTTGTTGCTCAACCCCCAGCGCGACGCCCTGCTGGGCGTGCAAATGGTGCCCGCCAAGGCGGGCAAGGACCCGCAGGCGATCATCCGCACCCTGCTCAAGCCCACGCAGGGTCAGAGTGAGGCAGCCGCCATCAACGGGCTGCAGGCCACCCGTTTCCTGGGCACCCGCCTGGACGCACAGGGGCAGGCGCAGACCCTGGCCGCCACCGTGGTGCAAGGCCCGGGGAGCAACGTGTACCTGTTGCAGGCCGTGGCAAAGGATGGCGCGGCGCTGCAGCGCGCCCAGGGCCCCCTGCGCGAGGCGGAAGGGAGCTTCAGGGCGCTGACGGCACAGGACCGCGCTGCCGCACGCCCCTGGGTGCTGAAGACGGTGGTCTACCCCCGCGGTGGTTTTGCCGAATTGGCCAAGGGCTCACCCATCGATGCGCCCGAGCGCCAGTTGCGGCTGATCAATGGCTACTACGGCGGGGGTGAGCCCAAACCGGGTCAAACCGTTAAAGTGGTCGATCTCCAATGACCGCCCAGACCGCCATGACCGCACTGCACATCTCCACCCAGTTTGACTCCGGCGCCATCGAGGTGCTGGACCTGCAGGACCCGCGCAACATCACGCTCGCCATCCGCGCCGACAACGCCAGCGAGTTCGCCCAGTGGTTCCACTTCTGCCTGCACGGTGCCGTGGGCCAGCCGGTGACACTGCGATTCTTGAATGCCGGTGCCTGCGCCTATCCCAAGGGCTGGGAAGGCTACCGCGTGGTGGCCAGCCACGACCGCCAGCACTGGTTTCGCATTGACACCGAGTTTGACGGCACGGTGATGACGGCGCGCACCACGCCCGACAGCAATGCCATCTACTTTGCCTACTTCGAACCCTACTCCTGGGAGCAGCACCTGGACCTGTTGGGCTCGGCCACGCAATCCCCGCATGTGGGCCTGCAGCGCCTGGGCGGCACGCTGGACGGGCGCGATATGGGCCTCTTGCGCATCACCGACGCGGCCAGTGCCACGCCGGTGGAGGAAAAGAAAAACGTCTGGCTGATTGCTCGCCAGCACCCCGGCGAAACCATGGCCGAGTGGTTTATCGAAGGGTTTCTGGAGCGCCTGCTGGACGGGGATGATTCGGTCAGCCGCGTGCTGCTGGAGCGCTGTGTCTTCCACGTGGTGCCCAACATGAACCCGGACGGCTCCGTGCGCGGCAACCTGCGCACCAATGCCGCCGGCGCCAACCTGAACCGCGAGTGGGCCGCCCCCAGCATGGAGCGCTCACCCGAGGTCTTTCTGGTGCGCCAGAAAATGCTGGAAACCGGCGTGGACCTGTGCCTGGACGTGCACGGGGACGAAGGCCTGCCCTACAACTTCGTCGTCGGCTCCGAGGGCAACCCTGGCTACACCGAGCGCGTGGCGGAGCTGGAGGATGCGTTCAAGACATCCTGGCAGGCCAATTGCCCGGACTTCCAGGACCAGCACAACTACGGACGCAACGAGCCGGGTGCCGCCAACCCCACGCTGGCCACCAACTGGGTGGCGCAGCAGTTTGGCTGCCTGGCGCTGACGATTGAAATGCCGTTCAAGGACAACGCCGACCACCCCGACGCGGCTGTGGGCTGGAGCGGCGAGCGCTCCCGGCGCCTCGGTGCCAGCGTGCTGCAGCCCCTGCTGGTTGTGCTTTAGATGAACCGCCGTGCGGGCTAATTGCGGGCGTGGCTGATCTGCAGGCTGTCCACACCCTCCACCTGACGCAACTTGCGGGATAGCTCAAACAGGGAGTTGGGCTCCGGACGGCTCTTGAGTGCCACCATCACAAAGTTCCATGACACCGTGTGGCTCTGCGCGGTGATGTTCAGCGAGCCTTCTGCCACCATGTAGCCCCACTGGCGGATGGTGTCCTTCAGCGTGGCCTCGCTGGGTTCAAACCCGGGAGAGAAACCCATCTGCACGCCCATGGCGCGCCGTGACGGCAGGCGCGACTCCAGCTTGGGCCCCCACATCATCAGCGCGGTCGACAGCAGTGCCAGCAGAATGGCCGCGCCAAAAAAGCCGATGCCGCACAGCACCCCGATGGCCGACGATGCCCAGATCGACGCCGCCGTGGTCAGTCCGCTGATGTTTAACCCCTCCTTCATGATCACGCCAGCGCCCAGAAAACCGACCCCGGTCACGATGCCCTGGATCACGCGCGAGGGGTCAACCGCCGTGCCAATGTGTGCGCTGCCACCCCACCAGAAGCCGGGGTAGCCGCAGAACACTGTCAGAGCAGCGGACGCCATGCACACGATTCCATAGGTGCGCATGCCCGCCGCGCGGCCATGGTAGGAGCGCTCGTAGCCCACCAGCAGGCCCAGCGCCAACGCCCCGGCCAGGTTGAAGAACACCAGCAGGTTCACCTCCACCATGGGCTGCGACCAGAACGAGGCCAGGTAGGACGGGTTGAGCGAGTTCATGGAGGGGCTTCCAATAAAAATAGCTGCAAGCCCTCGTCGAATGGGGGCTTGCAGCTATCAATAGTAGAGCAAATTCGGATGGAATTTCAGAAAAATATGGACATCAGTTCAGCCGCGCAAACCCATACAACCTCTCCGGCGGCAGTCGGGCCAGCATGGCCGGGTCGGAGGCGGTTCCGACGATGGCGAATTCCGGCTGCCCTGTGTCGCGCCGCTGGGTATGGGCCACCGGGTGGCCGTGGGTGTCAGTGATGCTGGCGACGATGGGCGCTCGCACATTGGCGGTGCGCTGCACCACCACGCCCAGTTCGCCGGATGCCAGTTTGACGAAATCGCCTGGCGGGTAGATGCCAAATTCCTTGATCAGCGCGTTGGACAGCGGGCCACCGTGGTCATCCTGGTAGACCTGGCGCACGGCTTCCTGTGGGGTCACGGCAGGGCGTAGCACGCGTGGTGTGATCTTGGACATGAACACATCGCACACGCGCAGCGCCTGCGCCATGTCGCAGATGGTGGTGATGCCCAACGGGTAGCCGCTGCCATCGGCGTGCTCATGGTGCTGGACCACGGCCTGCAGCCATTCGGCATCGGTGATGCCACGTTGCTGCAAGCGCTCCACGGCCAATTCCGGGTGTTTGTGGAGTTCGGCGCGTTGGCGGTCGCGCATGGGCACGTCCTGGGCGGCCATCTGGCCTTGCAGCTCGAAAATGCTCAGGTTCATGGTGAGCGCGGCTTTGAGCAACGTGCGCGTGCGCGCCGCAGGCCAATGCAGGTGGCGCGTCAGCAGCACGCACAGCACGCCGGTGTGCAGCGCATGCGCGTAGCCGTAGTAGTAGTTCTGGGCGTGGTCTTGGCGCACGCTGCGGTAGATGGCGATGTCCGGGCTGCTGTCCACCAGCGCCAGCACATGGGCGGCAAAATGGTCCAGCTCGGCGGCAAAGTCCCGGGCGCCATCGGCGTGCGCATGGGCTGCCGAGTCGGCCATCAGGTTCTTGAGGGCCTGCGGGGTTTGCTCCCACAGGCCAAACAGGTTGGGGGGCGCGGCCACCACGGGAGCTGCTGGGGCCAGCTCTTCGCGCGCGCTGGCTCGAATTTCCTCCACATCCACAAAGGCACCGCGCTCCAGCAACTCCTCCAGCTGGTGCTCGGACAGGATGAAATACCCCTTGGAGAGCAGCAGCAGGCCAGTCTCGTCCCGCACGTTCCAAGGCAGCGGCGCACCGAGGTGCACTTTGGAACGGGGCAAGCGCAGGACCTTCACGGTTGGCAGCCTCCAGGCAGCGGGATAGAAGTTGCAGTGTAGGCACACGGATCGCATATTGAAAGCGAAAGCAGGAAAATGCTACAAAATAAGTAGCGCATTGCTTAGAAATGACGAGGGCTAGGGCCTGGTTTTCCTCAAAACAATCAGGCCAAAACCGGCTTCACTACCGCGCTACCTCTTTCTCGGTTTCGTTCAATGGGCTACTCAGAGACACCGCTCCAGACTGCTTTGCCACCGCATGCGCGTCGTGTGTCACATGCAAGCGGGCTTTAGCAATGGCCAATCCAATTAAGCATTGCTTTAAATGGAGGGCGCCCAGGCCACGCTGACCGATCTGCGGGACGACGATGCTGGTTTCGCCGTGCGCAAGTCGGACGATGTGGAGGAGGTCACCAGGGGTATGGAGAGTTGTTGACGCAGTAAAAAGCCCCGCCAGTTTCGCAACTGCGGGGCTTTTTTTATGCGCAATTCGCTATGAATTTAGTAGCTGCTTGCGCTTATTCCACGAGGGCTGGAGGCTGATTTTGCCTCAAACGTTTCCGCCATCACACCAGCAACGCATTCACCCGCTTCACATACGCCGCCGGGTCCGCCGGCATGCCGCCCTCAGCCAGCAGCGCCTGATCAAACAGGATGTGGGCCAGGTCGTTGAAGTGCACGCTGCCATCCAGCTTCTTGACCAGCGGGTGCTCGGCGTTCACTTCCAGCACGGGCTTCACCTCGGGTGCGGCCTGACCGGCTTGCTTGAGCATGCGGGCCAACTGGGTGCTCATGCCGTCGTCCTTGACAACCAAACATGCCGGGCTGTCGACCAGGCGGGTGGTGACGCGCACGTCTTCGGCCTTGTCCTTCAGCGCTTCCTTGAGCTTGGCCAGCAGGGGCTTGAGGGTCTCTGCGGCTTCCTCGGCGGCCTTCTTTTCGGCTTCGTCTTGCAGCTTGCCCAGGTCCGCCGCACCCTTGGCCACGCTTTGCAGCGGGGTGCCGTCAAAGTCCTGCACAAAGTTCAGCGCCCATTCGTCGACGCGGTCGGTCATCAGCAAAACTTCGATGCCCTTCTTCTTGAACACTTCGAGCTGCGGGCTGTTCTTGGCGGCGGCCAGGGTGTCGGCGGTGATGTAGTAGATGGCCTCCTGGCCTTCTTTCATGCGCGCCTTGTAGTCGGCAAAGCCCACCGTGGCAGCGTCGCTGCTGGTCGATGCAAAGCGCAGCAGCTTGCACAGGCGCTCCTTGTTGCCAAAGTCTTCGCCCAGGCCTTCCTTGAGCACGGCGCCAAATTCGCTGTAGAACTTGGTGAACTTGCCTTCCTTGGCCTTGTCTTCTTCGGACAGCACATCGGTGACTTCGCCTTCCGAGACAACGGGCGCCTTGTCGTACTTGGCCAGGTCTTCCAGCATGCTCAGGACGCGCTTGGTGCAACCTTCGCGAATCGCCTTCACGTCGCGGCTTTCCTGCAGCAGCTCACGGCTGACGTTCAGCGGCAGGTCGGCGGAGTCGACCACACCCTTGACGAAGCGCAGGTAGGTGGGCAGCAGCGCCTCGGCGTCGTCCATGATGAAGACGCGCTTCACGTAGAGCTTGAGGCCGCCCTTTTTCTCGCGGTTCCACAGGTCCATCGGCGCCTTGCCGGGGATGTAGAGGAGCTGCGTGTATTCGGTGCTGCCTTCCACGCGGTTGTGCGTGTGGGCCAGCGGCGCTTCAAAGTCGTGGCTGATCTGCTTGTAGAAGTCGTCGTACTGCTCCTGCGTGACGTCCTTCTTCGGGCGGCTCCAGATGGCGTTGGCCTTGTTGACGGTTTCCCACTCGCCGGTCTTGACCATGCCACCAGGCTGGCGGCCGCCGTTTTCGTCCGCCGGGTTGATCAGCTCGCCGTCTTTCCACTCTTCCTTTTCCATCTGGATGGGCAGGCTGATGTGGTCGGAGTATTTGTTGATGATGCCTTTGACTTTCCAGGCCGATGCGTAGTCCATGGCGTCTTCGCGCAGGTGCAGGATGACGCTCGTTCCCCGTGCGGGGCGGTCAATCGCCTCTACCTCGAAGTCACCGGCGCCGCCGCTGACCCAGCGCACGCCCTCGGTCTCTTTCATGCCGGCACGGCGAGATTCGACGGTGATCTTGTCGGCGACGATGAAGCCGGAGTAAAAGCCCACGCCAAACTGGCCGATGAGCTGGGAGTCGGCCTTCTGGTCGCCGCTGAGCTTGGAAACGAAATCCTTGGTGCCGCTCTTGGCGATGGTGCCCAGGTGGTCAATGGCTTCCTGCGCGCTCATGCCGATGCCGTTGTCGGTGATGGTCAGCGTCTTGGCGTCCTTGTCGAACGTGACCTTGACCTTGAGTTCGGAATCGCTCTCGTACAGGCCGCTGTCGTTGATGGCTTCAAAGCGCAGCTTGTCGCAGGCGTCCGACGCGTTGGAGATCAGTTCGCGCAGGAAAATTTCCTTGTTGGAATACAGCGAGTGCGTGACCAGGTGCAGCAACTGGGCCACTTCGGCCTGGAAGGAAAGGGTTTGCTTGCTCATAGGGAATGGAACTTTCGGTAGAACGTCAACTTAAACAAAATCGTAGCTTACGACGCTGCCGCGTCGCGGGAAACCCTCAATTATGGGCGATGGGGGGCTTTTCAAGACCCCGGTTTTGCTACGGGCGCGCAGCTACTTCAGCCAGTTCAGCAGTTGTTGCGTGACCACCGGGCTGTACAGCAACTCCATGTGGTGGGTGCGGTACACAATCGTCTGCGCGGTTTTGGCAAATGCCAACTGGTGGCGCGCATCCGCATGCTGGCCGAGCGCACTGGCCAGTGGCACCAGCCCGTCGCCCACCACGCGGTCCGCCAACGGGCTGCGCTGGGCGGCAGCCGTTGCGGCCACCGTGAAACAGGCAACTCCATCGGGCAGCGGCAGCGGCTCGCGTCGGTCGGGCTTGCGCCGGAAGCGGTCGTGTCCATGCCAATCGGCATCGAGCACAAAGCCGTAGCGCAGGTCGGTGATGCCGGCGCTGCGCAACTGTCCCAGTTTGGCAAAGGGTTTGCTGAACGGCGTGGCACCCAAGATCACATCCACCCAGTTGCCTGCGCGCTCCAGCGGCGCGCCATGGTGCGGTGTTCCCAGGAAGACGATGGCTTTCAGCTGTTCCGGCCAGTGCAGGCTGCGTTGGCGGGCGGCGTGTACCGCGCTACGGATGACCAGGCCGCCCATGCTGTGGACGACTGCCGTCAATTCTTCCACCGGCACCGGCCAGTGGGCCAGCAGTTGCTCCAGTAGCAGGGCCAGTTCCTTTCCGTTCTGTGAGGTGTGCAGGCCGGTGTTGTAGCGCAGATAGATGGGGGTGTAGCCCCGCTGTGCCGCCAGCGCGGCGCCGTGGTCGGCAACCGGTTTGCCGTCTTCGCGGGGCGGGGCGCACCACTGCAGGTCGTTCATGCACAGGCCGTGGATCAGCAGCATCACCTTGCCGGTGGCCTGCGGCATGGCGGGCATCGCGTGGGGGTTCAGCTCTTGACCCTGGTAGCGCAGCGTCATCGGCGTGGCCAGCGGGTTGTGGGTCTGCACCAAGCGATCGCCCAGCACGCCGTTGAGGGCGGCCAGCACGGCCTCGCGCTCAGGCGTCTCGGGAGGGGCGTCCACCAGGGATTCCAGCAGCGGTTCCAGTTTGGTGAAGGCGGCTTCGAGCCCCTTGCCGACCAGCTCGGTCACGCCATGCACGGTGCGGTAGACAAAGCCGGTGATGCCGCGGGTCTTGGACTTGTCGGCGCCGGACACGCCCATGGTGCTCCACACCGCCTGGTGCACGCCTTCGGCCATGGTGGCCACACCGCGGGTTGCCTGGGTGGCCAGTTTGGCAACGGCGCGCAGGTCGGAGGGGCGCAGGTGGTTGAGGGGTTTTGCCATCAGAATTTCTCGTGGGGCGCCAGGTAGCGCCATTGGCCGACGGGCAGGTTGCCCAGCATGACCTTGCCGATGCGCACGCGCTTCAGGCCCACTACCTTGAGGCCGACCAGCTCGCACATGCGCCGGATCTGGCGTTTCTTGCCCTCGGTCAGCACAAAGCGCAGTTGCTCGGGGTTTTGCCACTCGACCTTGGCAGGTTTCAGAGGCTGGCCGTCCAGGCTCAGGCCATGGCGCAGCAGGCGCAACTTGTCGGCAGGGAAGACGGACTGCACGTCGGTGCTGATGGGGTCATCATCGTCGATGCGGCTGAGCTGCGTGGGGGCGGCAGGCTGCGCCGGTTTGGCAGCCGGGCGCCCCCCGTAGGTGGCAGCAGCAGAGTCGGCTGCGGCCGCGTTGGCCACGCCGGTGTAGACCACGCGCACCAGGTATTCCTTTTCCATGACCGCGTCTTCGCCAATCAGCTGGCGCGCCACGCGGCCGTCCTGCGTCAGCACCAAGAGACCGGTGGAGTCAATGTCCAGCCGGCCGGCGGGCACCAGGCTCTTGAGCTGGCTCCCGTGGAAGAAGAAGCGGGCGTTGTCGTCGGTCCAGCGGTTTTGTGGCTGGATCAGCGTGATGGCGGGCTGGTGGCCGTCTTCGGCCTGGCCGCTGACGATGCCGATGGGCTTGTTCAACAAAATCGTGACCTGGTTGGCCTGCGCGCCCTTGGCTTGCTGGGTGACCTCGATGCGCGCATCGGGGGCCACCTGCATGCCCATTTCGGCCACCTTGCCGTTGACCTTGACCCAGCCCTTGGTGATCCAGTCGTCGGCCTCGCGGCGCGACGCCAGGCCCAACTCCGCCATGCGTTTGTTCAGGCGCACGGTGCCGTTGGCGCCATGGGCTGCGGTATTGGCCTGTCCGGCGGGGATGGGTGCGCGGCTGGCGCTGGTCTTGGCCGCTGGTGGCGGCGCGCGGCGGAACGTGGCGGGCGGTTTGGAATCGGTCATTTGCTATATCTTTTGTAGCTGATTGTGTATATTTTACGAGGGCTGGAGGCTGATTTATCTAAAAACCATCTGGGTGCGCAGGGCCTGCAGGTTGATGACCCGCAGGCCGCCGTATTCCACCTGGATGGCGCCGTGCGCGGCCAGCGCCGTCAGCGCCTCATTGACCCGCTGGCGTGACAGGCCCACCAGGTAGGCCAACTCCTGCTGGGTGATGCGCAGCACCTCGCCCACATTCGGGTAGAGCACCGGATTGAACAGCGAGGCCAGGCTGCGGGCAACGCGGATGTCGGGGTTGGTCATGCGGTCGATCTCGCGCGCGGCGATGAACTGGCCCAGACGCTCGTTCAACTGGTTCATCACAAAGCGGTTGAAGCCAATCGAGTGGTCCAGCAGCCAGTGGAAGGTGTCCACATGCAGACCCGCCACGCGGCTCTTGCGCAGGGGCTGGATGTTGTAGCGGTAGGTTTCGCGCTTCATGGCCGTGCCTTCGCCAAACCAGCCGCCCGGTGGCACGCCGGTGAAGGTCATGGTCTGGCCCTCGGCGTTGTCACTGCTCATCTTCAACAGGCCATCCACCACGCCAAACCAGTAGGTCACCGGGCGCCCCATGCGGCAGATGTATTCGCCCGGGCTGGCGTCGGCAATCTTCAGCTCGCCAAGCGCGCGCTCCCGCTCCAGCGGAGACAGCAATTGCATCCACGGAATGGCATCCAGTTCGGAGGGGGTCAGCGCGCGGCGACGCTGGTGCAGGGCGGAATCGGTGGGAGTGGGCATGGCCTGTAAGTTGCCAGAAAGTGAAGGGAAAACACCTAGTTCAAAGTGCCTAGATTGTCGTCCAAACGACAACCTGACGTCAAATGCCGGCCTAATAATTGCGCCCATACACAGCCCCGTTGTTTGGTAACGGGGTTCGGCACAGGTGACAAGGATTCGGAATGCAAACGACTTTTCCGCGACTACTTCAGAAACACGCCAGCGAGCGCCCCGATGCGCCCGCCATGCGTGAAAAGGAATACGGTATTTGGCAGTCACTGTCCTGGTCGGACTTGTCCGCCATGGTGCAGCATCTGGCCGCTGGCCTGCACCAGGCCGGCCTGCGCCGGGGCGAGCACATGGTGGTGGTGGGGGCGAATCGCCCGCGCCTGTATGCCACCATGCTGGCCGTGCAGTCGCTGGGCGCCATTCCGGTGCCGCTGTACCAGGATGCCGCCGCTGCCGAGTGCGTGTACCCCATCAACAATGCCGAGGTGCGCTTTGCCTTTGCCGAAGACCAGGAGCAGGTCGATAAGCTGCTGGAAATTCGCGAGAGCTGCCCGCAACTGGAGCGCATCTACTTTGACGACCCGCGTGGCTTGCGCAAGTACGACGAGCCCTGCCTGGCCTCGCTGGACGAGTTGCAGGCGGCCGGCAAGGTGTTCGTGGGTCTGCATCCCGAGTTCTATTCCAGCGAAGTGAACCAGGCCAAGCCCGATGACGTGGGCGCCATGTTCTTCACCTCTGGCACCACCGGCAACCCCAAGGGCGTGGTGCACACCCATAACTCGCTGCTCAACCGGGCCCGCGTGGGTGCCGATTTTGACAAGCTGACCGGCTCCGAAGAGGTGTTGGCCTATCTGCCTCCGGCCTGGATTGGCCAGAACATCTTCAGCTACGCCCAGTGGCTGGCCTGTGGTTATGTGGTGAACTGCCCCGAGTCGGCCGCCACGGTGACCATCGACCTGAAGGAAATCGGCCCCACCTATTACTTCGCGCCGCCCCGGGTGTTTGAAGGTCTGCTGACCAGCGTGATGATCCGCATGGAAGATGCTGGCGCCATCAAGCGCGGCATGTTCCATTACTTCATGGGTATTGCCAAGCGCGTGGGCCCGACCCTGTTGGACGGCAAGTCGGTGTCCTTCATGGACCGTGTGCTGTATGGCTTGGGGACCCTGTTCGTCTACGGACCCTTGCGCAACACGCTGGGCATGAGCCGCGTGCGCGTGGCCTATACCGCTGGTGAAGCCATTGGCCCGGACCTGTTTTCGTTCTTCCGCTCCATCGGCATCAATTTGAAGCAGCTCTACGGCTCGACCGAGACCGCCGTGTTCGTCTGCCTGCAGCCGGACCACGAAGCGCGGGCCGACACCGTCGGCGTGCCCTGCGAAGGGGTGGAGATCAAGGTGGCCGACAACGGCGAGATCCTGGTCAAGTCGCCGGGGTTGCTCAAGGAATACTACAAAAACCCGGCCGCCACGGCCGAGGTGCTGACAGCCGATGGCTGGTACCACACCAGCGATGCCGGCTTTATCGATGCGCACGGCCACCTGAAGATCATCGACCGCGTCAAGGACGTGGGCCGCATCAAGGGCGGAGCCAACGACGGTGCCATGTTCGCGCCCAAGTATGTGGAGAACAAGCTCAAGTTCTTCCAGCACATCAAGGAAGTGGTGGCCTACGGCGACGGCCGCGACCGGGTGTGCGTGATGATCAACATCGACTTCGACGCGGTGGGCAACTGGGCCGAGCGGCGCAACCTGCCCTATGCCGGCTACACCGATCTGGCACAAAAGCCCGAGGTCTACCAGCTCATCAAGGAATGCGTGGAGAAGGTCAACGCGGACCTGAGCGTGGACACCCTGCTGGCCGGCAGCCAGGTCAGCCGCTTCCTGGTGTTGCACAAGGAGCTGGACGCCGACGACGGCGAACTGACCCGCACCAACAAGGTTCGCCGCGGTTTCATTGCCGAACGTTACGACGTGCTGATTGACGCGCTGTATGGCGACAAGACCTCCCAATTCATTGAAACCCAGGTCAAGTTTGAAGACGGCCGCACTGGCAAGGTCAGTGCCACGCTGAAAATTGACGATACCAAGACCTTTGCACCCGTAAAGGCGGCAGCATGAGCAACACAACACCCGCAGCAGTGGCACCGGTCGGTGCCCAGAAGAAGATTGGCGACGTCATTCTGGACGTCAAGAACATTTCGCTGAGTTTTGGTGGCGTCAAGGCGCTGACCGACATTTCCTTCAACGTGCGCGAGCATGAGGTGCGCGCCATCATCGGCCCCAACGGTGCCGGCAAGAGTTCGATGCTGAACTGCATCAACGGCGTCTACACGCCGCAGCAGGGTTCCATCACCTTTAGGGGTCAGGCGTTCAAACACATGGACAGCCACCAGGTGGCGGTGATGGGCATTGGCCGCACCTTCCAGAATCTGGCGCTGTTCAAGGGCATGAGCGTGCTGGACAACATCATGTCCGGGCGCAATCTCAAGATCAAAAGCAACATCCTGTTGCAGGCGCTGCGCATCGGTCCGGCCGAGCGCGAGGAAATCATGCACCGTGAGGCGGTGGAGCGCATCATCGACTTCCTGGAAATCCAGGCCTTTCGCAAGACCCCGGTGGGGCAGTTGCCCTATGGCCTGCAAAAGCGCGTGGACCTGGGTCGCGCCCTGGCGATGGAGCCACAAGTGCTGCTGCTGGACGAGCCGATGGCCGGCATGAACGTCGAAGAAAAGCAGGACATGTGCCGCTTTGTGCTGGACGTCAATGAAGAATTTGGCACCACCATCGTTTTGATTGAGCACGACATGGGCGTGGTGATGGACATCTCCGACCGTGTGGTGGTGCTCGATTACGGCAAGAAGATCGGGGACGGCACACCGGACGAGGTGCGCAACAACCCGGATGTGATCAGCGCCTACCTTGGCACGAGTCACTAAGAAACTAATGTATTTGCGGGACAGACCAAGATTTGCGAAGCAAATTTGCTCTGTCCTCAACTGATTAAGGGTGTTTATGGCTTTCTTTTTAGAAACTTTATTGGGCGGCCTGATGGCGGGCATGCTCTATTCGCTGGTGGCGCTGGGCTTTGTGCTGATTTACAAGGCCTCGGGCGTGTTCAACTTTGCGCAGGGCGCCATGGTGCTGTTTGCGGCATTGGCCATGGCGCGCTTCTCCGAGTGGATTCCGATTTGGACCGGCATCACCAACCCGATTGCCGCCAATCTGCTGGCCTTCGCCATTGCCGGGGGGCTGATGTTCGTGGTGGCCTGGATCATTGAGCGGCTGGTGTTGCGCCATCTGGTGAACCAGGAGGGAACCACCCTGCTGATGGCCACGCTGGGTATCAGCTACTTCCTGGACGGTATCGGCCAGACCATCTTTGGCAGCGACATCTACAAGATTGATGTCGGCATGCCCAAGGAACCCATTTTCGCGTTCGAGTCCGTGTTTGAAGGCGGCGTCCTGATCAACAAGGAAGACCTGTATGCGGCCGTGATTGCGGCGGTGCTGGTGGCTTTGCTGAGCGTGTTCTTCCAGAAGACCGCCACTGGCCGTGCGCTGCGCGCCGTGGCCGATGACCACCAGGCGGCACAGAGTATCGGCATTCCGCTGAACCGCATCTGGGTCATTGTCTGGTGCGTGGCCGGTGTGGTGGCCCTGGTGGCCGGCATGATCTGGGGCAGCAAACTGGGCGTGCAGTTTTCACTGACCACGGTGGCCTTGCGCGCTCTGCCGGTGGTGATTCTGGGTGGCCTGACCTCGGTGCCGGGCGCCATCGTCGGCGGCCTGATCATCGGCGTGGGTGAAAAGCTGTCCGAGGTGTTCTTAGGCCCCTATGTGGGCGGTGGCATCGAAATCTGGTTCGCCTATGTTCTGGCGCTGTTGTTCCTGCTGGTCCGACCCCAGGGCTTGTTCGGCGAGAAGATCATTGATCGTGTCTGACCTACAACGTATTGAGTAAGCAAAATGTTCTACAGAGAAAACGGCCAATACAAGACCAGCTACCGCGCTGACCAGCAGATCTTTGCCATTGCACAAGACCGCTGGGCCATTCTGGCGCTGATCGCGGCAGCATTTTTGGTGGTGCCCATGTTGGGTTCGGACTATATGTTCCGCGCCATCTTCATTCCCTTCCTGATCATGGCGCTGGCGGCGCTGGGCGTGAATATCCTGGTGGGCTACTGCGGTCAGATTTCGCTGGGCTCCGGCGCATTCATGGCCGTGGGTGCCTATGCGGCATTCAACTTCTTCGTGCGCGTTCCCGGCATGCCTTTGCTGGCGGCCCTGATTCTGGGCGGGTTGTGCTCCAGCGCCTTCGGCATTTTGTTCGGCTTGCCCAGCCTGCGCGTCAAGGGTCTGTATCTGGCTGTGGCCACACTGGCGGCGCAGTTCTTCAGCGACTGGATGTTCCTGCGCATCAAGTGGTTCACCAATGACGCGCCGTCAGGCTCGGTATCGGTGTCGGATCTGCAAGTGCTGGGCATGCCCATCGATAGCCCGATTTCCAAGTACATCCTGTGCCTGTCGATTCTGGTGGTGATGGCCCTGCTGGCCAAGAATCTGGTGCGCGGTGCGGTTGGGCGTGAGTGGATGGCCATTCGCGACATGGACGTGGCTGCTGCCGTGATCGGCATCCGCCCGATGTATGCCAAGCTCAGCGCGTTTGCCGTGAGTTCCTTCATCGTGGGTGTGGCGGGCGCCTTGTGGGGCTTCGTTTACCTGGGCGCCTGGGAGCCGGCGGCGTTCTCGGTGGACATGTCGTTTCGCTTGCTGTTCATGGTCATCATCGGCGGCATGGGCTCCATCATGGGCAGCTTCTTTGGCGCCGGCTTTATCGTGCTGCTGCCGATTTTCCTGAACCAGTTCCTGCCCCTGCTGGGTCAGTTGTTCGGGATTGAAATTTCGACGGCGGGCATATCCCACGCCGAACTGATTATTTTTGGCGCTCTGATTGTGTGGTTCCTGATTGTGGAGCCGCATGGTCTGGCCAAGCTGTGGGCCCTGTCCAAGCAGAAGCTGCGCCTGTGGCCCTTCCCCCATTGATTTTTCGCTGCGTTGTTCGTTCGTTAACCACAGGCATACCAATGCCGACCTTTAGGAGACTTCCATGAAAATTCGCAACATCGTTCTGGCCAGTGTGCTGGCGGCTGCCGGCGCTGGCGCATTCGCGCAGGCCAAGGAGCAGTTCTTCCCGGGTCTGCCTTACCGCACCGGGCCTTACGCTCCCAATGGTGTGCCATGGGCGAACGGCTATTCCGATTACCTCAAGCTCACCAACGCACGCGGTGGCATCAACGGAATGAAGATCATTTATGAAGAGTGCGAAACCGGCTATGACACTGCGCGCGGTGTGGAGTGCTATGAGCGCCTGAAGGGCAAGCATGGTGGCGCCACCGTGTTCCAGCCACTGTCCACCGGCATCACCTTTGCGTTGACCGAAAAAGCCCCTGGCGACAAGATTCCGCTGATCACCGCCGGCTATGGCCGCAGCGAAAGCCAGGACGGCACCGTGTTCAAGTGGAACTTCCCATTGGCCGGAACCTACTGGCTGGCAGCCGATGCCCTGGTGCAGACCATCGGCAAAAAAGAAGGCGGCATGGACAAGCTCAAGGGCAAGAAGGTCACCTTGGTGTACCACGATTCCCCGTATGGCAAGGAGCCCATTCCTCTTCTGCAGGAGCGCGCTGCGCAACTGGGTTTCAACCTGCAGTTGCTGCCCGTGACGGCACCCGGTGTGGACCAGAAAGCTGCCTGGCTGCAGGTGCGCCAGGCCAAGCCTGACTACGTGTTGCTGTGGGGCTGGGGTGTCATGAACTCCACCGCGCTGAAGGAAGCGCAAGCCACCGGCTATCCCCGTGAAAAGATGTACGGCGTGTGGTGGTCGGGTGCCGAGCCAGACGTGAAGGACGTGGGTGAAGGCGCCAAGGGCTACAACGCGGTGACCATGCAGCACGGTGCCGAGCCACAGTCCGCCGTGGTCAAGGAAATCCTGGACAAGGTCCACGGCAAGGGCGAAGGCTCTGGACCCAAGGAAGAAGTGGGCCAGGTGCTGTACATGCGCGGTGCCATGAGCGCCATGCTGGCCGTGGAAGGCGTGCGCCGTGCGCAGGAGCGTTTCGGCAAGGGCAAGTGGGTGTCGGGTGAGCAGGCTCGCTGGGGTTACGAGAACCTGGCACTGGACCAGAAGAAGCTGGACGCACTGGGCTTTGCCGGCGTGATGCGCCCCATTGCCACCACCTGCGCGGACCACATGGGTTCCAACTGGGCACGCGTTCACACCTGGGACGGCAAGAAGTGGAACTTCTCGTCTGACTGGCTGCAGGCCGACGAGATGATCCTGAAGCCCCTGGTCAAGACGACTGCTGCCAAGTACGCGGCCGACAAGAAGCTGACACCGCGCACTCCTGCGGATTGCCAGTCCTGATAGCAACGGCGGCCCTCGCGGGCCGCCAAATGAAAGCCCGGCATTGCGGGGCTTTCATTTGGTTTGAATGGAACTAACACCATGAGTGAAACGAAAAACATTGTTCTCAACGTGAATGGCATCGAGGTCATTTACAACCACGTGATCCTGGTGCTCAAGGGCGTGTCGCTGCAAGTGCCGGAGGGTGGCATTGTGGCCATTCTGGGCGGCAACGGCGCGGGCAAGACCACCACACTGCGTGCCATTTCCAACCTGCTGGCCGGCGAGCGCGGTGAGGTGACCAAAGGCTCCATCGAGTTGCGCGGCGAGCGCATCGAAAACCTGTCGCCCGCCGACCTGGTGCAGCGCGGCGTGGTGCAGGTCATGGAGGGGCGCCACTGCTTTGCCCACCTGACCATCGAGGAAAACCTGCTCACCGGAGGCTACACCCGTAAGAGCGCGACCGAGGTCGCCGCGAACCTGGAAAAGGTCTACAACTATTTCCCCCGCCTGAAGACCCGCCGCACCAGCCAGGCCGCGTACACGTCCGGCGGCGAGCAGCAGATGTGCGCCATTGGCCGCGCGTTGATGGCCAACCCCAGCATGGTTCTGCTGGATGAGCCCTCGATGGGCCTGGCGCCCCAGATCGTCGAAGAGGTGTTCGAAATCGTCAAGGATCTCAACGCCAAGGAAAAAGTGACCTTCCTGCTGGCCGAACAGAACACCAACATGGCCCTGAAGTATGCGGACTACGGCTACATCATGGAGTCGGGCCGCGTGGTGATGGACGGCGCTGCCGATTACCTGCGCACCAACGAGGACGTGAAGGAGTTCTACCTCGGCATGGGCGGCGGCGAACGCAAGAGCTTCAAAGATGTCAAGAGCTACAAGCGCCGCAAGCGCTGGCTGGCCTGACATCGCCGTATCCGTGACCATGACCAACCCTGGATCCCCACCCATGTCCACTTTTTTTGATGCGCTGGAAACGCGCGAACCCGCGCAGCGTGAAGCCGAACTGATGGCGGCACTGCCGGTGCAATTGGCACATGCGCGCAGCACCGCTCCCGCATTTGCCGAACTGCTGCAGGGCATTGACGTGGAGCGGGTCGTTGACCGTGCTGCGCTGGCCCACCTGCCGGTGGTGCGCAAGCATGAGCTGCAGGAGCGCCAGGTTGCGGCCCGTGCTGTGTCGGGCGGAAACGTTTTTGGCGGCTTTAGCGCGGTGGGCGCTGGCGTGGCCATGCCGCGTGTGTTTTCCAGCCCCGGTTCGATCTACGAACCCGAGGGCACCGCACGCGACTACTGGCGCATGGCCCGCGCCATTTTTGCGGCGGGCTTTCGCCCGGGGGAACTGATTCACAACAGCTTCAGCTACCACTTTGTGCCGGCCGGCTCCATGATGGAAACCGGTGCCCACGCCATGGGCTGCTCGGTGTTTCCGGGTGGTACGGGTCAGACCGAACAGCAGGTGCAGGCCATGCGCGATCTGCAGCCCGCTGGTTACATTGGCACGCCGAGCTTTCTGAAGATCATTGTGGACAAGGCGGCCGAGATGGGCGTGACGCTGCCCAGCGTGACCAAGGCCATGTTCGGTGGCGAGGCATTTCCACCGTCCTTGCGCGACTGGTTTCTGGAACGCGGTATTGATGGTTACCAGTGCTATGCCACGGCGGATCTGGGGCTGATTGCCTATGAGACTTCGGCCCGTGAAGGGCTGGTCCTGGACGAGGGAGTGATTGTGGAAATCGTGCGTCCCGGCACTGGCGACCCGGTGGCCGATGGCGAAGTCGGCGAACTGGTGGTGACCACCCTGAACCCGACCTATCCCCTGATCCGTTTTGGCACCGGCGATCTGTCCGCTGTGCTGCCTGGCCCGTGCCCAACCGGGCGCACCAACGCCCGTATCAAGGGTTGGATGGGTCGCGCCGATCAGACCACCAAGATTCGCGGCATGTTTGTGCACCCCAAGCAGGTGAACGATATTGCCAAACGCTTTGCCGAGGTGGCGCGCGCCCGTCTGGTGGTGAGTGGCGAAATGGCCAACGACAGCATGACGTTGCGGGTCGAGGTTGCCAACCCGGCCGAAGGGCTGGTGGCGCGCATTGGCGAAGCCATCCGCGACGTCACCAAGTTGCGCGGTCAGGTCGAAGTGGTGGCCGTGGGCAGCCTGCCCAATGACGGCAAGATCATCGAAGACGCCCGCAGCTACAAGTAGCGGTCTCGCGCCAGCGAGGCTACACGCCCCAGACGACTTCGGTGTCGGCCTGGTGGCAGCGTTGCAGCATGTCGATGAAGGGCACGGCGCGCTGGCGCAGGGTGATCAGGTCGGTACGCGACACGGTCTCGCCAGCCGCCTGGGCCTCCTGCAGGCGTTGCTGGAGAGCTGCCTCGTCTTGCGCGATGGCCTGTTCAAGGGCCGCAATCGCCGCCGGCATCTCCGCAGGCAGCACAATCCCCTTCTGTAGATTGGCGGCATCGTCCTTGCCGATTAGTCTCAGGATCTGGCGCCCGTTGGGCTCCAGCATGATCAGGTCACCGGTGGCTTTGGACTTGAATTTGTAGAGCATGGATTTACGGCGCTGTTCAGGCGGGCAAGTGGTTCTATGATGCACTGGAGTATGAACCCAATCATCCCAACCCGGTGAGCCATTCTTAGGAGTACGGTATTGGCCAATCTGCATATTCGACGCGAGCACGCGCTGAGCCTGGCGGCGGCACGAAAAATTGCCTATTCGTGGGCGGAACATGTCGAGGCCGAGTTCGACATGGATTGCACGTATGAAGAGGGGGCCACGGAAGACTGGGTCCGATTCACCCGTTCCGGGGTCAATGGGGTTCTGCATGTAACCGCGGATCACTTTGACCTGGATGCCAAGCTGGGTTTTTTGCTGGGTGCCTTCAAAGGTCGCATCGAGGCAGAAATCGTCAAGAACCTGGATGACCTGCTGGCACCCAAGGCGGCCCGCAAAAAGCCGGCCGCCAAAAAACAATAGCGCCCGAAGGCGCTATATTTTCAATAGCTGCATGCGCAGCATTGACGAGGGCTAGAGCCGTATTTAGCTCAAAGACTCAATCAGGTCCACGTACTGTTGCATGGCGGCTTTGGTGTCCGTGCCCTTGAGACCGTTCCAGGCGTCCCATTTGGCGCGTCCAACCATGTCGACAAAGCCGGGCTTCTTTTCCGCGTTGTCGCCCACGCTGGCCTGCTTGTACAGGGCATAAATTTTCAGCAGCGTGGCGTTGTCGGGACGCTCGGTGAGATTCTTGGAATTGGCAACGGCGGCCTCGAATTTTTTCTTCAGATCGGACATGGAGTACTCCGGTGTAGGTGGAACAGGTGAGGGTCTTGGGCGAATACCCAACGGGCTGGGATATTTGTCCGGTATCTTACGGTGCGTTGGGGCCGAAGAATAGTACAGTAGCCCCAACTTGCCGGATCTGCCGGTACCAGTCCCCGCGTTCTGCCCCCCGTGTTTTCCGTCCTGGAGCATTTATGGTCACCCGAGTGATTGTCAAAAAAGCGGGCCAGCCGCCCAAGCGCCGTGCAGCTGCCAAGCCGGTGCTTGAATCCGTAGACGTGCACGCGACCGAAATGGCGCACCCGAGCACGGCCCAGGTCATCCAGGACAACGTGACCCATGCTCTGGCCGGCGCCCTGGGGCTCTACGGCGAGCGCATGAGCAAGGTGGACACTGCCTGGTTGCGCATGGACTCACCGTCCAACCTGATGATGATCGTGGGGGTCTGGGTGCTCACCCCTGGCATCTGCTATGAAGATCTGTGTCAGCGCATTGAAGACCGGCTGCTGAAGTACCCGCGTTTCATCCAGTGCGCGGTGGAAGACGCCGCCGGCGCCACCTGGGTGGACGACTCGGCATTTGATATGGCCAACCATGTGGTGATCGAGACGCTGCACAAGAAGCCAGCGGGGCGCGAACAGGAGGCCCTGCAGGACCGCCTGGCGGAACTCACCATGCAGCCGCTGGACAAGCAGCACCCGCTGTGGCAATTCCATCTGGTCGAGCACTACAAGGGTGGCTCGGCCATGATGGTGCGCATCCACCATTGCATTGCCGATGGCATTGCGCTGATCTCCGTGACCCAGTCCCTGGTGGATGGGGGATCGGCGCCACCAGTGCGCACCCACCGCGGTCCCTACAAGGAAGGTCTGGAGGGCGCCGAGGACTGGATTGCCGATGCACTGCTGCGGCCGCTGACCAATATGACCGTCAAGGCACTGGGTGCGGCCGGCGAGGGCGCGGTGCGCTCCATGGGGCTGCTGATGGAGCCGCAAAAGGGCGTGGAAAAAGGGGTGCACAGCTCCGTGGACATGGCCAAGCTGGCGTACCAGGCGGTGTCCGATCTGGCCGCGCTGGCGCTGATGGCGGACGATTCACCCACGCGGCTGAAAGGCCTGCCGGGACACGCCAAGCGTGTGGCGTGGTGCCCACCGATACCACTGGCCGACGTCAAGGCGGTGGGCAAGGCACTGAACTGCTCCATCAACGATGTGCTGCTCAGCAGCGTGGCCGGCGCCATTGGTCAGTACCTGAAGGCGCATGGTGATGTGGTGGAAGGCAAGGAAATCCGCACCATGGTCCCGGTCAACCTGCGTGAGGCGGGCAAGGCGCACCAACTGGGCAACCAGTTCGGGTTGGCGCCACTGGTGCTGCCCATTGGTATCGAGAACCCGATTGAGCGTGTCTACGAAGTGCGCCGGCGCATGCTGGGGCTCAAGGGCAGCATGCAGCCGCTGCTGGCGTTTGGCCTGCTGGCGGTGGCGGGGCTGTTGGTCAAGCCGTTGCAGGACGTCATGCTGGGCCTGTTCTCGAAGAAAACCACCGCAGTCATGACCAATGTGCCGGGCCCGCGCGAGAAACTGAAATTCCTGGGCGCCACGGTGGAAGAAAACCTGTTCTGGGTACCGCAGAGCGGGACAGTCGGCCTGGGCGTTTCCATCCTGAGCTACGGCGGTGGTGTGCAGTTTGGCGTGGTGTCGGATTCTGACCTGTGTCCGGACCCGCAAAAAATCATTGACCTGTTTGAGCCGGAGTTTTCCAAACTGGCGACCGTGACCTTGATGCTCCCCTGGGGCGAAACCGCGTAGGCCGCTGCCGGGGAGCGTGGGGACAGGTTCGCCGCAGGGCCGCCCCAAGGCGAATCACGACCCCCTCGGGGGGCAGCGAACCACACGTAGTGGGGAGAGTGGGGGCCTTCAGCTCGCCAGTTCGGTCTGGGCCATTTCCACGTCAAGGCGTGCCGCCGCATCCAGGGCTGGCAGGGAGGATGCCTGCTCGTAGTAGCGTGTGGCCTCCGCCATGCGCTTCTCCCCTTCCAGAATCACCAGGGCATTGGCGTACTCGATACGCGCAATGGCCGATTGGGGCGCGAGGCTGAGTGCCCGCTCGAACAGGTTCAGGCTGGTTTCCTTCTTGGCGCCATAGGTCATGTTGGCAATCAGTGCCCCCACCTTGTCGATGACCTCGGCGTGGAAGGCGCCCAGCGAAACGTGCGCATCCGCATGCTTGGGTTGCAGGGCAATGGTTTTCTCCAGCGCAGACTTCACCTTGCCGCCCAGGCCCTGTGCCAGTGCCTTGGCCACGCTGATACCCTCGCTGTAGCGCCCCAGGGCGTAGGCCTGCCAGTAAAACGCGTTGGCGTTGACAGGTTCCGCTGCCGCCTGAGCGGCGGCACGTTCGGCCACTTGCATAAACAGATATTGGCGATTTTTCTCTTTGGGCTCCAGATAGTTGGCGTAGATGCAGGTGGCCTTGTTGGCAACGGTCGCGCCAAGGGGCCCAGACTGCAGCCCCAATTCGGCGGCCTTCTGGAATTCTCCTCCGTGGAACAATGCCCACGCCATCAGCACTTTGTCGTCCTGCGGCAGCGGTTCCAGGTCACCGGCATGCAACTGGGTCCAGTGCTTCTTGGTGCGTGGCACATCAAACGCGTACTCGCCTCGGTAATGGAACGGGGTCCATGGGGTCATGGCGTGTCTCCTGTTGTTTGTGTGTCTGCCTACTGCACCGGTGCGCTGTGGCGACTTTGTTCTTGTGTTGCGGGTTAAGGGGCCGGTGTCGGGTTGTACGCTCCTACCAGTTTGAGTAAATGCGTTCGCTGGTCCGTTTCAAGGTAGGGGACCAACAGGTTCAATACATGGTGCGCTCCGCGCAGCAGGGCTGCTTGTGCGCTGTCGGGCTCCAGCGCATTGCGCGGATCCTTCACATACTCAAAGCTCAGCCAGTAGGTCAGCACCACCACCATGCTGGTAGCAGTGGGCTCCATTTCACGCGAATCGATGCGCACCGCGCCGGAGCGGCTCATGCTGTCGAGCATGGCCTTGACCGAGCGGGTCTTGTTTTTCAGGACCCACTGAAAGTGCGTCTCCAGCCGGCGGTTCTTGCTCAGCAGGTCGTTCAGGTCGCGGTACAGGAAGCGGTACTGCCAGATCAGCTCGAACAACATGTGGAAGAAGAGCCACGCGTCTTCGACGTTCTCGACGCCGTCGGCGGCGCGCAGCAGTTCGTCCAGCGCATGTTCGTAGCGATCGAACAGGGTGTTGATCAGCTCGTCCTTGGCCGGGTAGTGGTAGTACAGATTGCCCGGGCTGATGCCCATCTCGGCCGAGATCGCGGTGGTGCTGACGTTGGGTTCACCGAAGCGGTTGAACAGGTCCAGCGTCACTTCAAGAATGCGCTCGGCGGTGCGCCGCGGCGCCTTGGTCTGCTTGCGTGCGGTGGCCATGGTGCGGCGCATTCTCACACCGGGTCTGCAGGCTGCGGCTGCCTACAATCCCGCGCTGGACCTGCGTTCAGGCCACCTCTGCCCCCATGCCTGCCGTCAGTTTCGACCACCTCAGCAAGATCTACGGCAGCAAGAAGGGCGCGCGCGGTGAGTTGCGTGCGCTCGACGGAGTCAGCTTCGACATCGAGCAAGGCGAGTTCTTCGGCCTGCTGGGCCCCAATGGCGCGGGCAAGACGACGCTGATCAGCATCCTGGCCGGGCTCACACGCGCCACTGCCGGCCACGCGCGCGTGATGGGCCACGATGTCGTCGCCGACTTCGCCGCCGCACGACGCGCCCTGGGCCTGGTCCCGCAGGAACTGGTGTTCGACCCCTTTTTCAGCGTGCGCGAAACGCTGGCCATCCAGAGCGGCTACTTCGGCGTCAAGCGCAACGGCGCCTGGATCGACGAGTTGCTGTCCGAACTGGGTCTGGCCGACAAGGCCGACGCCAACATGCGGCAGCTGTCCGGCGGTATGAAGCGCCGCGTGCTGGTGGCGCAGGCGCTGGTGCACAAGCCGCCAGTGATCGTGCTCGACGAGCCCACCGCGGGCGTCGATGTCGAGCTGCGTCAAACGCTGTGGCACTTCATCGGCCGCCTGAACAAGCAGGGCCATACCGTGCTGCTGACGACGCACTACCTGGAAGAGGCTGAAGCCCTGTGCGGCCGCATCGCGATGCTGAAGAAGGGTCGCGTGGTGGCGCTGGACCGCACCTCTGCTTTGCTGTCGGGCATGGCCAGCACCATGCTGCGATTCAAGACCGACGCCGCGTTGCCGCCGGCGCTGGCGGCGCAGGCCCGCGTCACCGGGCGCATCGTGCAGTTGAAGGCGCACGACGCGGCCGAGGTCGAGCACTTTTTGGCCACGCTGCGCGCCGCCGGCATCAAGGCCGAAGACCTGGAGATCGGCCGCGCCGACCTGGAGGACGTGTTCCTGGAACTGATGCAGCAGGGCAGTGCCGAGGCGGCGACATGATGGCCGGTGCGGCCACGCTGCTGCGCAAGGAGGTATTGCGCTTCTGGAAAGTCAGCGTGCAGACCGTGGGCGCGCCGGTGCTGACGGCGGTGCTGTACCTGCTGATCTTCGGCCACGTATTGCAGGGCCGGGTGGAGGTGTTCCCTGGCGTCGGTTACCTCAGCTTTCTGGTGCCCGGGCTGGTGATGATGAGCGTGCTGCAGAACGCCTTTGCCAACAGCAGCAGCAGCCTGATCCAGAGCAAGGTGACGGGCAACCTGGTGTTCCTGCTCGTCACCCCGCTGTCGCACCGCGACTGGTTCGTGGCCTATGTCGGCGCGTCTGTGCTGCGCGGGCTGGCGGTGGGGCTGGGCGTGCTGCTGGCTACCGTGTGGTTCGCGCCGCTGGCGCTGGCCGAGCCTTGGTGGATGCTGGTCTTTGCGGTGCTGGGCGCGGGCCTGATGGGTGCGCTGGGCTTGATCGCCGGGCTGTGGGCGGAGAAGTTCGACCAGACCGCGGCCTTCCAGAACTTCATCGTCGTGCCGCTGACGATGCTGTCGGGCGTCTTCTACTCGGTGCATTCACTGCCGCCGGCGTGGCAAACGGTGAGCCACCTCAATCCCTTTTTCTACATGGTCGACGGCTTCCGCCGCGGCTTCTTCGGTGTCAGTGACGTCTCGCCCTGGCTCAGCCTGGGCATCGTCGGCAGCAGCTTCGTGGCCGTGGCGGCGATCGCGCTGCGGCTGCTCGCCACCGGCTACAAACTGAGACATTGACTGCGAGATTGACTGCACTGACTGCGGCACTGAGTGCGGCACTGAGTGCGGCATCGAGCGGGTGCTGAGACAATCGGCGCCATCATGAGCGAACCCACTCCCCAGCAGGTGCGCGACTTCATCGTCGCGGGCCTCCCCTGCCAGCATGTCGACGTCGAAGGCGACGGCCGGCACTTCTTCGCCACCATCGTCTCGGCCGAGTTCGAAGGCCTGAGCCGCGTGCGCCGCCACCAGCGTGTCTACGAGGCC
>JBBQLM010000034.1:0-47815 GCA_038327925.1 Burkholderiales bacterium | reverse complement strand
GCCACGACATCGACCTGTTTGACAACTTCTGCGAGCACCTGCTGGTGTGTGACGAGGCCACCGGCCAGGTCATTGGCACCTACCGCGTGCTAACCCCGGTGCAGGCCCAGCGCGTGGGCAGCACCTACAGCGACACCGAGTTCGACCTGACGCGCCTGCGATCCTTGCGTGAGCGCATGGTCGAGTTGGGCCGCAGTTGCGTGCACAAGGACTACCGCCACGGCGGCGTGATCATGGCCCTGTGGGGGGCATTGGGTGCGTTTATGGTTCGCAACCAGTTGGACACCATGATTGGCTGCGCCAGTGTGCCCATGCTGCACAACGGCGTGGTCTGTGGTGACGTAGCTGCCAGCATCTGGCGCCAGGTGCAGAAGACCCACCTGGCCCCAATTGAATACCACGTCCGTCCGCGCCTGCCGCTGCCCATTGAGCAGTTGGACGCCTCGCTGGAGGTGGAGCCACCAGCGCTGATCAAGGGCTATCTGCGCCTGGGCGCCAAGGTGCTAGGTCCACCGGCCTGGGACCCGGATTTCAATTCCGCCGACTTACCCATGCTGATGCGCATTGCCGATCTGCCATCGCGCTACCGCAAGCACTTCCTGGGAGCCTGACATGCGAGTCGGCCCCGATGCCTTTGCTCCTGTGTGGCGAGGCATCGCCGCCGGCACATCCGCTGAAGACGACGAGGACCACGGCGCGCGCCGCTACCGCGCCATCTTTATTTCCGACATCCACCTGGGCACGGCCGGCTGCCAGGCCCAGGCCCTGCTGGGTTTTCTCAAGGCCCATCCCAGCGACTATCTGTACCTGGTGGGCGACATCGTGGATGGCTGGCAGCTGCGCCGGCGCTGGTACTGGCCCCAGTCGCACAACGATGTCGTGCAAAAACTGCTGCGCCGTGCGCGCAAGGGTTGCAAGGTGGTGTTCATTCCCGGCAACCATGACGAATTTGCCCGCGGCTTTCTTGGCCATGAGTTCGGCGGTATCGAGGTGCGCGACGATGCGGTGCACACCACGGCCGATGGTCGGCGCCTGTGGGTCACGCATGGTGACTATTTCGACGGCGTGATCCAGTGCGCCAAGTGGCTGGCCTACCTGGGTGACAACCTGTACGAGTTCACGCTTAAGCTCAACCGTTACCTCAACAACCTGCGCGGTCGCATGGGGCTGCCGTACTGGTCGCTGTCGGCCTACCTCAAGCACAAGGTCAAGTCGGCGCTGAACTATGTCACCAGTTTTGAGGTGGCGGTGGCCCAGGCCGCGCGTTCGCTGGGGCATGACGGCGTTGTCTGCGGACACATCCACCGCGCCGAGATGCGCGACATCAATGGCACCCTGTATTGCAACGATGGTGACTGGGTGGAGAGCCGCAGTGCGCTGGTGGAACATGCCGATGGGCGCCTGGAGCTGGTGTACTGGAACCCCGACGTGCCGGGCCGTGTTGCCGTTCCCGCCTTGGTGGAGGCTGCAGCATGAAACTGGCACTGGTGACGGACGCCTGGCAACCCCAGGTCAATGGGGTGGTGACGACGCTGGTGGAACTGGTGCGCGAGCTGCAGGCGCTGGGGCACACGGTAGCGGTGATTCACCCGGGCCTGTTTCGGACCCGGCCCTGTCCGGGTTATGCCGGTATCGATCTGGCCGTGCGCCCGGCTGCCGAACTGGCGCAGCGCCTGGACGCGCTGGCGCCCGACGCCATCCACCTGGCCACCGAGGGGCCGCTGGGTTGGGCCGGTCGGCGCTACTGCCTGCAACGCAAGCTGGCCTTCACCACTGCATTCCACACCCGCTTCCCCGAGATCTTGAAGGCCGCGTTGAAGATACCGCTGTGGATGGGTTATGCGCTGTTCCGCCATTTTCATAGGCCCTCGTCGGGCGTGCTGGTGCCCACGCCAAGCGTGCTGCAGATGCTGCAGGCACGCGGCTTTCGCAACCTGCGCAGCTGGACCCATGGCGTGGACATGCGGCTCTTTGCCTACCGGGATACGCCACAGGCCTACCCGCCGCTGGGCACATTGGAGCGGCCGGTGTCGTTGTACGTGGGACGGGTGTCTTACGAGAAGAACATTGCCGCTTTCCTCGCACTGGATGTTCCGGGCTCCAAAGTCGTGTGTGGCGTGGGTCCATTGGAGCCGTCTTTACGTGCGCGCTATCCGCAAGTGCATTGGCTGGGACTGTTACCCCGCGACGAACTGGCCCGGGTGTATGCGGCGGCCGATGTGTTTGTGATGCCCAGCCGGTCCGAGACCTTTGGTCTGGTGATGCTGGAAGCCATGGCGGTAGGGACACCGGTGGCGGCGTTTCCGGTGGAAGGGCCTCTGGAGGTGGTGGGCGACCCTGCTTGCGGCGGCGCATTGCATGAGAATCTGCAGCAAGCCTGGCAGCAGGCCCTGTGCGTGCCCCGAGCGGCGGCCCGTGCACGGGCCGAGCGGTTTGGCTGGAGTCACGCGGCGGCGGTGTTTGCGTCGCACCTGGTTGCTGCGAAGCACGGGGCTGCCCTGGACATGGAGCCTGTATTTCACCGTTCTGTCACAAATCTGTCATCCAGCTAGTCAACAATTCTTCACTGTTGTGTCATAGTGAAGGTCATACCTATGTTGCCATTTCTTAGCAGTCCCACATTGCAAGCGCCACTGAAAGCGCCAGATCTGCTGGATCGCGACCACAGCATATTGGCCTTCAACGAGCGGGTGCTCAATTGGGCCGTGCGTGATGACGTGCCCCTGCTGGAGCGTCTGCGTTACCTGTGCATCGTATCAAGCAATCTGGACGAGTTTTTTGAGGTGCGGGCCGAGCCCCACCTGATTGCCAACCAGGCCAAGGAACGCAAGGGGTTGTTCTCGGTAAGCTCCTTCGAGCGGCTGGCTGCGTCGGTGCACGAGATTGTGGACACCCAATACGCGCTGTACAACGAGAAGCTGATGCCCGCATTTGACAAGCTGGGCATCAAGATCGTGTCCCATGGGGAGCGCAATGCCGCGCAACGCCAGTGGGTCAAGCAGTATTTCGAGCGCGAGGTCCGCCCCCTGCTGATTCCGGTGGGGCTGGACCCGTCCCATCCGTTTCCCCAGGTGGCCAACAAGTCGCTGAACTTCATTGTGCGTCTGAGTGGCCGCGACGCCTTTGGTCGTGAAAACGAAATCGCCATTGTCAAGGTGCCGCGGGTGCTGCCGCGCCTGATCCGCCTTCCAGCCAAGGTGTCGGGCGGCATGGCGCTGTTTGTGTCCTTGTCCAGTGTGATTCGTGCCCATCTGGAAGAGCTGTTTGCCGGGCGCCATGTGGGGCAGTTCTCGCAGTTCCGGGTCACGCGGCACTCCGATCTGGCGGTGGACGAAGACGATGTCAAGAACCTGCGCATGGCCTTGCGCCAGGGCCTGGTGCACCGCCACTATGGCCAGGCGGTCCGGCTCGAAGTGTCCGCTGGCTGCTCAGACTACCTCGCCGATTTTTTGCTGCGCCAGTTCGATTTGCCCGCAGGTGCGTTGTACCGCGTACAGGGTCCGGTGAATCTGGCGCGACTGACCCAGCTCATTGATCTGGTGGACCGCCCGGACCTGTGCTTTGCGCCGTACAAGGCGTCCTACCCGGTGCAGATCAACGAGGGGCAGTCGTTCTTCGATCAGCTCAAGGCGGGTGACATCCTGATCCACCAACCGTTCGAGAGTTTCAATGGTGTGCTGGACTTTTTGCGCGAAGCGGTGAACGACCCGCAGGTGCTGGCCATCAAGCAAACCATCTACCGCACCGGGCCTGATTCCGAGTTGATGGATCTGCTGCGTGAAGCCGTGCGCCGGGGCAAGGAAGTCACCGCCGTGGTGGAACTCAAGGCCCGTTTTGACGAGGAAGCCAATATCAACTGGGCCGAAATGCTGGAGTCCATCGGTGCCCAGGTGCTGTATGGCGTGGTCGGTCTCAAGACCCACGCCAAGATGATGCTGATCACCCGCCGTGAAGGCAAGGTGCTCAAGCGCTATGGGCATTTGTCCACCGGCAACTACAACCCGCGCACGGCCCGCCTTTACACCGATGTGAGCCACCTCACGGCCGATCCTGCGCTGACCACGGACATGGAGCATGTGTTTGTGCACCTGGCCAGCCAGAGCAAGCTGCCGCGTCTGCGCAAGCTGTGGTTTGCACCGTTCTACCTGCACCGCAACCTGATCGCCCGCATCGATGCGCTGGGAGCTGCGGCCAGCCACGGCAAGGACACCCGCATCGTGGTGAAGATGAATTCCCTGACCGATGAGGCGCTGATCCACAGCCTGATGCGGGCCGGGCGCAACGGGGTCAAGATCGACCTGATCGTGCGCGGCGCCTGCATGCTGCCAGCCCAGGTGCCGGGACACACCGACAACGTTCGCGTGCGCTCCGTCATCGGCCGCTTTCTCGAGCACTCCCGGGTGTTCTATTTCCGCGAAGGCGAGGTGGAAGAGTTGTACCTGTCCAGCGCCGACTGGATGAACCGCAACATGGTTCGTCGGGTGGAGGTGGCCTGGCCGGTCACCGACCCGGTGTTGCGCCAGCGGCTGGTGGATGAGTGCCTGGTGGCCTATATGCACGATGGGGTCGATAGCTGGGACCTGGGGGCCGATGGCGCCTACACCCGCAACAAGCGGACCGGCAGAGCACCGGTTCACGGGGCCCAGGCCGCCTTGATGGCGCGCTATGCCGATAACGGCAAAGACCGGGACGGAGCGTGACCCATGGACCTGATTCTGTGGCGCCATGCCGAAGCCGTGGAGTCCGCTCCCGGTGACGAGGACATGTCGCGTGCGTTGACCGCGCGGGGTGAAAAGCAGGCCGCACGCATGGCCGCCTGGCTGGACCGGCAGCTTCCCGATAGCGCGCGCATCTGGGTCAGCCCCGCGCGGCGTACCGAGCAAACCGCCCATGCACTGGGACGTAAATTCAAGTTCAACCCCGCACTGGGCCCCATGGGAACGCCAGACCAGTTGCTGGAACTGGTGCAGTGGCCCAACGCCAAGGGCTGTGTATTGGTGGTGGGGCACCAGCCCATGCTGGGCCAGACGCTGTCGCGTTTGCTGGGCCTGACAACGCAGGAGTGCGCCGTCAAGAAGGGCGCCCTGTGGTGGCTGCGTTACCGTGAACGGGAGACCACTGGGCAAACCGTGGTCCTCACCGTGCAATCACCCGACTTGATGTAGTTCTCAGCCCGCCCTTTTGGCGTTGGCCGGGCGGCCAGTCTTGAGGCTGGGAACGGCTTGCAGGGCCGCCAGAAATGCTGCATCGGACATGGCAGCAATCGCCTTGATGCCGGCACGCAGCACTTCGGTCTTCTTCACCGGTTTGCCCAGTTTGGCAGCGCGCAATTTCAGTGCGTCCAGCACCTCATATTCCGCCTTGGGGAAAGTGAAGCTGTCGCGAACCATCTTGGGCTTTTTGATCTTGGCCGGTTTTGCGGGCACTGCCTTGGCGGTCGACTTGGCGACTGGTTTGGTGGCTGGCTTCACCACGGGTTTCGCAGTGGGCTTCGGTGCCGGCTTGGCTGCAACAACTGGCTTTTTCGTCCGGACGGCGGCTTTTGGGGCGGGCTTGGGGCTGGCTGTTGCGGGTGCGATGGTGGTGCTGGTCTTCTCACTGACGGTCATTCAAAGGCTCCTGTGTTAAACGGTATATACAGTTTATATAGTTTGACTATTGTGGTCAATTCAAGTCCGTTTCACCCCAGAAAATAAGCGGTGATTTGCTGGCAATGGTTAGTTGGCAGCATGGAAATGTCATGGCTTTGTCACGCAATCGTCATAACAGAGTTCTAGAGTCAGGTATTAGCCATTTCTATTCATGGACCCCATGCTTTCTCTGTCCGGACATCTTGCCAACACCGCCCCGGTGCACCGGGTTCACGGGCCAAAGGGCACGGGGGCCGAGCGCACGTTGACGGTGCCACCGATCCACGCACAGGGGCCGCTGGAAAAGGTGCTGGTGCAGGGTGGTCTGTACCCGGTGTACCAGCCCATCATCAGCCTGACGGATGCGTCCATCCACGCGCATGAGGCGCTGATTCGCGGCCCCCGCGGCACGCCGCTGCACACCCCGGATGCGCTGCTGCGCGCTGCCGCCCAGGAGGGGCTGGGCTTTGAATTTGAATACGCCTGCCTGGTGGCCGCCATGCGCACCTGGGGGCAGATGAGTGTGCCCGGTCGCCTGTTTGTGAATGTCAGCGCCGCGGCACTGATGCAGTTGGTGCAGCTGCGTGGACCCGATACGCTGCTGGAGCTGATCACCAGCATGGGCATTCTGCCGCGCATGCTGGTGCTGGAGATCACCGAGCACGAGCGGGTGGAAGACATGGACGCCCTGGCCGACGTGGTGGCACAAATCCACATGGCCGGTGTATCGCTGGCGCTGGATGACTTTGGCGATGGCCGCTCCAGCCTGCGTCTGTGGTCGCAGCTCAAGCCCGAAGTGGTCAAGATCGACAAGTACTTCACCCGCAACATCAGCCAGCATGGAGACAAGCTCAAGACCATCCAGGCGCTGCTGCAGATTGCCGACATCTTCGGCACCGCCCTGGTGGCCGAAGGCGTCGAAACCAAGGAAGACCTGCGGGTGCTGCGGGACCTGGGCATTGCCTACGGGCAGGGCTATTTTCTGGGCCACCCCGATCCCAAGCCGCTGCAATACCTGGGCGTGGATGCCCGGCGTGTGCTGGGTGAGCGGCAGATTGTGGTGTTCCCGGAGTTGAGCCGTGCCATGCCCAATGGACAGTTGCGCAACCTGACACTGGTTCACGCGCCCACCGTGACATTCGAAACGTCCAATGAAGAAGTGGCTGCGTGCTTTGCACAGTGGCCGACTCTGCACGCCGTGGCCGTGTTGGAAGACGAGCAACCAGTGGCACTGATCAACCGCGCCCAATTCATGAATGAGTACAGCAAGCTCTACTACCGGGAGGTCTGGGGCCGCAAGTCCTGCGTGATGCATGCGAACTTCCAGCCGCGCCGGATTGAACGCGACCACAGCGTGGATGAGCTGGTCGGCATTCTGACCTCGCAGGATCAGCGCTATTTGGCCGATGGTTTCATCGTGACCGACAACGGCCGCTATGTGGGACTGGGAACGGGCGACCAACTGGTGCGCTCGGTGACCGAGACCCGCATCGAGGCCGCGCGCCACGCCAATCCGCTGACCTTCTTGCCCGGCAATATCCCCATCAGCCAGCACATGGAGCGCCTGATCAAGAAGAAGGTGCGCTTTGTGGCCTGCTATGCAGACCTGAACAACTTCAAGCCCTTCAACGACTACTACGGCTACTGGCGCGGTGACGAGATGATTCGCCTGCTGGCGCGCCTGGCCATGGAGCAGTGCGACCCGCAGCGGGACTTTCTGGGCCATGTGGGTGGCGATGATTTCATGATCCTGTTCCAGAGCGCGGATTGGCGCGCACGCACCGAGCGTTTGGTGCAGGAGTTCAACACCCAGGCGTTGACCCTGTTCGATGAAGCGGCCCGCCTGGCCGGTGGCATTGAGGCGGAAGACCGGCATGGCTTGCCGCGGTTTTTCCCCTGCACCACGGTATCGGTCGGTGCGGTGGTCATTGAGGGCAGCCGCTTCTCCCGCGCCGAAGATGTGGCCAATCTGGCCGCTCTGGCCAAGCACGACGCCAAGCACTCGGGTGCTGGCCTGTTTGAGCGCCCGGTCTAGCGAGTGACCGGACCCTGCACGAGTTCGATGCGGCGGCTGATGCGCTCTGCATCGAAGGTCTGACCGGCCTGCCGGGCCCTTTGCAACTGCACACCCAGCCAGGCCAGCAAGGGCCTGCGCCAGCCCTGAGCGGAAGCAGTGGCCACGGCCTGTTCGATGATGACCGGATTGGCCTTGCCGCTTTGCAGCAGCATACCGGCTGCCACCAGCAGCGACAACGGGTCTTCCATGCCCTGCAGCGCGCTGCCATCCGCGTCCGTGCGCGTGGCAGCGGCGCGCTGCGGGAGCGGCAGCAGGGCGACGCTGGCGGCGCTCACCTGGCCACGCAGGTAGTCGGCATAGGCGTGCTGGGCGGGTGTGGCGTCCTGGCGTAGGGTGTCAAACCCGGCACAGGCTTCCCACACCAGGCTGGCGACCCGGGCCGCGCACTGCCGCAGTTCGGCCGCTGCCAACAAATCAGCCCGGCCGGTGCTGGCCAACTGCTGGCGTGCGCGGGTCGCTTCTGCCTGCTCCACGCGGGTGTTGCCAGTCAGGTAGGCGGCAATGGCGCGGTCCAGCGCGCCCTTGGCTTCGATCTGCCAGTCGGGCGTGCGGGGGGCGTTGGAGCAGGCTGCCAGCGAGACCACCAGCAACAGTGCCAGGGCCGTGGAGGCCAGAGAGCGTGGAGGGTTTTTCATGGCAACTGGATCTCGGTGTCGCGGGCAAAGGGCCATTTGCGGTTGATCTCGGTGACCAAGCTTTCAATCTTGCGCAGATTGGCTTCCACGTCGGCGCGCAGGGCGCCCAAGTCGGCTGTGGCCGCTTTGGCATTGCCGCTGATGGCCTGGGCGTCGCGCAGAATCGCGTCCACCTTCTTGAGGCTCTCGCGCGATTCGCC
This sequence comes from Burkholderiales bacterium, assembly GCA_038327925.1. Lineage (GTDB taxonomy): Bacteria > Pseudomonadota > Gammaproteobacteria > Burkholderiales > Burkholderiaceae_C > Allorhodoferax. The sequence goes on along the minus strand of JBBQLM010000034.1, from coordinate 39,273 downwards.
CAGCATGGCATTGAGCTGCACCACGGTTTCGCGGGCCAGTGGCAACACACCCTTGTCGCCAAACACCTGGGTGTCGGTCTTGGCGGCGATGCCGTCCAGCTTGGTCAGCAGCGCCTGCGTGCGGTCCAGCGTGGCAATGACTTTTTTGGCATCCTGCTCGCTGCCCAGTGCCACCGTCAATGCGCCACCGGGGCCGTTCAGCCGTTCAGTCAGCGTGTGCAGGTTGCGCAGGCTGGTGCCCACCGATCCTTCCGGTCCTGTGAGCGCGTTGAGGTTGTCGATCAACTCGCGCACCGAGGCAATCACCTTGGGTATTTCGGCGCTGACATCGCCCTGCAGCACGGTGCGCACGGCGCCATCGGGCAGGGCGGGGTCTTCCAGCACACCGGTGTAGGCGCGAATGGCGGGGCTGCCCACCACGCCGCGCACCAAGGTGAAGATGCTGCTGGTGCGCAACCAATGCGCGTCCTTGGCAGCCACATCGATCAGGATGCGGACTTTGCCGTTCTCGGCCAGTTCAATGCGGTGCACCCGGCCAATGGGAAAGCCGGAAAACGTGAGGTCCATGCCCACTGCCACACCCTCGGAGTCTTCAGCCATCAGCACCAGGCGCTGGGTGCTGTCAAAGGCGCCGCGGGCATACAGCACAAACAGCACGGAGCCGCACACCAACAGCAGCATGAACACCATCAGCAACCGCGCCTTGAGTTCCAGGTTAGCTATGGGCGGTGGTATCGGGGCTAGGGGTGGTGTCATGGTGGTGCAGTGCTGAGGGACGTCAGTAGTAGTTGCCTACCAGTGAACCCACTTCGATCAACAGGATAAGCGCAAACATGCGCACCAGGCCCCGCATTTCCGCACTGGTGCGCACATTGCTGGTGTGCGCAATGGGCAGGTTGCGCATGCCGAATACGGCGGACGCCATGGGAATCAGTGCCACGGTCAGACAGAAGAGCAGGGTCTTGAGTGCGAAGATCAGCGACACGGCGGGACTGAATACCTGCCCAAACAGGCGGATGTAGGCGGCCAGACCCGACAGGCTGAATCCGTAGCTGGCCAGGTAGGCCACCACCAGGACCACCACGCTGCTCAGGGCCGCCAGAGTCAGGCCGGAAAACAGGCCCGCGACCGTGCGGGGCAGCACCTCGGCCTGCATGAATTCGAGGCTTTGGCTGGCTTCCCTGTCCACTTCGCCACTGGTGTGCAGGGCGGTGAGCTCGGCTCCGTCGGGAATCGTGCAACGCAGGGCCACGAACAGGGCGGCCGTGAGCGGAATCAGCTCCAACACCAGCACCCGGATGACCACCTGCAAGGCGTATTGCGACAGCCCGTAGCTCAATGCCGTGACCAGGACGATGCGGGTCAGCACCACCGTCACCAGGGCGCACACCACGCTGAAGCCCAGCAGAATGGGGGCGGTGTTCAGGTAGATCTGTTGCGCCAGCAGGGTTCGGTGCGCAGGGCTGTAGCTGGACGGCGAGAACGCCAGCACCAGAATGCCGGCTCCCAGCTGCAGCAGGTGCCACCACTCGATCAACGCCCGTTGCAGAGCCCTGACCGGGTGTGCCAATGGGTTGTGTGGAAAGCCCGGTGTTGACATGCAGGCATGATACCTGCGATGGTCCGATCAAGCGGCCGCTGTCAGCAGCCCAGCACTTCCAGAAACCAGGGTGTGCGTTGCCAGGCCTGAACCTCTTCGCGCAGCAGGTAGGCCGATTGCGGGAATGCTTCGGCCCAGCCCGGGCGGCAGGTCAATTGCAGGACCTGGCTAAGCGGCGACGCACGTTGCAGGCCCATGCCTGCCAAATCGGGGTCACGCCGCGCATGGCACAGGATGACAGCCAGGCGCAGGGCCAGCAGCTGCAGCACCAGGTCGTCTTCACCCAGGGATGCTTCGAGTTTGCGCAGCTTGCCCCGGTGGCCCAGCACCAGCAGGCTCAGCCGGTGCATCTCGGAGAGCGAGAAGCCCATGGCGTCGGCGTTGTCCAGAATGTAGGCGCCGTGCTTGTGGTAATCGCTGTGCGAGATGTGGCTGCCGATCTCGTGCAACTGCGCGGCCCATTTGAGTTTGCGCAGATGGCGGTCGTCGTCTGGCAGTGCGCCGTTGTTGGCTTCTCCTGTCAATTGGGTAAACAGTAGCGCGGCAACCTTGCCCACGCGCTCGCCGTGTGCGGAATCGACACCAAACTTGGTGGCCAGGCGCTCCACGGTCTTGACGCGCAGGTCATCGTTGCGGTCGGTGGCGCCCAGCAGGTCGCAGATCAGGCCATGGCGCAGGCCACCGGCTGCTTGTTGAATGGACTGGATACCCAGCAGGTCAAAAATGGCCCGCATGATGCTGACACCGCCGCCAATGATGGCCTTGCGGTCTTCGCGCATGCCGGCGATCTGCAGGCGGTCCACACTGCGCGCGGCCAGTAGCTTGTCCAGCAGCCAGTCCAGGCCGTCCTGCGTCACCGTGCCCGCCGGCCAGCCCGAGGCCACCAGCACATCCATGATGGCGCCCACCGTGCCGGCAGAACCATAGGCCACATCCCAGCGGCTGGGGTGGTAGGCATCGAGCGCCTCATCCAGTACCGCCTTGGCGGCAATCTCGGCCACGGCAAATGCTTTTTTGGTGAATTGACCGTCAGCGAAGTATCGGGTGGACCAGGCGATGCTGCCCACGCGGTAGGACTCCATGATCTGCGGTGTGGCACCGCTGCCCAGAATCAGCTCGGTGGAGCGTCCGCCGATATCGATGACGATGCGGCGCTCGTCAGACTGCGGCAGCATCTGCGCCACACCCTGGTAGATCAGCCGGGCTTCTTCGCGACCGGAGATCACGTTGATCGGAAAACCCAGGATGGCGTTGGCCCGGCTGATGAAGGCGTCGCGGTTGCGCGCCTCGCGCAGCGTCTGCGTGGCCACAGCGCGCACTTCGCCTGGTTTGAAGCCGGCCAGGCGCTCGCCAAAGCGGGCCAGACAGTCCCAGCCAGCCTGCATGGCTTCAGGTGTCAGGTTGCGATCCTCATCCAGACCGCCGCCCTGGCGCACGGTCTCTTTCAGGTATTCGGTGCGGACAAACCCGCCATGCTCCACGCGGCCGATTTCAAGACGAAAGCTGTTGGACCCCAGGTCCACGGCGGCCAGACGATTACCCATGTGCATCAATTCTTTGTTTCTGGAGGAAGGAGAGACCGCCAGAGCATAGCACCGGGGCGTTGTCCGCCGTGGTGCCTTCAGCACGGCATTTATCCCACCAGGCGGCCGTCGGCGGCCACCATGCTTTGGGTCACATAGGCCGTGCCGCGGCTGCGGCTGTCGGGCGTGATGCGAAAGCCGCCCAGATCGACCGGGCTGCGCCGCGCAAACGCCTGCAGGGCATTGGCCCGGTTGATGGGGCCGTCCACGCCCTGCAGCACCTCAAAGGTGTAGCGGGCGGCAATGTAGCCGGCCAGGCTCAAAGGCGTTGGCGGCTCGTCAAACAGCCGCCCCAGCGCGGCGCGGTAGGCCTTGACGACGGGAAGGCTGGAGTTGACCATGGGCACCACCTGGGTGGCGATCATGGGCGTGAAGCGCGAAGCCCCCATTTGCTGAATACTTTGCAGGTTTACGTCGGACATGGCGATCAGGTAGCGCTGGGCTGCCTGTTTTTCCACGCCCTGGGAGAAGCGCACCAGCTCGGGAGTGCCGCCGACAAACAGCAGCACGCGCGGGCTCTCGGGTGTCAGGGACAGGGCCAGGTCGCGCAGGTCGCCATCGGTGCGGTACGAGACGATGGACAGCTTGAGCGATTTGGCAATCTGCTCCAGGTCACCCCGGTAGGCGGTAAATTCGGCGGCTGATCCGTATACCGCGCCGACCTGGTTGATGCCCATGACCGACAGCGACTTGATGGCATGGGTAATCTGTTCCTGGCGCGATGCGAAGATGGGGAATGTGCTGGCCGAGGAGATCGCTTCCACGTTCTGCAGCCACGGCGCCACATGGGGCAGATCGGGCAGTTCGCGGGCCAGCATGCCCACCAGTTGGGAGGCGGCCTGGTCACCGGCGCTGCCGAACAGGGCCACGCTATGAGAGTCGGCCTTGAGGGCATCCACCGCCGCGCGCAGGCTGGCCGGGGTGCCGTTGACTTCTATCACCAGGTGGCGCACGGTGTGTCCCTGCAGGCCGCCGCGAGCATTGATCTCCTGCCAGGCGGCACGGGAGCCGACCAGAAAGTCCTTGGAGACATCGATCTGGCCGGTGGACATGTCCGTGATCTGGGTGATGGTCACGGCGCGCGACGAGGAACTGCTGCGCGTGGGCTGGGCCCAGCTTTGGGTCGCCAGGGCAAGGGGCAGGCTGGCCAGCGCGTGCAGTACGCGGCGGCGGCCAGGATGGTGTAACGGGGTCATGGTTGGGCTCCTTGGCCTCGGAATGTGCAAGAGTGGAATAGCCCTGAAATCGCTATGCTATTGATAGCGACTCACGCATATTCCACGAGGGCTAGTGCCTGTTTTTGCTATAAATCACTTGGGGAAACAGGCAGTGGCAGAAGGAGAGGCGGGGCCTTATTTCTTCTTCGGCGGCATCAGCACCGTGTCCACGGTGTGGATCACACCATTGGTGGCAGCCAGATTGGGCGTCACCACGGCGGCGCTTTCCACGGTGACGAAGTCACCGGCCTTGCCCAGGGCCACATTGGAACCTTCCACCGTCTTGGAGTTGCCGTTCTTGATGTCGGCTGCCACCAGCTTGCCAACCACGATGTGGTAGCTCAGCACAGCCTTCAGCTTCTCGGGGTGCTTGGCCAGATCGTCCATGGTGGCGGCTGGTACGGCCTTGAAGGCTTCATTGGTGGGGGCAAACACGGTGAAGGGTCCGCCAGACTTGAGTGTCTCGGTCAGGCCGGCCTGGCCGACCAGGCTCTGGAAGGTGCTTAAGCCAGGTTGGCGGGCCAGGCTGTCCGCCAGGTTGACCGGGGCAGAGGTCGTTGCGCAACCGGCCATGGCCAGCGTGAGGGCGCCCAGCAAGGCGGTCCGGCGTGTGGTGGTGAGGGCGTTGAACAGTGACATGGTGTTTTCCATTGCGTTGGTTGAAAGACGCCAAGCGTAGAAAGAGTTCATGACAAAGATGTGACAGTCATGTGAAAATTTGGCGGCACCGCCGGCCCGATATTTCCCCTGAAAAGCCGAAAATAGACCGTTGTGTCACAGACCTGTCACAAATCTTTCTTAAAGTTCCCTCATTCCTTAACCAACCGAATAGAGGTTACCCATGCGAATCGCTTTCCAATTGCCGCTCCTGTCACTGGCTGTGGCTTCCACCTTGGGCTTTGCCGGTGCCGTCGGCGCCCAGGAAATTACCGGTGCAGGTGCAACCTTCCCGGCCCCCATCTATTCCAAGTGGGCGGCTGAATACAACAAGGCCACCGGCGTCAAGGTGAACTACCAGTCCATCGGTTCGGGTGGTGGCATCAAGCAGATCGATTCCAAGACCGTGGACTTTGGTGCCTCGGACATGCCCCTGACCGATGAAGTCCTGAAGACCAAGGGCCAGATGCAGTTTCCTACCGTGATGGGTGGCGTGGTGCCGGTGGTCAACATCAAGGGCATTGAGTCGGGCCAGCTCAAGCTGACCGGCCAGCTGCTCGGTGACATCTACCTGGGCAAGGTGGCGCGCTGGAATGATCCCGCCATCAAGGCGCTGAACCCCACGCTGGCACTGCCCGATGCGGCCATTGCCCAGGTGCGCCGCGCCGATGGCTCTGGCACCACCTTCATCTTTACCAACTACCTGAGCAAGGTCAGTCCCGAGTGGAAGTCCAAGGTGGGCGAGGGCACGGCCGTGAACTGGCCTGTGGGCGCCGGAGGCAAGGGTAACGAAGGCGTAGCAGCATTTGTGGCCCGCCTGCCCAACTCCCTGGGTTATGTGGAGTATTCCTATGTGAAGCAGAACAAGATGACCTACGCCGTGGTGCAAAACTCGGCCGGTAACTTTGTGAAGCCGGAAGACGACACCTTCAAGGCTGCCGCGGCTGGCGCCGACTGGGCCAAGTCCTTCTACCAGATCCTGACCAACCAGCCTGGCAAGGATGCCTGGCCAATTTCTGGTGCCACCTTCATCCTGATGCACACCAAGCAGGACAAGCCAGTCAATGCCACCGAGGTGCTGAAGTTCTTCAGCTGGGCCTACAAGAATGGCGACAAGACCGCTGCCGACCTGGACTACGTGCCCATGCCCAAGCCGGTGATTGCCGCCATCGAAAAGTCCTGGGGTGAGATCAAGGACACCGCTGGCAAGCCAGTGGCGTTCAAGTAAAAATCAGTCCGCAGATGTCCAGCATGGGTTCGCACGGGAACGCAATCATGTCCACTACACTTGCGCACGAGGGCTACCAGCCCGGCCCCTCTGCAACCCAGCCGGTGAGCGCAATGATCCAACCTCCTCCTGTCAAGAAGCCCCGATCTGGCCCCCTGGCCGATCTCATTTTTGGCTGGGTGGCCAAGGGCTCGGCCCTGGTCACCCTGGGCATGTTGCTGGCCATTCTGGCTTCGCTGACCATCGGTGCCTGGCCGGCCATCAGCAAATACGGTCTGGGCTTTCTGACCAGTACCACCTGGGACCCGGTCAAGGAGGAGTTCGGCGGCCTGGTCATGATCTATGGCACGCTGGCAACGTCGTTCATCGCGTTGCTGATTGCCGTGCCGGTGAGTTTCGGGATTGCGCTGTTCCTGACCGAGCTGTCACCGGCTTGGCTCAAGCGCCCCTTGGGCACGGCCATCGAACTTCTGGCGGCGGTTCCGTCCATCGTCTACGGCATGTGGGGCCTGCTGATCTTTGGTCCGGTGCTGGCCACCTACGTGCAGCAGCCCTTGCAGGCCGCCTTCTCCGGCGTACCGTATCTGGGCGCCTTTGTCTCCGGGCCACCGGTGGGCATTGGCATTTTTTCGGCTGGCGTCATTTTGGCCATCATGATCATTCCCTTCATTGCGGCGGTGATGCGCGACGTGTTTGAAGTCACGCCACCCCTGCTGAAGGAGTCCGCCTACGGGCTGGGCGCCACCACCTGGGAGGTCGTGTCCAAGGTGGTGTTGCCGTACACCAAGACCGGTGTCATTGGCGGCATCATGCTGGGCCTGGGCCGAGCCATTGGCGAGACCATGGCGGTGACCTTCGTCATCGGTAACTTCAACCAGTTGGATTCCTTGAGCCTGTTCCAGGCTGCCAATAGCATCACTTCCGCCTTGGCCAACGAGTTTGCCGAAGCGGGCGAAGGCCTGCACCAGGCATCGCTGATGTACCTGGGCCTGGTGTTGTTCTTTATTACGTTTGTGATTCTGTCCTTGTCCAAGATTCTGCTGCTGCAGCTGCGCAAGAACGAGGGAGCCAAGACATGACCGCAACCGCACACCAACTGCGCGTGGCCAAATTTGCGTACCGCAAGCGGGTCAACCAGATCGCCACCGGCCTGGCGCTGAGTGCCATGGCCTTTGGCCTGTTCTGGCTGTTCTGGATTCTGTGGGAAACCATTCTGCTGGGCCTGGGCGGACTGAATTTTGCGACCTTCACCCAGATGACACCGCCTCCGAACGACGAAGGTGGGCTGGCCAATGCCATCTACGGCTCGTTTGTGATGGTGACCCTGGCAACCTGCGTCGGAACCCCGGTGGGGGTGATGGCCGGTATTTACCTGGCCGAGTTCGACTCCAAGAGCTGGCTGGCCTCCCTCACGCGGTTTGTCAACGACATCCTGTTGTCTGCCCCGTCGATTGTGATTGGTTTGTTTGTCTACGCCGTGGTGGTGTCGCGCTTCAAATCCTTTTCGGGTTATGCGGGCGTGGTGGCACTGTCGTTGCTGGTGATTCCGGTGGTGATCCGCACCACCGAGAACATGCTGCAACTGGTTCCGTCCGGTCTGCGCGAGGCGGCCTATGCACTGGGCGCTCCGAAGTGGAAGGTCATCCTGAGTATCACGCTCAAGGCGGCGCGTGCTGGCGTCATCACCGGTGTGCTGCTGGCCGTGGCCCGCATTGCCGGTGAGACCGCTCCGCTGCTGTTCACGGCGCTGAGCAACCAGTTCTGGACGTCTTCGCTGAGCGAGCCGATGGCCAGCCTGCCGGTGACGATCTTCAAGTTTGCGATGAGCCCCTATGAAAACTGGCAGAAGCTGGCGTGGGCTGGCGTCTTCATCATCACGGTTGCGGTCCTGGGGCTGAACATTCTGGCGCGGGTGCTGACCCGGGCCAAGATTTAAGACGTGTTGTTGCAACCATTGTTCTGAATAAAACCTCATGCTGAAAACTACCACTGCACCCACGGCGACCAAGATTGCGGTCCGGGACCTGAACTTCTATTACGGCAAGTTCCACGCGCTCAAGGGCATCAACCTGGAGATCCCCGAGAACAAGGTGACGGCCTTCATCGGCCCTTCCGGCTGCGGCAAGTCCACCTTGTTGCGGGTTTTCAACCGCATGTTCGAGCTGTACCCCGAACAGCGGGCCGAGGGGCAGATCATGCTGGACGGTGAGAACCTGCTGACCAGCAAGGAAGACGTGGCCCTGCTGCGCGCCAAGGTCGGCATGGTGTTCCAGAAGCCCACGCCGTTTCCTATGTCCATCTTCGACAACATCGCCTTTGGCGTGAAGCTGTTCGAGTCGCTGAACGCCAGCGACATGGAAGAGCGTGTCGAATGGGCGCTGCGCAAGTCGGCCCTGTGGAACGAGGTCAAGGACAAGCTGCACCAGAGTGGCTCCAGCCTGTCGGGCGGCCAGCAGCAACGCTTGTGCATTGCGCGTGGCATTGCCATCAAGCCCGAAGTGCTGCTGCTGGACGAGCCCTGCTCGGCGCTGGACCCGATCTCGACTGCCAAGGTCGAGGAGTTGATCGTTGAGCTCAAGAGCGATTACACCGTGGTCATCGTGACCCACAACATGCAGCAGGCGGCACGCTGCAGCGACTACACGGCCTACATGTACCTGGGCGATTTGGTGGAATTCGGCTCGACCGAGCAGATGTTCTTCAAGCCCACCCGCAAGGAAACAGAAGACTACATCACCGGCCGGTTTGGATAGGGAGAAATATATGGCAGACAAACATTTATCTACGCAATTTGACAGCGAGTTGACTTCGGTCTCCTCGCAGGTCATGGAACTCGGCGGTCTGGTGGAGTCGCAGATCCGTCGCGCCATCTATGCACTGTCCCAGTTCAGTGTGGAGGTGGCCAACGAGGTCACCGCCAATGAGGCACGGGTGAACGCCATGGAAGTGGAGATCGACCGCGACCTGTCGTCCATCATCGCGCGGCGCCAGCCCACGGCACGTGACCTGCGCCTGCTGATTGCCATCTCCAAGACCACCGCCAACCTGGAGCGCGTGGGTGACGAGGCCGAGAAGATTGCCCGCATGGTGCGCTCCATCATCGAGAGCGGCTCGCCGCGGGCGCTGCCCTCGCTGGAGTTGCGCGTAGCGGCGGATTTGGCCTCCGGTCTTCTGAACAAGGCACTGGACGCGTTTGCCCGTCTGGACATTGCCGCCGCAGTGGCCATCCTGAAAGAGGACGATCTGATCGATGCGGAGTTTGACGGCTTTGTGCGCAAACTCATCACCTACATGATGGAAGACCCGCGCATGATTTCGCCCAGCCTGGACCTGCTGTTCCTGGCCAAGGCCATCGAACGCATTGGCGACCATGCCAAGAATATTGCCGAATTCATCATCTACGTGGTCAAGGGCGAGGATGTGCGCCACTCCACGATGGAAAAAATCGAATCTGTAGTGAAATGAACCCCCACGCCATGCACTTCGTGTCATCGCTGCCCCCCGAGGGGGCTGAGCCCTCCCTTGGGGCGGCCCGGCGGGAGGCTCCATGAGAAACATGCCATCCGTTCTGATCGTGGAGGATGAGGCTGCCATCGCAGAACTCATAGCGGTCAACCTGCGGCACAACGGTTTTCGCCCGATCTGGGCCATGGACAGTGCCACTGCCCAGCGCGATCTGGATGCCGGCCTGCCGGATCTGATCCTGCTGGACTGGATGCTTCCGGGGGAAAGTGGTCTGGTGCTGGCCAAGCGCTGGCGTGGCGATGCGCGCACGCAGGGCGTGCCCATCATCATGCTGACCGCTCGAGGCGACGAGGCCGACCGCGTGGCGGGGCTGGATGCCGGGGCGGACGACTACATTGCCAAGCCGTTTTCCACCAAAGAACTGCTGGCCCGCATCCGTGCCGTGCTGCGCCGTCGCACGCCCGAGCAGGCTGGCGAGGTATTGACCATTGGCAAACTGGTGTTGGACCCGGCAACCCACCGCGTGTCTTTTGATGAACGGCCCCTCAAGTTGGGGCCGACCGAATTCAAGTTGCTGCACTACCTGATGGGCCATGCCGAGCGCGTGCACAGCCGGGCCCAGTTGCTGGATAAGGTGTGGGGCGACCATGTGTACATTGAGGAGCGTACCGTGGATGTGCACGTCAAGCGCTTGCGTGAAGCGTTGGCGCAGGCGGGCTCCATGGTGGAAACCGTCCGTGGTGCCGGCTACCGCCTGACTGTCATGCCAACCCCATCGCCCACCACCGCAATGGCCACGGACAAAGCCGGCATTTGAGCGGTTGTGCATTCGACTATGTTCTGGCGGCTGTTTTCTCTCGCGCTGTGCCAGGCTGTCGCTGCCGGTTTGGGCTGGTACCTGGCACCTCGCGGTGAAGAGTGGCAGATTGGCCTGTCGATGGCGTTGCTGGGTGGCTATCTCTGGTTCGTGCTGGACAGCGCGCGCGGCTTGCGCTTGCTGGGCTGGTTGCGTGCCGGAGCGGCAACTGACGTAGCGATTGGCAATGGACTGTGGGGAGAGGCCTACGACCGTGTACGCCGCCTGCTGCGTGCCAGCAACAAGCTCTCAGCCGATAGCGACAACCGGCTGAAGGACTTTCTAGCTGCGCTCCAGGCATCTCCCAACGGGGTTGTCCTGCTGGATGCCGAGGCCCGCATCGAGTGGTTCAATCAGACCGCAGCGAATCATTTTGGCTTCGACGCGCAGCGGGATTTGTTGCAGCACCTGGGCAACCTGGTGCGCGATCCGGAGTTTACCGCCTACCTGACGGCCCGCAACTTTGGCCATGATGTGGTCATGCCCGGCAAGGAAAACCGGGAATCGAAGCCGGTCAAGCTGTCGGTGCATTTGCATCCCTATGGAGAGGGGCGCATGTTGCTGTTGTCGCGCGACATCACGGCGAAGGAACAGGCCGAGGCCATGCGAAGGGATTTTGTGGCCAATGTGTCGCATGAAATTCGCACGCCGCTCACCGTGCTGGCCGGCTTTGTGGAGACCCTGCAAACCCTGCCACTGGACGAGCAGGAGCGCCAGCGCTATCTGGGTCTGATGTCCCAGCAGGCGCAACGCATGCAGACGCTGGTCAGTGACCTGCTCACCTTGTCCCGCCTGGAGGGTAGCCCCCTGCCCAGCATGAATGAATGGGTGTCGGTTGACATTTTGATGCGCCAGTGCGAGCAGGAGGCGCGGGACCTGTCGCATGTGCTGTGGACGCAGTCACATGACCTGCGATTTGAGCGCACGCCCGGCTGTGAAATCGCCGGGTCTACGCTGGAGCTGCACAGTGCCATGTCCAATCTGATAGGCAATGCCATCCGGTACACGCCGGCGCAGCGGTGCATTGAAGTGGGTTTCAAGCGGCAGGCGGATGGTGGCGCCGTGTTCTTTGTCACCGACCAAGGGCCGGGCATTGCGCAGGAGCACATTCCGCGCTTGACCGAGCGCTTCTACCGGGTGGACCGCAGCCGTTCCCGCGACACCGGTGGCACCGGATTGGGGCTGGCCATTGTCAAGCATGTCACGCAACGGCATGGGGCTGAACTGAGCATAGACAGCGTGCCGGGCAAGGGCTCCACGTTTTCGATTGTTCTGCCCGCGTCGCGGATGCGTTGCACGCCAGGGGCTTAGCCCCGTCGCCGGCCCGGCAGTCTACTTTTTCCGGTAGAGTAAAACGGATTCACCACCGCTGGCTGGGTGCTGCACCGTGCCTTGCAAAGTCCACAGCGCTGCGTCGACGCTGGACGGGATGGATGCATCGGCCAGGGGCTCTACGAGCAGCCAGGGGCAGGCCGGTGGAGTTTGCACGGCCTGGAGTTGCAACTTGCCATAGAACTGGAACGCAGCAATCTGCCCTTGCCCCAAACCCCACGTTTCAACGCAGCCGGGGGTATCCAGTTGTGACTGGATTCGCTTGACCAATGCGGTATAGCTTTGCGCATAGTTGAGCAAGGGCATCCACAGCGTCATCAGCAGCAGCCAACTCAGTGCAGCGCCACCAGCAGGCAGCACCAGACTCTTCCAGATGGCCGCGCGGTGACGCCCCACGCGCCACTTCACAAGCCAGGCCCAGGCCAAAGTAGCGAACACGGCGACGGCAAACGTGAACAGCGAAAAGCTGGCTTCAAACCCGGGCGCCAGACGTGCTACGTTGGCGGCGGGCTGGGCTGGAACGCCGGTCTGCATGGCAATCCATACCACCCAGATGGTGAAGGCACAGCCGGAGAAGAACAGTAGCGTGAACCAGTCAATCAGCGCTGCAACCTGGCGCTTGAGCGTGGGCAGCGCGAAGGCGGCCAGCGTGGACAGTGCAGGCAGGGCCAGCAATAGGGTGCGATCCGATGCGGCCGAAACCAGCGTGGCCAGCACACACACGACGGTGAACCAGGCGGGTAGTGCAATGTGGCGGCTAATGCGGCGGTTGAACAGCTGGAAGCGCCAGCGCCACAGCGTCCACAGCGCCAGGGGCCATGCGGGCCAGGTAAACCACACCAGCAGTTCCACATAGCCACTCCAGTCGGACCAGGCGGCGTGGGGCAACTGAATCTTCCAGCGCAACAGGCCCATCCACAGGGCCAGCATTGCAACGCCCAGGCTGGCCAGGACAATGGCCAGGCTTTCCTGGGTGATGCGGCGGTCGCGTGCCGTATCGACCTCATTGCTGGCCCGGTCTGCAAAGTGCAGGGCTGCACTGCCCAGGCCAAACAGCAGGGCCAGGCTAGGCGCGCCCGACAGGGCAAGACCTGCCAGACCGACCACTGCTGCCAGTGCCGGACCGTAGCGGCGGTAGGGCAGTGCGCCCATGCCATAGAAAAAGAGTGCCGTAAAACCCAGTTGCGCCAGCGCAGGCGTCGTTTCATGTGAGAGCTGGGCCAGGCCCAGGCAGGCGATGAAGGCCAGCAGACCGCCATCGGCCATGGCGCGGGCGTAGTCGGCTGGTTGTGCCTCACCGCCAAAGGCAAACGCCACCGGCTGTGCGAGCGGGTTGCGCGCCAGGTAATAGGTGCCGTACCAGGTGGCTGTCATGGCCAGAACCAGCAGCATGGCGAACGGAATGCGCACCATGAAGTCCGCGCTGGCCCATGCCGGGGTTAGTTGCATGGCCCACGCACCCAGCCAGTACGGCAGCACGGCAGGGTTGTCGGCGGGCACATCCATCAGCGTGGGATTGAGCCAGTGGGCGCTGCCCTGGACCAATTCGGCCATGAAACCCAACGCCGTCATGTCTTCGCTCTTCCATGCATCGCGACCGATGAAGCCGGGCAGGATGTAGGCGCAACAGAGCAGCAGCAGGGCCCAACGCGGAAAGCGTCGGGCACCAGCCTGGGTGACGATGGCGGGATTGGGGTGGTTCACGGAGTCGGGCGCACTACAAAAAAAAGCAGCGCGGAAATCCGGGCTGCTTTTCTGTGACGGTTCAGGCCAAGACCTGAATCCGGTTTATTCGGCTGCTGCAGGCGTCGCGGCCTTGCCTTTTCCGAAACGGTTGCGGAAGCGCTCGACGCGACCACCCATGTTGTCCACGGATTTTTGTGTGCCCGTGTAGAAAGGATGCGATTCGCTGGTGGTATCGAGCTTGTACAAAGGCAGCTTGCGGCCGTCTTCCATATCGATCATTTCCTTCGTGTTAGCGCAAGAACGGGTCACAAACTTAAAGTTGTTGGACATGTCCATAAAGCACACTTCACGGTAATTGGGGTGAATGCCTTCTTTCATACTCTTCTCCATCAGTTGCGTGAGCCGCGCCAGCCGATCTGGCGTACTTTTCGCGTAAACCCAAGATTATAACTTATCCACCGCGACGCATCATGTCGAAAAACTCGCTGTTGTTCTTCGTGGCTTTCATCTGCTTCAGGACCATCTCCATGGATTCGATTTCGTCCATGTTGTAGAGGAACTGGCGCAGGATGCGGGTCTTTTGCAAGATTTCCGGCTGCAACAGCAATTCTTCGCGGCGTGTGCCGCTGCGGTTGAGCTGGATGGACGGAAACACCCGCTTTTCGTACAGGCGGCGGTCCAGGTGGATTTCGGAGTTGCCGGTGCCTTTGAATTCTTCAAAGATCACCTCGTCCATGCGGCTTCCGGTGTCAACCAAAGCCGTGGCGATGATGGTCAGCGAACCGCCTTCTTCCACATTCCGTGCAGCGCCCAGGAAGCGCTTGGGACGTTGCAGGGCGTTGGAGTCCACGCCACCGGTCAAGACCTTGCCGGAGGAGGGCACCACGTTGTTGTAGGCGCGGGCCAGGCGGGTGATCGAGTCCAACAGAATCACCACGTCTTTTTTGAGTTCGACCAGGCGCTTGGCGCGCTCGATCACCATTTCGGCGACGTGCACGTGGCGGGCGGCGGGTTCGTCAAAGGTGGAGGCGATCACCTCACCCTTGACGGTGCGCTGCATTTCGGTCACTTCTTCCGGGCGCTCATCGACCAGCAACACCATCATGTGGCTATTGGGGTAGTTGGCGGAAATGGCGTGGGCAATGTGCTGCATCATCACCGTCTTGCCGCTCTTGGGCGGTGCCACCAGCAAGGCGCGCTGGCCCTTGCCGATGGGGGCGATGATGTCGATGATGCGGCCGGTGATGTTCTCGTCGGTCTTGGAGTTTTCCTGTTCGAGCTTCATCTGCACCTTGGGGAACAGGGGCGTCAGGTTTTCGAACATCACCTTGTGCTTGTTCTCTTCCGGACCGCCGCCGTTGACCTTGTCCAGCTTGTTCAGCGCGAAGTAGCGTTCTCCGTCCTTGGGCGTGCGCACTTCACCTTCGATCATGTCGCCGGTGTGCAGGTTGAAGCGACGCACCTGGCTCGGGCTGATATAGATGTCGTCGGTACTGGCGGTGTAGCTGGTGTCGGGGCTGCGCAGGAAACCAAAACCGTCGGGCAAAATTTCCAGCACGCCATCCGCAATGATCTGCTCGCCGGTGCGGGCGCGCTTCTTGATGATGGCAAACATCAGTTCCTGCTTGCGCATACGACCGGTGTTTTCGATCTCAAGCTCTTCAGCCTGCTTGAGGACTTCCGACACGTGCAGTGCCTTGAGTTCGTTTAAGTGCATGGAATGGGTCCCGTAGGGGAGTTGACCGACAAGTTCGGGGTAATGGCGAAATTCTGGGGAGTTTGTCGAGGCAAGACCTGTTGCTCGGCCTCTGCGTTCCTAGCCCGGGAAATGGGACCAGCCCTTGTGGGTTGCTGGTGAACGGAATGAATTATGACAGGAAAGTTCTGTGTTCAGAAAACAATGTTGGGGCCTCCAGAAATGGCCCCTTGATCGGTTGAGGACAGAGCGCCGCTTCGCTGCGGGCCGTCCTGCAAGGTTTCACGCCAATTGCTGGTCGATGAAGGCGATCAGTTGGGCCTTGCTCAGGGCGCCAACCTTGGTGGCGGCCAGTTGGCCATCCTTGAACAGCATCAACGTGGGAATGCCGCGGATGCCGAATTTGGCGGGGATTTCGCGGTTCTCGTCCACATTCATTTTTGCGATGTTGAGCTTGCCTTGGTAGGCGGTGGAGACTTCGTCCAGAATCGGTGCGATCATCTTGCAGGGGCCGCACCATTCGGCCCAATAGTCCACCAGAACTGGCTGTGCCGACTTCAGCACATCGGCCTCAAAACTGGCGTCGGTTACATGTTTGATCAGGTCGCTGGCCATGGTGTTTCCTTTTGGAGTTTGCATAAGAGCTAAAGTGGCGGCCATTGTGACAGAAACCAAGCCTCCCATCGGTCTCCCTCCCCTATGACCGGCATAGCCAAAATTGATTTCCCCAGCGCGCTGGATATGGACGCGCAGGCGACACATCCGTCGGTGCTTCTGTGGACCCATCCGCGGCACGGTTTGCTGCAACGCGTCCAGGACGCGATGCAGCAGCGCCAGGCGCATCCGGCGCGCACTCTGGTGCTGTTGCCCTACGCCCATCTGCTGCCGCTGGCCGCTCGCCTGTGGGCGCAGCGTTTCCCCGACGGCTTTGCGCCCCAGTTCGAGACCACGCAAAACTGGCGCACCCGTATGGGAGGGTTTGCCCCCGGTGCCAGTGACATCACGTTTGACATGGCGCTGGACACGCTGACCGCCTCGGCCCTGCTGCGTACGGCCGGCCTGGGCGCCCAGCAGGACGCGCTGGCCGGTCTGTTGGTGCAGGCAGCGCAGCAGTTGGGGCCACTGGCCGCCTGTCACCCCCTTGAGCGCGCTCGCTGGGCGCAGACGGCCCGCGTTGCCGCTACGCTGGGCATGGAAAGCCCGGCATTGGCGATGGAAGTGGCGGTGGCACGCATCGCCGTGGAGTGGGCGGCCCAGTCCGCCTATGCCAGTGACCTGCTGTTTGATGCCGATGTGCAGGCCGCTCTGGACTGCCTGCTGGTGGTCCAGGGCTTTGCCGCCGATCCATTGGCCGCGGCGCTGCAGTCGGTCTGGGGCACACGGATGGCAATTCTGCCGTTGGCCCCATCCCAGGATGCCGACCCGGATGCCACCCAGCCGGCCATTGCCTGGCACCCCTGCCACGACGCCGAAGACGAAGCCCAGCGCACCGCCGCCTGCGCCATTGCACACATTGCCGCCGGGCGCTTTCCGCTGGCGCTGGTGTCGTCGGACCGGGCGCTCACGCGCCGGGTGCGCTCCATGCTGGAGAGTGCACAGGTGCAGATCCGCGATGAAACCGGCTGGAAACTGTCCACCAGCCACGCTGGCGCCCAGCTCATGGCCCTGCTCAAGGCGGCGGTGTGGAACGCCTCTGCCGACGCGGTGCTGGCCTGGCTCAAGGGATCGCCAGCCTTTGGGCTCCAAGTGGGCGATCTGGAGCGCGCCATCCGCAAGGACCAGACCCGTGACTGGCGCCGTGTGGCCCACGGGCTGGCTGTGCAAGAGTCTCCATCGTCGCTGGATGTGCTTGCAGCCGCCAACGCGGTGCGCGATGGCCTCACGGGCACCCGCACGCTGACCGGCTGGTTGGGCGCCCTGCGAGCAGGCCTGCAGGGCAGTGGCCTGTGGGACGGAATGCAGGGCGACGAGGCCGGCCTAAAGGTTTTAGCGGTGCTGCGCCTGGTGCAACCGGCGCTACCGGCGTGGGAGCGGCTGGTGGGCCAGGCCCTGTGGTCGGCGCGCCGCATGGACTTGGCGGAATTCACGACCTGGGTCAACCAGGCGCTGGAGGGCGCCAGCTTTTCGCCCCCGTATCCGCGGCATGAGCAACTGGTCATCCTGCCGATGAGCCAGATGCTGGCACGGCCTTTTGCGGCGGTCGTATTGGCCGGTTGTGACGAGGTGCGCCTCAACCCCTCCCCCGAACCACCCGGCGGCTGGACCACGCCGCAACGCGCGGCACTCGGATTGCCGTCGCGCGACGCGCTGCAGGCCGCAACCGCTGCTGCCTGGCAGCATGCCCTGCAAACCCCGTTTTGTGATGTGTTGTGGCGCAAAAGCGATGATGCCGGCGAACCGCTGCTGCCAAGTGCCCTGGTGCAGCAGACACAACTCGCAGCGACTCATCCGCGGACAGCCCCCGACCCGCGTCCGCAGCGTACGTTGACGCCTGCGCCCGTGGTGCGGCCGGAGCCCAGCGGGCAACGGGTGCCGGTATCGCACCTGTCGGCCAGCGCCTATGACGACTTGCGCCAGTGCCCCTACCGCTTCTTTGCCATGCGCCAGCTCGGCCTGAAATCGGTCGATGAGCTGGACACTGCGGTGGACAAACGCGACTTTGGCCTGTGGCTGCATGAGGTGCTCAAGCACTTCCACGAGGCCCTTGCCGACCAGCCCACTGCAATCGCTTCAGAGCAACGTGACCTGCTGGAGGCCGCCGCCGCCGCGACCACGCAGTCCATGGAGCTGGGCGAGGGCGAGTTCCTGCCCTTTGCCGCCTCCTGGCCCACCGTGCGAGAAGGCTACCTGCGCTGGCTGGTCCAGCACCAGGCCACGGGGGCGGTATTTGCCAGTGCAGAAACCGACCACACCCAGCGCCTGGGTGATGTGAAACTGATCGGCCGTATCGACCGCACCGACCGGCTGCCCGACGGCACGCCGCTGGTGCTGGACTACAAGACCGAGAATGGCGCCAAGACCGCCAGCCGCGTGCGCGAACCGCTCGAAGACACGCAGATGGCCTTTTACGCCGCTCTGCTGCCAGACGACACGCTACAGGGCGCCTACATCAACGTCGGCGAACGGGATGGCACCAAGACCTACCCGCAGCCTGAATTGGTCGATGCACGCGACGCCCTCATCGAAGGGGTTTTGGACGACTTGGCACGCATTGCCGCGGGCGCACCGATGCCGGCGTTGGGTGAGGGCTCTGCCTGTGACTTTTGCCAGGCCCGTGGCCTATGCCGCAAGGACTTCTGGATATGAAAGAAACAGACCCCCACGGTCGCCCAATGCATGTGGCTCCCTGCCCCCCAGGGGGGCCGCACTTTGCCTTGGGGCGGCCCGGCGGCAAACAAGCCGCCTTTGAACACAACGGCGCCCTGGTCGAGCGCGCCCGCTTCTACGCCATTGCCTGCGACCCGCGCCGCAGCGTGGCGGTGGAGGCCTGCGCCGGTGCGGGCAAGACTTGGATGCTGGTGTCGCGCATTGTGCGCGCGCTGCTGGAGGGCAGCGCGCCGCACGAGATTCTGGCCATCACCTTCACCAAGAAGGCCGCCGGCGAGATGCGCCAGCGTCTGCTGGAATGGTTGGAGCAATTTGCCCACCAGACCGATGCGCAGTTGCGCCAGGAACTGCTGCAGCGAGGCCTGACGCAGGAGCCCACGCCGGACCAACTACAGCGCCTGCGCCACCTGCACCAGACCCTGCTGCAGGGTGGTCGCCCGGTGCAGATTCGCACCTTCCACAGCTGGTTTGCCGCGCTGGTGCGCAGTGCGCCCCTGCAGGCGCTGGCCGACATGGGTCTGCCGGCCCACTACGAGTTGCTGGAGAACGATGCCCAGGCCGTGGCCCTGGCCTGGCCGCGCTTCCAAAGCACGGTCGCCGCCGACCCGAGCGCGCGCGCCGACTACCTGGCGGCCGTGGCGGCCCATGGGCGCAGCCAGACACAGAAGGCGCTGGAGTCGGCGCTGTCCAAGCGGGTGGAGTTCGCGCTGGCCGATGCCAACGGCGTGGTCGACACCTCGGTGCTGACCTTTGGTGAACAGTTCCCGGACTTTGCCGGCGTGGATGTGCCCGAGGCCTTGCTGGACACCCCTGTTGCGCGTGGCCTGCTGCTGGATGCCGCGCGCCTGCTCGGCGCCTCCACCTTGAAGACCTGCCTGGAGGCCGCCAGCGCGCTGGAGCAGGCGGTCACCGCCGGCGACATGGCCGCCGCGCAGGACGCGCTGCTCACGCAAAAGGGCACGCCGCGCAAGTTGAGCGACAAGTTGTCCGGCATCGAGACCGTGCGCCAGGCACAGGACCGCCTGATCGAAGTGGCACAGGCCCAGCTCCAGCACCAGGCCTGGCTGCACCAGCAGCGCATGGCGCGCCTCAGCCGGTTGCTGGTCGTGGAGTATGCCCAACTCAAGCGCGAGCGTGGCTGGATCGACATGGGCGACCTGGAGCGCGCCGCGCTGGCACTGATGTCCGACGACGTATTGAGCGGCTGGGTGCAGGAGCGCCTGGACGCCCGCGTGCGCCATCTGCTGATCGACGAGTTCCAGGACACCAACCCGCTGCAATGGCAGGCCCTGAGTGCCTGGCTGTCCAGCTACGGCGGCGCCGGCAACGCCCCCAGCGTGTTCCTGGTGGGCGACCCCAAGCAAAGCATTTACCGCTTCCGCCGCGCCGAGCCCCAGGTGTTCAAGGCGGCACAGGGCTTTGTCGCCGACGGCCTGGGCGGCGATCTGCTGAGTTGCGACCACACGCGCCGCAACGCGCCGGCCATCATCGGTCTGGTGAACCAGGTCATGGGCCAGGCCCAGGATGCACACGAATTTGACGGCTTTCGCGCCCACAGCACGGAGTCGGATGCGGAAGGAACGATCTACCGCCTGCCGCGCATCACCCGCGAAGGGGTGGAGGAGGGCGCCACCGACGAAGCAGCAGGGGTCTGGCGCGATTCGCTGACCACGCCACGCCGGATCGCCGAGGAAACCCGCAAGACCCTGGAGTGCCGCCAGGCCGCGCGCTGGCTGGCCGAGCAGTTGAACAGCGGCGCGCTGCACCCGCGCGACGTCATGGTGCTGGCCCGCAAGCGCGAGCGCCTGGGCCTGATGCAGGCCGAGCTGGCGGCGCTGCACATCCCGGCCCAGCAGCCCGAGAAAAACGATCTGGCCGACATGCCCGAAGTGCAGGACCTGGTGGCGCTGCTGGACGTGCTGGTATCCCCGGCGCACGACCTGTCGCTGGCGCGGGCTTTGAGATCGCCGCTGTTTGGCGTGCCGGACGCCGACCTGGTGCAACTGGTGCTGCGCCAGCGCGCGCTGCAGCAAGCTGACGCCCCCAAGCTGCCTTGGCTGGATGTGCTGGCCCAGGCGCAGGACCTGCCTGTCGCTTTGACCGCCGCAAATTTGACTTTGACCCGCTGGAAGACCTGGGTCGACACCCTGCCGCCGCACGATGCGCTGGCGGCCATTTACCACGATGGCGACGTGCTGGCCCGCTTCGCCGCAGCTTGTCCCACCACCCAGCGCGAAGGCGTGCTGGCCAATCTGCGTGCGCTGCTGGCAGCCGTGCTGCAGGTGGATGGCGGGCGCTACACCACGGCCTATGCCCTGGTGCGCGCGCTGCGTGCCGGCGGCCTGCCGGCCCCGGTGCGGGCCGATGCCGACGCCGTGCGCCTCTTGACCATCCACGGCGCCAAGGGGCTGGAGGCCCCGCTGGTGCTGCTGCTGGACACCGACGGCGAAGCCATCAAGGCCCAGACCATGGGCGTGCTGGTGGACTGGCCGGGCGAGGCCGCCTATCCGCAGCGCCTGGTCTTTCTGGCCAGTGAATCCCGACCGCCAGCCTGTGTGGCCGAAGCGCTGGCGACCGAGCAGGCTGCCCGCAAGCGCGAGGAGTTGAACGCCCTGTACGTGGCGCTGACCCGCACCCAGCACACGCTGGTCGTGTCCAGCCTGCAACCGCACATCCCCAACGCGGGCAGTTGGTGGCAGCGCCTGCAGGAGCAGGCCCAGGACGCACCCTGGCAGGCCGTGCCCGATGCGCGTGCAGAGCAATCCGCCTCCCAAGCGCCGGATTTCACCCTGCTGTCTTTGCCAAATCTGCCTCCAGCTCTCGTGGAATATGCGCAGACAGCTACAAAAACAATAGCGAATGCGGAGTCGGATGAGGCCGAGGACAGCCTGGACTCCCGCATCGGCCAGGCCATGCACAGCCTGCTGGAGCGCTACGTGCCGCTCGCCAGTGGGTCAGCGCCGGCGCAGTTGGGTTCCGACACCGTGTTGGAGAGCCTGGCACAAACCCATGCGCTGGACGCTGCCCAGGTGCAGCAGGCCCAGGCCATGGCGCAGCGCATTCTGCAAGGCGAGGGTGCCTGGGCCTGGGACGCCAGCCAGCTCGATTGGCAGGGCAACGAGGTCGGCGTGGTGCACCGTGGGCGCGTCCTGCGCATGGACCGCCTGGTGCTGCGTCGGGGCGCGAGCGGCTCTCTGGGACAATGGTGGGTGCTGGATTACAAATCGACCGGCCAACCCCACCTGCAGCCCCCGCTGCGCGAACAGTTACTGAGCTACCGCGCGGCGGTGGAACAGGCCCACCCCGGCCACCGGGTCCGGGCGGCATTCCTGACCGCCTTGGGCACCTTGATAGAAATAGACCTTCCATGACTGCTGAAAACCCCTTGTCCACACCCGTTGCCATCATCGGCGGCGGCCCCGCCGGTCTGATGGCCGCGCAGGTGCTCTGTGACGCGGGCCTGACCGTGCACCTGTTCGACGCCATGCCCTCCATCGGCCGCAAGTTCCTGCTGGCCGGCAAGGGCGGGCTGAACCTGACCCATTCCGAAGGCGCCGACGCCTTTGGCGGGCGCTACGGCGAGCGCCGCCACGCCATCGAAGACTTGTTGAAGGACTTTGACCCGGCTGCCGTGCGTGCCTGGGCGCTGGGCCTGGGTATCGAGACCTTCATCGGCTCGTCGGGCCGCGTGTTCCCCAAGGACATGAAGGCCGCGCCCCTGCTGCGCGCCTGGCTGCACCGCCTGCGTCGCCCCGAGAGCGGTGTTGGCGTGCAGTTCCATATGCGCCACCGCTGGACTGGCTGGAAAGAGGGCGACGCCACCACGCTGTGCTTTGACACGCCCCAGGGGCCGGTGCAGGTGCAGGCCGGCGCTGTGGTGCTGGCGCTGGGTGGTGGCAGCTGGGCGCGCCTGGGATCGAATGGCGCCTGGGTGCCGTTGCTGGCGGCGCGCGGCGTGCCGGTGGCGCCGCTGCTGCCATCCAACTGCGGTTTTGATGTGAAGGGCGGCTGGAGCGAACACTTCTCCAGCCGTTTTGCCGGCCAGCCGTTCAAGTCGGTAGCCATTTCCCTTACCACCTCGCTGGGTGCGCAGTTTGCCCGCAAGGGCGAGTTCGTCGCCACGCAGACCGGCGTGGAAGGCAGCCTGGTCTACGCGGCGTCCAGCCTGCTGCGCGACGAGATCATCCGCACCGGAAGCGCCAGTTTCCAGCTCGACCTGCTGCCCGATATGCCTGCCGAAAAGGTGCTGGCCGAGGTGCAACACCCGCGCGGCACGCGATCCCTGTCCAGCCACCTGAAGAGCCGCCTGCACATCGACGGCATCAAGGCCGGCATCCTGTACGAACTGCTGCCCAAGGACACGGTGGCGGACTCCGTGCGACTGGCCGCCGCCATCAAGGCGCTGCCGGTCACGCTGACGGCCACCCGCCCCATCGACGAGGCCATCAGCACTGCCGGCGGCGTGCTGTTCGAGGCGATGACGCCGGGGCTGATGATTGAATCGCTGCCTGGTGTGTTCTGCGCCGGTGAAATGCTGGACTGGGAGGCCCCCACCGGCGGCTACCTGCTGCAGGCCTGCTTTGCCAGCGGCTGGCGCGCCGGGCAAGGGGTGCGGCAGTTTTTACAGTCGAAATAGGGGACCATCTTGCAAAACGCCGATTTGGATTCAGGGGAAGGCGAATCCCCGATTGCGAACTACCAATACAAAGACAAGAGCGAGCGAAACGCCGAAATCGTTCTGACCCGCTCCCGTTTGGTCTTTTCATGCGGTCCATTCCGGGATGCCTACCCTCTACAGAGCGTGCAGTCGATTGGTGTGGAGTCGGGCAGAAATATCGGCGTGATCATCGTGCTTGCCGTCGGAATGGTTCTGGCGCTGTGCTGTGCCGTTATTTTTGGCAACACCATCTTCTTGCAGACCACCAACGCATCGGTGTTCATGAAGACAGTACCCATAGGAATGCTGGTCATTGGCCTATTCCTGCTGGCTGTACTGATTCGCTTGCGTTTTGGGTTTGCCCGGATCGTCGTCCAATCGGACGTCGGCACCCGGCACTATGAGGTGTCCACGCTGGACCAGCCCTTGTTGGATTTTGTCCGCAAAGTCCAGCAGGCCTTGTGATAAATATTGGCTCCAGCCCTCGCCAATACTGCATAGGTAGCTACCAAATTTATAGCTAAATGCGGCGTGTAGACCATGGTCTATGGCAATCGGGACCGTAAGCCAATAGGATTCGGCATTCGCAATTTTCCACTTGCTGGTGTTGGCAAGGTTGACGCTGCGTGCAAAAGAAGAATCCGCACTCCATGTACGCCTCCGTTTTGTTGAAGGACGTCTGTTCCACCGAACCGGTCTGCGCGCCGCCCGACGCGCCGGTTTCTGAGGTCCTCAAGACCATGCATGCGCGGCGCATCAGTTCGGTGGTCGTTGTCGAAGGCAAGCGGCCTGTCGGGATCTTCACCGAACGCGATGCGATGCATGTCTTTGCCCATGGTCCCGAGACCCGGATCGTCCCGGTCAGTGCGGTGATGGGCACGCCACCGTTGGTTGCACCGCTCGATACCGGTTTCTTCGAGGCCTACCACCTGTGCGCCCAGAATGGCGTGCGCCACCTCATCGTCGTCGATGGTGACGGCGATCTTTACGGCATCGCCTCCGACACCGATTTCATGCGGGTGCTGGGGCTGGATGTGCTGTCGGGGCAGGAAAAGGTCGAGCAGGTGATGTCTCACGCGCCGATGGGCATCGCCGGGCAGGCCACGCTGAACGAAGCGGTTGCGATGATGGTCAAGTTCAAGTCGCAGGCCGTGGTGGCGGTGGAGCAGGGCGTGCCGCTGGGCATCCTGACGGAGCGCGATGTGGTGCGCCTGGGCCGCGTCGGCGCAGCGGGCGCGACGCCGCTGGCCGGCATCATGACCACGCCGGTGCTGACGATCACAGCCGACCGATCAATCTACCACGCCATCGAGGTCATGCGGGAAAAAACCATCCGCACACTGGTGGTTGTGGATGCGCAGGGCCAGTTTGTCGGGCTGCTGTCCGAACACGACGTGGTCAAAAAGATCGAAGGCCGCTACATCAGCGTGCTGACCAGCATCATCCAGCGCCAGTCGGACGATATCAACCGCATCCGCCACGAGCTGGACGAAAAGCATGTACTGTCCGCCGTGCTGCACCAGTCGCTGGGCGTGGGTCTGGTGGTGGCCGACCCCATTGGCAATGTGCACTATATGAATCCCGCCGCCGCTGGTTTGTTTGACCTGCTCCCCGCACAGACCGCCGGCACGGCGTTGACGGATCTGTTCCAGTCGGCGGGTCTGTCAACGACGCACCTGCAGCCGGCCTTCGACGCCGCGGGCCTGGGGGGCAGTTATGAATACGACCTCGGTCACCATGACGGCGAATCGCATCGCGAGCTGCACGTGCGGATGGCGCCCATCCAGGATCAGGACGGACGCTTTCTGGGGATGGTGCAGGCCATCCAGGACGTTACCGACCGCAACCTGTCCGAGCGCAAGCTGCGGCAGGCGGCGTCGATTTTCGAGAACACCATCGAGGGTGTCATCGTGGCCGATGCCCAGGCCAATATCGTGTCGGTGAATCCCGCCTTCAGCCGCATTACCGGATTCCACGAAAATGAAGTTCTGGGCAAGAACCCGCGCATTCTGGGCTCTGGCCGACAGGACGGACTCTTCTACGAGCGCATGTGGAAGACGCTGCTGACCACCGGTTACTGGCAGGGCGAGGTGTGGAATCGCCGCAAAAGCGGCGAGGCCTATGCCGAATGGCTCACCGTCAATGTCATCAAGGACGCGGCGGGCAAGCCCCACAACTACATTGCGGTGTTCGCCGACATCACCTCGGCCAAGCGTGTCCACGATGAATTCGAGTTTCTGGCGCACCACGACCCGCTGACCCGGCTACCCAATCGCCTGCTGTTCAACGCCCGTCTCACGCACTCGCTGTCGCGCTCGATCCGGGCCCGCACACCAATCGCCGTGCTGATGGTGGACCTGGATGGTTTCAAGCTGATCAACGACCAGCATGGTCATGCGGCCGGTGACCGCGTTCTGGAAATCGTCGGATCGCGCCTGGCCGCCCACATCCGTGGCGAGGACACGGTCGCGCGCCTGGGTGGCGACGAATTCGCCATCGTGCTGGAAGACCTGGAGACTGACGGTATTGCCACCGAGATTGCGCACAAGTTGATCCAGGCCGTCTCCACCCCCATTGATCTGATTGGGGCGATGGTCTCGGTCACGGCGAGCATCGGAATTGCCTTTTCAACGCCGTCGGAGAATAACCCCGGCAACCTGCTGCGAAGTGCCGACGAGGCGCTCTACCTGGCCAAAAATGCCGGCAAAAACACCTGCCGTATATTTGCCAGATCGCAACCCTTGGAATCCCATGCATAAATCCTATTTCGGCGCCGTCGTCAGGCGACTGCGCGTGCAACAGGGACTCACGCAGGAACGGCTGGCCTCGCTGTCGGATCTGGAGCGGACCTTCGTCTCCATGCTGGAGCGCGGCATCAAGCAGCCCAGCCTCAGCACCATCAGCAATGTCGCCACGGCCTTTGGCATCAAGAACTACGAATTGCTGCACCTGGTGGAGCAGGAGATCCATGGCAACGCCCCTGCCAGCGGCGACGCGGATGCCGAACAGGCACTGCGCCAGCTGGCGGCCCTGGAGGTGGCCCAGGAGAAGGAGCGCGTTGACGAAATTGCCAATGCCATTCCCGTCGTGTTTTTTGCCAGAACCCCGATGCCCGAATACGCAGCCACTTTTGTCAGCAAGAACGTCCAGCAACTGCTGGGCTATGAGCGGGAGGCATTTCTGGGCTCCGGCGACTTCTGGCTTGGGCTGGTGCACCCACAGGACCGGCCTGCCGTGCTGGAGCGCCTGGCCAGGCTGGACGCCAGCAAACCGCTGATCCACGACTACCGCATCCTGGCGGCGGACGGTCAATGGCGAGACGTCCGCGAAGAGCTGAAATTGGTGCTGGATGAGGCCGGCGCCGCCATGGAAATCCTGGTGGCCATGATGAGCGAAGCCACCTTTCAGGCGGTGGCGGGCTCCATACAGGCCTGAAGCTGCGCGCCGGCCAGGACCGGGTGCAGGCTGACGACCTCGCCGATCATGATCAGCGTGGGCGGCTTGAGTTCCGCGGACTGGGCAATCGCCGGCAGATCGCGCAGGGTGCCGGTGATGCAGCGTTGTTCGGGCAACGTGGCCCGCTCTATCAATGCCGCCGGTGTGCTGGCTGGGAGTCCGTGGGCAACCAGTTGCTCGCAAATGATGGGTAGCGTACCCAGGCCCATGTAGATGATGACGGTCTGCTCGGGCCGTGCAAGCATGGGCCAGTCCAGGTTGACTTGGCGGTTTTCCTGCAAATGCCCGGTGGTCAAGACCAGCGTGCGCGCATGGTCCCGGTGGGTCAGCGGAATACCGCAGGCGGCAGCCGCGCCCTGGGCTGCGGTAATCCCCGGAATCACGGTGAACGGGACGCCAGCGGCGGCCAGCACCTGGGCCTCTTCGCCGCCTCGGCCAAAAATATAGCCATCGCCGCCCTTAATCCGCAACACCCGGCGGCCCTGGCGGGACAGGCGCACCATCAGCGCGCCGATCTCCTCTTGCGGCATGGTGTGGCGCGACGATTCCTTGCCAACATAGATGCGCTCGGCCTGGGCCGGGGCCAGGTCCAGGATGGCATCGCTGACCAGGTGGTCGTGCAGCAGGAGTTCGGCTGATTGCAGGGCTCGCAGCGCCTTGACAGTCAACAACTCGGGGTCGCCCGGCCCTGCTCCCATCAGCGTCACCAGTGCGGGGGGAGTGGTCTTGCAGCTTGTTTGCAAGGGGGCAGGTGCGCAATCGTCCAAATTTCTCATGATTTTCGTCCTAGGGTCGGCTCGGCGTATTGGGCCCGGCCCCGCGCGGTCTGTCCTTAATTTAGTGCAAGGACAAATGACTTAGATCAAGTAATGATAGGCCCATGTTGAGTGACAACAAACACCGAATCGTGGCTTGCCTGTGGCTGGGCCTGTCGGGCAGCCTGCTGGCAACGCCGGTCGTTGCCCAGCAGGCCCCCACCCGCGAACAGACGCTGATCCGCATGGTGCGCCAGGACTGCGGCTCCTGCCACGGCATGCATCTGACCGGCGGTCTGGGCCCGGCGCTCACGCCGGCGGCACTGGCCGACAAGCCCGTGGAATCGCTGGCGGCCACCATTTACGGCGGGCGTCCGGGCACGCCCATGCCGCCCTGGAAAGCCATGCTCAGCGAGGCGGAAGCCACCTGGATCGCACAGCGGCTATTGGCGGGTTTCCCGCAGGAAGTTCGGAGATGAACGGTATGACCCACAACGCAATGAACCGAAGAAGCTTGTTGGCGGCGTTTGCCGCCATTCCCTTGCTGCAGAGCGGGTGCGCCAGTTGGCCCGCCCCGGCCATGGAAGGCAGCGGCGATTTGGGGGTAGTGGTGGAACGCGCGCGCGGCACGCTGGCCATCATCAACACCTCGCGGCGCGAACTGGTGGCGGAGGTCACGGGGCTGGGCGACTTGTCCCACGCTTCGGTTGTCTTCTCGCGCGATGCCCGCTTCGCCTATGTCTTTGGGCGCGATGGCGCCTTGTCCAAGGTCGACCTGCTACAGCGTAAGTTGGTTGCACGCATCATGCAGGCGGGCAACTCCATTGGCGGCGCCATCAGCGCGGACGGCACCTTGGTGGCGGCCCAGAACTATACGCCTGGTGGCGTCAAGGTGTTCGACGCGCAAACGCTGGAGCTGGTCGCCGACCTGCCGGCGGAGTACGCACCGGGCAAACTGTCGCGCGTCGTTGGCCTGGTCGATCTGCCGGGCCGGCGTTTTGCCTACTGCCTGTTCGATGCCAACGAGATCTGGATTGCTGACCTGTCCGACACGCGGCATCCCAAGCTGACCAAGCTCAAAGATATCGGCAAGTCGCCCTACGACGCGCTGGTGACGCCCAACGGGCGCCACTACATCGCCGGCCTGTTTGGCGAGGACGGCCTGGCCCTGGTGGATCTGTGGGAGCCCGACCCGCGCGCACGCCGCATCCTGGACGGCTATGGCCGCGGTCAGGAGCCCCTGCCGGTCTATAAGATGCCCCATTTGCGCGGCTGGGCCGTTGCCGGCCGCTATGCCTACCTGCCGGCGATTGGCCGCCACGAGGTGCTGGTGGTGGACACGCAGAGCTGGCAGGAGGTGGCCCGTATCCCGGTGGCAGGGCAGCCGGTCTTCGTGATGGCGCGACCCGATGGGCGCCAGATTTGGGTCAATTTCGCGGTGCCCGACTACGACCGGGTGCAGGTCATCGACACGCCGACGCAGAAGGTGGTAGCCACGCTGACCCCCGGCAAGGCCGTGCTGCACATGGAATTCACCCCGCGTGGCGAGGCCGTGTGGATCAGCTCGCGCGACGACAACCGCGTCAGCGTGATCGACACAGCGTCGCTGCAAACACTGGCCCAACTGCAAATTGATGCGCCCAGTGGCATCTTTTTCACGTCACGTGCGGCGCGCCTGGGGTTTTGACGATGCAGTCCACACCCCTGTGCCCGAACAGCCTGCCGGATGCGCTGGCGTTGCTCAATCCCTGGCAACGCAATTTCCCGCTGGTGCGTGAACCCTATGCGGTGCTGGCCCGGCAATTAGGGCGCTCCAGCGCCGAAGTGCTGGACCTGCTCAAAACCCTGAGCGGGGTTGGCGCCCTGAGCCGCATCGGCGGGGTCTTCAGCGCCCATGCCGGCGGCGCTGCGCTGCTGTCCGCGATGGCGGTGCCGCCCGAGCGCCTGCAGGAGGTCGCGGCCATCGTCTCGGCCCATCCGGGCGTCAACCACAACTACGAGCGGGAAGACCGCTTCAACCTGTGGTTCGTCATGACCGCTTACGACCAGGCCTTGCTGGAGCAAGCCATGCTGGGGCTGGAGCGTGACACCGGGCTGGTTGCGCTGCGCCTGCCCATGGTGCGACCGTACCGCATCGACCTCGGCTTTGACCTGCGCGCGCGGGTTGCCGGTGCACCGGTGGCGCAGAGTGCCCCCAACCCAGCCTTGCGGCTGGCCCCCCAAGGGGGTGCAAGTCAACTTGGGGCGGCCCGGCGTTTACTTGAGAACGACCAGCATTTGGCACCGGTGGTGGCCGACGCGGACCGTGCTCTGGCGGCGCTGCTGGAAGAGGGTTTGCCACTGGTGGAGCGGCCCTTCGACGTGTGGGCGCAGACGTTGGGGTGCGAGCTAGAGAGCGTGCTGGGCAAGTTGCAGGCCTGGCTGGAAGCCGGCACGCTGCGCCGCTTCGGCACCATCGTGCGCCACCATGAATTTGGCTTCGATGCCAACGCAATGACCGTGTTCAACGTGCCCGCCGACCAAGTGGACGAGCGCGGCGCGCGCGTGGCGCGGGAGGCCGGCGTCACGCTGTCCTACCGCCGCCAACCGGCCGCGGGCTGGCCCTACAACCTGTATTTCATGGTGCACGGCACCGACCGGGCGGCGGTGCAGGCGACGATTGCGCGCGTGATCGACCACTGCGAGCTGACGGAGTTTGCGCACCAGGTGCTGTTTTCGCGCCAACGCTTCAAGCAGACCGGTGCACGGCGCTTTCGGGCGCTGCCTGCCGATTGGTGCGAGGCCGACCCGGCAAGAACCAAGGTTTCCTATGCTGTTGCCTGAAGAAATCCGCCTGATCGACTATCTGCACGGTGGCTTCCCGCTGTCCGAGCGGCCCTTTTCCGAGGTCGGTGCTGCGTTGGGCCTGGACGAGGCGGCCGTGATCGCGTCGCTGCAAAGCCTGCTGGAGCGTGGCTACCTGACGCGCTTTGGCCCGCTGTTTCAGATCGAACGTGCCGGAGGGCAGTTTGTGCTGGCCGCGCTGCAGGCGCCGGAAGAGCGTTTTGAGGAAGTGACGGCGCTGGTCAACGCCTTGCCCGAGGTGGCCCACAACTACCGGCGCGAGCATGCGCTGAACATGTGGTTTGTCATCGGCGCAGAGTCGCCACAGGCCGCCGCACAGGCGATTGCCCGCATCGAGGCCGACACTCATCTGAAGGTCTACGCCTTCCCGAAAGAGAAAGAGTTTTTTGTCGAGTTGCGGCTGCCGCTGGGCAGCGGCAGCGCAACCGCTGGAGGTGCGCATGGCCCTGTCTGACTTTGACCGCCAGTTGATTGCTGCCACCCAGGGCGGTTTGCCGCTGGTGGTGCGGCCCTACGACGCCATTGCAGAACGTCTGGGGGTTGGCAGCGCACAGGTGCGTGAGCGTCTGGCGCAGATGCAGCAAGAGGGGCTGATCCGCCGCATCGGCGCGGTGCCCAACCACTATCGCCTGGGCTTTGTCGCCAATGGCATGAGCGTGTGGGATGTGGACGACGCGCAGGTGGATCGCCTGGGCGAGCAGATCGGCGCGCTGCCGGGGGTCAGCCACTGCTACCGGCGTCCGCGCTACCCCGGTGTCTGGCCCTACAACCTCTTTGCGATGCTGCACGGGCGGGATCGCGCCGAGGTCGAGGCCCAGGCCGAACACCTGCGTGAACTGCTGGGCGCAGCCTGCCGCGCGCACGAAATTTTGTATTCCACCGCCATCCTGAAAAAAACCGGGCTGCGGCTGGCAAAAATGGGGCAAAACGCCACTACAGAAAGCTGAAAACCATGTTTCGCATCACCCAATTTATGCGTGAGTTGGCCAGCGCCCAGGCCACCGGCGTCTATCCCGCACCTGCCCGCCGTACTAGCGCCGCCCTTTCCCGGCGTGGTCCAGTGGTGATCTGGAATCTGATCCGCCGCTGCAACCTGACCTGCAAGCACTGCTACGCGCAATCGGCCGACCACGACTACGCTGGTGAATTGAGCACGCAGGAGGTCTTCAATGCCATGGATGATCTGAAGGCGGCCGGTGTGCCGGCGCTGATTCTGTCCGGGGGCGAGCCCCTGCTGCGGCCGGACTTTTTCGAGATCGCGCAGCGCGCCAAGGACATGGGCTTTCACACCAGCCTGTCCAGCAACGGCACGCTGATCGACGAGCCCATGGCCGACACGATTGCGGCGCTGGGTTTTGACTATGTCGGGATCAGCCTGGATGGTTTGAAGGCCACGCACGACAAATTTCGCCGCCTGGAGGGGGCATTCGATCTGAGCCTGGCCGGTGTGCGCTTTCTGCATGCGCGCGGCATCAAGGTCGGCCTGCGCTACACGATGACGGCGCTCAACGCACACGACTTTCCGCCGCTGTTGGATCTGATGCGCGAGGAGGGCGCCCACAAGTTCTATTTTTCGCACCTGAACTACGCCGGGCGCGGCAACATTCACCGCGGCAAGGACGCCCACCACATGGCCACCCGGGAGGCGATGGACCGGCTGCTGGACCGCGCCTGGGACGCCGCCGTCCAGGGTCTGGACGAGGAATATGTGACCGGCAACAACGATGCCGACGGCCCCTACCTGCTGCACTGGCTGGAAAAGCGCGAGCCCGAACTGCATGTCCGCTTTGGACCGGATGTACGCCAACGCCTGGTGGCCTGGGGTGGCAATTCCAGCGGTGTGAACGTGGCCAACATCGACAACCTTGGCATCGTGCACCCCGACACCATGTGGTGGCACCACAACCTGGGCAGCGTGCGTGAGCGCAAGTTTGCCGACATCTGGCAGGACACCACGGACCCGCTGATGGCCGGCTTGAAGGCCAAACCGCGCAAGGTGAACGGGCGTTGCGCGCAGTGTTCGCAGTTTGACATCTGCGGCGGCAACACCCGTGTGCGCGCCCAGCAGTTAACCGGCGACGCCTGGTCCGAAGACCCGGGCTGCTACTTGCAGGACGAGGAAATTGGCGTGGTGTCCGCGCCAGCAGATCTGGACGCGGCCAAGGGCGTGGCGCGCGTAATTCGACTGGAGGTGGAACGTGCGTGAAGGAACCAGGAGCCTGATGGCCTTGATGGGGGGGGGCGTGTTGTCACTGGCTGTTGCAGCACAGACTTCGCCTGCCCCAATCGATGCGGGCGCACTTTTTCAGCAGCATTGCGCAAGCTGCCACGGTGCGCAGCGCACCGGGATCATGGGGCCGGCCCTGTTGCCCCAGAGCCTGGAGCGCCTGCGCAAGCCCGAAGCGCTGAAGGTCATCACCGCGGGCCGACCGGCCACCCAGATGCCGGCCTTCCAGGGCACGCTCAAGACGGACGAAATCGCCGCGCTGGCGCAGTGGATCTATACGCCGGTGGAGCCGGCGCCGCGTTGGACCGAGGCCGACATCCGGGCCTCCCATGTGCTGCTGGCGGATGCGACCAAGCTGCCAGCCAAGCCCTCATGGAGCGCCGATCCCATGAACCTGTTCGTGGTGGTGGAGGGCGGCGACCACCATGTGTCGCTGGTCGATGGCGACCGGTTCGAGCGCATCCACCGCTTCCCCAGCCGCTACGCGCTGCATGGTGGACCGAAGTTCACGCCCGATGGCCGCTTCGTGTTTTTCGGCTCGCGCGACGGCTGGATCACCAAATACGATCTGTGGAACCTGACGGTGATTGCCGAGGTGCGTGCCGGCCTGAACATGCGCAATGTCGCCGTCAGCGGCGATGGCAAATGGGTGATGGCGGCCAACTACCTGCCGCACAGCGTGGTGCTGTTCGACGCGAACTTGAATCTGGTCAAGACTATTCCTGCCACCACGGTGGATAGAAAGTCCAGTTCGCGCGTCTCCGCCGTGTATGACGCCGCACCGCGCAAGAGCTTCGTGGTGGCGCTCAAGGATATTGCCGAGCTATGGGAGATCAGCTACGACCCGGCCGCCAAAGCGGGTTTTCAGAACGTGCGGCGCACCTTGCTGGACGAGCCATTGGACGACTTCTTTTTTGACCAGGGCTACCAGCACGCGCTGGGTGCGACCCGCCCGAAGACCGATGGCCAGCCCAGTGCGCAGGTGGTGAACCTGGACTTGCAGCGCAAGATTGCCGAGTTGCCGATTGCCGGCATGCCGCATCTTGGCTCCGGCATCACCTGGGCCTGGAACGGCACCACCGTGCTGGCCAGTCCCAACCTGAAGGGCAATGCGATTGACGTCATCGACATGAAGAGCTGGAAGCTGATACGCACCATTCCGGTTCCGGGCCCCGGCTTCTTCATGCGCAGCCACGAAAACAGCCGCTATGCCTGGACCGACTCGATGATGAGCCCCACGGCGAAAGACACCTTGACGCTGATCGACAAAGCCACGCTGGAGCCGGTGGCCCAGGTGCGCGAACCCGGCAAGACGCTGGCCCATATCGAGTTCACCAAGGACGGCCGCTATGCCTTGGCCAGTGTGTGGGAGATGGACGGTGCGTTGGTGATTTATGACGCGCAGACGCTGAAGGAAGTCAAGCGCCTGGCCATGAGCAAGCCGGTTGGCAAATACAACGTCTGGAACAAGATCAGCCGCTCCGAGGGAACGTCGCACTAGAGTCCAAAGTGCAATCGGCTGATGAAATGAGGTTGACGAGCCTTGACCCCAGCACTGGCTCCACAGTTAGGGCTGCTTGGTTCCCCACCTGACCCGGTTGGCCGCTTCACCATGTGGGAAGGCCCGTCAGCCTGAATTGTACCCACAAGCGGCGGGCCTCAGAGCGGTGTGGGATTGGTTGGAACACCTTTAGAGGAAGAAAAACGGAAGCCGTTGCGCCCGGCGGCCTTGGTTTCGTACATGGCATGGTCGGCACGGGACAGCAGTTGCGCGGCCGTGTTGCCATCGTCGGGGTACTGGCTGATGCCGATGCTGAAGCCCACCTGCATCTCCTGGCCCTCGTGGAGGATGGGGGAGCGCACGCTTTCCAGCAGTTTTTCGGCGATAACGACGATGTCGTCGCGGTGGGTCGGTTTTTCCAACAGCACGACAAATTCGTCGCCGCCCATGCGGGCCACGGCATCGGCCTTGCGTGTGGCGGTGCTCAGCCGTAACGCGACGATCTTCAGTGCGGCGTCGCCACCTTCGTGGCCCCAACGGTCGTTGATGCTCTTGAAGTTATCCACGTCGATGAACAGCAGGGCAAAACGTTCGCCGCTGCGCTGGGCCCGCAACAGCGTGTGTTCCAGCCGCTCCTGGAAGGCGCGCCGGTTGGGCAGGCCGGTCAACACGTCGTGGCGCGCCAGGTGCTCCAGCTCCTTGCGGCTGGCTTCCAGGGCTTCCATTTGCTGGCGGATTTCTTCCTGCATGTGGCCGAAACTGCGCGCCAGCACGCCGATTTCATCCTGCCGCTGTATGGGCAGGTCTGCAACCTGGTGGCCGTAGGCAAAGTGCTGCACGGAAGTGCTCATAGAGTTGATCGGACGGGTCACTGCGCGCGCCACCAGCACTGCCAACGCCAAGCAGACCAGGCACAGCCCCGCCACCATCTGCAAGACCACTGCCCCCAGGCGGTCAGCCTGGGCCAGCACGGCGGCTAGGGGTTGCGCCAGTCCCAGCGTCAGGTGGTCTTCATCGTTGCTGACCCGGACCTTGTTGCTGATGAAGGCCGCCACCACGGGTGCGTCCGTATAGCGGCCATCGTGCACTTCGGCCAGCAATCGGGTTTCCTTGCCATTCACGATGTCGGCGGTGACGGGAAACTCGTCCTGGATCAGCACCCGGCGCCCCTTGTCAAAGCCAAAAGTCTGCGTGGGGTCCGGGTGGATCAGGTAGTCGCCGTTGCGGTTGGCCAGGAAAAGCGCGTAGTCGCGCGGCAAGTCCGCAGTAAGTGTGGCAAAGGCGCCGTTGAGGTCCACGTTGATGACCATGGCCCCCACGGCGTGGTCCATGTCGTCCACCACCGGTGTGGCCAGAATCACGGACGGCTGGTCCAGCCCGGAGTGGGCACCGCGCTCGTGGTTGATGACAATGCGCGACAGGTACGTGGTGCCCGCCGGGAGCTTCAGGGTGCCGGACACGTAGGAAAAATGTGCCTTCTCCTGCAGGTCGTCTCCGCGCACGCGCAACAGGCGGTCACCGGCCCGGTCAACCCGAACCCGCTCCAGACCGTTGTCGCCGGCCGAAATTAGCCGGATCTGGAAGTACGCCGGGTTGGCATGCATGACGCGCTCGAAGAGCGTGGCAAGCTGATCCTCCAGGGCGGCATTGTTGCCCTGTACAGCAGCCAGTGCCGCCGGATGGCTGGCCAGCACCTGTAGGTTGCGCGAGATCTCCTCCCGGCTTTGGCCAATGCGCCGGCCCAGCACGTTGGTGGTGGTTAGCAACTCGGCCTTGGCCGCTTCCACCAGCATGCTGCGACTGGCCTGGTAGGCGTAAAAGCCGGTCAGGCCGGAGGCCAGCATGCTGACGCCGGCCAGCAGCAGCCCCAGTTTGCCGGCGATACCGAATTTCATGGCGCAAGCACCTTGCTGGCGCGGTCACCGGCCAGGATGCGGTCCCACAGGCGCGCCCGACGGTCCACGTTTTCCACCGGTTCCAGCCATTTGAGCCTGTCCTGCGGGCGCAGGTATGGGGACTCGGACGTAGTGTTGGCCAGCCCTTGGCGGAACAGCAGGGCGTCGCCTGGTTCAGCCTCCAGCAGGTAGTTGATCCAGGCCTGGGCCAGGCCCAGGTCCCTGGCGCCGCGGGTAATGGCCCAGCAATCCAGCCAGGCCAGGGCTCCTTCCCGGGTAATGGCGTAGCCAACATCAACCCCGGCCTTCTTGAGTAATTGCAATTGCTGGGAGCCGTAGTTGGCAAACATCAGGGCCGCGCGGCCGTTGGTGAACAGCTCCACCGATTCCTCGGGCTGGGAATAGAAGCCCAAGGCATTGCGCCGCAGGGCAATCAGTTGCTCCACCGCCGCAGGCCATTCGCCATCGGCTAGGCGAAAGGGGGTGGCGTCGCCCAGTACCATGGCCGCCAGCGAAAAATTGTGCGAACTGCCGTTGTACAGCAGCACCTTGCCGCGGTAGCGCGGCTCCCACAGGGCGCGCAACGAGGTGGGTGGGGCTTTGACCTGCTGACGGTCATAGATCAGGCCCATCTCGGAATAGGTGTAGGGGATGGCGTAGACCTTGTTGTCTTGCACCAGGCCGGGAATTCCCTTGAGGTTGCGAAAGCGCGGCAACTGCCTGGCTGTGTTGGGCACCGCCTTGGGGTCAATGGGAACGACCAGGCCGGCGCGGATGTAGCGTTGCAGTTCGGCGGTGTTGGCCGCAAAGACATCAAAGTCGGCACCGTTGTTCTTGCTCAGCTTTTGCCACAGCACATCATCCGAATCGATGGTGGTGACCTCCACCTTGGCACCGGTGCGCTGCTCGAATACCTTGACCAGATCGGGGGCCGCATAGCCCGGCCAGGTCAGCACGCGCAGCGTACCCTGCGCCTGCGCGCCCACGGCAAGGCAGAGCAGGGCAAAGCCAGTCAGAGCACGCAGCCACGGCAGGGGCAGGGACATGAGAGGTGCCATTTCGGGAAAGTCTGCGGCAATGGAAGTGAAATTCAGTCTATCCCAGAAGCCCAAGTCCGTGTGACTTTCGGGTTACTCCAAACGGCGTAGTCCCGCCAATTAGAATCACCGCATGTCTTACCTCGTGCTCGCCCGCAAGTACCGCCCCCGCAATTTCACCGAAATGGTGGGCCAGGACCATGTGGTGCAGGCACTAAGCAATGCGCTGACCACCCAGCGCTTGCACCACGCCTACCTGTTCACCGGTACGCGCGGCGTGGGCAAGACCACGGTGTCGCGCATCCTGGCCAAGTCGCTGAACTGCCAGGGCCCGGACGGCACCGGCGGAATCACCGCAACGCCCTGTGGCGTCTGCCAGGCCTGCACGGATATTGATAGCGGGCGCTTTGTCGATTACACCGAGCTGGATGCTGCCAGCAACCGTGGCGTGGATGAGGTGCAGGCTTTGCTGGAGCAGGCGGTCTACAAGCCGGTGCAGGGGCGCTTCAAGGTCTTCATGATCGACGAGGTGCACATGCTCACCGGGCATGCCTTCAACGCGATGCTCAAGACCCTCGAGGAGCCGCCGGAGTACCTCAAGTTCGTGCTGGCGACCACCGACCCGCAGAAGGTGCCGGTGACAGTGCTCTCGCGCTGCCTGCAATTCAACCTGCGGCCGATGGCGCCCGAGACCATCGAGGAGCATCTGGTTCAGGTACTGCGTGCCGAAGGCGTGGAGGCCAATCCGCAGGCCTTGCGCCTGCTGGCGCGCGCGGCCCGCGGCTCGATGCGCGATGCGCTGTCGCTGACTGACCAGGCCATCGCGTTCGGCGGCGGCACCCTGCAGGAAGCCGCCGTGCGGCAGATGCTCGGCAGTGTCGACCGCACCCAAGTCTTCCGGATCATCGAGGCACTGGCGCATGGCGACGGCAAGACCGTGGTGGAGATTTCCGAATCGCTGCGGCTGCATGGCCTGAGCGCCGCGTCCGCGCTGGAAGAGATGAGCGCCATCCTGCAGCGCATGGCCGTGATCCAGGCCGTGCCGGGTGCCGCGGACCCGCGTGACCCCGAGTCTGCCGACACTGCGAGGCTGGCGCAGCTGATGCCGGCCGACGAAACCCAGTTGCTCTACAGCATGTGCCTGCATGGACGCTCCGAACTCGGGCTGGCGCCCGACGAGTACTCCGCGCTGACCATGGTGCTGTTGCGGCTGCTTGCCTTCCATACCCCGCGTTCCCAGGCTGCCGCGGGCTCCGCGGAAAAAAAAACTCTGAGTGATGCCGGTGCGGCCCCGGCGCCGCCCAGCACCCGCGTTCAAGCTGCTCCTGCGGCCACTAGATCTGCTGTGGCCGGGCCGGCGGGCAATCCGGCAGCGACCGTGGCAATTGCCGGCGCACCGCCGGGTCGCGTTCTTCGGGTGGTGGAACAGCGCCCGCAAGCGGCTGCGCCCAGGCCACCTCCTCGCACGGTGAATGGACAGCCCGCCGGCGAAGTGGTGCGGGTTCCTGTGCACGTGCAGGCGGAGTCGACTCGCGAGCCGGCCGCACCGGTCGGCCGGCTGGTGCCCACGGAAGAAGGCGATTTCTGGCAGGGCACGGTAGCCGCCCTGGTGGCCCGCGAAGCGGTAGCGGCGCTGGTGCGGGAGCTGGCCCTGCAATCCCAGCTGGTGGCGCGCGACCCGGATCACTGGATGCTGCGGGTCGAGCGCGAGTCGCTCAACCAGTCCGCCAGCCGCGAGCGCCTGCGCGCGGCGCTGCACGCGGCTGGTCACGCGGTGAACCTCAGCGTCGAAGTGGGGGTCGTGACCGACAGCCCGGCGCGCCGGCAGGCGGCCGCGCAAGCCGAAAGACAGCGGGCGGCCGAGGAGGCCATCCACGGCGACCCCTTCATTCAGGCGATGATGCGAGACTTCGGCGCGAAAATCGTTCCGGGCAGCATCAAGCCGGTGCCGACCAACCCACCACCCGATTAGAGAAAAGGACCAATACCATGTTCAACAAGGGACAGCTGGCCGGCCTCATGAAGCAGGCGCAGGCCATGCAGGACAATCTCAAGAAGGCGCAGGACGAACTCGCCACCATCGAGGTCACCGGAGAGTCCGGCGCCGGGCTGGTGAAGGTCACCATGACCTGCAAGCACGACGTGCGGCGCGTCGAGATCGACCCGAGCCTGCTGGCCGACGACAAGGACATGCTCGAGGACCTGGTGGCAGCGGCCTTCAATGCCGCGGTGCGCAAGGTGGAGGAAACCTCGC
>JBBQLM010000033.1:0-49035 GCA_038327925.1 Burkholderiales bacterium | reverse complement strand
GCCTGTGTGTAACCCTGGGCAAACCAGGCCCAGCTCACGCCCTTGGCCGACAGCGTGTCACCAATCGTGGCGGCGGTTTGCGGTGGCACGGGTTCACCTGAGTCATGACGGCCAATTTTGACGCCCAGCGGGTTGGCCAGGGTGCGTGGGCCATCCGGCGGTGGCGTGATGCCGCTGGGCTGATAGGGTGGCTGTGCGGTGTTGACCGAATAGCCATCGGGCGTGACTTGGCCGCCACCGCTGCGGAGCCTGACGGCGCCCACGTTGGCCGAGGGCGAATCGGGCATCTTTTCCAGCTTGCCATGGGCGTCCAGCCGCGCCCGCATCGAGGCCGGCGCCGAATCATGCCGCGGCGCGCAGGCACAGATCAGGTACTGGTGGTTCAGATAGGAGCCACCGAAGGCGCCCATGAAAAAGTTGTCGGCCAGCGTGTAGTCCTTGGCCCATTGCCACATCTTGAACTGGCTGCCGTCGTAGTGGCCCATGGTCCAGCCACCCGCATTGGACATGGCGGCGAACAGGTTGTTCTTGCCACCATTGATCTGTTCCTGGTTGTGAAAAAAGTTGTGCACCGGGCTGGGCACCATCACCGTGGGCGGCCGGTTGACCGGCGGCGCGTCGATGCGGAACGGCGCATTCGGCATGCGGGGGAAGCGGTCGTCGGGTTTGCCATTCGACCCGAAGGTCACCAGTTCGGTCAGCGGCCTGCCATCATGGTCCAGCTGGGTCATCTGCTCCGGCGTGGCGCGGTTGATGCCATTGGCGCCGGGAAACAAGCCATACAGGTTGTCAAAGCTGTGGTTCTCGGCATAGATCACCACCACATGCTGGATGCGCTTCAGATTGAGCGGCCTGGCCACGGAGTTGTCCACGGTGGCTACGCACCCTACCAGCAAGACAACAAGGGGAGCGACAGCCGTCAGCAGAGTCAAAGAACGCATGGCAAATCCGGGTGGTTGAGCAGGATTTTCGACTGTACCGCTAACCCGCCACCAGAGCCAAGGCTGCCCAGTCGCCAACCCGATCACCCAGGCCGGCGGCCACCAGTTCCACACCGTCCGTCAGCGACGGCAAACGGCCCGCCAGGTGCGCCTGCAGGCGCGGCAGCAGCCAGGTGCGGTGGTGCCAGAACACGCTGCCGCCAATACTGATGCGCTGCAGGTCCAGCGTGACCACCAGGTTGTACAGGGTCCGGCCCATGACCCGGCATATGTCATCAATAATGGCCATAGCCCTCGTATCGCCTGCATGAGCAGCTACAAAAAGCGTAGCAGAATCGACATAACCCTGAGCACCAAAGCGCCGCGCCATGGCATTGCCTGCTACCAGGCCTTCCACATCGCCCACATTGCCGCAGCCGCACAGGCCGTCCAGGTGGTCGCTGACAAAACTGTGACCCGCATGGCCGGCGTTGCCGTTCTTGCCGCGCAGAACGTGACCATCCACGCACAGGCCCAGGCCGATGCCGGTACTCCAGGTGACGTAGGCGCAGTGGTCCATTCCCTGCAGTGCACCCCAGCGACGCTCGGCCACCAGCGCGGCAATGGCGTCGTTCTCCACCCGCACCACGGGAAAGGCCGCGCGCAGCGGTGCCTCCAGCGGCACCGAGGTCCAGTCATTGGGCAACCCGCGCGCCACGCCGGCCAGGCCGCCGCAGATATTGGGAGCGGCCAGTTCAACCAGCCCCTGGTTCAGCACAAAGGGGCCGCAGGATGCCACGCCGACGGCGGCAATGTCGGACCGGCTCAGCCCAGCCTGGGTGCAACTCAGGCCAATCAACGCGATGATTTGCTGCGCCAGCGCGCCGCGGTCCCCCTGGGTGGCGGTGGGCTCCGTCACCCGGGCGCGCAGGCCCTGGGCGTCGGCCACCGAGACGGCCACCTTGGTGCCGCCGATGTCCACGCAGGCCACTGGGCGTGCGCCAGGTTTCAGGGGGTCCGGGTTTGTATGGGATGGGGTTTGCATGGCGGTGTCGTCCAAATTATGGACGAACCACCCGCCTAGCGGCGCAGATGCGATTGCGTCCAGCGCACGATGTCGGCCGCGCCCATGGCGCCGGCCTGGCGCGCCACCTCACGCCCGCCCACAAACAGGGCCAGCGTGGGAATGCTGCGGATGGCGAAGCGTGCGCCCAGCGCGGGCACAGCCTCGGTATCCACCTTGGCCACGCGCACAACGGGTTCAAGCTGGGCGGTTGCCTGTTCCAGCCCCGGCGCCATCTGGCGGCAGGGCCCGCACCAGGGCGCCCAAAAGTCCACCAGCACGGGGATCTGATTACGCCCAATGTGCTTGTCAAACGCGGCTTCGTCCAGCGCGGTGGTGTGCGCCACAAACAGCGGCTGGTGGCAACCACCGCAGTCCGGCGCCTTGGTCTGGTCGGCGATCTTGACGCGGTTGGTAGTGTGGCAATGGGGGCAAACGATGTGCAGGGATTCAGTCATGGTGGGGCCTCTTTGCCCCTGCACATGGGGCGGCCGGCACGGGAATTCAAGCCCCAGCCACTACAAGCGGTGCGTGCGGTCGCCCCGGGAAAATCCCATGGCGTCCCAGTAGCTTCCCTTGGTCAGGCCGATGACCTTGAAGAACTCGCCCATCTCGTGCTCCAGAATCAGCTTCTGCGCGGCCACCCGCTCGGCCAATGATGCAGCCTGCATGGCGTCCACCAGACCGCAGTTCATCAGGAAGTGCGCCTGGCAGGTGTAGCCCAGCACCTCCAGCCCCGCGTCCTGCGCGGCCACCGCTGTTCCCGTGAAATTGACGTGGGCGGTGATGTCCTTACCCCCCACATCGACCAGTGGATCGGCATCGGCCAAGTGGGCGCGGTGGCACATCACGGTGCCCATGTGGCGCTGCTCATGGTAATACTCGGACTCGGGGAAGCCAT
This sequence comes from Burkholderiales bacterium, assembly GCA_038327925.1. GTDB lineage: Bacteria > Pseudomonadota > Gammaproteobacteria > Burkholderiales > Burkholderiaceae_C > Allorhodoferax. The sequence continues at coordinate 46,151 of JBBQLM010000033.1, read as the reverse complement.
AGTCCAGCAGGAAGATGGCCCCGGCCTGCAGGCGCTCGCCCAAGGTGCGCACAAAGGCCTCGCCCTGTTGGTGGATCTCGGTCAGGTAATCGTGTTCGCCCGGCACGTCCAGCGGCGGACGCAATTCGGTGGGGCGATCCTGCCACTGCAGGTGTTGCGTGGCCCGTGAACCGTCCCAAACCACACCGCGCTCGTACCACGCTCCTTGGACACGCGCCAGCAGCTTGACCGGCATGGCATCCAGCACCTCGTTGCCAACCACCACGCCGTGCATGGCATCGGGCAATGCATCGGCCCACTGCACCGTGCCCAGGTACTTGCGCAGCGTGGCCTGCTGGCGCGCCTTCAGCGGCTGCGACAAATCCACAATCGTGTAACGCCGCACCGGCACGCCCAGCGTCTCAAGCGCGTCGAGGATTTGCAGCGCCAGCGCGCCGGTGCCGGCGCCAAATTCCCAGATCTCGTCGGTGCCCGTCACTTGCAAAGCCTGCGCCACCTGGCGTGCCAGTGCCTGGCCAAACAGCGGCGTGATCTCGGGCGCGGTGACAAAGTCGCTGCCCGCCCCCACCACCTCACCGGCGGCATTGCGCAGACCCTGGGGCATGACGCCAAACACGGTGGCACCGCTGGCGTAGTAGCCCAGGCCGGGTGCATACAGGGCCTGGGCCATGAAGTCGTCAAAGCCGATCCAGCCGCCTTGGGCTGCGATGTGCTGCTGCAGGTGGGCGAGCATGGAGGCGTCAACTGCGGTTGCGGGCTGCGGAGATGTCATGGCGGGAGTGAAACCGGAAGATCGATGGGGACTGAATTGTCTCCCAACGCGGCACTTGACAGCGCCGTGCCGTCTGCTAACAATAGCGACCTGTTTTGCCCGGTTCCACATACGGGCTCTCTCAACCCACCGTGAAGGAGTACTGCCATGATTGTTCGCACACCCACTCCCTCCGCGCTGGCCGCCTGAGAGTTGAGTTCACTTCCCCGCCTCCCCTGTTTCGGTTTCTGTTCCTGAAATAGCCGGCGGAAGGTCGCCCTGTCGCACAGGGCCACTTGTGTCTTCTCTGTCTTGTCGGGCCGCCCGCCGGTCCCGCCTATTCCCTTTTTGACCCCAAGCCCTTGGTGCATTTTTTTGCGCGACCGCGCGGCGGGGTCTCACCAAGACATTGACTGACATGATCGATTTACCCTTTGAAACCCTGCGCAGCCTGGGCCTGACTCCCCGCTTGGCGCAAACCCTCACATCGGTGGAAGTGCCGGCAGAGGTTCCCGATACCACCCCGCCCTCGCAGTGGATGCGCATCGCAGCCGTGCACCGCGAAACCGTTGACGTGCACGATGGCACGCTGCAACACAGCGCCAGGTGCACGGCACGGCTCGCCCGCGACCTGCTGGACGCCAACAGCGCACTGGCCGTGGGCGACTGGGTGCTGTGCACTCTAGACGCCCACCAGCAACTGTGGGTGAACCTGCGCATGACACCCGAAAACCAGATCGTGCGCCGGGATGCCGATGGCAGCCGCCACACCGTGGTCAGCAACGTGGACACGGCCCTGCTGGTCATGGGCCTGGACCTGGACTTCAACCTGCAGCGCCTGGAGCGCTACCTGGCGCTGGTGGGCAGCAGTGGCGTTCTGCCCGTGGTGGTGCTGACCAAGGCCGATGTGGCATTGCAGACCTCACCCGATCGGGTGCAACAACGCGTGCAGGAGGTTCAGGCCCGGGTCGGCCGGCAGGTGGACGTGGTGGCGCTGGACGCCCGCCAGCCCGGTGCCAGCGCAGCACTGGCACCCTATCTGGCACCCGGCCAGACCCTGGTGCTGCTGGGCTCCTCCGGTGCCGGCAAAAGCACACTCACCAACAACCTGCTGGGCAGCGACACGCAGGACACGGGAGCCGTGCGTGAGCACGACAATCGGGGCAAGCACACCACCACGGCGCGGTCCCTGCATCGCCTGCCGAGTGGTGCGTGCGTGATCGACACCCCGGGGGTGCGCACCCTGCGCCCTGACGTGGATGCCCAGACGCTGGGCCAGCTGTTCGAGGACATCAGCGCATTGGCCCACGACTGCCGTTTCCGTGACTGCCAGCACCAGGAAGAACCCGGCTGCGCGGTGCGCGAACAGGTCAGCCCTGCCCGCCTGAAAAACTACCACAAGCTGTTGCGCGAAAGCCGCCGTGATGCGATGAGCGCGCTGGAGCGGCAGGGCCAGTTGGCGCAGTGGAAGGCGCGCAGCCGCGCCGGGCGTGAACGGCTACAGGCCAAGCGAGAGGGGCGGTGAGCGTGCGGTGTGCGGATCAATCCACCGCCGCGTCGTCCAGCCCCAGCGTCTTGACCCCGGCGTCGCTGTCAAACTCGCGGAAGTTCCAGCGGCCATCCACGTAGTCCACCTGGTCCGGCACGTCAGGTTGCGCAGGGGTAGTGCCCGCCAGGGCCTGGCGCATGGCGTCGATCCAGATCGGCAGGGCCAGCGTGGCGCCGAACTCGCGCGAGCCCAGGGAACGCGGCTCGTCATAGCCCATCCACGCCACCGACACAATGTTGCTGGCGTAGCCGGCGAACCAGCCGTCCACGGCATCGCTGGTGGTGCCGGTCTTGCCGGCCAGGTCCTGGCGCTCCAGCCGCGTGCTGGCCATGGCGCCGGTGCCGGAGCGGGTCACTTCGCGCAGCATGCTATCGGTGACAAAGGCATTGCGCGCATCGATGGCACGGGCTTCCTCGGGCGGTGTAGCGGGGCGGTCGGACGCGAACAGCACCTTGCCCTTGGCGTCCAGCACGCGCTGCACCAGCCACGGGCTGACGCGGTAGCCGCCATTGGCAAACACGCCGTAGGCGCTGGCCAGCTGTACGGGCGTGACCGAACCGGTGCCCAGGGCCATGGTCAGGTTGGCGGGGTGTTTGTCGGCGTCAAAACCAAAGTGGGTGAGGTAGTCGCGCGCATAGTCCACACCAATGGCCCGCAGAATGCGCACCGACACCACGTTCTTGGACTGGGCCAGCGCGTCCTGCATGCGGATGGGGCCGTCGTATTTGTCGTCGTCGTTGCGCGGGTCCCACTTCAGGCTCTCGGTGGTGGTGGCAGACAGTTGCACGTCGTTGATCAGCGTGGCCGGCGCAAAGCCGCGCTCCAGCGCGCCTGAGTAGATGAAGGGCTTGATGCTTGATCCCGGTTGGCGCCAGGCGCTGGTGGCGTGGTTGAAATTTTTGCGCCGAAAGTCAAAGCCGCCCACCAACGCGCGGTAGGCGCCGCTTTGCGCGTCGAGTGACACATAGGCCGCATCCACTTCCGGCAACTGCGAGACCGCCCACTTCATGTTGCGGCCCTGCACGACGCGGATCAGCGCGCCGGGGCGTATGCGCAGCGCCTTGGCCGCATTCGGCTGCAGGGCACGGGCGGCAAAGCCCAGGCTCTCACCACTGATCTGGATAGTCTCGCCCGAGGCCAGCTCCGCCTTGAGCAACTTGCCGGCCACTTCGGTGACCACGGCCGGTAGCAGGTCGTCGCTGGCAGGGTGCTTCTGGAGCAAGGCATCGATGGCGTCGTCACGCGCATCCGCGTTGGCGGGCAGGTCGATGAAGACCTCGGGTCCACGGTAGCCATGGCGCTGGTCGTAGGCCAGCACGTTGCGCCGCACTGCCTCATAGGCCGCCAGCTGTTCGGCGTCCTGGATCGTGGTTACCACCTTCAGGCCCATGGTGTAGGCGGCGTCCTGGTATTGGGCCACCATGTTCTGGCGCACCATCTCGGCCACAAAGGCGCCGTGGTTGCCGTAGCTGGGGCTGGTGTTGATGCGAATGGGCTCCTTGCTGGCCTGGTCAAACTGCACCTGCGTGATGTGCCCCAGACGCAGCATGCTCTTGAGCACCAGCATCTGCCGCTGCTTGGCCCGCTCGGGGTTCACGGCCGGGTTGTGGCGCACCGGGTTCTGCGGCACACCGGCCAGCATGGCGGCCTGGGCGATGCTCAGCTCGGACAGGGACTTGCCGAAGTAGGTGCGCGCCGCGCTGGCAAAACCGTAGCTGCGCTGGCCCAGGTAAATCTGGTTCATGTACAGCTCCAGGATCTGGTCCTTGCTCAGTGCCTCCTCGATGCGGTAGGTAAGGATGGCCTCCTTGAGCTTGCGGCTCAGCGTGCGCTCTTGCGTGAGAAAGAAGTTGCGCGCCACCTGCATGGTGATGGTCGATGCGCCCTGCCGCATGCCGCCCGTCAGGTCCGCCACCAGGGCGCGGGCCAGGCCGATGAAGTCCACCCCGCTGTGCGTATAGAAGCGCGCATCCTCAATCGACAGCAGCGCGTTCTTCATCAAGGCCGGTGTATCGGCAATGGACACAAAGTCCCGGTGCTCCTGGCCAAACTCGCCAATCAGGACGTTGTCGGCGGTGTAGATGCGCAGTGGCATCTTGGGCCGGTAGTCTGTCAGTGCGTCCAGCGCGGGCAGACCGGGGGCCAGCACCAGTGCGGCATAGGCCACCAGCGCGGCGATGCCCAGCGCCGCCAGGGCGCCAAGACGCAATATCCATTTCATGCGGTACGAGCCTTAAAATCTCGCATTCTGTCACCCCGGCCTGAATGGTCTGCCCATGTCGCAATCCCCCCCTGCCCCGAATAGCGTGCCCACCGTGCTGGTGACGGGTGCGGCGCGCCGGCTGGGCCGCGAGATTGCGCTGGCTCTGGCAGCAGCCGGCTGGCGGGTAGCCGTGCACTACCGCGATTCGCTCGATGATGCTACAAAAACAGTAGCTGACTGCGCACAATTGACGAGGGGCGCAGCCGCTTTTCGTGCCAACCTGGATGACGAGATGGCGGTTCACGGATTGCTCCCAACAGTCATCCAGACCCTGGGCCATGTGGACGCCGTGGTCAACAGCGCATCCACCTTCGAGCACGACACACACGCCACCTTCAGTTTTGCCGCCATGGAGAAGCACATGCGCAGCAATACTGGCGCCGCCATTGTGCTGGCGCAGGCCCTGCACACCCACATCCAGACGCGCCAGAGCAACGCTGCGCAATCCACTGGACCCATGGGCGCCGTGGTCAACCTGCTGGACCAGAAGCTGTGGAACCAGAACCCCGATTTCTTCAGCTACACGCTGTCCAAGGCCGCACTCGAAGCCGCCAACACCATGCTGGCGCTGGCCCTGAGCCCGCTGGTGCGGGTGGTTGGCGTGGCGCCAGGGCTCACGCTGACCAGCCATTTACTCAGCGACGCCAAGTTCGAGGCCCTGCACAAGCTCTCTCCGCTGGGGCGTTCCTCCACCCCGCAGGATGTGGCCTCCACCGTGCTGTTTGCGCTGCAAAACCAGTCCATCACCGGCACCACGCTGCTGGTGGACGGTGGCCAGCACCTGATGCGCTTTGAGCGCGATTTTTCCCTGATGTGACAGCCCCAAACCGAGCACACACTCCATGCAATACACCACGGGAAACCAGATCCTGACCCTGACCGGCCTGCGCTTTGACGCCAACCTGGGGATTCTGGAGTCTGAAAAACTCGCGCCCCAGCCCATCCAGGTGGATGCAGAACTCAGCCTGGGCCCACAGCCCCTGCTGCCGCACGACGACGACATCCACCATGTGCTGGACTACCGCAAGGTGCGCCAGATCATCATCAACGAATGCACCGCCGAGCATGTCAACCTGCTGGAGAGCCTGATCGGCAAGCTGGCCCACCGCCTGATGCAACTGCCCGGCGTGCTGGGCGTGCGCGTGAAGATTGCCAAGCTGGAAATCTTTGACGACTGCGAAGTGGCCATCCGCGTCGAAGCCGGTCAGTGGTGAGCGAAAATACCCCCTTAGCCCGCCGGCGTCTGGCCGGCACCTGGAGCAATGAATGAGCGCAGTCTGGATTGAAAACGAAGTGGTTCCTGCGGAAAAGGCGGCCAAGATCGAACGCGAAACCCACAAGCTGGAGAAACGCCTGTGCCGCCAGGTCGGCCAGGCCATCATCGACTACAACATGATCGAGGAAGGCGACCGCGTCATGGTCTGCCTGTCCGGCGGCAAGGACAGCTTTGGCATGCTGGACATCCTGCTGAAGATGCAGGCCCGCGCCCCGGTGAAGTTTGAACTGATTGCGGTCAACCTGGACCAGAAACAGCCCGGTTTCCCCGACCACATCCTGCCCGAATACCTGAAGAGCCTGGGCGTGCCGTTCCACATCGAGACACAGGACACCTACAGCATCGTCAAGAAGGTCGTGCCCGAGGGCAAGACCATGTGCAGCCTGTGCAGCCGCCTGCGCCGCGGCATTCTGTACCGCGTGGCCGATGAACTGAAGATCACCAAGATCGCTCTGGGCCACCACCGCGACGACATGCTGCAGACCTTCTTCCTGAACATGTTCTTTGGCGGCAAGCTCAAGGGCATGCCGCCCAAGCTGGTCAGCGACGACGGCGGCCACATCGTGATCCGCCCTCTGGCCTATGTGGCCGAGAAAGACCTGATCCGCTGGGCCGAGCACCGCCAGTTCCCCATCATCCCGTGCAACCTGTGCGGCAGCCAGGAGCATTTGCAGCGCAAGCAGATTGGCAACATGCTGCGCGAGTGGGAGAAGCAATACCCCGGCCGCACCGAGACCATGCTCACCGCGCTGCAAAACGTGGTGCCCTCGCACCTGATGGACCACAGCAAATACGACTTCAAAAACATCCAGGTCACCGGCGTGCCCGACGCCGACGGCGACAAGGCCTTTGACCATGAAGAAGATTTTCCCGCCGTCCCCAGCCTGCCCGGATTGCAGGTTGTCTCTATTCAGTTGGGGTCAGAGCACATCGCTGCTGCGAGTGGTCTGACCCACAAGGTTTCAGTCTCGCCATGAGCGCGACCCGCATCATTGCCATCCGCCACGGCGAAACCGCCTGGAACGTCGACACCCGCCTGCAAGGCCATCTGGACGTGGCACTGAACGCGCACGGCCTATGGCAGGCCCAACGCGCCGGTCTGGCGCTCGCCGATGAGGACATTGCCGCCATCTACAGCAGCGACCTGTCACGTGCCTTCACCACCGCGCAAGCCATTGCCGACCACAACAAGAGTACCCCCGCCCGCACCGTGCACCCACACACCGGTCTGCGCGAGCGCGGTTTTGGCATTTTTGAGGGGCAGACCTATGCCCAGATCAGCATCGACTGGCCAGAAGAGTCCCGCCGCTGGCGCCAGCGCGATCCGCACTTCGCGCCCCAGGGCGGCGAGACGCTGGTGCAGTTGCGCGAGCGCATCCACCACACGGTCAACACCCTGGCCGCCCAGCATGTGGGCGAACAGATCGTGCTGGTAGCGCACGGTGGCGTCATGGACGCCTTGTACCGCCTGGCCACGCACCAGGACATCGAAGCCCCGCGCACCTGGGACCTGGGCAACGCCGCCATCAACCGCCTGCTGTGGACACCCGATGGGCTGACACTGATTGGTTGGGCCGATACCCGGCATCTGGATGAGGCTACGCTGGACGAGACCAACACCTGAGTGCCACGGAGCGCAATCCGAGTCCTGCAAGCGAATTGGGGTCAGATCACCGGTCGCGCAGCGGTCGTGTGCTCTGACCCCAATTTCGCGTGGCGACCTGAGTGCAGATGCCCGCAACAGACGCATAAGAGTCGCTCACGACAGGCAGCTTTCCGATTGTCCAATTCAACTCCAGTCAGACATCCGAGGAAGCCCCAAAATTGAAAGCGGCACTTCAACTTGGAAAATCACTTTTCCAGTTTGAACAACTCTTCAACTGCGATTCGGGCCATTCGCGCACGGCATAACGGTTCGGTTATTTTTGGTCAATGATGTCGTCTGCTCATCTCAGAGCAATTGCCGGTCTTTGGAATTAACTGCATACCGGCTACTTGGTGCAATCATTTTTTCGCAGCAAATGCCTCAGATGCAAAACAAGTCACGCGGTTGCGTCCCTGGTGCTTTGAGGAATACAAAGCCTCATCGGCATATGCCGTCAAAGTTTCGGCATCAGCACCGTGTTCAGGATATCCGGCAATTCCAGCTGAAAGCGTCGAGCGAATAGAAAACTCTCCAAAATGTATTGGAGTTTCAGCGAATTTGAGACGCCATGTTTCCACTCGTTGTAACGCGTCCACGATCGACATTCTGGGCAATGAGATAACGAATTCCTCTCCTCCATAGCGACAAATCAAGTCACTTTCTCTTGCCCCTTCTAGCAGAATCTTTGACAAGGCTTTGAGCACCTCGTCTCCGGCAGCGTGGCTATACGTATCGTTCACACGCTTGAAGTGGTCAAGGTCAAGCATGACCAGAGTTAGCGGATAACCTTCGCGCTTCGCCAGTGAAAGATCGCGAGAAAGCGTTTCATCGAGATAGCGCCGGTTGTACAGACCCGTGAGCGAGTCGCGGAAAGCCTGCTCCTGCAGTAACTTCTGAAGTGCTGAAATCTCTGCCAATTGCAATTCCAACTGTTTCTTCGCGACCTCTTGACGGACTTCCCATTGCTTACGCTGGGTAATGTTCTGATGAATCAGTACCGCACCCCTTTGCGATCCACGCAACGGAACCGCATGCAAGCTGAACCAGCCCTCCTCCATAGGGGAGTGGCATGGATATTCAAACTTGAACTCCTGCCTTGATCCATCCAGCAGTGATCTTATCCCTTCAACCACCTCCATCGCTTCGGTTTTGTCGGGTGGGCTAGCGGCTTTGTCACAAATCTCAAGGTAGTTTGCTCCTATCGAGACTTGTGCCGAATCTGCAGCGCCGTTGATTGAAGCAAAGCGCTGCCAGGCATGATTAACCTTGATGATCTTTCCGTGGCTGTCGATCACCGCGACGTGTTCCGACATGGAATTGATGATGTCGTGAACAAAAGCCTCGTTGTCGCTGAGTTGTTGCCGGTTGCTCTCAGTATGCTTCAACGAACGCAGCAGGAAGTAGCCCAGAAGAAGCGAGATCATCAGGAAGCAGCCGGCCATCGCCAAGGTCCGATACACCTCCCGGTTCCAACCTGCCAGATAGTCTTCTTTGGCCAAAGCGACGATGACCACCATGCGCGCCTCAGGTAGACGGTGGAACGTCGCTAACCGTGCGAACCCGTCTGCTCCGGACGGAGTTGAATAGGTGGCCGTTTGCGCACCGGAGTCGAATATCTCGCGGAAGTCTTTGGATACATTGCTGTTTCCAACCTGACCGGCTGGCTTGGTGGGGATGGCGGGAACGCGAACGATCAATCCAACATCAGCATCCCGCAAGATGGCTGAGCCGTTCGGACCAATATCAAACTGTCCGAGGATTTGAGAAAAATGGCTCAGGGCAATCGGGGCTGAAACGACACCGGCAAAGCGGCCATCCGGATAGTTATAGCGTCGGGCAAAGCCGATTATTTGCTTCTTACCGACACGGCCCATGATGGGCTTGCTTATCCGCAAGCCGCCCTCAGGGTGGTCGCGCAGAAAGGTGAAGTAATCCCGGTCAATCCAGCTGGCACGATCCACCTTGTTGACACCCTTGCCAAGAATCACCAGACCATCTGCCTGCGCTACCCTAAAAGCCTCTGCCTCAGGTAAGCGCTGCTCTTGGCGAGCAAGAAAGGCATTCATGACAGATTCGTCAAGTCCTGCTCCGGCAAGGCGATGCTCAAGTTCGTCGGCCACCATACTCAACGCGAGGTCGATTTTCTCGATACTTCGGGAAATGTTCTGATCCACCGCATTGGCGATGTTCTTGGTCAGAGTTTCAGCTCGCAAATCGTAATACTGTCGGCTGCGATACAGCGAAACACCGGCAAGAACCAACACCAAAATGTTGGCGATGGCAAGACCCACGACCACAAGTACCCTGACTTGTCGAGGTGAAGTCGCTTTATCTGGTCCAGATTCAGAACCGCTTCCTGCGGACCGTTTCGATGTAGTCACGTTGTATCCATCTATCCGCTGCCGTCTCTGTTACCGATGACTTTTTCAACAATCTGCTTTCTTGAAACCACAAAACACCTTGACTGTTAGGCGAGAGACGATTTCTGGCTGAAGCACTTATTGAAATTGTAGGGGTTTGTAAGCACGAATGGCCGAAATCGCGGGCGCTGCCGCCGTTAAGCTAAGGAGTACGGCCAACGCCGATTGAACGACCGGTTCCGGGAAACAGTACACGATTGACGGCAGCTTTGGCGAAGAATTTCCATTGTTTCTTCATGGTCGTTGGCAGGTGCTCCGGTTGACGAAATCATCGCCACTTTGCCGACGGTCCGGCTACTGATGTGAATGTCGGTTATGGGGTGAGCAGTTTTGGCTGCACTATGTCAGCAACCGCCCCCAATTCAGCCGCTTCACCACGCCTTGAAACCTGCCCGCCTACCTGCCCCTACATCAGGCGCAACACGGGATACCTGCGCCACTCGGGCTCAGCATGGCGCTTGCCATTGGCGTAGATAAACGACAGCACCGCATCCTGGTCCGCCAGCAACTTCGGGTTCTGCAACTTCCACTGGGCAAACGCCGCCGCCAGTTCAGGTTCGTCGCGCAGCATCTCCAGCGCCGTGTCCTCAAACACGTAGTCGGAAAAGTGTTCCTTCTTTTCCAGAATGGCATTGAAGAAACCCCAGCGGAAAAAGCTGTCGTGCGCCTGCGGCTCCAGGGTTTCCACGGCATAGCGGGCATGGGGCTGGTTCAGGTGCACCAGCACGTCGCCGGCGCGGGCCTGCACCGTGACGGCCCGGCTGCTCAATGCCACCTCGTCATGAAATAGGTGGCCTTCATAGGGATCGGGACGTGAGGCAACATGGGCTATGTGGTACGCCTGTGCATCCACCGTCCGGTCGGCCGTCAGTCGCTCCAACTGCACACCGTTCCACTCCAGGCGCTCAATCACCTCGCGCCAGGCCTGCGGAATCAGGTAGCTGCGCGGTGCATCCACCACCACCTCGGCCACGCAGCGGTTGAACCATGCGATGTCACGCTCCCACGGCTGGTTGCGGTCATAGGCCAGGCGGATGTAGTCGCCCAGTTCGCTGGGGCGATGGACCGCCGCGTAGCCCTTGAAGCGAAACGATGCGGGCCGGTTGTAATCCGGCTTCCACGCCACTGGCCACTGCCGCTGCTGGGCCACCTGCTGGCGTGCGGCATGGCGCAGTGACTGGATCGTGCTCGCATGCTGCACGGTGAACGCCAGCACCGACTCCACCAGCGCCCGCATGGATGCGTAGCGGTCAGCAAAGGGCTTGAGCATGTGCGTCTCGGGCATGAAGCCGATGGTGTGGTGCAGGGCCGCGTAGCCGGTGGAGAAGCGCGGCACTTCCAGAAAGTCTTCAATGCCATCGTCGGGTGTGACCTTGACCGGATTGACATACGGACAGGTGGGCCAGCCGCGCTGTTCCATGTCCGTGTAGATGGCCGGCAGCATGGTGTCGCGCAGGAAGCTGCCCAGGCCTTCGCCCAGCTTGTCGGTCTGGGTGTTGATCAACGTCATCGTGCACTGGTAGTCCGCGCCGTTGGAGGTGTGGGTGTCCACCATCACATCCGGGTCCCAGGCGGTGAAGAAGCGGTTGAAGGCCTGTGCGGCCAGGCTGTCGCACTTGATGAAGTCGCGGTTCAGGTCCAGGTTGCGGCCATTGGCGCGAAAGCCAAACTGTTCCGGCCCCAGCTGGTTGACGCGCGACGTGGACTGGCGGTTCAGGCAGCCGTCCACGTTGTAGACCGGGATAAACAGGAACACGGTTTTGCCCAACGCCGCCAGCCGCGCGGGCTGCGTGCAGAAGTCCCGCACCATTGCCATGCAGGCGTCGATGCCTTCGGGCTCGCCGGGGTGGATGCCGTTGTTGTTGAAGAAAACCGCTCGGCCCGCCTGCCGGATCTGCGCGCAGTCAAACACCCCATCTGCACTGACGACGCCGGCATGCAGCGGCAAGCCGGTATCGGTGGTGCCAATCGTGAAGAAGCGCAGCACCTGGGGGAAATCGCGCGCCAGCGTCTCGTAGAAGGCGATGCAGGCGGCCCAGTCGGTGGTCTGGTTCTGGTTGCCGCGTTCAAACGGCGTGACATAGGCGGCGTGGGTAGGGGCGGTCAAGGAATGCGGCTTTCAACTGGGCATCAGGTGGTCTCCGGGCTGAGTATGGCGCCGGTCAACGGGAAATTCCATAGGGTTGCCCCGCATTTCACAAAGCAGCCGCTCAGCGAAAATCCAGCCATGAGCAAAGTCATTGTTTTCGCCACCCCCGTCTTTTTGTTGCTGATTGCACTGGAGCTGCTGTGGAGCCGCACCCGCGCCAGCCGCACCGCCGGGCAAGCCCCATACCGCCTGAACGACGCCATCAACAGCATCAGCCTGGGCATGCTGAGCCAGCTCACCGGTGCCCTTGGCAAGCTGCTGAGCATTGGCATCTACAGCCTGGTGTTCGGTGCCGTGGCGCTGTTCCCCGACACGGCGTTCTGGACCACCTGGTATGGCGTGCTGCTGGCACTGGTGCTCTACGACCTGTGCTATTACTGGCTGCACCGCATGGGCCACGAAGTGGCGGTTCTATGGGCCGCCCACGTGGTGCACCACCAGAGCCAGCACTACAACCTGTCCACCGCACTGCGCCAGACATCGAGTGGCCTGCTGCTGGGCTGGATCTTCTATCTGCCGATGGCGGTGCTGGGCGTGCCGCCCACGGTGTTTGGCATCGTGCTGCTGATTGACCTGCTGTACCAGTTCTGGGTGCACACCGAGCAGGTCGGCAAGCTGGGCTGGTTTGACCGCGTGTTCTGCTCGCCCAGCAACCACCGCGTACACCACGCGGTGAATGACGGCTACATCGACAAGAACTACGGTGGCATCCTGATCTTGTGGGACCGGCTGTTTGGCACCTTCCAGGAAGAGACCGAGCCCTGCGTCTACGGCACGCGCGGCGCGCTCAACAGCTGGGACCCGCTGTGGGCCAATCTGGATGTGTACACCTACCTCGCCCGCGAGTCGTGGCATGCAGCCAGTTGGGGCGACAAGCTGCGCGTATGGTTCAAGCCGCCCGGCTGGCAGAGCGCCGCCATGGCGCGAGCCAACCCCAAGCCGGCGTTCACGCTGGAGGCGGTGACCACCTTCAACCCGCGCTTAAGCCCAGCGCAGCAGTGGTTTGCCATTCTGCAGTTCGTGCTGGCACTGGGTGCGGTGCTGGCATTTCTGTGGCAGGTGGACGCCATGCGCCCGGTTCAGGCTGCCATCTGGTGCGCGGCCATCGCCTCCGGCCTGTGGGCCACGGGGCGCTTCATGCAGGGCGAGCTGGGCATGCTGGAGGTGCTGACCGTGGAATGCGCGGCCCTGTCCACCGTCAGCGCGCTGGGCATGCTGGATGGCTATATGGTCTTCAAGCCGCTGACCATGGTGATTGCTATTATTTTTGTAGCTGTTCGCGCATATTCCACGAGGGCTAGCACCCGATTTAATGCACTATTGCTTGGCGCATTGGTGTTTTCGCTGGGCGGCGACGTGTTCCTGATGCTGCCCGGCAACTATTTCATTCCCGGGCTGGCGTCATTCCTGGTGGCGCATGTGTTCTACGTCGCCCTGTTCCGCCAGGGCCAGGCCTGGTTTCCCAACCGACGCGCGCTGCTGGCGGTGTTTGCGGTGGGCGCGGTCATGTACGGCATCGTCTGGGGCGGGTTGAACGATCCGGTGCTGAAGATCGCCGTCGCGGCCTATGTCACGGTCATTTCGCTGATGGCATCGCAGGCGATTGGCCGCGCTGCGGTGCTGGGCGATACCGCCGCGTGGCGCGTGGCGCTGGGCGCCTGCATCTTTATGGTCAGCGACTCGCTGATTGCCATCAACAAGTTCGTCACGCCGGTGGAACTGTCGTCGCTGTGGATTCTGGCGACGTATTACGCGGCGCAGGTGTTGATCGTGCACAACGCGCGAGCGACCAAAGCCTGAGCGGAGAAGGCAGTCTGGTCTAGCGCCGCAGCGCCTGCAGCGCCGCCTTGAGCCGGCGCACCTCGTGTTGCAGGTCCAGAATCAGGGCGGCAGCGTCCAGCCCCACGCCAAAGTCGCGCTGCAGGCGGCGAGCCTCCAGAGCGCATTGCAGATCGGCACTCTCGAAGCGCCATTCCTGTGGCGATGCGGCAGACTGATCCGACACAACGCCCAATTCCACCAACGTCGCAACCCAATCCAGATCCGCGCCACAGGCGTGCGCCAGCTCCTGTGCGGCCACGGGATGGTCGGCGCTGATGGTGACCACGGTTTCCACGGTCACAGTGGTCTGGCTGCTGATGCTCATGGTGCCTCCACGCTCAAATGCGGCCGCGGATTGAACGGCGCGGCCTGGGCCAGTTGTTCATAGGCCTTGCGCGCCGCCTCGGTGTTGGCGGGCGGCAGGGCAATGTCGATCAACAGGTACAAATTTCCCGGTGGCTTGCCGGGCAGCCCCCGCTCTTTCAAACGCAGTTTCATGCCGCTGCGCGCATTCGGCGGAACCGTAACCTCCACCACGCCCCCGCTGGGCGTGGGCACCTGCACCTGCGCGCCCAGCGCCGCCTCGGTGGGCGTGACGGGCAGGGTCAGGTACAGGTCTCGCCCCTCGACGCGGTACAGCGAATGCAATGCGATACGCACCTCCAGGTACAAATCACCGGGAGGCTCCCCCCCATGCCCGGGCATGCCGTGACCGGTGAGTCGGATGAACTGGCCGGGGTGCACGCCGGGCGGAATCTTCACCGTCAGCGTGCGGTTCACAAAGGTGGGTTCGCCCTGGGCGTCGGTTTCCAGTGCGCGCAGGGTGATGTCGCGCTGCACACCGTGGATCGCGTCTTCCACCGATATTTCGATGGCCGCGTGGTGATCTTCGCCCCGTGCCTGGTAGGCGCGGGCCTTGGAGCCCCGGTGCTCGGCCTTGCCAAACACCGAGGAAAAGAACTCGCTGAAACCGGCATGGTCGGCTGGCCCCTGACCCGAGCCACGGTGGAATTCAAAGCCTTCGTCCCACCCCGGTGGCGGCTGGAAGCCGCCGTCGCCCGACGCCCCGGCAGGGCCGCCACGTGCTACGCGGTCCAATAGCGCGTCGTAGGCGGCGCGTTTTTCCTTGTCGCGCAACACATCGTTGGCTTCATTGAGGTCGCGCATAAGCACCTGGGCGTCAGCCTCCTTGCTGACATCCGGGTGGTACTTGCGCGCCAATTTGCGGTAGGCCTTGCGAATGTCGTCTTCGCTGGCCGCTCGCTCAACGCCCAAGGTCTTGTAGTAGTCCTTGAATTCCATCGGCCCAGTATGGACCTGTTTCGCCGAAAATGGGTGACAGAAATCAAATCGGGCTCGCATCGGCCCGGCCACGCCCCCATGCCCGAACCCTTGATACCGCTGAACCAAGACGAGATCGAATGGACCGCCATTCGCGCCCAGGGTGCAGGCGGGCAAAACGTCAACAAGGTGTCCAGCGCCATCCACCTGCGCTACGACATTCCCGCATCCAGCCTGCCGGATGACATCAAGCAACGCCTGCTGGCGCTGAACGACCAGCGCATCACCGCCGAGGGCGTGGTGGTCATCAAGGCACAGACCAGTCGCAGCCAAGAGCAGAACCTGTTGGAGGCCATCTCCCGCCTGCAAGCATTGGTGGACAGTGTGGCCGTGCCACCCAAGCCGCGCAAGGCGACCAAGCCGACCAAGAGCTCGCAACGCAGGCGGCTGGACAGCAAGACCACGCGGGGGGAGGTGAAGAAACTGCGGGGACGGGTGTATTAAGCCCGCTTGCCAACCTCATGCGCAGACAGCATGGCATTGGCCACGCCACTGGCCGCGATGACGGCAATGCCCAACCAGGCCCAGACATCGGGCACGTGGTCAAACGCCAGCCAGCCCAGCAAGGTGGCAAAGGCGATCTGCCCATACTGATAGGGTGTGAGCACCGGGGCCGAGGCCCGCATATAGGCCCGAATCAGCATCAGGTGGCCGAAAGTGCCAAAGAAACCAACCAGCATGAACCACGGCCAATAGGTCAACAGGGCTGAAGTGCTCCAGTTGAATACCACGATCGGACTCATGACCAGCGTGCCCACCAGGCCCGTGTAGAAGTGCGTGGTGTAGGGGTTGTCAGCACCGCTGAGCTGGCTGGTCAGCACCTGAAACCAGGCGTAGGCAGTCACCAGCAAGACGGGGAACAACAGCGCCCAGCTAAATACCTGGCCACCGGGGCGCACCACCAGCAGCACCCCCAGCAGCCCACCCGTCATCAGCAGCCAGCGCCGGGTCGAGACCTTGTTCTTCAATAGCCGCGCCGCCAACGCAGTCGCAGCCAGTGGCGACAGCATCACCATGGCGGTGAATTCCCCCACCGGCAGGAATTGCAAGCCATAAAAAGCGCAGCCACTGGTGATCAGAAGCAGCACGCCGCGCAGCAACTGGAAGCGCGGATGGGCCGTGCGCAACAGCGAAAGCCCCTGCACCGGAAAGCGCAGGCCAAAGGTCGCTACGGCTTGGAACAAATAGCGAAACCACAGCAGCATCAGCACCGGCACGAGGCGCGTGGCGTACTTGGTGCTGGTGTCGAGCAGCGCAAAGCACAGCGTGGCCAGCACGATCAACAGCACACCACCACCCTGTTGGGTGCGCCAATACGACACCGATACCGGCGCAGGCTGGGTTTGCGGGTCCGCACTCACTCCGCGAACAGGCCTTCGCCCGTACTCTTGGGCGCAACACCCAGATGGCGGTAGGCCGCCAGGGTGGCGATGCGCCCACGCGGAGTGCGTTGCAGGTAGCCCTGCTGGATCAGGTAGGGCTCGATCACGTCCTCAATGGTTTCGCGTTCTTCGCCAATGCTGGCGGCGATGTTGTCCAGCCCGACCGGGCCGCCATCGAAGCGGTGGATCACAGCCTCCAGCAACTTGCGGTCCATCACGTCAAAGCCTTGCGGGTCCACGTCCAGCATGGCCAACGCGCGATTCGCAATGTCCAGGCTGATATGGCCCACACCTTTCACGTCCGCAAAGTCGCGCACCCGGCGCAACAGGCGGTTGGCGATGCGCGGCGTGCCGCGGGAGCGGCGGGCAATCTCGAAGCCACCGTCGGGGTCCATCGGGGCATTCAACAAGCCTGCACTCCGCTTGACGATGCGGGCCAGTTCCTCGGGCGTGTAAAACTCCAGCCGCGCCACGATGCCAAAGCGGTCGCGTAGCGGGTTGGTCAGCATGCCGGCGCGCGTGGTGGCCCCCACCAGCGTAAAGGGTTGCAGGTCCAGCTTGATCGAACGCGCCGCCGGGCCTTCGCCAATCATGATGTCGATCTTGTAGTCCTCCAGCGCGGGATACAGGATTTCCTCGACCACCGGACTCAGGCGGTGGATTTCATCGATAAACAGGACGTCGTTCTTTTCCAGATTCGTCAGCAGTGCCGCCAAATCCTTGGGTTTTTCCAGCACCGGACCACTGGTCTGGCGCAGGTTGACGCCCAACTCGGCGGCGACGATGTGGGAGAGCGTGGTCTTGCCCAGGCCGGGCGGGCCAAATAGCAGCACATGGTCCAACGCCTCGCCGCGCATCTTGGCGGCGCTGATGAAGATCTCCAGCTGCTCGCGGATCTTGGCCTGGCCCACATACTCATCCAGCAGCTTGGGACGCAGCGCGCGTTCAATGGCTTCTTCGCCGGGCGAGGTGGGCGCGGCTGACACCATGCGTTTGGCGGGCGGGGCGGCAAAGTCGTCGGTCTGAATGCTCACGGCGGGTGTCTGTCAATATCAAATGCTGGAGGCCCACTATAGCGCGCGGCACGTCTGCCGAAGCCGGCGTTCAAGTTGTAGTGGCAAATTGCCGATACGATGGATAGTTCCAATTTTCTGCACAGGCCCTGCCGCCGGTGCGCCCCGCCATGCACCACTACCCTGCCCTCCGTTTTGCCCCGGCCTTGCGCCCTCTGGTGTGTGCGCTGGGTCTAGCCCTCGGTGCCAACACCTGGGCGGCCGACCCTGCAGCGGACCATGGCACCAGCCCCGCAAAACCGACCGCATCGGCCGCGGTACCCGCTTCCGAGGGTGGCGATATTGCGGCCAAGAAGGCGCCGGTCGAAAGCCTGCCAACCACCAGCACCAACCCCATGGCTGAAAAAATCCGCGCGGCCATGTCCGGCACGGTAGTCTCCAGCAAGCGGATGACCGTGACGGTGGAAAGCAAGGACGCCCCCACCCCCGCCACGGCACCATCCCGCAGTACCACGCCAGCGGCCAAGGCGCTGGCCAGCAAGCGCTACAGCCAGGCCCGCGCCGCTGCGGTGGCCGGTCATGGCGCAACACCCGAGCCCCACGCCGCAAGTCCCGCCACCGGCCACAGCGGAGCAGACGTCCACTGGACCTACGAAGGCGAAACCGGCCCCCAGGCCTGGGGCAAGCTCAAACCTGACTTCAACCTCTGCGCCATTGGCAAGCGCCAGTCGCCGATCAACATCGAAGACGGCAACACCCTGCAAGGACCGGCCGAACCGGTGCAGTTTGCCTACCAGTCCAGTAACGGCACGGTCGTGAACAACGGCCACACCATCCAGGTGGATGTGCAGGGCGACAACTCCATCACCGTGCGCGGCTCCAACTACCGCCTGCTGCAACTCCACTTCCACACCCCCTCTGAAGAGCAGCTCAATTTCAAGCGCTTTCCGATGGTCGCGCATCTGGTTCACAAGAACAATGAAGGGCAACTGGCCGTGGTGGCCGTGCTGCTGGACGAGGGCGCATCCAACCCCATGATCGACAAGGTCTGGACCTATATGCCGCTGGACACTGGCGACCGAGTGCGCATGCCGCAGGGTCTGCTCAATGTGGGTGAGTTACTGCCGACCGACCAGCGCTACTACCAGTTCATGGGGTCTCTGACCACCCCACCCTGCTCTGAAGGCGTGTTGTGGATGGTGATGAAGCAGCCGGTGACCCTCAGCAAGGCCCAGTACAAGCTGTTTACCCAGCTCTACCCCAACAATGCCCGGCCGGTGCAGCCGGTCAATGGCCGACCGGTGCGCGAGGCGCAATAGCGCGCCGCCTCAACTGGAAGACAGATCGGACTCACGGGTTTCGCCATAACCCAGATACTCGGCCAGCTTGGCGTCTTCCTTGGGGATGTGGATCAGGGACCAATCGGTTACCAGTTGCTCCAGTTCCGCCTTGAAAGCGGTATCGGTGGGCGTACGCTGGCTCAGCGTTTGCAAGCGTGATGTGAGCAATTGGTGCGACCGAACATGCGCCTCATAGTCCGGAAAACCGGCTTTGCGCATCATCATCTCTTCATACGCAAAGTGGTGCTCGATGTACTCGTACAGATGCGCCACGCACTCCAACAGCTCGGTGTGGCTGGTCGCGCGCAAAACCTGATTCGCAATGACAAACAGGTGCCGGTGCTGGTGGTTGAGCTGCACATCGCCAATGTCGTAACGGTCACTCCACTCGATTGTCATCATGGTCTCCAGATAGACGTCCTACCGTTTCATCATATCCACGGGCCGGCACCAATACAAAAGAAACTGCGGCGAAAAACAGGGCTCCAACGGCCTTAGCGTGCCAGGGCTCTCAGAGCCAGCTTGATGCCCTCGCTCACACCAATGTCTGCCGGCAGCGCCTTCAGCGCAGCAGCAGCTTCCTTGTCGCTGTAGCCCAGCGCCAGCAGGGCCTGCAGAATGTCCGCCTGCGCGTCGTTGGCGACCGTGGTGGGTGCGCCGATGTCGGCACCCAGCTTGCCCTTGAGCTCCAACAGCAGCCGCTCGGCCGTTTTCTTGCCAATGCCGGGGACCTTGATCAGGCGACCCGCCTCCTGCAGCGTGACCGCCTGGGAGAGTTCGGCCACACTCATGCCGGAGAGCACCGACAGCGCGGTGCGCGGCCCCACGCCCGAGATCTTGATCAGTTCGCGAAACGCGGCGCGCTCCACCGTGGAGGCAAACCCATACAGAATCTGCGCATCCTCGCGCACCACAAAATGCGTCAGTAGCGACACCTTCTCACCCGTGGCTGGCAAGTTGTAGAACGTGCTCATGGGCACCTGCACCTCGTAGCCCACGCCGCCGCAGTCCACCAGAACCTGGGGCGGGTTCTTGTCGCTCAAAATACCTGTGAGTTTGCCGATCATCGTGTGCCCTGGGTTTGTTGCCTATGGAATCTTGCCTATGATGGGGACCTTTGGCCCCCTTGACGGAATTATCAGCTTGATTCTCAGACACACCTTCACGCCACTGAACAACGCCCGCCTGTCCCACCTGTGCGGCCCGACGGATGAGCACCTGCGCACCATCGAAACCGCGCTGGAGGTGCGCATCGCCCACCGCCACGAGCAGTTCAAGGTGGAAGGGCCCAAGGTCCGGGCGCAGCGCGGCATGGATATGCTGCAAGCCCTGTACGAGCTGGCCGCCAAGCCCATCAGCGCTGCCACGGTGCAGTTGATGCTGTCGGGTGACGGCTCCGCCGACGAGAGTGATGGCCCCAGCCTGGCCACGCGCCGCGCCGACCTGAAACCCCGCAGCAAAAACCAGGCGCTGTACCTGGACAACATCGCCGAGCACGACATCACCTTTGGCATTGGCCCGGCCGGCACCGGCAAGACCTACCTGGCCGTGGCCGCCGCCGTGGACGCGCTGCAGCGCAGCGCCGTGCAACGCATCATCCTGACCCGCCCGGCGGTGGAAGCCGGTGAGCGTCTGGGCTTTTTGCCCGGTGACCTGAACCAGAAAGTGGACCCGTATTTGCGGCCACTCTACGACGCGCTGTACGACCTGATGGGTTACGACCAGGTACACAAGGCGTTCGAGCGCCAGGCACTGGAAATTGCCCCGCTGGGCTTCATGCGCGGGCGCACGCTGAACAATGCCTTCGTGATTCTGGACGAGGCGCAAAACACCACGCCCGAACAGATGAAGATGTTTCTGACCCGCATCGGCTTTGGCGCCAAGGCCGTCATCACCGGCGACCTGACCCAGATCGACCTGCCCAAGACCCAGCTCAGCGGTCTGGTGGACGCCGAGCGCGTGCTGCGCCGCGTGAGCGGCATCGCCATCACCCACCTGACCAGTGCCGACATCGTGCGCCACCCGCTGGTGGCCCGCGTGGTGGACGCCTACGATGCCGCACGGCTGAACGAGCTGCCCGCCATCGCCATACCGGAAGAAGAGATTGAGCTGCCCCGCGTGGGCCTGCCCAAGACCCGCACGCCGGGGCGCCGCTCACTCGTCAAACCCTGAACCCCCAAGCCCTCACCATGCTGCCCGAACTCACCCTCTCCCTGCAATTCAGCTCCGTCGCCAAACCCGACCAACACCGCGCCGCCCTGCCCCGCCACAGGGTCAAGAAATGGATTCGCCACGCCCTGCAGACCGATGCAGAAATCACGGTGCGCATTGTGGATGCCGAAGAGGGGCAGGCCCTGAACCGCGAGTACCGCAAAAAGGACTACGCCACGAACGTGCTGACCTTTGACTACACCCAGGAGCCCGTGGTCACGGCCGACCTGGTGCTGTGCGCGCCCGTGGTCGCCCAAGAGGCCAAGGAGCAAAAGAAAACGCTGGAGGCCCACTACGCGCACCTGATCGTGCACGGCATCCTGCATGCCCAGGGCTGGGACCATGAACAGGATGAGGATGCCCAGGTCATGGAGCTGCGCGAGACCGAAATCATGGCGCGGCTCGGGTTCAAGAATCCGTATTGACAGTGCCGATGCGCTGCATGTTGGGACAGGCGGATACAGCCTGGGGGAACCAGCACCATGGATGAGGAAAAATTCATCGCGCTGCTCTACCAAAGCCTGCTGCAACGCGAAGCCGAGGCCGGTGCTGTCGAGGGCTGGCTCGAGGCCATTCGGTCGGGCGCGTCCGTCGCGGATGTCACTACCGCCTTTCTCACCGGCGAGGAGTTTCAGCAACGCCAGGCCGCGCAAGCGCGTCTCTTCGTGCCACCTGGGCACTTTTACAGCCCTGTCGTCGATGCCCAAGCCGTCACGCACCTGTTTGACCGCACCAACGCTTGCCGGTCTTTTCAGGGCATCCATCTTGTTGAATCCGAACAGTTGGCGAAATGGCACGCGCTGCTCCCTTTCCTCAGAACGGTGCCGTTTTCCGATACCCACCAGGACGGGTTTCGCTACCGGTTCGACAATCCCGCCTTTGGCGTCGGCGATGCCTGCATCTACTGCGCAATGCTGCAGCTGCATCGCCCCCGCAAACTGGTGGAAGTGGGGTCTGGATTCTCGTCGGCCTGTGCGCTGGACACGCTAGAGCATTGCCTGGACCATGACGTTGCAGTCACCTTTGTTGAACCGTATCCAGCGTTGCTGACTTCGCTGTTGACGGTCTCGGACCGGGAGCGCACAAGCGTAATCCCCCAGGGTGTTCAGGACGTGGATCTGGCGGTTTTTCGGGCGTTGGACGACGGTGACTTCCTTTTCATTGACTCCACGCATGTGCTCAAAACCGGCAGCGACGTCCACCATGAGCTGTTCGAAGTTCTGCCCGTGCTGAAGCCCGGGGTCATCATCCATATCCATGACATATTCTGGCCATTTGAGTATCCCCGCGCCTGGGTGGTGGACGAGAACCGCTCGTGGAACGAGCTGTATGCGTTGCGGGCGTTTTTGACCAACAACGACGACTATCGCATCGAGTTCTTCAACGACTACTTTGCGCAGAACTTCAGACCGACCATCGAGCTGGATTACCCCGCGCTTCTCAGAAATCCTGGCGGCAGCCTCTGGCTCAGAAAGATCCGCTGACGCGCTGGTCCGCGCCGCACAACTGATGAAAAGAACTTGGCCTTGCTGCACCAATGTGGCATCAAAGTTGCTGATACAACCACGGGTTTCTCAGGTCCTTTTCTAGCGATGAGTTCCTGTGTTTGTCCCCCGCATCCTCCCGGATGCGGGGGATTTTTTCTGGGCCCCGTGCTTAGTGGCCTTGTGAACCGCGGTGCGCCCAGGCAGTGGTGTGCTTCTCAATCACACTGAACAGCTCATACATCACCATGGCCATGGCACCCACCACCAACAGCCCCGCAAACGCCAGGCCCATCTGCATAGCCGATCCGGCCGAGATCAACAGGTAGCCAATGCCCTCATTCGCCGCCGTCATTTCGGACACCGTGGTGCCGACAAAGGCCAGCGTGATGGCGACTTTGAGCGAACCATAGAAATACGGCATGGAACGCGGCAGGCCCACTTTGACCAGCACATCCCAGCGCTTGGCGCCCAGCACGCGCAGCACGTCTTCCAGCTCCGGCTCCAGCGTGGCCAGGCCGGTGGCGATGTTCACCATGATGGGGAAGAAGCTGATCAGAAAGGCGGTCAGGATCGCCGGCCCCACGCCGATGCCGAACCACACCACCAGGATCGGCACAAACGCCGCCTTGGGCAGCGCGTTGAAACCGGTCATCAGCGGGTACACGGCCGCATAGGCCAGGCGCGAGCTGCCGATGACAAACCCGAGGAGCACGCCCACCACAATGGCCAACCCGAAGCCGACCATGGTCACCCAGTAGGTGCGCCAGGCGTGGGCGGCAATGATGCCCTTGAACTCCAGAAACTGGGTCCAGATGCGCCACGGGCTGGGGAAGATGAATTCGGACACGTCAAACGCCGAGCACAGGATTTGCCAGGTGACGATGATGACCACCAGCAGCATCCAGGGCGCCCATGTCTCTATCAGTTTCTTGTTCATGCGAACCCTTTAGGCAGTTGTGTGTGCACCAGTTTGGCGAATGGCACCAATGTGGCCCCGCAACTCGTGCACGATGTCGGAGAACTCCTTGGTGTAGGTCACCTCCAGGTCCCTTGGGCGCGCCAGTTCGATATCGCGACGCACCACAAAGCGGCCTGGGCTCTTGCTCATGACGTACACCGTGTCGGCCAGGAAAACCGATTCACGCAGATCGTGCGTGACCAGGATCACGTTGAACTGCTGCTCGGTCCACAGGTCGCGCAGGATGCACCACAACTCCTCCCGTGTGAACGCATCGAGTGCACCAAAAGGCTCATCCAGCAACAGCATCTTGGGCTCGTGGATCAGCGCGCGGCAAATGCTGGCGCGCTGTTGCATGCCGCCGGAGAGCTGCCACGGAAACTTGTCCTCATAACCGCCCAGTCCAACCTTCTGCAGCAGCTTGCGGGCGCGCTCTTCATACTCCTTGCGCTTGCCTTTGAAGCTGCTGCGGTAGGGCTCCACAATTTCCAGCGGCAGCAGCACGTTGTCCACCGTGGTGCGCCATGGCAACAGCGACGGCGCCTGGAACGCCATGCCGGAGATCTTCAGTGGCCCGGTCACCGACTGGCCGTCGATCAGGATCTTGCCCATGGACGGCATCTTCAGCCCGGTGGTCAGCTTCATGAAGGTGGACTTTCCGCAGCCCGATGGCCCAACGATGGCGATGAATTCGCCTTGGCGCACCTTCAGGTCGATGGCCTCCACCGCAAAGTGGTTCTGCTGCAGCAGCTCGTTGTTGTAGGCCAGCCAGACATCCTGGAAGTCGACAAACCAGGGCGTCGCATGGTCGTCATGCACGGTGGTCATGCACGCCGTCCTACTTCTTGGTCAGGATGGCCAGTTCCGCCTTGGACGGCAGGTAGGCGCTGCTCCACACCACGTCGGGGTTGATGCGGGTCTTGGTGGTAAAGGCGTCGGATACCTGGCTGGCCATCAGCGCCAGGCGCGGTCCGTTGACCTGGCCAAAGCCTTCGGCACGGGCGTTGGGGCTGTTGACCACGGTGTCAATCGCCAGCTTGAGGCGGCGGGTTTCCAGATCGACGTTGATGATGCCGTCACGCGCCTTGACGTCGGCAATGGCCGCCGCCGGGTTGGCCAGCACGTCCTTCACGCCCTTGGTGAAGGCGCTCAGGAAGGCCTTGACCGCGGCCGGGTTCTCCTTGAGCAGCTTGGGCGACACGATGATGGCATTGCCATACAGCTTGACGCCAAAGTCCGGGTAGGGCATGACGACCACATCAGCCGCCTTCACTCCACGCGCTTCCAGGTTCAGCAGCGAGGTGAAGGTGAAGCCCGTGATGGCATCCACATCACCGCGCACCAGCATGGTTTCGCGCAGCGGTGGGTCCATCGCCGTCCAGGTGAAACCTGTCACGGCATTGGCCTTGGCGAAGATGGGAAAGGCCTTGCGCCCGGCATCAAACACCGGTGCGCCGAGCTTCTTGCCGCTCAGGTCGGCAGGCGTCTTGATGCCCGACTTCTTGAGCGCCATGACCGAGGCCGGTGTGTCGTTGTAGACCATCATCACGGCCACCGGTTTGTTGGGTGCTTCGGGATTGTTGGCGTGGAACTCCATCAAGGCCGCCAGATCGGCCAGCCCCATGTCGTAGGCGCCCGAGGCCACACGCGTGACCGTGCCACCCGAGCCGTTGCCGGCGTCGATGGTCACATCCAGCTTGGCGTCCTTGAAGTAGCCCTTGGCAGCTGGGGTCAGGAAAAGAGCCGACGGGCCCTCAAAGCGCCAGTCCAGCTGGAACTTGATGGGCGTGGTCTGCGCGTGGGCCAGACCGGCGGCCAATGCCACGACCGTGACTGCTGTGGCCTTGAGGAAACTGCGTTTTTGCATGGTGACTCCGGGGAGGTGGGTGGTTGAAACAGGTGCCCAACCACTGAGCAAGAACGGTGCCTGATTTTGTATACACTTGGCCCGCAAATTGCATCATGACGGTGTGGATATCAGCCCACTAACCATCAACTTCACCCGGAAATAATCATGATGCACCAAATAGTTACACGCACCATCCTGGGCACAGCCGCCCTCACTTGCGCATTTGCCACGCAGGCCGCAACCTGGAGCGACACCTCCATCGGCTACCGCTACGGCACCGACTACGCCGAGCCCTTCAACGCCAATGCCATCAGCAAGGACATCATCAACCTGAACCACGTCAGTGGCTACAAGTACGGCTCCAACTTCTTCAATGTGGACATGCTGATGTCCGACAACAAGGACCCCTCCAGCGCCGGTGCCGGCACCGGCGCACAAGAGGTGTACATCGTCTACCGCAACACCGTGGACCTGGAAAAGCTCACCGGCTCGCCCTACAAGTTCGGCCCCGTGCGCGGCATGGGCATCACCGCCGGTTTTGACTACAACACCAAGACCGACGCCGGCTACAACTCCAAGAAGCGCATGCTGGTGGTTGGCCCCACGTTCATGATGGACGTGCCCGGCTTCCTGAACCTGAGCCTGCTGGCACTGTTTGAGAGCAATGCACCCTACAGCACGTTCTCCCGCGTGGCCACACCGCGCTACACCTACGACTCCCACATGATGCTGGGCGCAGCCTGGGGCATTCCGCTGGGTGGCTCCGGTTTCTCGTTTGAGGGCTTTGCCAACTTCATCGCCGCCAAGGGCAAGAACGAGTTTGGCGTCGATAGCGCACCCGAGACCAACATCGACATGCAGATCATGTACGACCTGAGCCCCGTCATCGGAGCTGCGCCGAAGACCCTGAAGGTTGGCCTGGAATACCAATACTGGAAGAACAAGTTTGGTAACAACAGCGACGGTGTTGCCGGCAAGGGCGCATTCGCCAAGACCCCGATGGTCCGCGTCGAATACCACTTCTAAACGGCATCTACCCGGTAAGCGCCCAGCGCCGCTTGCCACGCTGCCAGCTTCTGCGCAAACGGAATCGGATGCGCGGGACTGG
Source organism: Burkholderiales bacterium (assembly GCA_038327925.1). Taxonomy (GTDB): domain Bacteria; phylum Pseudomonadota; class Gammaproteobacteria; order Burkholderiales; family Burkholderiaceae_C; genus Allorhodoferax. The sequence goes on along the minus strand of JBBQLM010000033.1, from coordinate 19,588 downwards.
TGGATGGCAGGCGGACACAGGCTATGCCCAGCACGCCCAAACCCGGCAGCACATGCTGGTTGAAGCTGCGCTGGGCCTCGGCGCCATTGAAGCCAATGCACCGGATGCCCGGATGCAACGCCAGAAATGACGCAAAGTCATTGGCAACCCGTGAGCCGGCCTGGATGGAACTGTCCAGACTGCCCGGCCGAACGCAACTCTGCAAGACATCCCACACCGCAATCCCCGCACGCGTCAGCGCCTCCACCCGCTCCCCGTAGGGTGCCGTCGCGTCCAGCCCCACCATACCGGCCATGATCGGCCAGAAACTGTTGCGTGGATGGGCGTAATACTGTTGCGCCGTGAGCGACGCAACTCCCGGCATGCTTCCCAGGATGAGCACACTGGCATCAGGACGCGACAGGGGCGGGAAGCTGGTGACGGCGGTCACTGCTGCATCAGTTTGGGATTCTTGCGCAGCAGCTCGATGTTGCCCTGTGTTTCCTTCGGGTACGAAGCGCGCAGCTCCGCCGCCTTCTTCTTGTCCATGGCAGGCTCCATCATCAAATAGAACCCCGCGTGGAAATAGGCCAGCGTCGCCAGCGCAAAGGTCTGGCTGGTAAAACCGTGGCGTGCCAGCAGTGCCTTGACACCGGGCGTGGCATCCAGCGATTTGGCAAGCTCCTCCACGGTCGGCTGGTCCGCATCGTCCTTGTCGTCGGTCTTGGGAAGGACCCGCTCGCCTTCCTTGACGGCCGCCTTCAGCCGCTCAAGAACCGGCACGCTCAGCGCATGCCGCGCGGGATCCGCCGCCGCCAGGGCGTTACCAGTCAGAAGAATAAGGGCCGCCAAACCGGCCAGAACAAAACGCACCATGTTGTTGAACTCCCGTGCAAAGGTCGGGATTCTATCTGCCTGCCACAGAGGCTGCGGCCACCGGTTCACGGTGCCCGCGCCAGCGGAATCGACTGAAGCAAAATCAGCCTCTAGCCCTCGTCAGTGCTAGCAATGTTGCTATCACAATAATAGCTATTTCTAACAAAGAAGGACCCGGAAAAATCAGCCCTGCCGGCGCGCTGGCTCGCTGACATGCAGGAACTTGGTCAACAGATCGCGGGGTGGCGCAACCGAGATGTTCTTGAGTATTTGGCCGACATTGCCGCGATGGTAGGACCCATGGCTGAGCACATGGAACAGCATTTCCTCCCGCGTCATGCTGCCCGAGTCACCATCCGTGAACTCGAAGGCAAGACGCTCCGCCAGTGCCGGGGCGGCGATGGTGGACACATAGTTCTCGAACCAGAGGTCGGTTTCCGCCACAGCAAAGTGGAGCGCACCCAATTCAGGTGTCTCCGGCGTATTGGTCGCCGTGTACGGGTGCTTCTCGCCAACCAAGTGGGCGCGAAAGATCCGGTCGACCACGTAGATGTGGTTCAGCGTTCGGATCGCCGTGTGCAGCGAGGCCGCGTGCTCCGTGGAGGTGATTGAGGCCAACACGTCAAACAGCTCGCGATTGGCCCACGACTTCTGTGCGAATAGGGAGGCAAGAATTTTCTGGGACATGGATGTGCGGTGATGGAAGTTGGTTGGCCCAAGACGAGATCTACATCGTCAGCTATTCAGTCAAACCCAGTTTATCCGGCCGCATGCACTTGAACACGACACTCGGTTAAGACCGGCGTCCCACCACCACCACCACCCGGCTGGCGGATTGGGTGTCCGTTCGGCGGCCCCATTCGCGGTCACCACAACGCTGGCACCCCAGCAGCCGCGTTGACGCCAGCACGCAGGCATACCCAGAGCGCCCGCCCGCGAGCGTGGGCCAGAGAGCGGATACCCGATCCGCCAGCCCCACTACAGCGGAGTCATTCAAAGCAAAATAGTCCTCCAGCCCTCGCCAATACTGCGCAGACAGCTACACAATCGATAGCATTCTCATACAACGGGCGACACCGACAGAGGCGTCCCATCCGCCGCCAGCGTCTCCCCTTTGCGCGCCGTGATCAGCCCATAGGCCTGCGGTTGCCGGTGAAGGTCGAAGTTGAAAGTGGTGCGTTTGTAGACGGCGCAGAAGTCCAGGTCGCAGCGGGCAATCGCCATCTCGTCGCCCTTGGTCAGGCAGCGCGCCACCACTTCACCCGACGGTGCAATGATGCAGCTGCCGCCAATGCTGTCCACGCCCTCCTCCACCCCGGCCTTGGCCACGCCCACGACCCAGGTGCCGTTCTGGTAGGCACCGGCTTGCATGGAGAGCTGGTTGTGGAACAGCGACAGGTCGTCATGCTCCGGCGCGGGGGCGTTGTGCACCGGCGTGTTGTAGCCGATCAGCACCATCTCCACACCCTGCAAGCCCATCACACGGTAGGTCTCGGCCCAGCGCCGGTCGTTGCAGATGGCCATGCCCATGATGCCGCCAAAGGCCTGGGTCACCTCCCAGCCCGTGCCGGGCGTGAAGTAGCGTTTCTCCAGGTGCTGAAAGCGCCGCCAGGGTTCATGCTCCTTGTGGCCAGGCAGGTGCACCTTGCGGTACTTGGCGACGATCTGGCCGCTGCGGTCCACCAGGATGGAGGTGTTGTAGCGAACCTCGCCCGCGGCCTCTTGCGCCAGCTCGGCGTACCCGAGGTAGAAGCCCACGCCCAGCGCCTTGGATAGGTCGAACAGCGGCTGCGTGGCGGCGTTGGGCATGCTGCGCTCGAAGAAGCTGTTGATCTCGGCTTCGTCTTCGATGTACCAGCGGGGAAAGAAGGTGGTCAGCGCGAGTTCCGGAAAGACGATGAGCTGCGCGCCTACGGCGTGGGCCTGGCGCATGAGGTCGCACAGGCGCGCCACTACCTGGGGGCGGGAGTCGGCGCGTTGGATGGGGCCAAGCTGGCCGAGGGCAACGTTGAGATAGCGGGGCATAGGTTGATCAGTCAGAGTGGAATCAATGGGGACGGTTGGCCAGCGACAGCACCACCTGCAGCAGCACCTGCGCGCCGCGCTGCAGATCGGCTGGTTCGGTGTGCTCGCGCACGTTGTGGCTGAGGCCACCCACGCTTGGCACAAAGATCATGGCGCTGGGGCAGATGCGGGCCAGCATTTGGGCATCGTGCCCGGCCCCGCTGGGCATGCGCTGGTAGGTACAGCCCAGGGCCTGGGTCTGCTGCTCCACCAGGTTCACCACCAACGGGTCAAAGGCCACCGGCTCAAATCGTGCCAGTGCGCGGTGGGTGATGTGCGCACCTTCAGCCTGTGCGGCGTGCTGAGCATAGGCGTGCAAATCGGCTTCGGCTTGGGCCAGCGCGGCGCCGTCGGTGTTGCGCAGGTCCACGGTGAACACCGCCTTCTGCGCAATGACGTTGACCAGATTCGGGCTGAGCCGCACCGCACCCACGGTGGCCAGTTGACGGCCACCCATGCGTGCGCTCAGTGCACGCACAAACACGGCGATCTGTGCAGCAACGAGTGCCGCGTCGTGGCGCAGGGCCATGGGCGTGGTGCCGGCGTGGTTGGACTGGCCCTCCACGGTGAACTCGGTCCACGAGATGCCTTGCACGCCCTCGACCACCCCGATCTGCAACCCGCACTGCTCCAGCACCGGGCCCTGCTCGATGTGCAGCTCCACATAGCTGTCCACCACCGGTGCACCCACGGGGGTCGTGCCCTGGTAGCCGATTCGCTGCAACTCGGCCTGCACCGACACGCCATCGGCATCGCAGGTGGCCAGTGCCTCCTGCAACGGCAGACCGCCCACGTAGACCAGGCTGCCCATCATGTCGGGCTGGAAGCGCGCGCCCTCCTCGTTGGTGAACACCGCCACCGCCAGCGGGCGGCGAGTTTGCAGACTGGCGTCGCGCAGCGTGGCGATCACTTCCAGACCGGCCAGCACTCCGTAGTTGCCGTCGTACAGACCACCGGTGCGCACGGTGTCGATGTGCGAACCCACCATCACCGGGGGCAGGTCCTCGGTTCCCGGGAAGGTGCCGACGATGTTGCCAATACCATCGATGGCTATGCGCATTCCGAGCTCGCGCATGCGCGCCACCGTCCAGTCGCGGCCCGTACGGTCGGCATCGGTCAGTGCCAGGCGATTCACGCCGCCGCCGGGCAGCGCGCCGATCTGGCCCAGCGCTTGCAGGCTGTCCAGCAGGCGCTGGCCGTTGATCTGTGGAGCTGTCATACGGCAGCGCCTTCCTTCAATACTTGGCTGGCGCTGCGGCCCACCAGTTGCTGGTACAGCGCGGGGTCGGTGTCGCCCTCGCTGCCAAACAGCAGCACGCGGCTGTCCGGCCCCAGGCCCAGCGAAGCGCGCGCGGCGCTGTCCTGCGCCGTCAGTAGTGCCGCGGCCAGGCCGGCCACGGCGGACTCACCGGCGACGATCACCGGGTCGCCACGCTGCGGGTCGGCCAGCAGGCGCATGCCATCCACGGCAGCGGCGTCGGGAATCGTGCAGAAGGCGTTGGCACCGGTGGCCAGAAAGTCCCAGGCCAGCAACGAGACTTCGCCACAGGCCAGACCGGCCATCAGCGTGTCCAGATCGCCCTTGACCGCGACCACGGCACCGGCCTGTGCGCTTTGCAGCAGGCAGTCGGCCTGCTGCGGCTCCACCACCACAAAGACCGGGCGCTGCGCGCTGTTGCGCTCCCAGAAATAGGCACACACCGCCGCCGCAAAGCCGCCCACGCCGGCTTGCACAAACACATGCGTGGGCCACTGCGGCAGCGCGCTCACCGCCTCGTGCACCATCAGCTGGTAGCCCTGCATCACGTCGCGCGGAATGTCCATGTAGCCGGGGTAGGAAGTGTCGGAAATCACAAACCAGCCATTGGCTCGTGCATCGCGGTCGGCCTGCTGCACGGAATCGTCGTAGTTCCCGCTGGTACGCACCACCTGCGCGCCGTAGCGGGCAATCGCGTCCTTGCGCCCCTCACTGACGGTGGCGTGGATGTAGATCACGCAGCGGCAGCCCAGCATCTGCGCGCCCCAGGCCACTGAACGGCCATGGTTGCCGTCGGTGGCGCAGGTCACGGTGATGTCAGCGCAAGCCCGGCGCAGCGCGGGGTCGCTCTGCAGCTCGGCATGGCTCACCACTCGGCCCAGGCGCTGGCCCAGTTCACGGCACAGCAGGCGTGCCACCGCATAGGCACCGCCCAGTGCCTTGAAGCTGCCCAGGCCAAAGCGGCCGCCTTCGTCCTTGTAGTGGATGCTGGCCACGCCGGCATCACGCGCCAGGGCGGGCAAGGCACACAAGGGAGTTTGCGCATAGCCACTCCAGGAGGTGATGACGGCCCGGGCCTGCTCCAGTGCGGGCGCGCTGAGCAAGGTGCTGCGGTGTGCGCCATAGGGCTCGCCTGGCTGAATGCGGGAATTGATCTGCAGGGTAAAGGGGTGTTGTGGAAATGAGGACATGGATGGAATCGTTTCAAAGGGATGGTTCAAGGTCGTCCAGTTGCGCATGGACCTGCTCGATGGCGGCCATGCGCGCGCGGGCTTTTTTGGGCACCTGGGCCAGCGCGGCAGTGGCCAGATAGTTGATGAGGCTGATGGCGCCCACATAGGAGTCAAAAATGGCTTCACCCTGCGGCGGGCAGATGAACAGGGCCTGGGCGCGTGCCGCCAGCGCCGACACGCGCGCATCGCTGACCAGCACCAACGCGGCACCGGCGTCGCAGGCAATGGCCACCACCTGGCTCAGGCGGCGCGTGCGGCGGCGAAAGTCCATGGCCAGCAGCACGTCACCGCGCTGGATGTCGGCCAGCAGCTCGGCGTCTTCGCCCGAGCCCTCGTTGAGCAGATGCACGTCGCCGCGCAACTGCGACAGCAGCGCCTGCGCGTAGAAGGCCGCCATATAACCATTGCGGTAGCCCACCACCCAAACCCGGCGCGCGCCCACCAGCAGCTTGGCGGCCTGCTGCACGCGGGTGTCGGTCAGGCTGTCGGCCAAGGCCTGCAACTGCCGGGCGTCCTGTGCAATGTGCTGCTGCAAGGGGCTGGGGCGGGTGCCCTGCTGCACCACGTGGCTCAGCGGCGATGGTTGCGTCGGACCCTTGCGCTGGTGCGCCCGGAAGGCCTGGAAGTCGGCAAAGCCCAGGCGCTTGAAGAAGCGCGCTGTACTGGCCTTGGAGACACCCGCCAGCGCCGCCAGTTCCGTGGCGCTGTAGGCCAGCAGGTCCTTCTCATGGGTCAGCACCACGTCGGCCAGCTTGCGGTCCACCAGTGACAGCGCCGTGTACTGGGCCTGGATGCGCTCGCGCAGGAGTGGCGTCTGGGTCATGGCAGAACCGGCATCGCGTTTTGGTGCCGACCTCCCCAAAACGAGGCGGCGTGTGCACCGATATGGAACATTGGTTTCATGATCATGTGTTTAGGAAACAATTTTTTCATATTCTCGCCTATCTGTTCGCAAGGGCCATACCAGGCGCGGCACGTGGCACACATCTTGCGCAAGAGGTGCCGTGTCCCATCCTTTTTATTGACAGGAAACCCCATGAAATTCAAAGCGCTCTCCACCGTGGCCGGTCTGATCACTGGCGCCGTCCTGGCTTTTGCTGCCCCCGCGCATGCGGATGATTCCCTCTCGTCCATCCTGGCCAAGAAGTCCATCGCCCTGGGCGTGGCCTCCGACTTCCCGCCCTATGGCTATATGGGTCCCGACTTCAAGCTGACCGGCGTGGACGTGGCCACGGCGCAGTTGATTGCCGACAAGCTGGGCGTGAAGGCCGAGTTCGTTCCGGTCAGCACGCCCAACCGCATCCCCTACCTGCAGACGAAGAAAATTGACCTGATCGTTTCGGCCCTGGGCAAGAACCCCGAGCGCGAAAAGGTGATCGACTTCACGGTGGCCTACGCGCCCTTCTTCCAGGCCGTGTTTGGCCCCAAGGCGCTGAACATCAAGAGCTTTGACGACCTGGCCGGCAAGAGCATTGCCGTGACCCGCGGCACCATCCAGGACGACGTGCTGCAAAAGGTGGCCCCGCCCACGCTGAAGATCCAGCGCTTTGAAGACGATTCCACCACCGTGGCCGCCTTCATCTCGCAACAAACCCAGTTGCTGGCCACCGGCGCCGCTGTGGCTGCGGCCGCCGTGCAGAAGAACCCGCAGGTGCAGGCCGAGTACAAGTTGCTGCTGAAAGACTCCCCCAACTTCATCGGCGTGCGCAAGGGCGAAACCGCGCTGCTGAACAAGGTCAACGAGATCCTGCGCGCCGCCAAGGCCGATGGCACGCTGGAACAGTACGCACAAAAGTGGCTGGGCCGTGGCACCGGCGTGCTGCCGGACTAATCGACGGCAATCTGCACACCACACCCTGACCCGCCATGATGGAATTCAACTTTGTCACCGTGCTGGAACAGTGGCCCATGCTGCTGCGCGGACTGGGCCTGACCGTCACCCTGACCGCCATCTCGGCGGTGCTGGGTGCGCTGCTGGGCACAGCCTGCGCCTGGGCGCGGTTGCATGGCGGCCCCGTGCTCAAACGCGTGGTGGGCGCCTATGTGGAGCTGGTGCGCAACACGCCCTTCATCATCCAGCTGTTCTTCATCTTCTTCGGCCTGCCCTCGCTGGGATTGCGCCTGTCGGTGGAGGTGGCCTGTGTGCTGGCCATGGTGCTCAATCTGGGCGCCTATGCGTGCGAGATCGTGCGCGCCGGCCTGCAGACCACGCCACGCGGCCAGTTGGAAGCGGCCATGAGCCTGGCGCTGACACCGTGGCAAACCTTCTCACGTGTCGTGCTGCCGCCGGCGTTGGCGCGCATCTGGCCGGCGCTGGTGAGTCAGATCATCATCGTCATGCTGGGCTCGGCGGTGTGCGGGCAGATCTCGGCGGAGGAGCTGTCGCAGGCCGCCAACCTGATATCGAGCCGCACCTTTCGCAGCTTTGAGTCCTACATCATCGTGACCGCCATCTACCTGCTGCTGGCGATTGCACTGCGGCAGTTGCTGTACTGGGTGGGGCCGCGCTTCATCTTTTCCAGCCGATAGCAAGGGGCCACGATCATGGTTCAGTTTTCTCTGTGGGACATCTTCACCTTTCTGCTGGGTGCCGCGCGCTGGACGGTAGCGCTCTCGCTGATCGCCTTTATCGGCGGCGGCCTGGTCGGCATGGGCCTGCTGATGCTGCGCTTCACCAAGCTCCGTGGAGTGGGCACGGCAGTGGCCTGGTACGTGCAAATATTCCAGGGCACGCCGCTGCTGATGCAGCTCTTTCTCGTCTACTTTGGTCTGGCGCTGCTGGGCATGGATACCTCGCCGCTGGTCGCGGCCGCCATCTGCCTGACGCTGTACGCCAGCGCCTATCTGACCGAAATCTGGCGCGGCTGCGTCAATGCCATTCCCAAAGGCCAGTGGGAGGCCTCCACCAGTCTGGCGCTGAGCTACTCGCAACAGATGCGCTATGTGATCCTGCCCCAGGCCCTGCGCGTGGGGATTGCACCCACGGTTGGCTTTCTGGTGCAGATCATCAAGGGCACGGCGCTGGCCTCGGTGATCGGCTTTGTCGAGCTGACCAAGGCCGGGCAGATGATCTCCAACGCCACCTACCAACCCTTCCTGGCCTACACATTTGTGGGTCTTTTGTACTTTGCCCTGTGCTTTCCCCTTTCGTGGTGGAGCCAGCGGCTGGAAAACCACAGCCTGGCCTAAGCTATGACTGACACAACATCACCCAATCCCCCGTTCGCGCTGGTTGACATCCGCGGCCTGCACAAGAGCTTTGGCCCCACCGAGGTGCTCAAGGGCATCGACCTGCAGGTGGGCCGCAAGGAAGTGGTCTGCATCATCGGAAAAAGCGGCTCGGGCAAGAGCACGCTGTTGCGCTGCATCAACGGCCTGGAGACCTTTGAGCGCGGCAGCCTGAGCGTGGACGGCCAGGCGTTGCAGCACTGGGACGCCAACGCCATGCGCGAACTGCGCCAGCAGGTCGGCATGATCTTCCAGAGCTTCAACCTATTCCCGCACCTGAGCGCCGGGCGCAACGTGATGTTGGCCCCGACCCTGGTCAAGGACATTCCCCGGGAAGATGCGAAAGCCCGCGCCCAGGCCCTGCTGGAGCGCGTCGGCCTGGGTCAATTGTTTGACCGCATGCCCGATCAACTCTCCGGCGGCCAGCAGCAGCGTGTGGCGATTGCCCGCGCACTGGCCATGGACCCCACGGTGCTGCTGTGTGACGAGATCACCTCGGCGCTGGACCCGGAACTGGTGGGCGAGGTGCTGCAGGTGGTGGAGATGCTGGCCAATGAAGGCATGACGCTGATTCTGGTCACGCACGAAATGGCCTTTGCCCGCAAGGTCAGCGACCGCGTGGTCTTCATGCACCAGGGGTTGATCCACGAGGCGGGCACACCGGACGAGATTTTCAACCGGCCGCAGACGCCGGAGCTGCGGCAGTTCTTGTCCTAGCCTCCGTTGGCGTTGTCCCGTATCCACTGCGCATACGGCGCGTAGACAGGGGACAGTGTGATGGCATGAATGGCCGGTAACGCGTAGCTGTGCAGTTCCCGGATGGCCGCTTCCACCACGGCGTACTGCGCGTCCGTGGTCTTGAAGGTGATGCGGAACTCCGGCTCGTTATGGATGGCACCGTCCCAGGTGTAATAGCTTTCGATCACATCAATCTGTGCGCAGGCTGCGACTTTACGCTCGACCAGGGCGCGAGCCATGGCCTGCGCCTCGGTGCGGCTGCCAACGGTGGTGATGACGGCGATGGGGTTCATGTGTTGGAGAGGTTTATACCCGCCAATTGCCCCAACAGCGCGGAAAGCGCACCCATCTCTTCGGCCGACACCATGCGGGTTGCCTCCTGGGCAATCGGCTCCACGGAAGCCAGCGCGTATTGCAGCAATTGCTGGCCGGCCTCGGTGATCAAGGCGTAGCCGACACGGGCATCGCGCGGGTCGGGCTGGCGGGCGACCAGGCCGAGTTTTTCCAGCGGAAGCAAGCTGCGCGTGACGCCGGAGGCCGTCAGGCCCAGTCGCTCGGCCAGGTCGATGCGGCGCAAGCGGCTGGCCGGTGCCCGGTCCAGGTAGTACAGGATCATGAAATCGCCAAAGCTCAGGCCATGCACATTGGACAAGGCGTTGTCCAGTCGGCGCGTCAGCGTGGCATAGGCGCGGTTCAGGCGCAGGCAGAACTCCAGGCTGTCACTGGGGGCGGTCGGCGTTGCGGGGGTGGGTGTAGCGTTAGACATGGGTTGGTTCCTCGGAAAAGACCCGGGAGCGGCGCGCCTCGTCCGCACCGGGTCGCTCAAATATGTGTTCCATCGCATCGAACATGGTCGGGGTGATCTGGAAGGAATAGGTGTCGCCCTGCTGCTGGTTGCGTTGCAGCACGCGCTGGCGGCGCGTTGCCAGGCTGGCATCGACAAAGCACAGCGTGGCCGCGTGACCGCTGGCTTCGACCAGGGATTGCATGCGGTCGCGGTCCTGCTGGCGCAGAAGCCCCATTTCCAGCACCACATCCCGGTCGCTGGCCAGAATCTGCTCGCAGGTGGCCCAGATGCGGGCCTGGCAACGCGCCACGCGGGGCATGACCCAGGCCATGTCCATGGTTTTGGGCGTGTCCGGGCCAAACAGCGCGTGCATCCATTCGTCGATGGCAAAGCGCACGGCGTTGTGTTCGGCCGCGAGTTGGCGGGCGACGGTGGACTTGCCCGACGCAGTCGGGCCGTAGATCAGGTAGGCCGTTTGAGGGTGTGACATAGCATTTGGTTGCGTGTTGTTTGATTAGTCAAGTATATAGCAACCATATGCACGGTGCAAGCACCGTCCCCAAGGCCGGCTGTGGGCCGCCCGCACGCGCATAATCTGCGGCCCGGCCTACCTCCCTGCGCACCGCACCATGCACGCCCTGATCGATTTCGCCGCCATTCGGGCACCCCACCAGCCCGCCGACAACTCCGTGCCAGCGGGCTCCGACGCTGTGCGGCTGGCATTTGGCGTGCCGCGCGAGGTGCTGGTGGCCCGTGCGTTGGGCGAGGTGAAGGCCGTGCTGCAAGCGGTGCAGCAACGCGCGCTGCAAGGCCAGTGGTGCGTGGGCTTTGTGCGCTATGAAGCGGCACCGGCGTTTGACCGCGCGTTGACGGTGCACCCGGCGTCGGGGCCACTGGTCTGGTTTGGTGTGCACGATGCGCCGCTGCCCGATGGGGAAGAACCCGCATTGGGCAGCGTTGCGGACACCGTGCGCGCGACCTGGCAACCAGGCCTGGCGCGCGCCACTTTTGATGCCGCCCTGGAGCGCCTGCACCAAGCCATTGGCGACGGCGAGATCTACCAGGCCAACTTCACCGCCCGCACCCCCGGGCAGCTCCACGTGCCGCCAGAGGAACTGTTTGCCGCGATGCGCCAGGCCCAGCCTGGTGGCTTTGCCGCTTACATCGACACCGGAGAGGAGCAGGTGCTGTCCGTCTCACCGGAGTTGTTTTTCGACTGGAAGGACGGCCACCTGATCACCCGCCCGATGAAGGGCACGGCCCCGCGCGGTCGCAGCCCGCAGGAGGACATGGCGCTGGCCGAAGGCCTGCAGACCTCGCCCAAGGAGCGCGCCGAGAACGTCATGATCGTGGACCTGATCCGCAACGACCTGTCGCGCATTGCCACGCCGTTTTCCGTCACCGTGGACGGCCTGTGCCGCGTGCAGGCCCTGCCCACGGTGTGGCAGATGGTGACCGACGTGCATGCCGACACGCGGCCCGGCACCACGCTGGTCGATGTGTTCTCCGCGCTGTTTCCGTGCGGCTCGGTCACCGGCGCGCCCAAGGTGCAGGCCATGCGCCTGATCCGGGAGTTGGAGGGCGACGACCGCGGCGTCTACTGCGGCGCGGTCGGCGTGGTGCGCCCGGGAGGCAGCGCCACCTTCAACGTGCCGATCCGGACCGCTGTAGTGCGTGGCACCACGATCCGCGCCGCCACCGGCAGCGGCATCACCTTTGACTCGACACCCGAGGCCGAATGGCAGGAGTGGCGCCACAAGCAGGCCTTCCTGAACCGGGCCAGCCAGGCGTTCGAGATTCTGGAAACCCTGGCGCTGCGGGACGGCGTGCTGCAGCACCTGAGCGCGCACCTGGCGCGCATGCAGGCATCGGCCGCCCACTTCGGCTTCGCCTGGCAGCCCAACTCCGTGCAGCAAACATTGACAGATCTTTGCCAGCAACACCCCAAGGGCGCATGGCGCGTGCGCCTGCTACTGGGCGCGACCGGCCACCTGCAGGCCCAGGCCTTTGCGCTGGCCGACACCCCCACACCCGTGCGCCTGCAACTGGCCACCCGAGCGCTGGACGCGTCCGACAGCGAATTCGTGCGCCACAAGACCACACGCCGCGCCCACTATGACGCGTTCACCCCCAGCGACCCGGACGTGTTTGACACCGTGCTGTGGAACGCGCGCGGTGAAATCACCGAATGCACCCGTGGCAATCTGGCCCTGCTGCTGGATGGTCGCTGGGTCACCCCCACGCTGGACTGCGGCCTACTGCCCGGCGTGGGCCGCGCGCACTGGCTGGCTCTGGGGCGGATACAAGAAGCAGTGGTGCATGTGAGCGACCTGCCGCGCGTGCAGGCGGTCGCCTTTGTCAACAGCCTGCGTGGCTGGGTGGAGGCATACGCAGCGGGATCGTCACCGGGCCATCGTTGACTAGGTGCACCTGCATGTCGGCCGCAAAGATGCCGGTCTGCACCTCGCCATGCTGGCGGCGCGCTGCTGCGACGAAACCCTCGTACAGGCGCCGACCATCCTCGGGCGCAGCCGCCGCAGTGAAGCTGGGGCGGTTGCCGCCACGCACATCCGCCGCCAGCGTGAACTGGCTGACGATCAGCAGGCCACCCGGCGTGCCCTGTCCATCCACGTCCTGTACGCTCAAGTTCATCTTGCCGTGGGCATCGCTGAAGATGCGCAGCTTCAATATCTTGGCCAGCAGCTTGTCTCCCTCGACCGGGGTGTCACCCTGCTCGGCACAGACCAACACCAGCAAACCCGGGCCAATCGCACCGACCGTTTTCCCATCCACTTCCACCCGGGCCGAACGGACGCGTTGCAGAACAGAAATCATAGAAAAAGACCGCTAGCCCTCGTAAAATATGCGTAAGCAGCTACCAAAACCATAGCACTTATGCCAACGTCACGCGCGCAAACTTGCGCTTGCCCACCTGCAACACATAGGTGCCGGCACCCAGCTTCAGGCCCTTGTCGCTGACCACGCTGGAGTCCACGCGCACGCCACCGCCGTCGATCAGGCGGTTGCCCTCGCCGCTGCTGGCGGCCAGGCCGGCGGATTTCAGCAGCGCGGCAATGCCCACTGACGCGCCCCCCTCGCCCAGGGGCAGGCTGATTTCGGCAATCTCATCGGGCACGCCGCCCTTGCTGCGGTTGATGAAATCCTGCTCGGCGGCATCGGCAGCCGAAGCGCTGTGGAAACGGGCCGTGATTTCCTTGGCCAGCGCCACCTTGGCGTCCTTGGGGTTACGGCCAGCCTCCACTTCGGCCTTGAGCGCGGCAATAGCGGCTTCGCTCTGGAAGCTCAGCAGCGTGTACCACTTCCACATCAGCACGTCAGAGATGCTCAATACCTTGGCAAACATCGTGTTCGCGTCTTCGCTGATGCCGATGTAGTTGTTCTTGCTCTTGGACATCTTCTCCACGCCGTCCAGGCCTTCCAGCAGCGGCATGGTCAAAATGCACTGCGGCTCCTGACCGTATTCGGCCTGCAGCGTGCGGCCCATCAGCAGGTTGAACTTCTGGTCGGTGCCGCCCAGTTCCAGGTCGCTGTGCAGGGCAACGCTGTCATAGCCCTGCATCAGGGGGTACAAGAATTCGTGCACGGCAATCGGGGTGCCGGCCTTGAAGCGGTCGTGGAAGTCGTTGCGCTCCATCATGCGGGCCACGGTGTAGCGGCTGGCCAGCTGGATCATGCCGCGTGCACCCAGCGGGTCGCTCCACTCGCTGTTGTAGCGGATCTCGGTCTTGGCCGGGTCCAGCACCAGGCTGGCCTGGCGGTAATAGGTTTCGGCGTTGACCTTGATCTGCTCGGCGGTCAGCGGCGGGCGGGTGCTGTTGCGCCCGGAGGGGTCGCCGATCATGCTGGTGAAGTCACCAATCAGGAAGATGACCGTGTGGCCCAGGTCCTGCAACTGGCGCATCTTGTTCAGCACCACGGTGTGGCCGATGTGGATGTCAGGCGCCGTGGGGTCCAGGCCCAGCTTGATGCGCAGGGGTTTGCCGGTGGCCTCGGACTTGGCCAGTTTCTTGACCCATTCGTCCTGGGGCAACAACTCCTCGCAGCCGCGCAGGGTGACCGCCAATGCCTCTCTAACTTGATCTGAGGCAGGTAAAGTTGGGCTGGATGCTTGATTCATAAGGGTTTTTATCAATGTGTCTGTGCGGTTGACCGCTATACTGGCGTCCCTCCTGCGACACAAGTGGAGCCAGCGGCTGGATTTTAGTCGTGCGCTTCGTCGCAGTTCGGGGCGCCGTGCCGAAACGCACCGCCCCTACGCAACGGAGACCGAATTTTGATACAACGCCTCATCCAGGCCGCTGAAGATACGTTGGCCTACGTCGCCGGCCTTGTCCAGCACCACCCCAAGCACGTTTCCATCGCCATTGCCGCCCTGATGTTGGGCGGCGCCGGCGCCACCTACGCGGTGGCATCGCTGGCACCCGACGCGGCCGAACTGCCGGTCCACACACTGGTTGAAGACGTCACCCCGCTGCCCTACCTGGCGCCGACGGACAGCCTGCAAGCCCAGGCCCTGCGCCTGTACCGCTCCGACATCACCCGCTCCTCCGACACCGCAGAAGCCCTGCTGAAACGCGTGGGTGTGTACGACCCGCAAGCCGCAGCCTTCCTGCGCACCGACAGCACCGTGCAGCAGACCCTGATGGGTCGCGCTGGCCGCAACGTCACCGTGGAAGCCAGCGAGGGCAATACCCTGCTCAAGCTCAGCGCCCGCTGGAGCCCGGAAGACGACGGCATGTTCAAGCGCCTGACGATTGAGAAGACGGCCTCAGGCTTCCAGTCCCGGCTGGAAACCCTGCCCATGACGGCGTCCTCGCGTCTGGCCAGTGGCATCATCAATTCCTCGCTGTTTGCCGCGACGGACGACGCGCGCATTCCAGACGCCATTGCCATCCAGCTGGCCGAAATTTTTTCGGGCGACATCGACTTCCACCGCGCGTTGCGCAAAGGCGACCGCTTCAGCGTGACCTATGAAACCCTGGAAGGCGACGGCGAGCCGCTGCGCGCCGGTCGCGTGCTGAACGCCGAGTTTGTCAACGCGGGAAAAAACTACCAGGCCATGTGGTTCCAGGAACCCGTGACCACCGGCAGCGCCGCCGCATCCACTGCAAGCCACACCCTGACCAAGGGCGGCTATTACACGCTGGCTGGTGAGAGCCTGCGCCGTGCCTTCCTGGCATCGCCCATGGAATTCTCCCGTGTGACCAGCGGCTTCAAGATGCGCTTCCACCCGATTCTGCAAACCTGGCGCGCCCACCTGGGAGTCGACTATGCGGCGCCCATTGGCACCCCGGTGCGCACCGTGGCAGACGGCGCGGTTGAATTTGCCGGCACGCAGAACGGTTTTGGCAATGTGGTCATGGTCAAGCATGGCAACAACAATTTGACGGTCTACGCCCACCTGAGCCGCATCGGCGTGCGTACCGGCCAAAGCGTAGCCCAGGGCCAGAACGTGGGTGCCGTCGGCCAGACCGGTTGGGCTACCGGCCCGCACCTGCACTTTGAATTCCGCGTCAACGGGGCGCACCGTGACCCGCTGACCATTGCCCGCCAGAGCGAATCCGTTCCGGTGGCCGCATCCTACCGACCCGCCTTCAACCAGGCAGCCGCCATGGTGCGCCTGCAACTGGCGGCCGCGGCAAACATGTTGCCTGGCAGCGCCCAATAAGCCACCAAGCGCTCCGGCACGACAGGAAATTGCTGTGTCGGACTTGTACATCGGCCTGATGTCGGGCACCTCGCTGGACGGGGTGGACGCCGTGCTGGTGGATTTTGGTGGCGGCCGCCCGCGCGTGCTGGGGCACTCGAGTGCACCCATGCCCCCGCAACTCAAGGCCGAACTGCTAGCCCTGAACGCCCCCACCGACAACGAACTACACCGCGCCGCCCTGGCCGCCAACGCGCTGGTCCGGGTCTATGCCGATCAGGTCCAGGCCGTGTTGCACCAGTGCGGCGTAGACGCGGGTGCCGTGCGGGCCGTGGGCGCCCACGGACAGACCGTGCGGCACAGACCCCAAGAGTTTGACGGCACCGGCTACACGTTGCAGCTGAACAACCCCGCGTTGCTGGCTGAGCTGTGTGACATTGATGTGGTGGCGGATTTCCGCAGCCGTGACGTGGCCGCCGGTGGCCAGGGTGCGCCACTGGTGCCGCCGTTCCACCAGGCCTTCTTTGGCCGGGCCGATCAGACGCTGGCCGTGCTGAATATTGGTGGCATCTCCAACATCACGGTACTGGACCCTAGCCAAAACGACGTGTGCGGCTTTGACTGTGGCCCTGGCAATGCGCTGATGGATGCCTGGTGCCTGGCCCATACCGGGAACGATTTTGACGATGCCGGACGTTGGGCGGCCGAGGGACAAGTCCATGCCCCGCTGCTGGAGCGCCTGCTGGCAGAACCCTTTTTCACCAAGCCACCGCCCAAGAGTACTGGTCGCGACCTGTTCAACTCACCCTGGCTGCAGGCCAAGATGGTCGGGATGGAAGGATTGGCGCCGCAGGACATGCAGGCCACACTAACGGAACTCACGGCGCTGGCTTGCGCGCGCAGTCTGCTGGCTATAGCACCCCAGTGCGTCACGCTGATCGTCTGCGGTGGCGGTGCGCTCAATACCGACCTGATGGGTCGTCTGCAACGGAACTTGCCTGGGTGTCGGGTGGTGTCGTCTGCGGAGTTTGGCTTGCCACCCTTGCAGGTGGAGGCCACAGCCTTTGCCTGGCTGGCGCGCCAGGCAGTGCTGGGCCAAACAGCCAGCCTGAAAAGCGTTACGGGCGCCCGAGGTGCCCGCAGACTGGGTGCAATCTACCCGGCTTGATATCAGGAGAACGACGAGCCGCAACCACAGGTTGTGGTGGCATTGGGGTTCTTGATGACGAACTGCGCGCCCTGCAGATCTTCCTTGTAGTCAATCTCGGCGCCCACCAGATACTGGTAGCTCATCGCATCGATCAGCAGCGACACGCCATTCTTGGTCATGGTGGTGTCATCTTCGTTGGTGATTTCGTCAAAGGTGAAACCGTACTGGAAGCCCGAGCAGCCACCACCCTGCACGAACACGCGCAGTTTCAGTTCGGGGTTGCCTTCTTCGGCGATCAGGTCTGCCACTTTGGCCGCCGCACTGTCGGTGAACAGGATGGGGGCGGGCATTTCGGTCTGGATGTTTTCGGCTACTGCGTTCATGGGGTGACTCCGGTGAGATCGGGAATTGCAGTAATACTACAGCAATTCGCTCGGGAATTCTTTTACTGGTTATTTGCTGCCAGCTTCAATGTGGGTTTTTCCTCTTCGGCCAAGAGCGGACGCAACTGACCGGTGATCAGCGCGCCCTGGTGCATTTCAAGCGCGGCGTAGTCCACATCCCCTTCGATCCGGGCCTTGGGCTGGAGTTCCAGCATTTTGCGGGCGTGGATCGGCCCCTTCACGGTGCCATTGATGACGATATGGTCGGCGACAATTTCACCGGTGACGGTGGCGATCTCGGAAATCACCAGGATGCTGGCTACATCATCACCCGCATGGATGTTGCCGGTGATGGTGCCATCGACCCGCAAGCCGTCGGTGAAGCGGATGTTGCCGGTGATCTGGCTGCCTTCGGCAATCAGACTCTTGATGGGTGGCTGCTTTTTCTTGTTGAACATGAAAAACCTCGTTGAATAACTACAACTTGATGGATTGCGTGGCCCGTGCAACAGCACCATCCATCACCCTGGCCGAAACGCCTTTGATCTGCACCTGGGCAGGCACTTCGAACTCACCGCCAATGCGACCATATTGGCGAACCTTGATGGCCGGTTGCTCGCCCGGCAGCACGGCAGACCAGGCTTTTCCGTTCTGAAAACCCGTAAAAGTCAGCTCCAGACGACCGTTGAACTCCCCCGGGTTCTTGCCCGACTGGATCACCAGCACCTGCCATTTTAGCTTGCTGCCATCCTGCAATTCGGCCTGCAGGCCGCGAATGGCCAGTCCATCCACGCTGCTGGCAGGAATCAGTTTTTCAAAGAACCCGAGGTCATCCCGCAGCGAGCGGTTTTCCAACTCCAGTTGCTTGGTTTGCGCCACCAGCCGCTCCTGGGAGGCCCTCTCGGCCGTCACCAGGGTTCCAGCCGTGTTGGCAACGGATTGCGCCTGGTCGCGCTCGGCCTTGACGGCGGTCAATTCAGTCTGAAGCTCAGTCACCTCGGTGCGCAGGCGCATCAGCTCTTCCTTGGAGCCGCGCTCCAGTCCGGCAATGTCCTTGCCAAACTCAAACGCCCACAGTCCGATGGCGGCGCAAAAACCCAGCACGATGGCCAGCATGGCCCAGCGAAACGGCCACGGCAACGCACTGCGCACCGCCATCCGCGGGGCACTGATGGTCAGCCGGCGGCGTAGCAGACGAAAACGCATGAAGCAAGCTCCTCCAGAAACAAAAAAACCGCCCAAGCAAAGCCGGGGCGGTCTCGATTCGGGGTGTGATCCGAATTAGCGCTTGGAGAACTGCTTGCGACGGCGAGCGCCGTGGAAGCCGACCTTCTTACGCTCAACTTCGCGCGCATCACGCGTCACGAAGCCGGCTTTGCTCAGCTCGGGCTTGAGCGTCGCATCGTAATCGATCAGGGCACGGGTAATACCGTGGCGCACTGCACCGGCCTGGCCGGACTCACCACCACCAGCCACATTGACCATGATGTCAAATGTTTCAGCGTGGTTGGTCAGCATCAGAGGCTGCTTGCAGATCATGATCGAGGTTTCGCGGCCGAAGAACTGTTGAATGTCCTTGCCGTTGACGACGATTTGGCCGGAGCCTTTTTTCAGAAACACGCGGGCGACGCTGGATTTGCGACGGCCGGTTCCATTGTTCCATTCACCGATCATTTGGCGGCCTCACGTTTCACTGCATTGGCAGAAATACCGGGGATGTCCAGAACCTTGGGCTGCTGGGCTGTGTGGGGATGCTCAGCACCACCGTAAACCTTGAGCTTCTTGATCATGGCGTAACCCAGGGGACCCTTGGGCAACATGCCCTTGACGGCTTTTTCCAGAGCACGACCGGGGAAACGCGATTGCATGTCACGGAAGTTGGTGCTGGAAATGCCACCGGGGTAACCGGAGTGGCTGTAATACACCTTGTCCAGAGACTTGGCGCCAGTGACGCGAAGCTGGGATGCATTGGTGACGATGATGAAATCGCCGGTATCGACGTGAGGCGTGTAAATGGCCTTGTGTTTGCCGCGCAAACGGAGAGCAACTTCGCTGGCTACTCGTCCGAGGACCTTGTCGGTCGCGTCAATCACAAACCACTCGTGCACGACCTCAGCGGGTTTTGCGCTGAAAGTAGACATGAGATTTTTCTTTATAAAAGAAGGTTTGTCGGGCTCTTTTCCACGGTCGGGTTTCCTCTGATGGGATCTCTTAGGTGGGGATTT
>JBBQLM010000032.1:0-50988 GCA_038327925.1 Burkholderiales bacterium | reverse complement strand
GGTGTTTCTCGCGATGTTTCTCGCGACACAAAGGTGTGGGGCGGTGGGGGTTTGCGGACAAATGGAACGCGCTTGAGACCGAGCTTCAAAGCTTGCCAATGGATGCGGCCGATGACGGCCAGGGTCATCAGTGGAGTGCCCCAAAACGCGCGGCGCAGGTGGTGTTGGGTCATGCGTTTGAGTTGCCCACTCACGCTGGTGGTCAACAGCAAGCCTTGTGCGTCATGCAGATCCAGGCGAATCACGGTGCGGCCACGATCGGCTTGCTCGGAATGGTCATGAGATTGCAGGCTGGCTGTGCGCATGAAGCGGAAGTGGTACTCACCATCGACTTGGCAAAAGGGCGACACATGGAACACTTTGCGGGCCACCACTTCGCGGCCCCAGCCGAGGTTTGGGCCGCTGAGTAAATAGCAGTGGCGCTCGCCAAAGGTGTTGTTGACCTCGGCCACGATGGTGCGCAGGCCGCCTCCGGCGTCCGGGGAGCGGTAGCAGTACCAGAAGCTGACCGGCTTGAAGGCATAGCCCAGCACGCGTGGGTAGGTCTGCAGCCACACCTCACCCTGCGCATCATCAATGCCCTGGCTGTGCAGGAGTTCACCCAGCCAGGCCAGCGCACCACCGTCTGCGGGTGAGCGGCCATCCCCGTGGTCGCGGTCATGGAAGCTGAGGAGGCCAGCACGGTTTGGCATCCACCCAGTAGGCGCGTCCTGTGCTGCCGCCGTCTGCAGCGTGCGCATGGGCAGCATCAGAAAGTAGTTGCCATAGGTGAACTGGTTGCGCACCGGCCGGGTGCGGGCGTGGTGCACCTGTCCGAACCCGATATGGGGCCGCGGTGGAAGGTTCAGGCCGGCGTTCATGGGGTCACGTCCTAGGCGGCCCGGGCCAGGGGCTGCGGTTCCGTCTGCGCCTGGAAGTCCCGCAAAACGGCCTGGGCCGCGAGCTTTCCGGATTTGAGCCCATCCTCATGAAAGCCGTAGCCGGTCCAGGCACCGCAGTAGTAGCGGTGGCTATCCCCCTGCAGTGACGCAACCATGCCCTGCGCGGCAATCGCGGCCCGGTCAAACACGGGGTGGGCGTAATCAATGGTGGCCAGCGTTTGGGCCGTATGGATCATGCGCACCGGGTTGAGGCTGACGATGACATCCGTTTGCCATGGCAAGGGCTGCAACTGGTTGATCCAGTAGTGCAGGCACACCCTGGCGTCTTCCTGCAGCGGGTCGGCGGCGCGCTCGTAGTTCCAGGCCGCCCAGGCGGACCGGCTCTTGGGCATCACGCCAGTGTCCGTGTGCAAAACCGCACGGTTGCGCTGGTAGCCAACGGCCCCGAGCACCGCACGCTCCATCTGGCTGGGCGCATGCAGCATGCGCAATGCCTGGTCCGAGTGGGTTGCGATGATCACGCGGTCAAACAGCTCCTCACCGGCATCCGTTGCCAGCCAGATGCCGCCCGCACCCGCATGGGCATGCGGGTCATGGCGCACCCGCTGCACCGGGCAGTGCAGACGCTTGTCGACAATGCCGTCGGTAATGGCCTGCACATACTGGCGGGCGCCGCCCGGCACCGTCCACCACTGCGGCCGATTGGTAATCTGCAGCAGGCCGTGGTTGTGGCAGAACCGCACCATGGTGGCCACCGGAAATTGCAGCATCTGGGCGGTGGGGCAGCTCCAGATGCAGGCCGTCATCGGCATGAAGTACCACTGCTGAAAGGTCTGTCCGAAACGGTGTTCCCGCAGGAAATCGCCCAGCGTCTGCGCCAGTTCCCTGTCGCTGCCCTCGCGGGCCAGGCGGGTGGTGAGCGCATTGAAGCGAACGATGTCTTTGAGCATGCCCCAGAACCGGGGGTTCACCAGGTTGCGGCGCTGGGCGAACAGGCCGGACAGTGAGCCGCCGCTCCATTCGAGCGGACGCGCTTCGCCATCCTGGCCGGACTGCACCGAGAACGACATGTCGGACCTGGCGGTGGGCACGCCCAATTCCGCCAGCAGCGCGATCAGCTGCGGGTAGGTGCGTTCGTTGAACACCAGAAATCCGGTATCGACCCCCTGCGTGACCGGTGTGCCCTGCGCATCGGGCAATGTCACGTCGACGGTGTTGGTATGGCCGCCGAAGTAGGCTCCGGCCTCCAACAGCGTGACGTCGGCCTGCCCGCGCAGGGCATGCGCTGCACCAAGACCGGAGATACCTGAGCCAATGATGGCAACTTTGCGTGACACTGAATGCACTCCTGGTGGATGGATGGAATTAACTAACTGGTATTTGTATTTACCGAACTGTATAATTTGTGACTGATCAGTTCACATTTGGACTTTAAAGACTGCATTTCGATCATGGTTACTCACGCGACACCCAAGACTTCCTTCCGTTCTCAGATGCTGCTGGCCCGCGAGCAGGCCATCATCCAGACCGTCAACCGGCTGCTGGCCGAAAAGGGATTTGAGGCCATGACGGTGGACCAGGTGGCAGAGGAGGTGGGCATTGCCAAGGCCAGCCTGTACAAACACTTCGCGAGCAAGGAAGACCTGGCCGCCGCGGCCATGGCCCACCTGATGGCGCAGGCAAAGGCATTTCTTGACGGTCTGGCGCCGGACCTGAACGCCGTCGACAAGCTGCGGACCACGGTGGAATGGACGATGCGCCTCAAGCTGGACGGGAACATGCCCACGCTGCCAAGCCAGAACTCCAGCCTGCGTGCGGCACTGATGGTGCACAAGGCCTACATGGACGGGTTGATGGATGTGAGCGACCGACTCGGTGCCTGGATTGAGGAGGCACAAGCGCAGGGCGCGCTCAATCCGCAGATTCCTGCCATTGCGGTGCTCTACACGCTGTACGCGCGGGCCTGTGATCCGGTGCTGGAGTTCCTGAAGGCCTCGGATCTGTTCAGCGATGAACAGATCATTGAAATGGTCCTGATGACCTGCTTTGACGGGCTGCGACAGCACTAGCGGGCATCCTGCCCGCCCGTCAGTAGCCGGCCCCGACCGAGGCGTCGGCTACGCCAGCAGCGCCCATAGGCCCAGGCCCAGGAAAATAAGTGCCGACACGACGTGAACGATCCGTAGTGGCACCAATTTGGTGATTTTGTCACCCAGCCAGACCACCGGCGCATTGGCGATCATCATGCCCAGCGTGGTTCCCGCCACCACCCAGGCCCAGGCCTGATACTGGGCGGCCAGCATGACGGTGGCAATCTGGGTCTTGTCACCCATCTCGGCCAGGAAGAAGGCCACGACCGTGGTCCCAAAGACGCCAAATCGGGGCGTGCTGCTGGTTTCCTCGTCGTCCATGCTGTCGGGAATCAGCATCCACACCGCCATGGCGATGAAGGAGCCTCCCAGCACCCAGCGCAGAACATCCGGGCCCAATACCGTGGTGACCCAGGCACCGGCCGCACCGGCCAGCGCATGGTTGGCGATGGTGGCAACGAAGATGCCCAACACAATGGGCCAGGGCTTGCGGAAACGCGCCGCGAGAATGAGGGCAAGAAGTTGCGTCTTGTCGCCCATTTCGGCGAGGGCGACGATGCCCGTGGAGATCAGAAAAGCTTCCAAGATGGTGGACTCCGGCCGGATGTTGAGAAACCCATGACTACACGACACCCCCGGCCAAAACAGGAGGCGTGCAGCCAAAGGTCTCGCCAAGTTCCACCTGCGTGGAATCCGCTTGCGCCATGTCCGCCACTGCTGTGACCGAACAAGTCTGTTGACGCAAGCCCCTTTCAATGAAGAAGGGCGGCTACTCCCCAATGACAGCGTTCATTGTAGTCCGCATCGGTTTTGGTGCATTTCGTCCAATCTGGCGCATTTCTTGCTTTCATTTGGTGCAGTTTTGAATATTGGATCAAAACCGCACCAACAAGCAGCATTTCACACAAAGAGGTTCACATGGAAGCACTCAAACAGGGCGCAGACGCCTTGTTCATTCTTCTCGGCGGCATCATGGTCCTGGCCATGCATGCCGGGTTCGCATTTCTGGAACTGGGCACGGTCCGCCGCAAAAACCAGGTCAATGCGCTGGTCAAGATCCTGGTGGACTTTTCCGTCTCCACCGTGGTGTATTTCATGGTGGGCTATGCCGTGGCCTACGGCACCAGTTTCTTTGTCGGCGCCGAAGTGCTGGCAGCCAAGAACGGTTATGAGCTGGTGAAATTCTTCTTTCTGCTGACCTTCGCCGCCGCCATTCCCGCCATCATCTCCGGCGGCATTGCCGAACGCGCACGCTTCTGGCCGCAACTGATTGCAACGGCGGTCATTGTTGGCTTTGTTTACCCCTTCTTTGAAGGCATTGTCTGGAACCAGCACTTTGGCATCCAAGCCTGGATCAAGGGCTTGACAGGGGAAGAATTCCACGACTTTGCCGGCAGCGTAGTGGTCCATGCGGTGGGCGGATGGATTGCCCTGCCGGCCGTCATCCTGCTCGGTGCGCGCAGCAACCGCTACCGCAAGGATGGCGCCATCTCCGCGCATCCGCCATCAAGTATCCCGTTTCTGGCGCTCGGTGCCTGGATCTTGACCGTGGGCTGGTTTGGCTTCAACGTCATGAGCGCGCAGACGCTGGACAAGATTTCGGGCCTGGTGGCGGTCAATTCCCTGATGGCCATGGTCGGCGGCACGCTGGCCGCGTTGGTGGCCGGCAAGAACGACCCCGGTTTTGTGCACAACGGCCCGCTGGCCGGCCTGGTGGCCGTGTGTGCGGGCTCGGACTTGATGCACCCGCTGGGCGCACTGGTGGTGGGGGCCATGGCAGGCACCGTCTTTGTGGTGATGTTCACGCTGACACAGAACAAGTGGAAGATTGACGACGTGCTGGGCGTTTGGCCGCTGCACGGGCTGTGCGGCACGCTGGGCGGGCTGGCAGCCGGCATCTTTGGCGCCAAGGCATTGGGTGGGCTGGGCGGCGTATCCTTTGGTGCGCAGCTCATTGGCACCGCCATGGGCGTGGCCTGGGCGGCGCTGGGCGGGCTGGTGGTCTATGGCGTACTCAAAATGACCACCGGATTGCGGCTGAGCCAGGAAGAAGAGTACGACGGTGCCGATCTGTCCATCCACAAGATCAGTGCCACACCGGAGCGCGAGGCCAACTGGTAAGCCCCATCCCATGTGATTGAACCGACACCCCGGTTCTGGATCAAAACCCGGCCTTGTGCCGGGTTTTTTTGCATTTGCCTCAGAATACTTGAACCGATATTCGCGATATATTCAAATATATTGAAATGTTGCGACAAGTAATTTGAAGTTTCTGCACGACTGGCCCTCATAAACTCCCTTCCATGTCAGGCCGTTCACCGCCTGATGGAAGAAATTTGACACCACTTTCGCCGTCCGACATGAACACAGTTTCCGCCCCACGCCGCTACAACGGCTTGTCCATCGCCCTGCACTGGATCCTGGCCATCGCCCTGGTGGGACTGTTCGGCATGGGGCTGTACATGGCGGACCTGCCGTTTTCGCCAACGCGCCTGAAGCTGTACAACTGGCACAAGTGGGCCGGCGTCACGGTGCTGTTCCTCTCCGCCATCCGCCTGCTGTGGCGCCTGACCCACCGCCCGCCCGCCTTGCCACAAGCCGTGACCCTGGCCATGCCCGGTTGGCAAATGCAGGCCTACCACGCCACCCATGGACTGATGTATGCCCTGTTCTTCATCGTGCCGCTGGTGGGCTGGGCTTATAGCTCGGCCGCAGGCTTTCCCATCGTGTGGTTTGGCGTACTGGCCTTGCCCGACTTTGTGCCCGCCGACAAGGCATTGGCGGAACTGATCAAGCCCTGGCATGAATTCTCTGCCTTTGCGCTGGCCGCCCTGGTGCTGCTGCACGTGGGCGCCGCCCTGAAACACCACTGGATCGACAAGGACGGCCTGCTGACCCGCATGCTGCCCGGCCGCCGCTAAAGCGCCCCAACCCCTTATTACCCCCATGCAACGGAGTATTGCCATGACCCCATTCCCCACCATTGCCCGCACCGCCGGCGTGCTACTGCTGGCAACGCTTGCCAGCGTGGCCGTACAAGCCCAGCAAAAACTGGTGCCGGCCCAGAGTGAAATCAGCTTTGTCAGCAAGCAGATGGGCGTGCCGGTGGAGGGCCGCTTCAAGAAGTTTGATGCACAAATCGCCTTCGACCCGGCCAAGCCGCAGACCGGCAAGATCGCATTCACCGTGGACATTGCCAGCGCCACGCTGGGTTCGCCCGAGCCCGATGCCGAGCTGCCCAAGTCCGAGTGGTTCAATACGGCCAAGTTCCCGCAGGCCACCTTCCAGTCCAGCAGCATCAAGGCCCTGGGTGGCGGCAAGTTCGAGGTGGCGGGCAAGCTCGCCATCAAGGGCGCCAGCCAGGACGCCGTCATCCCCGTGACCCTGACTACCAACGGGGCCACCACCGTGGCCACCGGCAGCTTCGGCATCAAGCGCCTGGCCTACAAGATCGGCGAAAAGGAGTGGGCCGACACGTCCATGGTCGCCGATGACGTGCAGGTCAAATTCAAGCTGGCGCTGACCGGCGTCGGCAAGTTCTGATTTCCTTCCCCTCAACCCCTGTCTTCTATTTTTCTTGGAGCAATTGAACATGCGTAAATCCCTTCTTGGCCTGGCCATCGCCACCACCCTGCTGTCCGCTGGCGTCCACGCCGAAACCGCGACCTATGCCATGGACCCGTCCCACACCTTTGTGACCTTCGAGATCGGCCACTTTGGCGCGTCCACCAACCGGGGCCGCTTCGACAAGAAGGAAGGCACGGTGCAACTGGACCGCGCCGCCAAGACCGGCAAGGTGGACGTCACCATCGACACAGCCTCGGTAAACACCGGCTTCGCCGCCTTTGAGAAGCACCTGAAGAGCGCCGACCTGTTCAACGCCGAGAAATTCCCGACCATCAAGTTCGCCTCCGACAAGTTCGTGTTTGACGGTGACAAGGTGACCGAAGTCCAGGGCAACCTGACGCTGCTGGGCAAGACCCAGCCCGTCACGCTCAAGGCCAGCCAGTTCAACTGCTACCAGAGCCCCATGCTCAAGCGTGAAGTCTGTGGCGGCGATTTCGAAACCACCATCGACCGCACCGCATTTGGCATGAACTACGGCATCGACTGGGGCTTCCCCAAGAACGTGCGCCTGGTCATCCAGGTGGAAGCCGTCAAGCAGTAATTCCGCGTGAACGCAGGCTGCGAAACCGATTGCAGCGCAGCCAACAAAAAAGCCCGCCAGGCAAACGTCTGGCGGGCTTTTTTCTATGGGGCCTCGGTCTCAGGCGAATACGTTGAACTTGGCCGCGAGTTGCTGCAGGTCCTTGAGCCGGCCCCAGGGCATGCCGCCAGCGGGCGCTTCGGCAGCTGCGGGAGCCTGAGTCTTTTGTCGTTCGGCCTCGTCGCTGAACTCGCGCATGGCGGAAACTGCCAGGGCCACAAAATCCGGTTGCCGGGCCTCGGCCTGCGGCCTGGCGACCAGCACGCCATCCTTGTTGACGGTCAACCGGGTGAAGATACCCGTGTTGCGGTCCAGCGCACGTTGGTGGTCCTGAGCCTGGGTATCTGTATCGGCGTCATCACGCGCCACCGCCTTGCGGGCCGGGGCATAAACGGCGGCATCGCGGTGGTTGCGCGCGGTGGCCGGATCGTCGGGCCACTGGATCTTCAGCACCACGCTCTCGGCATGCGCGGAACCCACGTCGCTGGCAACAGGGGCCGGCATGCGGGCATGCGGTTGGGTCACGCCGGAGGCGAGCGCACCCGCCGCCGACCCGTTGCCGGTCGCGGTGGGCGCGTTGTCACGCGGAAAAAGCAGGTGGTTGTTGCGGTCGATTTGCATGGCACATCCCCCAAGTGTCAGTGGATGCGCCAAGTATGGGGACTGGCCTTTCCAGTCAAGGCGGAAATAAAGCCCGATAAACGGGGCATTTCCGGACATTGGCGCCAGCGCGGCCCTCAGCGGTTCAGCGCCAGCAGCGTGGTGATGGCGGCAATACCGCAGGTTCCGAGTTGCAACAGGGCAAAGGCCAGCACCCAGAACCAGTGCGCCAGTGGCTGCAACAGCTCCGCCAGCCGGACATGGGTCCAGGCAATGGCGGCGAGCGTGACCACCACTTCAGCAGCCACCAGCACATAGGCGGCCACCGAGGCGCCCGACAGGGTCAGGCTCTCGACCACGGTCGCAATCAGCACGATGCCCAGCAGGTACGAAGCCACGCACGCCCCCCAGGCCCGCAGCAGGACCCAGAATGTACGCAGCGGAATGTGACGGGGCGGGGCGGCGTTGTTCATGGTTTGCAGGCACTATGGTACGGGCAGCCGCACCCGTCACAGCGCCTTTTGCCGCCAGGCCAATGCAGCACCGAGCCACAGGGCCAGCGCGGAGACCACCAGGCCACGCGCCAGGCCACCGGGGCCGTCAGCAATCCAGCCCACCACCGTGGGGCCGACGATCTGGCCGGCAGCAAACACCGTGGTGAAGGCGCTGATGCCTGCCGCCCAGGCACTGTGCGGCAGGTTATGCCGCACCAGTGCCGTGGTGGACGCCACCACCGACAGGAACACCCCGCCAAACAGCAGACCCGAGGCCAGCACCACCGGCCAGGACTGCGTCAGCGCCGGCAGGATGGTGGCCACGCCCAGCAGCGCATTGAGCTGGGCCAGGACTCGCCCGCTGCGGTGCCGATCCAGTAAGCCGGCCCAGATGCGCGACGAGGCCACCACCGCCAGCCCCAGCAGGCCATAGAAGACTGTCACCGCCGTGGCACTGCTGCCCTGCTCGCGCAGCAGGGCCACGACAAAGGTCATGTAACCGATGTAGCCCATGCCAAACAGCGTGTAACCCGCCAGCGCAAAGCCGAACGGTTGCCAGCGGAAATGCACCGGTGCACCGCCATCTGCCGCAGCGCCCGGCGATGCCGACTGCGCCATGGCCCGCGCCGGCCACAGCAATGCGAAGCTGGCCAGCAGGCAAACCCCGGCCAGCACCCACCAGACCCAGCGCCAACCATGGGGCTGGGTCGCCGTCAGTTCCAGCGCCCACGGTACCAGCACCGCCGATAGCGCAATTCCCAGTCCCGTGCCACCGTAGTACAGGCCAATGAGAAAACCGCTGTGGGCCGGCTCCCGGGCTCCCAGGCGCGCTGCCAGCAGACCGCCAGCAATGAACACCAGCGCGCTGGCCACCCCAGCCAGCAGGCGCTGCACCAGCAGTGGCTCGGTGGTGGTGAAGAAACCGCTCAGGGCCATAAAGGCACTGGCCAGAAAGGCGCCCAGCACCAGAACTGCGCTGGCCCCGATGCGCCGCAAGAGCCAGGGCGTGAGCAGGGCACCCAAAAAGTAGCCCAAGGCATTGGCCGTGTTCATGGAACCGGCCAGCGTATAGGACCAGCCCAGGTCGGCGCGCATGGCCGGTAGCAGCAGCCCGTAGGCAAAGCGGGTAATGCCCAGGGACACCGCCGCCCCCAGCGACAGCACTACGGCCAGCGTCCACAGATGTCGCACAGGTGTCAAGAGAGCGGCCCCATTCGAAAAACAAGTCCTTGCATTCTGCGGCATGCGACCCATGTCGGTAGAGGCCCCACGGCATTCCCCTTGGGTTGCCTTGTTCACTCACCACAGGTACCTTTCAATGACCACTTTGTTCGATCCCATCCAGGCCGGCCAGCTCTCCCTGTCCAACCGCGTTGTCATGGCGCCGCTGACCCGCAACCGCGCACCCGGCGCCCTGCCCAATGCCCTGATGGCGACCTACTACACCCAGCGCGCCAACCCCCAGGACGGCGCTGGCCTGATCATCACCGAGGCCACCGCCATCAGCCACCAGGGCCAGGGCTACGCCGATGTGCCCGGCATCTGGAGCGAGGCCCAGGTCGCCGCCTGGAAACCCGTCACCGATTCGGTCCACGCTGCCGGCGGCAAGATCGTGATGCAGTTGTGGCATGTGGGCCGTGTGTCGCATGTGGACCTGCAACCCGGCGGCCAGGCACCGGTGGCGCCTTCGGCCATCACCGCCAAGACCAAGACCGTGCTGATCAAGGATGGCGCGGCGCAGTTCGTCGAAACCTCGGCCCCGCGTGCGCTGGAACTCTCCGAGCTGCCCGGCATCGTCGCCGACTACCGACGCGCCGCCCGCAACGCCATTGCCGCCGGCTTTGACGGCATCGAGGTGCACGGCGCCAACGGCTACCTGCTGGACCAGTTCCTGCGCTCTGGCTCCAACCACCGCACGGATGCCTATGGCGGCTCCATCGAAAACCGCGCCCGGCTGCTGCTGGAAGTCATGCAGGCAGTGTGCGACGAGATAGGCGCCGGCAAGGTCGGCCTGCGCCTGTCACCGGTCACACCGGCCAACGACGCCTTCGACCCCGCACCCCAGCCGCTGTTCGGCTACGTGGTGCAGCAACTGGCGCCGCTGAAACTGGCCTATCTGCACTTCATCGAAGGCTCCACCGGCGGACCGCGCGACTACACCCAGGGCGACGCCCCGTTTGACTACGCCGCGCTGCGCCAGGCCTACCGCGCCGCCGGGGGCCAGGCCGCCTGGATGGTCAACAACGCCTACGACCGCGGCCTGGCCGACCAGGCGCTGGCAGAGGGTTCGGACCTGGTGGCGTATGGCCGCCCCTTCATCGCCAACCCCGACCTGACGCGCCGCCTGCGCGAAGCCGCGCCCCTGAACGCCCCGGACCGCGCCACCTTCTACGGCGGCGGAGCCAAAGGCTACATCGACTATCCATCGCTATCACATTGATAGCTGCATAGGCTTATTTGGCGAGGGCTAGAACCCTATTTCGCTTCAAACGACCCGGCCTGACAAAGGCCTGACGACCAAGCCTGCCATCAGGGTAAACCTGCGGCCGGCAGACCAGCCATCTCAATAGACTGTCCCGCACCCTTTAACCGGAGACAGATGATGCGCAGTACCCCCCGTTGGATAGCGACCTTGGCTGCAATGGCCGCCCTGTGCATGCCGCTGACCTTGCAGGCTCAGGGCGGACCCACCCTCAAGCTGGGGG
Organism: Burkholderiales bacterium; assembly: GCA_038327925.1. Classification (GTDB taxonomy): domain Bacteria; phylum Pseudomonadota; class Gammaproteobacteria; order Burkholderiales; family Burkholderiaceae_C; genus Allorhodoferax. The sequence continues at coordinate 40,011 of JBBQLM010000032.1, read as the reverse complement.
TGATCGGGCCGTTCACCGGACCGTCCTCGGACTTTGGCGTGCCCATGCTGCAGGGGGTGCAACTGGCCGCCGAGGAGATCAACGCCGTGGGTGGCTACATGGGCCGCCAACTGGAGCTGGTGATCAAGGACGACCAGGCCAATCCGGACATCGGCCTCAAGGGGGCGCAGGAACTGGTCGCCGCCGGCGTGACCGCCACCATCGGCTTTTGCAACACCGGGGTGGCACAGAAGGCGCTGGAGGTGTTCCAGAACGCCAGGTCACCGCTGATCATTCCCTGTGCCACCGGCACGCCGCTCACCGCCAAATACCCGGCGCCGCAGAGCTACATCTTTCGCACCTCGGCGCGCGACGCCATTCAGGCCCCGTTCGTCGTGGAAGACATCGTCAAGCGCGGCTGGACCAAAGTTGCCATCTTTGCCGACACCACCGGCTACGGCGAGGCCGGCCTGAAGGATGTGGAGGCCGCACTGGCGGCCAAGAACCTGAAGGCGGTGCATGTGGCGCGCTTTCCGCTGGGCGTGAAGGACCTGCAGACCGAACTCAAGGCGGCGCGCGATGCGGGTGCCGATGTGGTATTCAGCTACACCGTGGGGGTGGAGAACGCCGTCATCGCCAACGGCCGCAAGGAACTGAAGTGGAAGGTGCCGCAGGTCGGCGCCTGGCCGCTGTCTTTCCCATTCTTCATCAGCGGCGCCAAAGACGCGGCCGAGGGCGCCATGATGGCGCAAACCTTCATCGCCGAGCCCAGCAATGAGCGCCGGGCCTCGTTCCTGACGGCGTACAAGCGGAAGTTCCACACGGCCATGGCCGTGCCCATGGCGGCGGCGCAGGGCTATGACAGCGTTTACCTGCTGGCGTTTTCGCTGTTTGGCGTGCGCGACGGCAACCCGACCGGGCCGGTACTCAAGGCGGCGCTGGAAAACATCGCCCGCGTCTACTACGGCGTGGTTGCCACCTACGAGCACCCGTTCAGCCTCAACGACAAGGACGCCATTTCCCAGAACATGCTGGTCATGGGCAAGGTCAGCAACGGTGTGGTCACCTTTGCGCGCCCCGAGGACGCCAAGCGCAACCTGGTGGTCAAGCGCAAGAACTAGCGGGGCAGTTGTGTGGGGTTGAACACACTTTGGCGACCCCGAATCTGCTACGCTGTGATCCTGACTTCCCATTTCTTTTTATGAAAGGTTCACCATGTCTGAATCCCCCACCACATCCGTGAGCGCCCAGGAAAAGCTCGTCACCGACATCCGGGCCGTGATTACCGATGCAGAAGAAATTCTGCGCGCCACGGCTGACCAGACCGGTGAAAAGATTGCCGTCCTGCGCACGCGCATCCAGGATCGCCTGCTCGACGCCCGCGAACGCCTGACCGCCGCCGAGATCATTCTGGTGGACAAGACCCGCGCAGCCGCCCGTGCCACAGACGACTATGTGCATGCCAACCCCTGGCAAGCCGTGGGCATTGGTGCCGGCATCGGTTTCCTGCTCGGCTTGGCGCTGGGACGCCGCTAGTCCCTGCTGACACCCACCCATGTTGAATTCCAAAGGCGAGTCCAGCACCTGGGGCTCCGTCCGGGCCAAGGCCGCTACGTTGCTGGCCGTTGGACAGACGCGGCTGGAGTTGCTGGGCAATGAACTGGAGGTGGGGCGCGTCACGGCCATGCGCCAGCTCATCCTCGCGCTATCCGTGTTGTTTTGCGTGGGCGTGGGTGTGGTGCTGACCGTCATTGGCCTGACACTGCTGTTCTGGGAACAGCGCCTGCTGGTGGTAGCCGTGGCAGGGGCCCTGTTTTGGGCCCTGGCGTTGTATTTCTACTTCGCCATGCGCAGCCAGGCCCAAAAAACCGAACCTCTGTTTGCGGCCAGTCTGGCCGAACTGCAGGAAGACCTGCGCCAACTCAAGGCTGCATCCCGCCATGAACCAACGCCTGATTGACCTGTATGTGCAGCGTGGCCGCCTGCGTGAACGCATTGGCGTGCAGCGCGGCCTGGTGGCGCGCGAACTGGCACCCCTGGGCACCGCCCTGCAAACCGTGGACCGGGGCCGTGCACTGTTGCACCAAGCCCGACTCTGGCTGTCAGCCCACCCCGCACTGGTGACCACGGCCGCAGTGGCCTTGCTGGTCTGGCGGCCACGCGCCGTGGTGCGCACGGTTCGGCGTGGCTTTTACCTGTGGCGCAACTGGTCCCGTCTGCGGGAATGGGCCAGCGTGGGTCTGCGCGTGCTGTGAGCAGCTTGCCAGATAATGCGCCCATGGAACCCTCTGCCCACCAATCCCCCACCACCGAGGCTGCACCCGCAAGCGCGGCGACGGCGGCGTTTGATCCGGACAAGACCGTCTCCTACGAGTCACGCCTGCGCCGCGCGCCCCGGTGGTTTCATTCCTTCCTGGCCAGCAACAGCCGCGAGAAGAACCGCCTGCGCCATGAACTGGGCAAGATCAAGGGCGCCATTCCGCTGCTGATGAAGCCGCGCAACGGCATCAAGTGGACACCCCAGGACCGCCGGGAACTCCAGCACGTGCTGCGTGCGGCGTCGGCGGTCTACCCCTACCTGATCATCTGGGCGCTGCCTGGCTCCATCGTGCTGTTGCCCTTCCTGGCCTGGCACCTGGACGCCCGGCGCAAAAACCGCGAGCGCAAGGCCAGTACCGAACCGACGGCATAAATCGGCCTGCTGTGGTCGTCGGGGCTCCTCTCTCTAGCTGAAAGACCCTTGGAATGAAGCAATTCGCTGGTTTGGTGTTCTCGTGCCTGCTCTCGTTGCAGGCTCTCGCAGCCGAAGAAGTCCTGCCGGTGCGCCTGCCGCCCGGCATAGCACCCACGGCCTACCGGCTTGCGCTGACAGTCGATCCCAACCAGGAGCGGCACAGCGGTGACGTCAGCATTGGCGTCAACATCACCCAGCCGGGCAACCTGATCCGGCTCCATGCGGCAGAGATCAGCGTGTCGTCCGCCGTGCTCACCATGGGCGGCAAGTCGCTGGTCGCCAAGGCCCGCCAGCGCAATTCTGATTTGATGGACCTGGACTTTGCCGCGCCTTTTCCCGCAGGCAAGGGGACGCTGCGCATCGTCTTCACCGGCCGGCTGGAAGACAAGGACAGCCAGGGACTGTTCCGCCAGAAGGAAGGGGGCGAGTGGTACGCCTTTACCCAGTTTGAGGCCATCAGCGCGCGCCGTGCCTTCCCCGGCTTTGACGAGCCGGGCTGGAAGGTGCCGTGGACGCTGTCGCTGACGATTCCCAAAACCATGACCGCCGTGGCCAACGCCCCCATGGCACGCGAAGTCCCGCTGGGCAACGGCCAGAAACGCGTGGACTTCCAGACCACCCCGCCGCTGCCCAGCTACCTGCTGGCCTTTGGCGTGGGGCCGTTCGACATCCTGGACGGTGGCAAGGCTGGCAAGACACCGGTGCGCTTCATCACGCCACGGGGACGCGCCCGTGAGGCCAGCTTTGCGGCCAGCATGACGCCCGGCATCCTGGCCCGCCTGGAGGCCTACTTTGGCACACCCTACCCGTTTGAGAAGCTTGATGTGATGGCCCTGCCGATGACGCTGAGTTTTGGTGCCATGGAGAACCCGGGGCTGGTCACCTTTGCATCGCTGCGCCTGCTGGCCAAGCCGGGCGAGGAATCCACCACCTTCAAGCGCTACCTCGTCAGCACCCAGGCCCACGAACTGGCCCACATGTGGTTTGGCAACCTGGTCACCATGGCCTGGTGGGATGACCTATGGCTCAACGAGTCCTTTGCCTCCTGGATGGCCGACAAGATCACCAGCCAGATGCCCGCCGAATTCCAGGGCGACAGCGGCACGCAGGAGGCCCGGGCCTGGGCCATGCACACCGACCGGCTGCTGTCCACCTCGCAGATCTACCAGCCAGTGACAGGCAGCTTCTCCCAGGGTGATCCATTGGGTGGACAGGTGGCCGCCATCGTATATGGCAAGGGCCAGGTCACGCTGGCCATGTTCGAGACCTGGCTGGGTGCCGATCGTTTCCAGAGCGGCGTGCGCCGCTACATGGCCCAACACGCCTGGGGCAACGCCACCGGCGAGGACTTTGTGGCCGCGCTGGCGCAGGGCGACACCCAACTGGCCGGTGCCTTCAAGTCCTTCACCCACCAGAGCGGCATTCCACGCGTCACGGTGGCGCTGGACTGCAGCGCCAAGCCGGTGCTGAAGCTGGCGCAATCCCGCTTTCTGCCGCAGGGCGTGGCAACCCCCACGCCGTCCCTGTGGGCCGTGCCCGTGACGGTGCGCACACCCGCCGGCACCGCACAATTGTTGCTCAAGGAGCAGACCGGCGAACTGGCCCTGCCCGATGCCAGTTGCCCGGCCTGGGTGCAGGCCAATGCGGGTGGCTCGGGCTATTACCGCGCGGTGTACGCGAGTGGCTCCATGGCCAACCTCATGCACAGCGCCCCGTTGAGCCAGGCCGAACTGCTGGCCAACCTCAACGACGCACAGGCCCTGACCGAGTCGGGTGACATGACTGTGGCCGAGGCACTGGCGTTGGCTGGTCGGTTCACCGCACATGCGTCACGCGAGGTGTCGGAAGCGGCATTGGACCTGATTGCCCACATGGACTATCTGCTGGAACCATCTGACCGCGCCGCCTATGCCGCGCTGTGGCAGCGCACCTTTGGCGAACGGGCGCGCGGCCTGGGCCTGCTGGAAAGGGGATCTGACACACCCGACGACCAGTTGATCCGCGCCAACTGGGTAGGACGCTTTGCCGAACTTGGCCAGGACGCCAGCCTGCAGGCGCAGGCCAAAACTCTGGCGCAGACCTGGCTCAAGGACCGCAACAGCCTGCCCGTCAGCAGCCGGGGCCGGGTGCTGCGCATGGCGGCGCTAGGCGGTGACCGCGCTTACTTCGATGCGCTTCTGGCCGCCGCATTGGGCAACTCGGACCGGCGCGAACGCGCTGACATCTACGGGGCGCTAGGCAACTTCCGCACGCCCGCGCTGGCCCAGGCCGGCCGAGAACTGTGGCTGTCCCCTGCGCACGATATCCGCGAAGTCATGACAGCGGCGCGGACACGAGGCCACACGGACGTGGTGCAGGAACCGCTGTTCCAGTTCATGGACCGCCACTTCGCCGAGCTGTCGGACACGCTGCCGACCGAGATGGTGGCGCGCATCCCGCAAATGTTTTCTGGCGCCTGCACACAGCAACAGGCCGACAAGATGGAAGCCCTGTTCACGCCCTGGCTGAGTCGCATTGACGGCATGGCCAAATCGCTCGAACAGTCTTTGGAAACGGTGCGCCTGTGCGCCAGCTACCGCGTGGCCCAACGGGCCAGCCTGGAAGGCTTCCTGAAGCCCCTGCAACCGGCCCTCTAACCGCTAGAGATCACTGGATGCGCTGTGCCGTGCGCTCCAGGCGCGGCAGCCAGTCGCCCTGGATATTGGCCGACACAACGATGTGGTGGGCTCGGCCAATCAGCAGGTGACGCGGCACCATGCCGAAGAAGCGCGAATCGGCGCTGTTGTCCCGGTTGTCGCCCAGGAAGAAAAAGTGGTCTTTCGGAACCGTGATGGGACCAAAGTTGCGCACAGCGGGAACATCCGGCAGAAACTGCACCGTGCGGGTGCTGGCGCCAAGGCGCTCGGTGGCCTGCAAAGCGGCGGTCGATGCACCGTGCTCCAGCGGCTCGGTGGTGGCGCGCATGCCATCGTATGCGGCACGCTCCCCGTTGATGGTCAGCACCTCGTCATGCAGTTCCACCACATCACCGGGCACGGCCACCAGGCGCTTGATCAGGCGCGTTCCGTCCTTGGGTGAGGAAAACGTGATGACATCGCCACGCTGTGGTGTGCCCATCTCCAGCACGGACACGTCGCTGAGCGGCAGCTTGAAGTCATAGGCCAGGCGGTTCACCAGCACCACATCGCCCTCGACCAGCGTCGGGCGCATCGACCCCGAAGGAATGGGGTTCCAGTCGGCGATCGCCAAGCGGAAGAAACCAAAACAGACCAGAAAGGCGATGAAGCCGCGGTTGTCTTTCAGAAAACTTTTCAAGGCAGGCTCCCGGGATGAAGGATCAATCAGCCGGATCAGGCACGGCGCTGGGTCACCACCACCGGGGCCAGCGTCACGCTGGGGAGCACCGGAGTGGTCTTGGCCAGACGGGTGGCCTGGGGTTGGCTGTGGTCACCCCGGGCGGCAATCTGGTCAAAGCCCATGAGCAGGGTGCCATTGAGCGCCAGCGTCATGGCGGCGGCGAAGGCGAAGCCGGCGATGCTAAAACGCTGGTGGGTGGCAAAGGATGACGGCATGGTGTGGCTCCGGTTGGCGGGTCACGACGACCCGATGAGCGAACTGTAGGAGCGTGACCCACCGGATTCCAGCGGCTTGCGACAGACTGCAGGACGGCGCGAGGAATGGTGGTTTTCACGGTATGGCCGTGGTGCCGACCATCATCCCGTTCACACCTTGGGTTTCCAGCGCTTGAGCAACAGCGCGTTCGCCATCACGCTGACCGAACTCAATGCCATGGCCGCCCCGGCCACGACCGGGTTCAGGTAGCCCAGTGCCGCCAGCGGAATGCCGGCCACGTTGTAGAAGAAGGCCCAGAACAGGTTCTGCCGGATCTTGGCCACCGTGCGGTCCGAGATGTCCAACGCCGCGGCCACCAGGTCCAGATCACCACGCATCAGCGTGATGCCGGCGGCGTGCATGGCCACATCCGTGCCATTGCCCATCGCCAGGCCCACGTCAGCAGCCGCCAGCGCCGGCGCATCGTTGACGCCGTCCCCCACCATCGCCACGACATGGCCACCTTCCTTCAGGCCCGCCACCAGTGCCGCCTTGTCGCCCGGCAGCACCTCGGCCATGACCTCGCCTTCTTCGGGGCGCAGGCCCAGGCGGCGCGCCATGGCCTCGGCGGCGCCGCGGTTGTCGCCGGAAATCATCACGGTCTTGATGCCACGGGTGCGCAGCGCGGCCAGCGCGGCCTGGGCGCCGGGTTTGGGCTCATCACCAAAGGCCAGCAGGGCGCGCAGCGTCAGCACCCCATCGGAGCCACGCTCGGCCAGGGCCGACACGGTGGCGCCATCGGCCTGCAGGGCCGCGGATTGGTCCGCCAGCGACCCCAGGTCTACGCCCAGCTCGGCCATCCAGCGCAGGCTGCCCATGCAGTAGGTGGTGGTGCCGACCACGCCCTCGCTGCCCCGGCCGGGCACGGCACGCAGGGATTCGGGGGCGGTTATGGCGATGCCCTTCTCCGCGGCAGCAGCCAACACGGCGCGCGCCAGCGGGTGTTCACTGCCACTTTGCAGGCTAGCGCAGGTGCGCAGTGCCGCATCAAGGTCCATGGGGGCATCGGGGGGAACCACCAGCGCGTTCAGACGGGGCCGGCCCAGCGTCAGCGTACCGGTCTTGTCGAAGGCAACCACATCCACCTTATGCGCCAATTCCAGCGCCTGGGCGTCCTTGATCAGGATGCCGTGCTGGGCCGCCACGCCGGTTCCCGCCATGATGGCTGCCGGTGTGGCCAGCCCCAGCGCGCAGGGGCAGGCGATGACCAGCACGGCCACGGCGTAGATCACTGCGGTCTCGAAACTGGCGCCGCTGAACCACCAACCCAGCAACGTGAGCAGGGCCAGCACCAGCACCACCGGCACAAACACGGCGCTGACCTGGTCCACCAGACGCTGGATCGGCGCCTTGGCGGCCTGCGCGTCTTCGACCAGGCGGATGATGCGCGACAGCACCGTGTCCACTCCCACGGCCGTGACCTGCAGCACGACACGGCCCTCACCATTAATTGAGCCACCGGTAAGCTTGTCGCCCGCATCCTTGCGTACGGGCAAGGGCTCGCCGGTGAGCATGGATTCGTCAACCTGGGTCTCGCCCTCGGTCAAGGTGCCGTCCACCGGGAAGCGCTCGCCTGGCTTGACGACGATGCGGTCGCCCACCAGCACCTCAGCCACCGGCACGTCCACGGTAACGCCCCCACGCTCATCCACTGCGTGTGATTCGCTGCCCCCCAAGGGGGCCGCGGCTTGCTTGGGGCGGCCCTGCGCTACGCCGTTCACCGCGCCCTTGAGCAGGTGCGCCACATCCGGGCGCAACGCGTGCAGGGCGCGAATGGCGGCCGTGGTCTGTCGCTTGGCGCGGGCCTCCAACCACTTGCCCAGCAGCACCAGGGTGATCACAACGGCGGAGCCTTCAAAGTACAGATGCACCATCGAACCGGCCGGGGCACTGAGCCACAGCCAGACCGACAGCGCCCAGCCCGCCGTGGTGCCGATGGACACCAGCAGGTCCATATTGCCGCTGCGCGCCAACACCGCATGCCAGCCGGCCTTGTAGAAGCGCGCCCCGAGGATGAACTGCACCGGTGTGGCCAGCACGAACTGCAACCAGGCCGGCAGCATCCAGTGCAGACCCAGCCAGTCACCGACCATGGGCAGGGCCAGGGGTGCCGACAACAGCGCTCCCCAGGCCACCGGCGCGAAGCCGGCCCACGGCGAGACCGACTCCAGCGCGTCCACTTCGGCCGGGCTGCGTGGCTCATAGCCGGCATCGCGCACCGCACGCTTCAGGCGGGCCTGCATCTGTGCGTCGCCCGCGTAGACGATGCGGGCTGACTCGGTGGCCAGGTTGACGCTGGCGCTGTGCACACCGGGCACCTTGTTGAGGGCGCGTTCCACACGACCGACACAGGAGGCACAGGTCATGCCGCCAATGCCAATGTCCAGCGTGGCGTCGGCAGAAGAGGGAGGGGTGTTGATGGTGTTCATGGGTGTAGCCTAAACCTTCCACCCATGGAAAGGTCAAGCCCCTACCTGTGTTGCCATCAGGGACTTGACTCTCCCACCATGGTAAGGTTCAAACTAGCTCTCCTGATCCATTTCACACAAGGAAACACCATGAACCAGACCTTTACCGTTACCGGCATGACCTGCGGCCATTGCGAGCGAGCCGTCATCCAAGCCCTGCAGCAAGTCGATCCGCAGGCCCAGGTCGTCATCGACCGCGCACAAAACCGCGTGCAGGTGGAGTCCACCCAGCCGCGCGAGACGCTCGCCCAGGCCATTGTCGAGGAAGGCTATGCCGTCGCGGCCTGATAAGGCTGGCACCGGACCTGCTGTCAACATCGGTGAGGCCGCCCGGCGCTCCGGTGTGTCGGCCAAGATGCTGCGCCACTACGAGTCGCTGGGCCTGCTGGGCGCGGTGACCCGCACGGACAGCGGCTACCGCCAGTACACACCGGCCGATGTGCACACGCTGCGCTTCATCAAGCGCAGCCGGGATCTGGGCTTCTCCATGGCTGAGATCGCCGAGCTGGTCAACCTGTGGCAGAACCGCAGCCGCGCCAGTGCCAGCGTGAAACGGATTGCGCAAAAGCACATGGACGAACTGAACGCGCGCATTGCTGCCATGCAGGCCATGCAGCGCTCGCTGCAGGACCTGCTGCACCACTGCCATGGCGACGCGCGTCCCAATTGCCCGATCCTGGACGACCTGGCCGGCCAGAGCAGCGCCTGCTGCCACTGAACCGACGGCCGCTACACTGCGCCCATGATCGATCCCTGCGCGCTGTATCCGGCCCTTTCCACCGTCGTGCCATCCCTGGCGTCCCTGGGGGGCTCTGCGGGGCCAATGACCGTGCCGGTTGGCACCGTGCTGTTTGACGAACACTCGCCTTGCCAAGGCTTTCCCTTGGTGCTGGACGGTGAGGTCAAGGTTTCGCGCCATTCCAGCGACGGCCGCTCGCTGGAGTTGTACCGTGTGGTGCCCGGGGAGTTGTGCCTGGCCTCCAGCGCCAGCCTGTTTCGCAGCCAGCCCCTCTCTGCCCACGCCATTGCCACCAAACCGACCACGCTGCTGCTGATTCCTCCACCGGTATTTGCCCATTGGCTGGAGACGCCGGCCTTTCGCGACGAGGTGCTGGGCCTGTTTGCCGAGCGCATGGTTGATCTGACCGGGCTGATTGACGCCGTGGCCTTTCAGCGCTTGGACCAACGCTTGGCCGCCGCGCTGCTGGGCCGCGGCAACGATCTCGCATTGACGCACCAGGATCTGGCCGACGAGCTGGGCACGGTGCGCGAAATGGTTTCACGCCTGCTGCGCCGCTTTGAGCGTGACGGCATTGTGGAACTGTCGCGCGAGCGCATCCAGATTCGCAATAGCGCCGCACTGCGCGCCATTGCCGCCGCACCGGCTCTCTGAGCGCCACCCAACCTTGACACGAAGCATGCTTCGCCTTTAAGATGCACATTACATGCACTTTATAGCGTCGCTATGTCCACACCCAAACTGCGCAAACCGCAAAACCTGCTCCAGCTGGAGGAGCCGGCCAACCCCAACGGCGGCCCCCCCAATCTGAAGGCGTTCCTGGAGATGGGCTTTCGCCCGCTGTACCTGGGCGGCATCGCCTGGGCGCTGGTGGCGATTGCCGTGTGGATCTACGCCCCCATGGCGCTGACCGGCCCGCTGCAGGGCATCGCCTGGCACGCCCATGAAATGCTGTGGGGCTTTATTGCCACCATTGCCGTCGGCTTTCTGATGACGGCCGGTACCAGTTGGACCGGTATCAACCCGCTGCAGGGCCGCGCCCTGGGTGCCGTCTGTGTGCTGTGGCTGGTGGCACGCCTGGGCTACCTGGTCAACAGCCAGACGGCATTCTGGATTGCTGCCGTCTGCGAACTGGGCTTCTTTCTGCTGGCGGCCATGGCCATGATGCGCGCCGTCTACGTTTCAAAAAACACCCGCAACTACGCCGTGCCGTGGCTGCTCGTCGGACTGGGCCTGGGCGATGCGCTGTACCTGCTGGCCGCGCGCGGCGGCGACTACCTGCTGCTGATGCAGCGCTTCAATGCCGCCATGGTCGTGATGGCGCTGATTGCACTCTTGATCGGGCGGCGCGTGATTCCGTTTTTTGCGATGCGTGCGGTGCCGGGCCTGGATATCCCCAAGCACACCACCTCCGGCCAGGTGCAACTGGGCGCCTGTGCCGTGGGCGCCCTGTGCCTGCTGCTGGGCTGGCCCATGGTGGGCGCCGTGGCGCTGGCTACGGCTGGCATCCTGGCCCTGGTCCAGGTGCTGAGCTGGAAGCCGCTGGCGGTGCGCCACAACCCGCTGTTGTGGATTCTGTATGTTGGCTACGCTGGCGTTGGCACCGGTTTGCTGACTGCTGCGCTGCTGAGCGCGGGCGTCGATCTACCCCGCATATTGCCGGTGCATGTGATCGCCATGGCCGGCTTCTCGGTGCTGATCATCGGCATGGTGACGCGCACCGCACTGGGCCACCTGGGCCGTGCGTTGGCAACCGACGCCAGCATGCGCGCCAGCTACTGGCTGATACTGCTGGCCGTGGCCCTGCGCCTGGCCGCCATCGCCGCACCGGCGGCCAGCGCCCCGATTCTGCATGCAGCAGGTGCCGCCTGGATTGCCGCTTTGGCGCTGTACCTGTGGCGCTTTGCACCCATGTTGATCCGCCCGCGCCTGTGAACGCGCGACACCTCTTTACCGGCCTTCAATGATTTCAACCAGAAAGACCCCACCATGACCCAAGCCTGCAACCACACCAGCGCCGACGCCACCTACCCCTTTGACGCGCGCGGTGTGGCCAAGCGCTTTCGCCACGCTGCCATCTTTGGTGCGCTGGATGCGCTCACCCCCGGTGAGACCATGCGCTTTGTCAACGACCACGATCCGCTGCCGCTCTTGAACCAATTGCAGGCCCGCTACGGCGCAACGCTGGACATCGAGTACCTGCACCGCGAACCCGGCGCCATCGTCATCGACTTCATCCGCCGCTAGGCCAGTGCCGTGGCCTGTGTGACGCAAGTCACAGACCCGGGAGGCTGCAAAGGCGTCCAATACGCCCATTACCACTCACCCAAGGAAGAAGCCATGAAACTCAACGTCGGCGGCATGGACCGCATTGCCCGCATCGCCATTGGAGTGGTCCTGATCGGCCTGACCCTGACCGGCAATATCGGTGCTTGGGGCTGGCTGGGCGTGGTGCCTTTGGCCACGGGTGCCATCGGCTGGTGCCCGCCGTATGCCATTTTTGGCTTCAGCACCTGTTCGATGAAAAAGTAACCTGCCTGAATTAGCTATTATTTTTATAGCTAATGAGGTAGATTTCACGAGGGCTACAGCCCTCTTTTGCATTTTGTAAAAGCTTGTTACCGGCGTCATCGCCAGCCGGGTTCGAGCGTTAGAGTGTGACAAGCCGCTACGTCTAGCGGTACGGGCTTTGGCCCACTACTGCCATGCACACCGATCAACTCTCTGCTTCTTCGTCACCCGGGTCCCCGCTGGCCGCCTTGTTGCGCAGCAAGTGGGCCTGTCTGGCACTGCTGGCTGGCGGCTTGGCAACGCTGTCGTCTCCCAGCCAGGCCGATGACTTTCATACCGTGCTGGGTGCTGGCGTGGGCGCAGCAGCCGGTGCAGCCATTGGCCAGTCGGTGGGCGGACGCAATGGGGCCCTGGTGGGCGCCGGCGCCGGTGGACTGGTCGGTGCCAGCATCGCCCAGGGGCACCACAACGCGCCCCGCGCGATGGTGATGACTCCAGCCGTGCCGGTCTATGGTGCCTATCCGTCCTACCCAAGCTACCAATCCCGCATCTACTCGCCACCCCCAGCAGTGGTGTGGCAGCCGCCGCCCTACCGGGTGCAGCACTGGCAGCCGCCCCGCCGCCATGACCATGGCCATGACCACCACTACGGTCGACGGGATGATCGCCGTGACGGGCGCGAATTGCGCTACGCACCGCCAGCCCGCGACTATGGTCGTGGCTACCAACGCCACTGGGATTAGGCGAGCACGGCCTCGCCGCCCAGTGCTTCCAGCAGATCGGGAATCAGCTTGCGCAACTCGCCGGTGGCAATCGCCACATCGGCGTCAAAGTTGTCATCCTTGCCGTCGGCCGGACTGGACGGCGTGCCTTCAAACACGCTTTCCAGGAACGCCACTTTCTTGATTTGCAGTGACTCGGTCAGTACAAAGGACACGCGATCGCTCCAGGTCAATGCCAGGCGAGTCGGCACCTTGCCCATCGCGATGTGCTGGCTGACCTCGTCGGTGTCCAGCGCGTGGCGGGTGTAGCGCACCACGGCGCGCGATTCGTCGGCGGCCTTGAGTTCGCATTCACGGTCCACGCTGAAATCAGATGGCGGCTCCTTGGTGGACAACCACTGCGCCATGGCGGCGGCCGGTGAGGTCTGGGTGTTGACCAGTTGCACCACCAGTCCATCAACCGCCTTGATCAGACAGGTCATGACCTCATCGGCCTTGGCCTGGCTACCGGCATCGGTAAGCAGCATGCCAGCGGCGGGGTCCACCCAGACCTGAACGCTGGACTGCTTGCTGAAGGCCATGGGCATCAGGGACAGGCGCACCTCGTCGCTGATCTCGCGTTTTTCCTTCTTGCCCGGCTTGCGCCCGGTGCTGGCCTCGATGTGGTCCACCTGATCCTGCACCTTGCGCTTGACCACGGAGCCCGGCACCACCTTCACCTCCATCATGAGCTTGAGCAGCCACTGGCCACCCACCACCTCGACCAGCGGACCATGGGCATGGCCACGCGGCTCCGCCCAGCCAACCGATTTTTCCTGCGACGCGCCACATTCCACAAACGGGTTCTTTTCCAGAGCCTCTTCCAGGGGCTCAACCGTGGCCGGCCAGCCCGACACCAGACGGTAGATCATCAAATTCTTGAACACGTGATTGCCTTTAATCTATTTGCGGGTTTTGCCCGAGGACTGTATTGTCAACGCTGCGCGGCCCCGTCTTTCCAGCCAACTTTACAAAGTCTTTTCCTGGCGCAATGCAGGGGATACATGGGGCTCGCACACTGACCCTGCGCCTGATTGCGATGTCCGCATCAGACCCTAGCAAAAAAGGAAGTCACCATGCAATCCCGTATCCAATCTCTCCTCCTCGCCGGCCTGCTGGCCAGCGCCGGTTTTACCGCCTTCGCGCAACCCATGGGTCCGGACTCCGCGCGCTCCCCCATGATGGGCGCTAGTGGCACCATGCAACGCGGTGGCCCCATGGGCATGCAGGGTCGCCGGGACCCCGCCAGGATGGAAGCCATGATGGCCAAACGCCACGATGCGCTGAAGGCCAAGCTCAAGCTCACGGCAGAACAGGATGGCGCCTGGACCACCTTTACCGCCGCGATGAAGCCGCCAGCCCAAATGGGTCAAAAACGCCCGGACCGTGCCGAGCTGGACAAGCTGACAACGCCCGAGCGCATTGACAAGATGCGCGCCCTGCGTACCGAACACATGACCGCCATGAACAGCGCCATGGACAAGCGTGAGGATGCCATCAAGACCTTCTACGCATCGCTCAACGCCGACCAGAAAAAGGTGTTTGACACCGAGCACGCCCGCATGGGCCACCACTATGGGGAACGCCGCGGCCCCGGTGGCAAGGGTGCTGGCCCCGCTGCCACCAAGTAGGCTCAGGCCAGCAGCGTCTTCAACTCGCCGCTGGCAATCAGCTTCTGCACATCATTGGCACCCCCGACCAGGGTGCCCTTCACAAACACCATGGGGAACGTGGGCCAGCCGGTCCACAGTTTCAGCGCATTGCGCTCGCGCCACTGGTTGAGGTAGTTGCCGTACTCCAGGTACTGGTAGGTGACACCGGCGCCGTCCAGCAGTTTGCGCGCCTTCTTCGGGAAGGGGTTCAGCCCCATTCCCACCACCACCACCGGATGCTTGGCCACGGCGGACTGCACTTCCTTCACGATGGCCTGCTGGTGAGTTTCCACCCGCTCACGGATGGCGGGGTGGATGCGGGACTCATCAAGTATCGGACGCGGCATACAGTTTCTCCAGTCGCAGCAAAAAAGATGCCCATTATGGCTGTGGGCTAAAGGTTTTTCCGTATCGTTTGATCGATGTCAAACGACTATAGTGTTTGCAGAACTACACTGCGCCGCTCGGCGCTTCAACGCCATGTCTCTACCCAACGTCCCACTCCCCACTGTGCACACGATTTCGTTACAGCGCCCATTGGTCTGGCTGGTCTACGCCTGGCGGGACATGGCACGCGTCGGCTGGGTCAGTTTCGCCCACGGGCTGGTGCTGGCCTGCGTGGGCGCGGTCATCGTCGCCATCGCGCGCCAGCACTTCTGGCTGCTGGCCGGGGCACTCTCGGGGTTCCTGGTGATTGCCCCGGTGCTGGCCACCAGCCTGTATGCGCTAAGCCGCACACTGGAGCGCGGCGAAAAGGCCGGATTCGGTGTGGTCCTGAAGACCTGGCTAAACTGGCAGAACAACAATTTCAACAAATGGGGCAATGAATATTGGTGCATGGTGCAGTTCGGCGCCCTGCTGGCACTGGCTGCCACCGGCTGGGTGGTAACATCCGCCGCCCTGATCACTTTGCTGGCACCGGCCCCCATCCTCAGTCCGCTGGACTTTGTGCACCACGTGGTGCTGGCACCGGACAGCTGGCTGTTTGAACTCTGGCTGGCACTGGGTGGCATCCTGGCGGCACCGCTGTTTGCCTCCAGCGTGGTCTCCATGCAGTTGCTGCTGGACCGGCGCGTCACGCTGATGCAGGCGGTGCTGACCAGCTGGCAGGTGGTGCTAGCCAACCCGATTCCCATGGGATTCTGGGCGGCCCTGATCATGCTGTTTACCCTGCTGGGACTGGGCTCGCTGTTTTTGGGCCTGATCGCAGTGATACCCATGCTGGGCCATGCCAGCTGGCATGCCTACCGCGACTTGGTGGATGCCAGCAACCTGCCCGCGCGCGAACCGGTGCCCTGAGCACCCAACGGATACGGAACGTTTGAATGTTTGGTTACACGGAAGAACAGATCGCAAGCTTTGGCCTCACCTTCGGCGTGGGTGCGTTCATGCTCTACATGCTGTTCATCATCGGCCACCTGGCGTGGGAGTCCAAGGCCGGCAAATTCGGCACCTTTGTGATCTTTTTGGGCCTGGCCTTTGGCATGGTTGGCTTTGTGGCCAAGGGTATCCTGCAGTGGTACCTGGAGAAGTAAGGCCTCCACGCCTGGGGGCGGCCCGGCGGCACTGAATCTGCGTTGACGTTACCCAAACGGCCGAATCCCAATCAGCCAACCGTGCAGCTTGAAGGCAAAGCCAGCCCAGGCGATCACACCCACCAGCACCGTGACGACAGTCGCCGAAACGGTGCCAGCTAGATATTGCGTGCCCGCAGCCCGGTCACGTCGGCGCGCGGAGATGAAGTCCAGCACACCCCAGGCGAGAAATGCGCCAAACAGCACCCCATGCGCCACACTGCCATTGGCCAGCAAATGCGCCAGGGCCCAGGCTTTGACGCCCAGCACCATGGGGTGGTGCACACGGGCCTTGATGCCGTTGCGCGGCACGTAGGCAGCCGCCAGCAGGATGAAGGCCACCAGCGTCAGCAACGAGGCCGCGTGGCGCATGCCAAGCGGTGGCATCCACAGCATGACGGGGTTCTCCCGCGCCAGGCTGAATCCATAAATGATCAGACCAAATCCCAACAGGGACAGCAGGGAATACAGACCCTTGTAGGCCCCTTCGCCCACCTGGGCACGAATGCGGGTGCGCCAACCGTCGGCGACGATGCGCACCGAGTGCACGCCCAGAAACAGAATCAGTCCAGCCAGCAGATACACCATGGTGTTGTTTCCTTGTTTGTTTGGGAAGTGACTTGGGCGTTCAGGCACCCAGAACGCGGTTCTTGCCGGCACGCTTGGCCAGGTACATGGCCTTGTCGGCGCGCTTGATGGCGTCGGCCCCGGTTTCATCGGGCGCTAGCTGCGCCACACCGGCGCTGAAGGTGATCAGCACCTTCTCGGTTCCGGCCAGGAAAAACTTCTTGGTTAGTTCACGCTGTAGCCGGGTCATGGCTTCAATGCCCCTGTCCAGCGGGGTATCGGGCAGCAGGATCACAAATTCCTCGCCGCCGTAGCGTGCCAGTGTGTCCTGCGGGCGCATGCACTCGCGCGCCACCGTGGCCAAGTGGGTCAATGCCTCATCGCCGGTGGCATGGCCCAGGGTGTCATTGAGCTTTTTGAAGTTGTCGATGTCCAGCAAAGCCATGCACAGCGGTGTGTCCTTGCGCCGCACGCTGGAAATCTCGCGCTGCACAGCCTCTTCCAGGCCCTTGCGGTTGAGCGCCCCGGTCAGCGGATCGTGGCGCGCCTGGAGGCTCACCCGGTCCAGTTCCTGGTGCAGCTTGGCCAGCTCGGCATCCGTCTGGTTGACGCGCTCGCGCATGCTCTGCAACTCTTCGCTGGAGGTCAGTGTCTGGCTGGCCATGGAACGGGTGGCACTGACCACTTCCTTGAGAAGCGGTGCGATCTCTTCAATCGTCTTGGCCTGCTCGATTTGACGGGCATTGACTTCCAGTTTTTCGTGAAAGGTTCCGGTCGATTTGGCCATGTCCGACAGGCGGTCGATGAACAGGGCCAGCATCTGGCGCATTTCGTTCTGGGCCTTCAGCGCGCGTTCCTTGGCATCCTTCTGCTTGAAGATGACGTCCTTCAGGCGCCGTTCCACATCATCGAGGCGGCGCAGCGTCAGGGGCGGGGTGGAGGCGTCCATCAGCGCGTCCATCTGACCCTTGAGCCACTGTTCGTCCAGGCTCAGTTCGGCAATGTTCTCAAACACCAGGTGCAACAGCTTGAGCAGGGTCTTCTTGATCTCGGCTTGGTCTTCAGCGACAAACGACACCCTGTCGGTGTAACCCAGCAGCATGCTCTTGAGCGCCACCACATCGCCACCGGCTTGCCGCAATGCCGCGGTCAACGTCTTGGTCAATTCGGCAAAACGTTCATCGTCGTTGCCCAGCGCGGGTTGGGTGTACTCGATGAGCCGGCCCATCTGCCCCAGGAATTCGGTTGTCAGGGCCGGCGCCGTGGCATTCAGCCCGGTCTTGGGTACGGCCGGCGCTGCCGTCTCATCCGTCCCCGTCAGGGGCGAAAAACTGCCATAGGCCACCAGGGCCGTCTTGACGCCATCCCAGTTCAGGCGGTCAATCGCATACTCCAACAGGCCACGCTGCTTTTGCTGTCCCGGTGTCTTGACCGGCAAGGCCTTGGCAATGTCGCGCAAGGTGTCGGCAGGGAACGGGGTTACGGAGGAAATGCCGGCAATCTCGTTGTAGATGGCCAGGTAGTTGGCAGGTGTGGGAAGCAGCTTCTGGGCTGTCAGCTGCTTGAGCGTTTCGCGCGCAATTTCAAATGGTTTTTTTTCACTCATACCCAATCACCTGCTATAAAATAAATAGCTGACTACGCAATATTCACGAGGGCTAATGCCCTATTTGACCACTAATCGCCTGGCTGCGCCCAGCCCACTCAACGCAGCGCCAGGAAAGCCTTGAGAGACGCCACTGTCTGTTGTGGATCTTCCTCGTGGGGCACATGACCCAATCTTTCAAACACCACCAGCTTGGAGCCTTGGATATCGGCCGCAAAGCGCTGACCATTGTCGGGCGGAATCAACTGGTCTTTTGCGCCCCACAAAATCAGCGTTGGCAACTTCAATTGCCGGATCGTGTCTTCCTCGCCGCTGAGCCGCTGGTTCAACCGGTAGGCCAGCGCCTGGCGGTTGCCGGCACGCAATGTCAGTTCATAGTAGCGGTCCACCAGTTCAGGTGTCACCCGGGTCGGGTCACCATACACATTGCGCACGCTGCTGTCGACCACACCACGCGGTAGCACATGCTCCATCAATCCTCGCAGGCCAGGCATGCGGGCGATGCGAAAACCAATCGGCACGGAGGTGGGCTGCAGCGGGTAGCCGGCTGCATCCACCAGCACCAGCTGGCGCACGCGCTGTGGCATTGCCAGCGCGGTGCCCCAGGCGATTTGCCCACCCAGTGAGTTGCCAGCCAGCACAAACTGCTGCACGCCCAACTGGTCCATCACAGCGCCCACAAAGCGCACATAGGCGGCAATCGAATAGTCATTGTGTGGATCGGGTCCGGTCAAACCAAAGGCCGGCAGATCAAAACGAATGACCCGGCGCTGATCCTTCAGGCTATCGGCCCAGCCATCCCAGGTGTGCAGGCTGGCCGAGGTTCCGTGCAGTAGAACAATCGGCAGCGCGTCGTTGCGCGGACCCTCGTCCCGCAGATGAACCTGCATGCCGTTGACCGCAATGAACTGGGAAGGCGGCTGCGCCCAGCGGGCGGACAACTGTGCAACCGAGCGATCCGGCGCCCAGGTTGCCAGGATGCCGGCGACCAGAAAGACCGCACAGGCCAACAACAACACACCCGCAATACGCAGAATCAGTTTCATGGGCTGAACTCTACACCCCCGTTGCTGCGATCTGTCAAAGCACAAAGCTGTGGATAGTTCCGGCATAAGCCCCTGCTTATCCACAGGCCAGAACAAAACCCAAAAGTTGTTCAGATCAGCGAGCGCCTTCCGAAGCGGGGTCGCCCACAGGGGTTAACCGTACGCAAGTCCATGATTTATAAGAAGAAAAGTGGCTTGTGCACACAGAACAGCGATCCTTATCTACTACTACTACCTTTTAAATAGAGTAGTAAGACAATAGGAGAGAACAAGCCGCGCGCAAAAATATAAGTTTTCCCCATGCTGGTGTGGTGCGTTGGCGGGCTCTGGAAAAGAAGCTGGGCTGGGGTCGGATTTGGCCCCGTCAATCAAGTAAGATTCGCCGACTTCGGCTCAAGCCCTCCACGTTTTCACGGCACGTTCCAGTAAATTTTTCCCTCATGTCTGTTTCCTCCGCGGGTCATCGTGTAGGCCAAGTGCCTGCATCCTTCGAAATCAAAAGCGCCCAGTTGCCACTGGTAGCGCTTTTGCTGAAGTCCAACGACGTGAATGTGATAAGCGAAGAACTGTTGGCCCAATTTGGTTCGCAGGGCGAAAGCCCGGACTTTTTTGACCACGATGCACTGGTCGTCGATTTCTCGCACCTGAACCCCGAAACACCTGTTTTCGATCTGGTTCCCTTGCTCAAGGTCCTGCGCGCGTGCAGCCTGGTGCCGGTCGCGGTGCGGGGTGCCAGCCCAGAAGCCACGGCAGCGGCGCTGGCCGTCGGGCTGGTGGAAGCGCCGATGGAAGTGCACCGGCCGCGAGCTATCGCGACAGAGATCACCGAGCCAGTGGCAGTGCACGAAGTGGTTCGTGACGTCGTGCACGAGGTGATCCGCGAAATTCCGGGGCCAGGGACCATGATCGTGGACAAACCGCTGCGCTCGGGGCAAAAGGTCTATGCCCGTGGCTGCGACCTGGTGGTGCTGGCCATGGTCAATCAGGGTGCGGAGGTGGTGGCCGATGGCAATATCCACGTCTATGCGCCGCTGCGTGGCAAGGCCATGGCGGGTGCCCGCGGCAACACCGATGCGCGTATCTTTTCGCTGTGCCTTGAGCCCGAGCTGGTTTCGATTGCCGGCATTTACCGCACCAGCGAAAACGCACTGGCACCCAATGTGCAAGGCAAGGCAGCCCAGGTTCGGCTGAGTAACGACGGGCAGGAAAAATTGATCATTGAGGCCTTGAACGCATGAGGCATTGCGGCCGGACCGTGTAACGACATTTCATTGGGAAGCAAACAAGACTATGGCAAAAATCATTGTGGTGACCTCGGGCAAGGGTGGTGTGGGCAAGACCACCACCAGTGCCAGTTTTGCAACCGGCCTGGCTCTGCGTGGGCACAAGACCGCGGTCATCGACTTCGATGTGGGCCTGCGCAACCTGGACCTGATCATGGGCTGCGAGCGCCGCGTGGTGTATGACCTGATCAACGTCATCCAGGGCGAGGCCAACCTCAACCAGGCCCTGATCAAGGACAAGCAGTGCGACAACCTCTACGTGCTGGCCGCCTCGCAAACCCGCGACAAGGATGCCCTGACGCAGGAGGGTGTGGAAAAGGTGCTGACCGACCTGGCCGCCATGGACTTCGAATACATCGTCTGTGATTCACCGGCCGGCATCGAGACCGGTGCCCTGATGGCCATGCATTTTGCCGACGAGGCACTGGTGGTGACCAACCCGGAAGTGTCTTCGGTGCGCGACTCGGACCGCATTCTGGGCATGCTGGCCAGCAAGACCAAGCGTGCCATGGAAGGTGGAGAACCGATCAAGGAACACCTGCTGATCACCCGCTACAACCCGGCTCGCGTGGACCAGGGCCAGATGCTGTCGCTGGAAGACATCCAGGACATCCTGCGCATCAAGCTGATTGGCGTGATTCCCGAAAGCGAATCGGTGCTGCAGGCGTCCAACCAGGGTGTTCCCGCAGTGCACATGCAGGGCAGTGATGTGTCGGAGGCCTACAAGGATGTGATTGACCGCTTCCTGGGAACCGACAAACCCATGCGCTTCACCGAAGCCCCCAAGCAGGGCTTGCTCAAGCGTCTGTTCGGAGGGAAATAAGCCATGGCATCGTTCCTGTCTTTCCTGCTGGGCGAGAAGAAAAAGACCGCCAGCGTGGCCAAAGAACGGCTGCAGATCATCCTGGCGCACGAGCGCAGTGGTCGCAATGCCGCCGAACCCGACTACCTGCCGGCGCTGCAGGCCGAACTGGTGGCCGTGATCAGCAAATACATCAAGATCAACCAGAACGACATCAAGGTGCACCTGGAACGCCAGGACAACCTCGAAGTCCTGGAAGTGAAGATCGAGCTGCCCGAAAATAGATAAGAGCTTTACGCCCGTACCAGCCGCAGATGTGTGATCTCGGACGGCGCGCCAAAGCGTTTCGGCGGACCCCAGTAGCCGGTGCCCCGGCTGGTGTAGACCCACAGGTTGCGCAGCTTGTGCAGCCCTGCGGTGAACGGTTGCTGAAAGCGCACAAAGTGGTTCCAGGGCCAGAACTGGCCGCCGTGGGTGTGGCCGGATAGCTGCAAGTCAAAGCCGGCTTCGGCCGCAGCGGCGGCACTGCGGGGCTGGTGAGCCAACAGCAGTTTAAAGACGGCATGGTCGGGGGCCTGGTCCATGGCCTTGTGCGGGTCACTGCGGTGGCTCTCGTCAAAGTGGTGGGCGCCAAAATCGGCCACGCCGGCAATCACCATCACGGCGGGTTCGGGGTCCTGGACGTCGATGCTGTGTTCGATCAGTACATGCTCGTTCATCAGCACCTGCACACCCAGCTGGCGCAGGGCAGCTATCCAGCCATGGGCACCGCTGTAGTACTCGTGGTTGCCGGTCACAAAAAAGGTGCCGTGGGTGGAGGCCAGTTGTGCCAGCGGTGCGATGTGGTGGCCCAGTTCCTTGACGCTGCCGTCCACCAGATCACCGGTGATGGCCACCATGTTGGCCTTGAGACCATTCACCCGGTCCACGATGCGTTGCAGGTAATGGGTCCTGATGGTGGGGCCAACATGGATGTCGCTGATCTGTGCCACGGTAAAGCCCTGCAGGGCTTCGGGCAGGTTGGCAATGGGCACGTCCACCTGCACCACGGTGGCGGTGCGCCGGGCATTCCAGAAACCCAGTGCGCTGACCAGCACGGCCACGATGGGCAGAGCCAGCGCCGAGTCGGCACGCAAGGCAGCCAGTGAGACGGCTTCGCTCCACAGCGATTCCACCAGCCAGGCCACTGTCAGCAGTACCTCGCGCAGGACGGTCAGCACCAGCAGGGACGAGAACAGGCCCATGCACAGCAGACCCAGCCAGGTCAGGACTTCGGACAGTGGTGGCTGGGCCACGCGGCGTGCCAGTAGCCCCATGGGTAGCAGGATGGCCGAGAGCGTCAGCATGCACCACAGCGCCATGCCGAGCGCGGGGGCTATCGGTGCCAGATCGGGGGCCACGCGCCAGCCAATCAGCGCATGCAAAGCCAGGGAGAACAGAAACAGAGGAGCCATCTCCTTGACATGGAGCCTACAGGCCGCGCTTCAAGCCCCGGACTGGAATGGCTTTCTCTCCAAGGCAAAAACCTGCTGCTGTTGGCCTATCAGCCCCTGGGGACCAAAGCTCTGTTCGGTGAACTCGGCCCGGCCCTGGTGCAGGGTGATCACACTGCAGGCCCGTGTGCCATAGCCCGGTGTGGCAATGAAGGTGGCCGACAGCGCCCGTTCCAGCTCCAGCGACACACCGGTATCCGGCAGTTTTGCATCGGCAGCCAGCGTGCGGTCGTGCAACAGGGGCAGCAGTTGCTGCGCGCTGGTCTGGGCCTGGTCGATCTGTGTCTGGAGCCGTTGGCGCAGTTGGGTGAGTTTGGGCCAGGGTGTGTGGAAGGCCGCATTGGAGACGCCACCCCCGCCAGCGGGCAGGGTCTGAATTTCTGCGGTGCGGCTGTGCAAACCCATGAGTTGGTGGCCATCACAGACCAGCAGGTTGAAGGGGTTGTAGTCCTGAGCCTGACCAGCCAGTTGCCGCAGGAAGTCGTCTGCCGTGGTGTCACTGTGCAGGAATGCGGCGACCAGTTCTCCACGCGACGGGGTATCGGTGCGCTGGGGCGCACCACTGCGGACATTGGTCAGGGCGGCCAGACGTCCGTTGCGGCTCACGCCCAGCCAGGTGCCACCGGCCTGCAGGTCTTTGCCAGCCAGCACGGTCGATGCCGTGCCTGGATTCTCCACCGAAGTGTCCCACCAGTGCAGGGGCAGGGCGGCTCGGGCATAGAACTCGTCACGGTTGGACAGCAGCAGCAGCGGGGTGGCGCTGCCGGGTTGCCAGTTCCAGGCGATCAGGCACATGCTGTTTTTGCCTTCAGGCGGTGCCGATGGACAGTGCCAGCGCGGTCTTGGAGACCACCTGGCGCAGCACAAAGCTGGAGTGCACGCCGGTCACACCCGCGATGCGGGTCAGCTTGTCGAGCAGCAGGGCCTGGTAGTGGTCCATGTCGCGCACCGCAACCTTGAGCTGGTAGTCGGCGTCCTGGCCGGTGATCAAAAGGCACTCCAGTACCTCGGGCAACTGGCCGACCGCCGCCTCGAAGTTGGCAAAGCGCTCGGGCGTGTGCAGGTCCATGGAGATGTGGATCAGCGCCATCAGCGTCAGGCCGAGCTTTTTGGCGTCCAGCAGCGCGCGGTAGCCGATGATCAGACCGGCCTCCTCCAGCGCGCGCACGCGGCGCAGGCAGGGTGAGGGAGACAGGCCAATGCGGTCGGCTAGGTCCTGGTTGTTGATGCGGCCGTCCTGCTGCAGGATTTCCAGGATTTGCTGGTCGTAGCGGTCAAGTTTCATGTTTATGCCAATACGCAATTGAATTTGGACACAGTATGCCAAAAATTAAAATATTGTGGGCAACAACGCAATCATCTGCCGGGTGACGCGGCCTACACTGGAGTCCTCTGTTACCGCAGGACCCGCAACACGGTTTTCACCTCCCGCTGTTGTGCAGGCCGGCCTCACGAGGGCCCGCATTGCGAAGCCAAACCCCCGGGCGTACCCACCGCCTGCGGGGCCGGTCTTTCCCTGTTATTGGAATTACCTTTCAGAACTATGAATGATCACTCCATCCTTAACCAACCTAAGTCTATTCAGGCGATTTGGGACGATACCCGGGCCGCCGGGTTCACCATGGCGTCAGATCCACTTACGTGTTCATTGCTGCGTACCCTGGCAGTATCCAAGCCCGGTGGTCGATTTCTGGAACTTGGCTCGGGTACCGGTTTGTCCACGGCATGGCTACTAGATGGCATGGATACAAAGGCGCACCTCATTACCGTTGATAACGACGAAAGTTTGCTCTCGATCCTTGGAAACAATCTCGGAGAGGACCCGCGACTGACTGTTGTGTGCGCCGATGGTGATACGTTTCTTCGATCACTTGAAGGGGAGAAGTTCGATTTCATCTTTGCCGACACGTGGTCCGGGAAATACCGACTTCTGGAACAGGCATTGGCGCTGGTCAGTCCTTCAGGGTTGTATGTCATTGATGACATGCTGCCCCAGCCCAATTGGCCAGAAGGGCACGCGGAAAAAGTCGGACACCTTGTTGCTGCTCTTGAACAACGCAGTGACTTTCACATGACCAAATTGTCGTGGGCCAGCGGAATCATCGTAGCGGTCAGGCGATAGACCACGGGCCTTACCATTGGAATCATGTCGCATGAACCCCGTCTGACCCTTGCCCTGCGCAGCCTGTTGACCCGCCAGCGTGTTGCCGCCCTGGGCACGCTGGGCGCCGACGGTTTTCCCTTTGTGTCCATGGTGCCATTTGCCGTGGAGACCACGTCGGCCCAGGTGGTGATCCATGTCAGCGGCCTGGCCGCGCACAGCCGCAACCTGCAGGCCACGCCCCAGGTGTCGTTGCTGGTGATGCAGTCCGAGGTGGCGGGTGAGCCGGTGCATGCGCTGCCGCGGGTGACGCTGGAAGGTCTAGCCACGGTGTTGCCACGCGACAGTGCAGAGTGGTCGCAGGCACGTGATGCCTACTTGGCGCGCTTTCCCGACGCCCAGCCTATGACCGAGCTGGGCGACTTCATGTTTGTGGGGATTGCCGTGCAGGGCGCGCGGCAGGTGGCCGGCTTTGGCGCGGCGCGCTCGCTGGATGCAGAAACGGTGGCGGAAGTTCTCAGACCGCAGCGCTGAGCGGAGCGGGGTTTTCCAGGAAGGCCACCACCATGCGGGCGATGTGTTCGCCCTCGTGGCCGTGGGCCAGGCTGGCGCGGCTGGCTTGGTACTTGTCCTCGCCCAGCAATTCGCGGCGCTTGTCCATCAGGTGGGCGCTTAAGGATTCCTCAAACTCGGGGTGCGGCTGGATGCAGAACACCGCGTGCCCGACGGTGAAGGCCGCCACCGGGCAGAAGTCGCTGCTGGCCACCAGCGTGGCGCCGGTCGGCACCTCGAAAACCTGGTCCTGATGGCTGGCCAGCAGCGCAATCTGGGTGCGGTCTGCCGAGTGCGGCAGGTCCGGGCGGTGCCAGTCGTAGGTCATGCGCCCGGCGCCCCAGCCTTGCGGTGCGCGGCCCACCGGTGCGCCCAGGCACAGCGCGATCAGCTGGTGGCCAAAGCACACACCGACCATCTTCTTTTGCTGGCGCAGCAGCTCCGTCACGCGCTTGCGCAACTCCACGACCCAGGGCTCATCCGAGAAGGAGTCGGCCCGGCTGCCGGTCAGCAGCACGGCGTCATAGTCGTCAAAGGAAGCCGGGTACTGGCCGTGCTGGGTGTTGAAGACCTCCATGGTCCAGTCCACACCGACACCGCGAAACAGGCGGATGAACATCGCGCCAAAGCTGGAATAGGTCTCGCCCAGGTGGCCTTCCAGGATGTCGTTGTCCAGGATGCAGAGTTTCATTGCTATCAGTTTAGGAGCGTGTTACGCAGGTTTTGCGAGGGCTAGCGTTCTCTTCTTGCCTTAACCGCTGCCGCCAGCTGCTGCAGAACCGGAATCGTCTGCTCCATGCTGATGCAGGCATCGGTCACCGAAACGCCGTGCTTGAGTGGCGTGCCGGGTTTGATGTCCTGGCGGCCCTCCTGCAGGTGGCTCTCGATCATGATGCCGGTGATGCGCGGGTCACCCTTGGCAATCTGCTCGGCAACTTCGCCGGAGACGACGATCTGGCGCGCGTGCTGCTTGCTGCTGTTGGCGTGGCTCACGTCGATCATGACCTGCTCGCGCAGGCCGGCGGCCTTGAGCAGGGCGCAGGCGGCGTCCACGTCGGCAGCAGCGTAGTTGGGCGCCTTGCCGCCGCGCAGGATGACGTGGCAGTCGTTGTTGCCACGCGTCTCAAAAATGGCGGCCTGGCCCATCTTGGTCATGCCCATGAAGGCGTGCGGTGCCTGGGCGGCCTGGATGGCGTCGGTGGCGACCTTGATGCCGCCGTCGGTGCCGTTCTTGAAGCCGACCGGGCAGGACAGGCCAGACGCCAACTGGCGGTGGCTCTGGCTCTCGGTGGTGCGTGCGCCAATCGCGCCCCAGCTCACCAGTTCGCTGATGAATTGCGGCGACAGCAGGTCCAGGAATTCCGTGCCCACCGGCAGGCCCAGTGCCAGCACGTCGAGCAGCAGCCTTCGGGCCATTTCCAGCCCTTCGTTGATGGCAAAGCTGTCGTCCAGGTGCGGGTCGTTGATGTAGCCCTTCCAGCCCACGGTGGTACGGGGCTTTTCGAAGTAGACGCGCATCACCACCAGCAGGTCGTCCTTGAGCGCATCGGCCTGCACCTTGAGTTGCCGTGCGTAGTCCATGGCCTGGTCGTGGTCGTGGATGGAGCAGGGCCCCACGACCACGACCAACCGGTCGTCTTGGCCGTGCAGCACTTTGGAGATGGCGGCGCGGCTGGCTTCGACCAGGGCCTGCGCGGCATCGGGCACCGGCAGTCGTTCTTCCAGCAGCGCCGGGGTGATCAGGGGCCGCACCGCGCTGATGCGGGTGTCGTCGATGCGGGTCGTGTCGTGGGTGGTGAGTTCGGTTTTCATTACTATGAATTTTATAGCTCGCCCCATGCGCGGGTTCTGGCGACGCGCCCCGCCTGATAATGGACGCCCGAACTCTTGTGCTGCACCATGGATTCCAAGCCGTTGATACTCGTCGTCGATGATGGACCCAAGAACATCAAGCTGTTGCGGGCCATTCTGGAGCCAGCCGGTTATGCGGTCTGTGCCGCCGGCGACGGCGAGACGGCGCTGCAGATGGCGCAGTCCGCCGTGCCGGCGCTGATCCTGCTGGACCTGATGATGCCCGGCATGGACGGATTTGCGGTGTGCCAGCGGCTCAAGGAGATGGAGTCCACCCGGCAGATTCCGGTGATCGTCGTCACCGGACGGGACGATGTGGAGGCCGAATCCCGCTGCTTTGCGCTGGGCGCGGCGGACTACATGACCAAGCCCATCAGCCTGCCGGTGGTGCTGGCGCGGGTCAAGATGCACCTGGCCCTGGACAGCCAGCGCCGCAGCCTGGAGGGCATGTTCCGGGACGTGATGGAGTTTGCGCCGGACGCCATCATCCTGTCAGACGCGCAAGACGACATCATGCGCGTCAATCGCCGGGCGGAGCAGATGTTTGGCTACCGCCGTGAGGAGCTGATCGGCCGTCCGGTGCGCATGCTGGTGCCACACCACCCGGCGGTGGGCGGCAGCCTGCCGTGCCTGCGCCACGACGGCAGCGAATTTCCGGCCGATATCAACCGCAGCCCCTTGCAAACCCCGTATGGCGTACTGACGATGGCCGTGGTGCGCGACGTGACCGAGCGCCACAAGGCCGACCTGGCATTGGCGGAGTACCGCCAGCAGCTGCGCGCCCTGGTGGCGCAGAACGAAGCTGACCGCGAGGAGGAGCGTAAACACCTGGCCCGCGAAGCGCATGATGAGCTGGGCCAGATCCTGACCGCGCTGCGCATGGACCTGTCCCTGCTGGACATGCGTTTTGGCACCCTGGATCCGGCCCTGAATGCCAAGGTGCTGGAGATGAAGGGCCTGCTGGACCGCGCCATCCAGGGTGTGCGCAATGTGGTGTCCAACCTGCGGCCCACCGCGCTGGACATGGGATTGATTCCGGCGCTGGAGAGCCTGTGCGCCGAGTTTGCCCAGCACAGCGGCATGGACTGCGTGTTCCACACCCGGGAAGCCACCCTGGATCTGGACGAGACGCGCACTGTGGCGGTGTTTCGCATCGTGCAGGAGTCCCTGACCAACGCCATGCGCTACGCCCGGGCCACGCGCGTCACCGTCACGCTGGGGCGCTCTCGCGGCGTGCTGGGAGTGGAGGTGCAGGACAATGGGCAGGGCTTTGATCCCACGGCGGTGTCACGGGCCAAGTCCTTTGGTCTGCTGGGCATGCGTGAGCGGGCGCTGGCGCTGGGCGGCCATGTGGACATCGTCAGCACGCCGGGTAAGGGGGTGGTGGTGGCCGTGACGATTCCGCTGGATGCCGCACCAACGGAGGAAGCGCCATGATTCGACTACTGATTGCCGAAGACCACGCCATTGTGCGCAGCGGCCTGAAGCAGATCTTTGCCCTGATGCCCGACCTGGCGGTGGTGGGCGAGGCCGTCAACGGCGCCGAGGTGCTGGAGCGGGTGCGCGAGGGCGGCATGGACCTGCTGCTGCTGGACCTGAACATGCCGGGCATCAGCGGGGCGGACCTGATCCAGCGCGTCAAGGCGCACCGACCCGACCTGCCGGTGCTGGTGCTGAGCATGCACAACGAGGCGCACCTTGCGGCGCGCGTGCTCAAGGCCGGGGCCGATGGCTACATCACCAAGGACTGCGAGCCCGACATCCTGCTGGCGGCGATCCGCAAGGTGGCGGGCCACGGAAAATACGTGGCCCCCGAGCTGGCCGAGCGCATGGTGTTTGACGCGACCGCCACCAGCGGGCAGCCGCTGCACAACCTGCTGTCCGAGCGCGAGCTGCAGGTGTTTCGCCTGCTGACAGCCGGCCAGAGCGTCAACGAGATCGCCGCGCAGCTGGCCATCAGCAACAAGACCGTCAGCACCCACAAGCAGCGGCTGCTGGAGAAGCTGAACCTGAGCAATATGGCGGACCTGATGCGCTACGCCATGCAGCACCATCTGCTGGGTTAGTCAAATTCGCTACTATTTTGGTAGCTGCATAGGATTATTCCACGAGGGCTAGAGGCCGATTTTGTTTATAACCGTTTGGCGTGGACGGACTGGGGGTCAGAATTTTCTGACAGCAGAACCAGCAATGGCCGATGGCACGGCGCTGCCCCTCTGGGCACCATCGGCGCATGACTTTGGCATTGTTGGTTGTTGATGATTCGGAGCTGATCCGCTCCCGCCTGTTGGGCCTGCTGGACGGCATTGCCGGCCTGGGGCCTGTGCACACGGCTGCCACGCTGGCACAGACGCTGGAATGCGTGCGCAGTGTTCAGCCCCACCTGGTGTTGCTGGACCTGCAGTTGCCCGATGGCAATGCCCTGCGCATCCTGCCCGCGCTGCAGGCACTGGCACCGGCGATGCAAATCGCCGTCCTGACCAACTATGCCAGCGCCTTCAGCCGCAGCCAGTGCCTGCAGGCCGGCGCGCACTGGTTCTTTGACAAATCCACCGAATTCCCCGAGGCGGTTGAGCTGGTGCGCCAGCAAGCCGCGCGCAATGCAGGCGCCTTATCCCCTGCGTCCCTGTCGCAGCACCCCCTTTCACATTGACCCCAGGACCCTCCATGCATATTTTTTCCCATTTTGGAATCGGCAAGCGCCTTTACCTGGTCTCGTTCCTGCTGATTGCGGCACTGGTCGGTGTGGCAATCACCAGCTGGTTTGCGCTGGACAACGTGGTCGCCATGGCGGCACGGGCTGGCCAGGAGCGCTCGCCGCAGTTGATGCGCATTGCGTCGGTGGAGCTCAATGTGACCCGTGCATCACTGCAAGTCCGCCACGCCATACTGGTCAGAACGCCGGCTGACCTGGCGACCACGCTCGCCGACATTGGCGCCAAGCGCAAACTGATTGAAGAGGCCATGCAGGAATTCAGCAAGGGGGTCTTCACACCCGTCGGCCGCGAAGCGCTGGACAAGATCAACCCGCTGGTGAGCCAGTTCTGGGAGATCGGTGGCGAAAACATCCGGCTGATTCAGGACGGCAAGAAGGACGAGGCCTTTGACTATCTGGTGGCCAAGACGATTCCCGCACGCAACCTGCTGCTGGTGGTGCTGGACGCGGAGAAAGCCCGCCAGAGCGCGGAGTTGGCCCGGGAGTTGAACGTCATCCAGTCGGAAAGCCAGGCCATTCGAACCCAGCTCACGGCGCTGGTAGTGGTAGTCGCGCTGTGTTTGCTGGCCTTCTCGTGGTACATCAACGGCCTGTTGCGCCGCCGTGCCGCCCAGTCCCAGCAGGTGGCGCAGCGGGTGCGTGATGGCAATCTGACCGAGCCGGTGCGCGATGACGCGCAGGATGAATTCAGCCCCCTGCTGGCCTCGCTGGGTGAAATGCAGACGTCGCTGTCGCGTGTGGTGGCCAGCGTGCGCCAGGGCTCCGAAGGTGTGGCCACGGCCAGTGCCGAGATTGCATCGGGCAACCACGATCTGTCGTCCCGCACCGAGTCCCAGGCCAGTGCCCTGGAGCAGACCGCCGCCTCCATGGAGCAGCTCAGTGCCACCGTCAAGCAGAATGCCGACAGTGCCCGCCAGGCCAACCAGCTCGCCGTGAGCGCCAGCAGCACCGCCGTGCAGGGGGGCGAAGTGGTGGCCCAGGTGGTGCAGACCATGAAGGGCATCAACGAATCGTCGCGCAAGATTTCGGACATCATCAGCGTGATCGACAGCATTGCCTTTCAGACGAATATTCTGGCCTTGAATGCTGCGGTGGAAGCAGCCCGCGCCGGCGAGCAGGGCCGCGGCTTTGCGGTGGTGGCCAGCGAGGTGCGCAGCCTGGCCGGACGCTCGGCCGATGCGGCCAAGGAAATCAAGGGCCTGATCAATGCCAGCGTGGAGCGGGTGGAGCAGGGCACGACCCTGGTCGACCAGGCCGGTGTGACCATGGGCGAAGTGGTGAGCAGCATCCGCCGCGTGACCGACCTGATGGGTGAGATCAGCGCCGCCAGCACCGAGCAGAGTCAGGGGGTGGCCCAGGTCGGCGAGGCCGTGACCCAGATGGACCAGGTCACGCAACAGAATGCCGCACTGGTGGAAGAGATGGCCGCTGCCGCCAGCAGCCTGAAGGCGCAGGCCCAGGAGCTGGTCGGGACCGTGGCGGTATTCAAGCTGTCAGCCGTGCATGCGCCGGCACTGGCTGCGCAGGGCCCAACGCCAGTTGCAGCCAAGCTGCGCTCCACCACACCCGCCAAGAAACCCTATCTCGGAATGGAAAAGCGTTCCGGCGCAGCCAAGCGAGCCACGGCTGCGCGCGCCAAGCCCGTTGCGCTGGCACACGCGCCCAGACCCGCCGCCAGCCCGACCCCGGCAGCCGGTGGTGATGACGACTGGACCACGTTTTGAGGCCACGATCCATCCATCCCATGCTGGCCCGCGACTTGCGTGTGAACACCTGCCTTACCGAGAAACGACAAATGCCACACCACTCACCTATGCTTCGCATGCGTTAGCGCTTTGCGCCGACTGGCTTGCCCTAGCTACCATCCCTACCACTGTTTCTGAGGACTACCATGCGCACCAATCTTCCTGTCAGCCAAAGCGAGTACCAGTTTCCCGATACAGAGACGCTGCTGTCCACCACCGATACCGACAGCCGCATCAGCTACGCCAATGCGGCGTTCGTGCGCACCAGCGGTTTTGAAATCAACGAACTGATGGGGCAACCGCACAACATGGTGCGCCATCCGGATATGCCGGTGGAGGCATTTGCCGACATGTGGCGCAGCCTGAAAGAGGGGCAGTCCTGGCGCGCGCTGGTCAAGAACCGCCGCAAGAACGGTGACCACTACTGGGTGTGTGCCAATGCGGCGCCGATGCGCCGCAACGGCCAGCTCACCGGGTATCTGTCGGTGCGCACCAAGCCGTCGCGCGCTGCGGTGGCTGCCACAGAAAAGTTGTATGAGCGCTTTCGCAATGGCGGCGCGGCCGGTCTGGCCTTTCACCGTGGGCTTATTGTTCGCACCGGACTCATGCGCTGGGCCAGCGCGCTGCAGCTGTTGCCTGTTGCCTGGCGCGTGCGCTTGCCGTTGCTGGGCGTGGGGGTGGCGATGCTTGCGACCCTGCTGCTGTCCGGGGCGGGCGGGCCAGCGCTGATTGCAACGGGAATTGCCACGGTGCTGGGTCTGCTGGCGGCAGACGGGTTCATTGAGGCACAAATCAGCTCGCCGCTGGTGCGCATCCTGGGTGTGGCGCAGCAGGTGGCCAGCGGTGAGGCCGGCAACGATCTGGATCTGGACCGCTGTGACGAGATCGGACTGATTGCACGGGCCATCAACCAGGCCGGGCTGAACCTACAGTCGCTGGTGGCGGATGTGCACGAGCAGGCATCCGGGGTGCAGGTGGCGAGCATGGAGATTTCGTCCGCGACCCTGGACCTGTCCAGCCGCACCGAGCAAACCGCCTCCAGCCTGGAGGAGACGGCCGCGGCCATGGAGCAGCAGACCGCCTCGGTGCGGCAGAACTCCGATACCGCGCAGCAGGCCAGTCAGGTGGCGCAGGCCGCCACCGATGTGGCCCTGCAGGGCAGCCAGGCCATGGGCCATGTGGTATCCACCATGGAGCAGATCTCCCAATCCAGCCGCAAGATTGCCGACATCATTGGCGTCATTGATGGCATTGCCTTCCAGACGAACATCCTGGCCCTGAATGCTGCGGTGGAGGCAGCCCGGGCCGGCGAACAGGGGCGCGGCTTTGCGGTGGTGGCCACCGAGGTACGCAGCCTGGCGGGGCGTTCGGCAGCGGCGGCCAAGGAAATCAAGGAGTTGATCAATACCTCGGTGTCCAACGTGGATAGCGGTTCCCGCCTGGTGTCGCAGGCCGGCCAGACCATGGGTGAGGTGGTCAGCCAGGTGCGCCAGGTCAACACCCTGATCGCCGAAATCACGACTGCGTCCAAGGAGCAGTCACTGGGCATCTCGCAGGTGGGCCAGGCGGTGGCGCAGCTCGATGAGATGACCCAGCAGAATGCGGCCATGGTGGAGCAAAGCTCGGCTTCAGCCATTGGCATGCGTGAACAGGCGCAGCGCCTGGTGGCTGCGGTCAAGGTCTTTTCGACGTAGGTCCTGCGCTGGCGGTGTAACATCAAATAGCCCGCCAGCCCTCGTTGAATATGGATGCAGCGCTATGAAATTTGATTTCTCGCCATGGCGCTCAGTCAAAACCCGGGTGACGCTGTTCATTCTGGCGGTGTTTCTGGTGAGCATCTGGTCGCTGTCATTCTTTGCCGCGCGGGAGTTGCGCGCGGACCTGGAGGCGCTCTTGGGCGAGAAGCAGCGCTCCACGGTGGCCCTCTTGGGCGCGCAAATCCGCGATGAGCTGGAGGACCGCTTTGCCGCACTGGACACCCTGGCCGCAGAGGCGGCACGGGCGGGTGCCCCTGTCGATGCATCGGCGCTGCAGGCGCTGCTGGAGCAGCGCCCCTTCGCGCAGCGTTTTTTCAATGGCGGCATCCTGATTCTGGGCGCCGATGGCACGGCGCTGGCCGATGTGCCGCGCGCAACCGGGCGCGCCGGGATCAACTACCGCGACGTCGATACCGTGGCCGCTGCGCTGACGCAGGGCGCATCCACCATCGGTCGGCCGTTGCTGGGGCGGGTGCTGAAGGCGCCGGTTTTCGGGATGGCGGTGCCCATTCGCGATGCCAACGGGACGGTGGTCGGTGCGGTGTATGGCGTGACCAACCTGGGAAAACCCAACTTTCTGGACAAGATTACCGACACCCGGTACGGTGCCACCGGCGATTTTTTCATTGCGTCACCCAAGTGGCGGCTGAACATCACCGCCACCGACAAGAGCCGCATCATGCAGCCGCTGCCGCCGGTGGGCGTGAATCCGGCCATGGACCGGTTTGTGGGTGGCTTCGAGGGGACGCAGGTGGTGCGCAACCCGGCCGGGCAGGAGGTACTGGCGTCGGTCAAGCACCTGCCCCTTGCCGATTGGGCGATTGTGGTCAGCATGGCAACCGATGAGGCGTTTGAGCCGATTCGCGCCACGCAACGGCGTGTGGTGGTGGCGACCGCGTTGTTGACGCTGTTGGCGGGCCTGCTCACCTGGCTGCTGTTGCGCCGCGAACTGTATCCCCTGCTGGAGGCGGCGCGCACGCTGGGCGGGGTGGCGGAGGTGGATCGCGTGCCGCAAGCCCTGACCATCACCCGCAACGACGAGGTGGGCCAGTTGATCGGCAGCTTCAACCGGCTGATTGCCAAGGTGGGGGACCGGGAGACGCGCCTGCGCGAGAGCGATGCCCTGCAACGGGGCATTTTGAATTCGGTGGCCGTGGAAATTGCGGTGCTGGACCGTGACGGGGTGATCCGGGTGGTGAACGAGTCCTGGCTGCGTTTTTCGGAGGAGAACAGTGCGTGCAGCGGACAACCTGCGCCCGGGACGGGCGTGGGGGCCAACTACCTTTCCATTTGCCGCAGGAGCGACGGCACCCCGTCCGAGGAAGCGGCCGAGATATGCGCTGGCATCCGTGCAGTGCTCTGCGGGCAAAACAGCCGCTACGAGCTGGAATACCCCTGCCATTCACCGCAGCAGGAGCGCTGGTTCAGCATGAGCGTGACACCGCTGGAGGGCGAGGCGTGGGGCGGTGCGGTGGTATGCCACAGCGACATCACACAACGCGTGCAGGCCCAGGCTCTACTGCGCACCAGCAATGCGTTCATCAGCAAGCTGGTGGACGTGATTCCCGGCATGGTGGGCTACTGGTCGCGTGATTTGCGCTGCCAGTTTGCCAATGCGGGCTATCTGGACTGGTTTGGCAAGACATCGCAAGAGATGGACAACATGGACTTGCGGGCGCTGCTGGGCCCTGATGTGTTTGGCAAGAACGAGATGTACATCCGTGCGACGCTGGATGGTCAGGCGCAGCACTTCGAGCGCACCCTGGTGAAGGCAGACGGTTCGGTTGGGTATACCCTGGCGCACTATTTTCCGGATTGGCGTGACGGGCAGGTGCAGGGCTTCTTCGCCGTGGTGTCCGATATCACCGCCGTCAAGCAGGCCCAGCTGCGTCTGGAGGAGGCCAATCAGGCGCTGCAGCTGGCGCGTGACGAGGCGCAGCGTGCCAACCAGGCCAAAACCAATTTTCTGACGAGCATGAGCCATGAGTTGCGCACGCCCCTGAACTCCATCCTGGGGTTTGCCCAGATCATGGACCACGAGGCGGGCGTTCCCCCGGCCCAGCGCGAGCAGGTGCGCGAGATTCTGGCGGCGGGCTACCACCTGCTGCAACTGGTCAAGGACATGCTGGACCTGGCCAAGGTGGAAGCCGGCGTTCTCTCGGTATCGATGGAGGCGGTGGATGTGGGCTCCGTGGTACAGGAGTGCCTGCACCAGTTGACCTCGCTGGCCGACGCCAACCGCATTGCCGTCACCTGGCACCCCCAGGCCGGAGCCCAGGTGTGGGCGGACCGGACCCGGCTGCGCCAGGTGCTGCTGAACCTGCTGTCCAACGCCATCAAATACAACCGTGAAGGCGGCAGCGTGCAGCTGAGCGTGGAGCCGCACGACGAACACCGGTTGCGCCTGGTGGTGGCGGACACCGGCGCCGGCATTGCGCCAGAGCGCATCGGCGAGTTGTTTCAGCCGTTCAACCGCCTGGACGCGCAGGCCTCGGGCGTGGAGGGAACCGGCATTGGCCTGAGCCTCTCGCGGCGCATTGCGGGGTTGATGGATGGCACCGTGGACGTGTCCAGCGAGGTGGGCAAGGGCAGCCGTTTCTGGATTGAACTGGCGCGTGCGTGACGCCGTTTCCCTGCGACTATCCGCGACAATCGCCCCGATGAACTCGCACATGCGCCTTTGGTTTCGCCTGGTGCCGGCCTATGCAGCTGGCTATTTCCTGTCCTACGGGCTGCGCAGCGTCAATGCGGTGATTGCGCCCGAGCTGATGCAGGAGCTGGGCATCACCGCGGCCGGACTGGGCATGCTGACTTCAGCCTATTTTTTGGCCTTTGGCCTGTTCCAGTTGCCGCTGGGCCTGCTGCTGGACCGGTTTGGTCCGCGCCGCGTGGAGGCGGCGCTGCTGCTGGTGGCTGCGACCGGGTGCGCGCTGTTCGCCGTAGGCACGTCCTTGCAGGCACTGGCGGTTGCGCGTGCGCTGATTGGCCTGGGTGTGTCGGCCTGCCTGATGGCGAGCTTCAAGGCCTTTAGCCAGTGGTTTCCGTCCGAGCGACAGCCGTCGCTGACGGCCACCATCATGGTGGCCGGGGGGCTGGGCGCGCTCACGGCCAGCGTGCCGGTGGAGGCAGCACTGCCGCTGTTGGGCTGGCGGGGCGTGTTCTTTGTCGTGGCGGCGCTGCTGGTGGCTACCGCCGGTATTTTGATGACGGTGCCAGAGCAGCCCCTGGGTACCCAGCGCGAGACCCTGGCCCAGCAGCTGCGCACGCTGGGTGGCATTTATGGCAACCGGGTGTTCTGGCGCTTCGCACCCCAGGGGAGCCTGACGGTGGGGGGCTTCATGGCGATCCAGGGCCTATGGGCCGTGCCCTGGCTGATCGAGGTGAATGGTGCCTCACGTGCGGATGCGGCCGGGTTGCTGTTGCTGTTGTCGCTGGCCATGCTGGCGGGCTTTCTGTTTGTGGCCACCTGTTCGGTCTGGCTGGCGCGTCGGGGCATCACGCCGATGATGCTACTGACCGGCGGCATGGGGCTGGCGCTGGTGGTGGAGCTGGCCATCATCCTCAACCTGGCACCACCCAACTGGCTGTGGCCTTTGCTGGGCCTGTCGTTCAGCCTGGGCAATATTGCCTATTCGCAATTGGCGGCATCCTTCCCCGTAGCGTTGTCCGGGCGGGTCAACACGGCGCTGAACCTGCTGGTGTTCGTTGGCGCATTTGTGCTGCAGTGGGGCATAGGCGCGGCGGTGGACGCCTTTGCCAGCGGCGGCATGGCCCGGGCGGATGCCTTTCGGGCCACGTTGACGGCGCTGCTGGTGGCGCAGGTGCTGGCCTTTGCGTGGTTTCTGGTTCCGGTGAAGCCCAGGAGCACCTGACATCCTTTGAAGGCCGCTGAGGCCCTTTCTCGGCTTATCGCGGCCACCACTTTGGACTTTGGTCATTCGGTGAAAGAATGGCTGGTGTCCAAACGCAGGGGGGGCATCAAAATGAAACACGTCGTCAGTATCAGCCTGGGATCGAGCAGCCAGGATTTTGATTTTTTGACCGAATTCCTCGGTGAGAAGCTGCATGTGCGGCGCATTGGCACCAATGGCAGCACCGCCACCGCCGTGAAGTTGATCCAGCAGTGGGAGAAGAAGGCGGCCGCCATTGGCCTGGGTGTCCTCAAGGACAGCTACAAGGTGGGATCGCGCCGCTTCATCGAGAAGGACAGCGCGCGCCTGAAGGCCGTTGCCAGGCTGGTGCCGGCGACCACTGGCGGGCGGCTGGGCGACATCTTCCAAGAGTGGGCGGTGCGCCATGCGCAGACCCACTTGGGCAGCTTTTTCAACAACGCGCGGGTACTGTTTTTCTCCGGGATGACGGACTACAAGCTGGCCCAGGCAATCGCGGAATACACCAGCAACCTGCAGTTTGCCGATCCGCTCCTGCAACTGGGCGTGCCCAAGCTGCTGGGTTCGATGGAGGCACTGGATCTGTATGCCAGCGGTGCGCATTATGTGAAGGACTGGACGCTGCCGGCGGCCATGGCCTCTGGGCCGGTCAAGGAGTGGACGCGCTTTGTGCTGGGCAAGGCGATGCAAAAGGCCAGTGTCATCGTGGCGCCGGTGCATGAGCTGGATGACTTTGGCCTGGAAGAGCTGGCCGGCAAGACGGTAATCACCGCCACGGTGAATGACGAGCGCGTCGCCCAGTTGCGTGACAAGGGGGTTGCCACCATCATTGACGGCTCCCCCGTGATGCACGGCCATGTGCTGGGCGCCAATCTGCTGGACGCGATGGTCATTGCCGCCACCGGCAAGGCCCCCGGCGAGATTCTGGAAGACGATTACCTGGAGATCATCACTGGGCTGCAGTCGGAGCCGCGCATCCTCCACCCCAATGGCGTGCAGCGCATCAACCGCTTTGCCTTTGTGATCCACCCGCTGTCGCAAGAGTATTTCAAGAAGGTCAAACCGATCGAGCTGTTGTCCCAGGTGTCGCCACCGGTGCTGATGAATTCGCTGGAACGCATCATGGCGTATGCGCCTCCGTTTGTGTATTCGCGGGTGACCGGCATCCAGTCGCCCACCGGCGTGCAGGCCGAGGGCTGGCTGATCTCGGTCGGCGGCACGCCCAAGGAGATCATGCGCCACAGTCCGGAGTTCACCTACCGGCGTCTTTTGGATGCTGCCGCCATGGCCAAGCGCCTGGGGGCGCAGATCATGGGCCTGGGGGCCTTCACCAAGGTGGTGGGCGATGCCGGGTTGACGGTGGCCAAGCGGGCGCCGCTGCCCATCACCACCGGAAACAGCTATAGCGCATCGGGTGCCTTGTGGGCGGCGCATGACGCACTGTTGCGCATTGGTCTGTTGCCCGCACCCAAGGGCAAACAGCGGGTGAAATTCAAGGCCATGGTGGTGGGTGCCACCGGTGCCATTGGGTCGGTGTGCGCCCGACTGCTGGCCAAGGCGGCGGAAGAGGTTTATATGGTGTCGCCGGAGACGGCCAAGTTGCTGGCCCTCAAGGAGTCCATCTTGCAGGAGACACCGGACGCCAAAATCTTCCTGTCCGCCCAGGCCGACCGCGATATCGCTGAGATGGACATGATCGTCACGGCGACTTCGGGGGCTGGCAAAAAGGTGCTGGACATCATGAAGGTCAAGCCCGGCTGCGTGATCACCGACGTGGCCCGCCCACTGGACTTGCCTGCCAGCGAAGTGGTCAAGCGCCCGGATGTGCTGGTCATCGAGTCCGGCGAAATCCAGTTGCCTGGCGACGTGCAGATGAAGAACATTGGTCTGCCCAAGGGCGTGGCCTATGCGTGCCTGGCAGAAACCATTGTTCTGGCGCTGGAGGGCCGCTTTGAAAACTTCACCGTGGGCCGTGCCATTGAGTGGGAGAAGGTGCGCGAGATCTACCAGCTGGGTCTGAAGCACGGCATGAAGCTGGCCGCCATTTCCGGTGTGAACGGGCCGTTCAGCGATGCCGATATCGACAAGGTCCGCGAACTGGCGCTGGCCGCCCGTGCCCAGGCCGTCGTGGCGCAACAAAAGCCGGGCAAGCCCGTTGCTGTGAGAAAGCCACGTGCCCGCAAGGTGGCGGCGTAGTGGCGTTTGGCAAGCAGACTTATGGATACCGTGTTACATTAGCCAGTCGCTTTTGGCGACTGGTCACGCCCCGCCTACCGAGCGGTGGACGCGAATACCCCCGGCAGAGGGGTTGCCAGTCCGGCCCCTCAACTGCGGTCCCGCTACCCCTCTTACGGCGTAGTGGCTTTTCCCCTCTGTCGTCACCGCCCCTGCTATGGCGCGGACCCTGGTTTTCAGTTCCTCGTGAATTGGCTGATCTGGATGAATGGATGGATACCCCGGCATGGGGGCATGCCGAGAGTGCTTTCGGGCCGCGTGCGCTAATTGGCCACAGCCCCTGTTGATTTTTTGATGATTTTTACTACAACAATAGAACAAACGCCCATTACGATGG
>JBBQLM010000031.1:0-53488 GCA_038327925.1 Burkholderiales bacterium | reverse complement strand
ATGAAGGCTTCATTGCAGTAAGTAATGCGCCCTTTCAGGTCGGTGGTTGACACCAGGTTGAGACCAGCAGGAAAAGCATGTTCGCATTGGGTAACGGGTAAATTGGTACGCATTGAAATAGAAATTGATTGGCAGGGTGGGAGGGCGAACGCGCCCTTGCCCATGAAAATGGTTACGCCTGATCGAGCTTGAACACCGCGACGGTGCTCACCAGCTCCTGCGCCTGCGACTTCAAGCTCGATGCCGCTGCCGCCATTTCCTCCACCAGGGCTGCATTTTGCTGCGTCGCCTGGTCCATCTGCGTCACGGCCTCACCCACTTGCGACACGCCAGCACTTTGCTCCGAACTGGCGGCACTGATCTCGCCCATGATGTCGGTCACGCGCCGGATGCTGCTCACCACCTCGGTCATGGTGACACCGGCCTGGTCGACCAGCGCACTGCCCTGCTCGACGCGCTCCACGCTGGCGGTGATCAGGCTCTTGATCTCCTTGGCGGCATCCGCCGAGCGTCCCGCCAGGCTTCTGACTTCGGACGCTACCACGGCAAAACCGCGACCTTGCTCGCCGGCCCGCGCGGCTTCCACTGCGGCATTCAAAGCCAGGATGTTGGTCTGGAAGGCGATGCCATCGATCACACTGATGATGTCGCTGATCTTTCTGGAGCTGTCGTTGATGCCTTTCATGGTGTCAACCACCTGGGCCACTACTTCGCCGCCCCGCACCGCGACGGTGGAGGCACTCTGCGCCAGCTGGTTGGCCTGGCGCGCGTTGTCGGCGTTTTGCTTGACGGTGGCACCCAGCTGTTCCATGGAAGCCGCAGTTTCTTCCAGCGCGCTGGCCTGGCTTTCCGTGCGGGCTGACAGATCGTGATTGCCCTGGGCAATTTCCGCGCTGGCGGTGGCCACGCCTTCGGAGCCCTGTCGAACGGTGGAGACGACCTGGCCGAGCTTGTCCTGCATGGTTGAGAGCGCCTGCAACAGCAGCCCAATTTCATCCTGCCCCGTGACCTTGACGCGTTGACTCAGGTCACCGTCACCAATTCGCTGCGCCGTCACCAAAGCCGTACCCATACCGCGCGAAATGCTGCGCGACAAACTCCAGCCGACCCAAGCTGCGAATGCCATGACGGCCAGCAACATCAATGCACCGAGCAGGTACAGCTGCCGGAACATGTCCTTGACTTCCTGACTTTCGGTGCGCGCATTGGCGACCAGACCATCCACCAAAACCTGCGTGGCCCGGATGTACGTATCGGTTACCGGCACAAACTTGCTCTGCACCAGGGCCCGGGCCCCTTCGGCGTCACCGCCAGCTTTCAGGGCATTGACCTGATCGCGGGCCGCCAGCCATTCCTTGCGGACTTCGCCCACCTCCACCGCACGTTTTCTGGAGGCTTCATCCTTCACTTTCTCCAGAAACGCCTTCTGCGTTTCAGTCGTGCCACGCGAGGTGGCTGCCATGGCCTCCTTGAAAAAATCCAGCATGGCACTGCCCTCCGAAAAACCGACGGCAAGCGACCGGGCAGAGTTTTGCCGTACGTCGCCCTGCCACTTCTCGGCCAGCTCCAGCAGCTCAGTCCCCAACGCCATGCGCGCAGTCACCTCCGACACTTTTTCGATTCGCCACTGGGTCACAGTGGCCAGCAGCAAGAAAACCGCAATGATCACGCCAAAGCCGAGGTACAGACGGGTGGAGATTTTCAGGTTGTTCATGATCTTTTCTTTTCTCTTTCTCTTCTCTAACTGACTGGATACGCCGTCCTGCCATTCCTTCAACGATGTGCCCTGTAAATACCAAGGACAGCATGGATTAGTTGCGCACGGTTGACATCAATTTGGCTTGCTGGTGTCTGGCAACCTAAAAGCTTTCCCAGTCGTCGCCACCGGCTTTGGCGGCCGTGTTTGCGAGCGCCTTGGGGGCGCCGGCGGCCGGGGTCGCCGGCCTGGTGTTGCTGCCGAGTTTGGGCGCCGTGGCTTGGCTCAGTTTTCGGGGCGCCGGCGCGGTCGGCGCCTGGCGGGAATGGCGGGTCTGCAGGGGTGCGCTGTGGGCGCCAAAGCTCCCTTGACCTTGCGCCAGCTTGAACACCGCCACCGTGCCGACCAGGTCTTGTGCCTGCGACTGCAGGCTGCTGGCGGCCGCCGCCATCTCCTCGACCAGCGCGGCGTTCTGTTGCGTCACCTGGTCCATCTGGGTGACGGCTTCACCAACCTGGCTCACACCCTGGCTTTGCTCATTGCTGGCGGCACTGATCTCGCCCATCAGGTCGGTCACGCGACGGATAGAGCTCACCACCTCGGTCATGGTGGTGCCGGCCTGATCCACCAGAACCGTGCCTTGCTCGACCCGCTCCACGCTGGCATTGATCAAGTTCTTGATTTCCTTGGCCGCGTCGGCGGAACGCCCGGCCAGGCTTCTGACTTCGGTGGCGACGACCGCAAAGCCGCGGCCCTGTTCACCGGCGCGCGCCGCCTCCACCGCCGCGTTCAGGGCCAGGATGTTGGTCTGAAACGCAATGCCGTCAATCACGCTGATGATGTCGCTGATCTTCTTGGAGGAGTCGTTGATGCCCTTCATGGTGTCGACCACCTGGGCCACCACCTCACCACCGCGCACCGCGGTGGTGCTGGCGCTTAAGGCCAGCTGGTTGGCCTGACGGGCGCTGTCGGCGTTTTGTTTGACGGTGGCGCTGAGCTCTTCCATGGAAGCCGCAGTTTCTTCCAGCGCGCTGGCCTGCTGTTCGGTGCGGGCCGAGAGGTCATGGTTGCCCGAGGCAATCTGGGCGCTAGCGGTGGCCACGCCTTCCGAGCCTTCGCGCACCTGGGACACAACCTGGGCCAGACTGTCGCGCATGGCTTTCATGTTGGCCAGCAGACTGGTGTTGTCGCCATCACCGACGCGGACATCAACCGCCAGGTTGCCAGCGGCAATTTCACGGGCGACGTTGGAGGCGTAGTCGGGTTCGCCACCGAGCTGGCGCGTGATGGAGCGGGTCAAGGCCCAGGCGATCAGACCACCCAGTACTGATGCTACGCCAGCGATGATCAGCATCAAAGTGCCGGTCGACGAGGCGATGCTCTGCACTTGTTTGGCGGAATCCTGCATG
Organism: Burkholderiales bacterium; assembly: GCA_038327925.1. Classification (GTDB taxonomy): domain Bacteria; phylum Pseudomonadota; class Gammaproteobacteria; order Burkholderiales; family Burkholderiaceae_C; genus Allorhodoferax. The sequence goes on along the minus strand of JBBQLM010000031.1, from coordinate 50,383 downwards.
GCGTTCTTTTGCAGCGCGATCAATTCTTCAAGCGCCTTGAAGTAGGCCGCCTGCAGCGGCCGGTTTTCCGTGATCAGCACGCCGCGCGTTTCCTCGTCCTTGTTTTCCAGACCTAACGCCATGGCCTTGTCAATTGTTGCAGCATAGGAGTCCCGGACTTCGACAATTTTTTTCAGAATCGCCTGACCCTCATTGCTCTTGATCGATTCATCGAGCTTCTTGAACAGTTCTGTGTTTTTGGCACGTGCATCCACGACGCGCTGTTTTTCCGCCAGCATGCTTTTCTCATCGGTCATGAGAGCAATGTTGCGTACGGCCCGCGCAGTCACGTTCAGGTTTTCTTTCACCTGGTTAATCATCTCCACCTTGACCATGCGGTCTTCGACCAAAGTCGTGACTTCCGCGTCGACCGCGCCTAGTTGCACGCGGCCAAATATCGCCACAACCAGACCGGCGAAGATGACCAGCGCAAAGCCCAGTCCCAGACGCATTCCGACTTTCATATTGGCAAAATTCATGATGTTTCTCCTTGACTAGTTGATTTATTGAAGCGCCTGACCGACCAGACCCATGCTGGGGCTGCCCATGAGTTTTTCGATGTCCAGCAAAATCAGCATGCGGTTTTCGACCGAGCCAATGGCCAGCAGGTGATCGCTGTCGATGGCCGATGAAAACTCCGGCACCGGGTGCAGTTGTTCTGGCGCAAGCGTGATCACGTCAGACACGCCGTCCACCACAATGCCTACGACCTGCCGGCCAATGTTGAGCACGATGACCACGGTGAAGCCGTCGTAATTGGCCTGCTCCAGGTTGAACTTCAGGCGCATGTCAATGATGGGCACGATGACGCCGCGCAGGTTGATGACGCCCTTGATGAACGCCGGCGTGTTGGCCATGCGGGTGGGCGCTTCGTAGGAGCGGATTTCCTGGACGCGCAGGATGTCAATGCCGTATTCCTCGCCTCCAAGTTTGAAAGCCAGAAATTCCTGAATGTCCTTGGCCGCATCGGTGGCGGCCTCCGCCGCAGGGGCCGCTGTGCTGGTTGTTGTCTGGTGTGCTGGGGATGGATTCATGCTCGCCGCTCCTTCAATGCATAGAAGTAATGTCTGGCGGCGAGAATATTCGATTAAAACGATGTTGTCAATCGTTTTAATCGAATTGGTGGTTTGTATCGAAATTAACGTTTAAGACGTTATTGAAGCGGAATGGGCTCAATCGCTCCGTTTGAGCGGACTGCGCTGCTCCAGCGCATCCAGGTAGCTGTGGATGCCTTCGCCCTCGCGTTCCAGAAACCGCGCCACGGCGTCGGCAAATGCCGGATGCGCCAGCCAGTGGGCGCTGGTAGTCTTGACCGGGAGCAGGGCGCGGGCCATCTTGTGCTCGCCCTGGGCGCCGCCCTCAAAGCGCTGGTAGCCATGTTCTATGCACCACTGCAGGGGCTGGTAGTAGCAGGCCTCAAAGTGCAGGCAGTCCACGCGCTCCAGCGCGCCCCAGTAGCGGCCGTAGGCCACTTTGCCAAGTGCTTCGGACTCATTTTGGCCTTCAGCCCTCGTGGAATGTGCGTCAATCGCTATCAAACTGGTAGCAATCGGGTGGCCATTGCGCTCTGCGGTGAATAGCAACCAGTGCTGGGGCATGGTGTCGGCCATGCGCTGGAAGAAGTCGCGGTTCAGGTAGGGCGCGTTGCCGTGTTCCAGGTAGGTGCGCTCGTAGCAACGGTAGAAGAAGTCCCAGTCCGCCTGGGTGATGTCGCGGCCCTGGGACCAGCGGAAAGTGACGCCAGCCTCGGAGACTTTGCGGCGTTCCTGGCGGATCTTCTTGCGCTTCTCCTGGGACAGGGACATCAGGAAGGCGTCGAAGTCGGAATAGCCCGGATTGGTGTTCTGCCAGTGGAACTGCACGGTGTGGCGCAGCATCAATCCCGCGTGGGCACACGCAGCAGCATCGGACTCATCCACGAATAACAGGTGCAGGGACGACATGCCGCTCTGCTCGCACCAGCGCAGTAGCGCCCGTAGCAGGGCGGCGCGAGCCTCGGGCGTGCAGGCCATCAGCCGCGCGCCGGGCACCGGGGTGAAGGGCACGGCGCCGACAGCCTTGGGGTAGTAGGGCAGTCCGTGCTGGGCGTAGGCGTTGGCCCAGGCCCAGTCGAACACGTATTCGCCGAAGGAGTGGGCTTTCTCGTAGATGGCGCAGGCCGCGACCAGTGAGTCGCCTTGGTACAGCGTGAAGAAGTGGGGCTTCCAGCCGGTTTTGGCGTTGGCGCTGCCGCTGCTGTGCAGTGCGGCCAAATAAGCGTGGCGCATGAAGGGGCTGGGGTTGGCCTGGGTTTGCAGCAGGGCGTCCCAAGCGACGGAGTCGACCTCCAGCGGCGAGGATTTCACCCGAATGACATAATCCTCAGCCATGGCGCACCCTGTGTGTCGGCACCGCCCCCGAGGGGCTGCGATTAACGAAGAATTCCTGGTTCATGACTCTCAAACTGTGCGTTGCGCAACTCAATTTCATTGTGGGTGATCTGGAGGGCAATGCCCAAAAAATCATCAACGCCGCCAGGGACGCCTATGCGGACGGCGCGCGCCTCCTGCTCACCCCCGAGTTGTCGATTTGCGGCTATGCCGCGGAAGATCTTTTTTTGCGCCCAGCCTTTATCCATGCCTGCGATGATGCCGTGAAATCGGTGGCCCAGGCTCTGGCCGGGTTAAAGGACATGTCGGTCGTGGTGGGCCACCCCAGCGGCGGCGACAGCCGCACGCGCTCGGTGGCGGTGCAAAATCGCTTCAACGCGGCCAGCGTGCTGCGCGAAGGCCAGGTGGTGGCCACCTACGCCAAGCGCGAGTTGCCCAATTACCAGGTGTTTGACGAGCGGCGCTATTTCACGCCCGGCGACGGTGTCTGCGTGTTTGAAGCCGGAGTAGAAGGTGCACGCATCCGCGTGGGTCTGCTGATTTGCGAGGACGCGTGGTTTGAGCAGCCGGCCCGCCTGGCCCAGGAGGCCGGGGCGCAAATGCTGGCGGTGATCAATGCCTCCCCCTTCCACGTCGGAAAGGGCTATGAGCGCGAGGAGATGATGCGCCAGCGGGTGCAGCAGACCGGCTTGCCGCTGGTCTATGCGCACCTGATCGGTGGCCAGGACGAGGTGGTGTTCGAGGGCCACTCGTTTGCTTTGAGCGCCGATGGCTCGGTAGCCGGTCGGGCTCCGAGTTTCAAGGAAAATATGTTCTCAGCCCTCGTGGATACTGCGCAGCCAGCTACAAAAATAGTAGCAAGTGTGGAGCCGGTTCGCACACCGGAGCAGGACCTGTGGGACGCCCTGGTGCTGGGTGTGCGCGATTACGTGGGCAAGAACGGCTTTCCGGGGGCGATTCTGGGCTTGTCCGGTGGCATTGACTCGGCGCTGGTGCTGGCGATTGCCGTGGATGCGCTGGGTGCCGACAAGGTGCGCGCGGTGATGATGCCGTCGCCCTACACCGCCGACATCAGCTGGCTGGACGCCCGTGAGATGGCGCAGCGCATGGGTGTGCGCTACGACGAGATTTCCATCGTGCCCCAGTTTGAGGCGTTCAAGGCCTCGCTGGCAGCGGAATTTGCCGGCCGGGCCGAGGACACGACCGAAGAGAACATCCAGGCCCGCATCCGCGGCACGCTGCTGATGGCGCTATCCAACAAGTTCGGCAGCATTGTGCTGACCACCGGCAACAAGTCTGAAATGGCCACTGGCTACTGCACGTTGTACGGCGATATGGCGGGTGGCTTTGCCGTCATCAAGGATCTGGCCAAGACGTTGGTCTTCCGAATGGCGCACTGGCGCAACGCCCACGACCCCTATGACACTGGCGCCAGCCCCATCCCCGAGCGCATCATCACGCGGCCACCCAGCGCCGAGTTGCGCCCCAACCAGGTTGACCAGGACAGCCTGCCGCCCTATGAGGTGCTGGACGCCATCATCGACCGCTATATGGAAAACGACCAGAGCATCGCCACCATCGTCGCGGCTGGGTTCGCTAAAGGCGATGTGGAGAAGGTCACAAGGCTGATCAAGCTTAACGAATACAAGCGCCGCCAGTCGCCGGTAGGGATTCGGGTAACCCACCGCAGCTTCGGCAAGGATTGGCGTTATCCTATAACCAACCGTTTTCGTGCCTGAAACCTTGTGGGTCAGACCACTTTGCGTAGCAAATGTGCTTTGACCCCAACTGACTAGAGAGATTCCAATGAAACAAATCACCGCCATCGTCAAACCATTCAAGCTCGAAGAAGTGCGTGAGGCACTGGCCGAGTGTGGTGTGACGGGCCTGACCGTAACCGAAGTCAAGGGCTTTGGCCGCCAGAAGGGCCATACCGAGCTGTACCGCGGCGCTGAATACGTGGTCGACTTCCTGCCCAAGGTCAAAGTCGAAGTGGTGGTGAAGTCCGAAGATACGGACCGCTGCGTGGATGCCATCGTCAAGGCTGCGCACACTGGCAAGATTGGTGACGGCAAGATTTTTGTCACCAGCGTGGAGCGCGTGGTGCGCATCCGCACCGGTGAGCAGGACGAATCCGCAGTTTAGGCGAAGCGGTGGACCAGTGCCGCCGCCCAGATGCCCGCGCACACCAGCAGGCTCAGCAGCACGGCCGCGCTGCCCATGTCCTTGGCACGCTTGGACAGGTCGTGCCACTCCGGTCCAATCCGGTCAATCGCGGTCTCGACGGCCGTGTTGAGCAGTTCCACTACCATCACCATCACCACACTGGCAGCCAGCAGGGCGGTTTCCACCCAGGTCTGGCCCAGCCAGAAGGCGGCGGGAAGCAGGACCAGGGCGGCAATAGCCTCCTGGCGGAAGGCCGTCTCGCCCCAGCCGGCGCGCAGGCCCGCCAGCGAGTAGCCGGTGGCGTGCCAGACGCGGCTCAGGCCCTTGCGGTCCTTTTGCGGATTCGCCGGTATTGTTGAATCGGTGGGCTGCACGGAACTGGGCGCCTTACCGGCTCAGGGGCTGCGAGGTGATCAGGCGGGTTCCCGCCAGCGCATCGTGCCAGAACTGGCCCTGCGGATGGAAGCGGCTGAGCAGCGCCCAGACGACGACCCAGCCGATGATGATGACGACCGACTCACCACCGCTGAGCTGAAAGGGTGACAGGGCGATCAGGGGTGGCAAAAACCAAAGCCAGCTCAAGGCGTAGCGTCCCAAGGCGCGCAGTTGGGAAATGGCTTTGCCGTCTACCCCGACGACGCGGATGTTCCAGGTTTTCATGGCCAGCGTCTGGCCCTTGGCCCAGAACCACACAAAGTAGATGCCGAAGATCACAAAGATGAAGGCCTGCAGGGCGTTGCGGTTATCCAGCGCGTTGCGTGTCTGGCTCAGTGTGCTGAACAGGTAGCCGGCCAGGAACACCACGCCAAACAGCAGCATGCCTTCGTACAGCCAGCAGGCCATGCGGCGCCAGAGGCCGGGGGTTTTCATTTCGATTTGCATGGGGTTGGTGTCATGAAGCGCCCCGGATTGTAGGGCCATGACTCCGGGGGCTGGCACTGTCAGTTGGGAGATAGCGTGTCGCTGTTGATCACCGGCGCATTTCTGTCGGTCGCAGTGGAAGCAGGGTTGTCGGTCTGGCTGGCGGGAGCTGGTGCACCCGCCTTGGGCAACAGGGTGTTCGGGTCAATTTGTGGCTTGATGGCTGCGGAAGACTCCGGCAGTTGTCCAGTTCTGCGGGTAATGGGAACGGCCGTCAGCTTGTCATTGGTCACCGGGGTTACGGCGATGGCCGCACCAGCAGGTTTAGCTGTGCCCTTTTCGGCCAAGCGCTGCTTTTCCTCCGCGCTCAAATCCTGGTAGGCAGCCCATTCGGCTGCCCGCGTGGATGCACTCAGTTTTTTGGTTTCCGCAAAATTGAGGCGCGCCCGTTCACGGTCACCGGGTGTCAGTGCGGCCCACTCGGCCATTCGACTCTGGAGTTTTGCCTGGTCTTCCGGCGTTCGATGGGGGTAGTTGTTCGCCAGCGCGATCCACTTGTTCTTGTGGCCATAGCCCAGGGAGTTCCAGGTTGCGGCCAGCGGGCGCAGTATCTTTTTCTGTGCGCTGCTCAGCTCTTGCCATTGAGGGCCTGCCTGGACGGCCACTGCGCTGGAAGACTTAGCCGCAGGGGCGGTCGCTTGCGGGGTAGGGCCTTCACCGGTTGGCGCGCGGTTGACAATGAGCAATACAAGCAACACCACCACGAACAGCGCCACAAGCCCTGCATAGTGGAGGGGTGTCAGGCGCGAGCCAATGCGTGCGAGGGAATCGTCAAACGACATGGATATCGGAGAACTCTAGTCGCGTCGGTTGGCGTTCAAGAAATGAACAAACCCAGGGTCGGTGTAAGCAGATGGGGGCAGGTCGTCGGCAAGGAGTTCGACATCGACTTCGGCGACCTCGTTGGCCGCTCTTTGTTCCTGAATGATGGCGATGGTCAACAGTCCAACAATCAAAACGAGCAGCGGAATGAGCGAACCCAAACGGTTCCAGATGCTGCTGGCGGGGTCACCCATGGTCAGGGTGGCTGCGCCTCCATTGGTATGGACGCTCACTGCCGGCTGCAGTTTGGCAACCACCTTGCGCTTGGCCAACGCCTGCATGCGCGCGGCCTTCAGACGCTCTGAAATGTCATTGGGCAAGTCTTGCGTCGTGTCTGACAGGCGCGCAGCAATGCTTCGACCGAAACGATCCTGGTAACTGTCAATTTGGTTTGCATTTGGTGTCGTCATAGTCGTATTCCCTTTGCGCTTAAGGCTTTTCCCAAAGCATGAACTGCCCGAGAACAGTGCGTTTTTACACTGCCTTGTGAACAGCCCATGGCTGCCGCTGTTTCAGCAACATCCATATCCTCCCAATAACGCATCAAAAAGGCCTCCCGTTGACGCGCTGGCAAATGTTGAACCTCGATTTCGATCTCGCGCAAGGTCTGTGCCCGCTCCGTCTGAGTTTCGGCACTCTCGTTTTGTTCCCCACCGCTGGCTGCGTGCAGCGTTTCCAGCAAATCAAAGCCCTCGTCGTCTCCCGGGGACTCGAAGTCGCTCATGGTAGAAAACAGCGCCTTTTGCGTCTTTTGCCGCCTAAACCAGTCCAGCGTGCAGTTCGACAGGATGCGCTGAAACAGCATGGGCAACTCCTCTATGGGCTTATGCCCATAGTGTTCCGCCAGCTTCATCATCGCATCTTGAACGATGTCAAGGGCGGATTCGTCGTTGCGAACATGGTAGACGGATCGTTTGAAAGCGCGCTTTTCCACGCTTTTCAAAAAATCAGATAGTTCGCGTTCAGAGGCCAAGTGTGAAAAGCCGAGCAAAAAAAGAAGGTTACCAGCGCCTGAAATGGGCCCAAATGGGCCGATTTGCTGCTGCAAGTATGGAATTATCGCATTCAGACCGTCAACATTACGGGGAGATTCTGCCTATCGCATTCTGTCAGTGCGATAATACGATCTGCAATCAAAACGCAAACGGGTTTTGGTCCGGCGCAGCATTCAATGCGCCCATGGCCTCAGTCCTAAGTTCCGACGCGACTCCACAAGTGTTTGCGAAGGGGCACCCAAGGTTTTTCGTCAGAGAAATTCACAAAGGTTCATCATGGAAATATCAAAAGCCGAAATCGCTTCGGCATCCGCTGCATCCCATTCAAATAAGTCCTCCGGTACGCAAGAGTTGCGTGGTGCGGAAGTGTTGGTCAAAGCCCTACAGGCCGAGGGCGTCAAATACATCTGGGGTTATCCCGGTGGTGCGGTACTGCACATTTATGACGCTTTCTACAAGCAGGACACCATCCAGCATGTTCTGGTACGCCACGAACAGGCTGCTGTCCATGCCGCTGACGGCTATGCACGTGCAACAGGAGACGTCGGTGTGGCGCTGGTGACGTCCGGGCCCGGCGTGACCAATGCGGTGACGGGCATTGCCACGGCCTATATGGACAGCATTCCCATGGTGATCATTTCCGGGCAGGTGCCAACGCACGCTATCGGCATGGATGCCTTTCAGGAGTGTGATGCGGTCGGTATCACCCGCCCCATCGTCAAGCACAATTTTCTTGTCAAGGATGCCCGCGATCTGGCCGAGACACTGAAGAAAGCCTTTCATATCGCACGCAGTGGCCGGCCCGGACCTGTGCTGGTCGATATCCCGAAGGATGTTTCCTTCAAGAAAGTGCCGTACGCGGGGTACCCGGCGTCAGTAGAAATGCGCTCTTATAACCCGGTGCGCAAGGGGCACGGAGGCCAGATTCGTAAGGCGCTGCAGTTGCTGCTGGCGGCCAAGCGCCCCTACATCTATACCGGTGGTGGCGTGTTGCTGAGCAATGCCAGCAACGAACTGCGCACCTTGGTGGACATGCTGGGCTATCCGGTTACCAATACCCTGATGGGTTTGGGCGCCTATCCGGCCACAGGCTCCAAGTTCCTGGGTATGCTGGGTATGCACGGCACGGTGGAAGCCAACAACGCCATGCAGAACTGCGATGTGTTGCTGGCCGTCGGTGCCCGTTTTGATGACCGCGTGATCGGCAACCCCAAGCACTTCGCGCAGAACGAGCGCAAGATCATCCACATTGACATCGATCCTTCCAGCATTTCCAAGCGCGTGCGCGTGGACATCCCCATCGTCGGGGATGTGAAAGACGTGTTGAGCGAGATGATCGCCATGATCAAGGAAGGCACCACCAAGCCTGACGCCAATGCCCTGGGCGCATGGTGGGAAACCATCGACGGCTGGCGCAAGCGTGACTGCATGAAGTACAGCATGGGTAAGGGTGACGTCATCAAGCCCCAGTACGTGGTGGAAACGTTGTGGAACATGACCAAGGATGCGGATACCTACATCACATCCGACGTCGGCCAGCACCAGATGTGGGCCGCGCAGTATTACAAGTTCGATGAGCCACGTCGCTGGATCAACTCCGGTGGTCTGGGCACCATGGGCGTGGGCATTCCCTACGCCATGGGCATCAAGCTGGCCAAACCGGATAGTGAAGTGTTCTGCATTACCGGCGAAGGCTCGGTGCAAATGTGCATCCAGGAGCTGTCCACCTGCCTGCAGTACAACACGCCGATCAAGATCTGCTCCTTGAACAACCGCTATCTTGGCATGGTGCGGCAGTGGCAAGAGGTCGAGTACGAAGGCCGTTACAGCCACAGCTACATGGATGCGCTGCCCAACTTCGTCAAGCTGGCGGAAGCCTATGGTCACGTCGGCATGCTGATCGAGAAGCCCCAGGATGTGGAGCCCGCATTGCGCGAAGCCCGCAAACTCAAGGATCGTACGGTGTTCATGGACTTCCGCACCGATCCCACCGAGAACGTATTCCCCATGGTTCAAGCTGGTAAAGGCATCACGGAAATGCTGCTGGGGAGCGAAGACCTTTAAGGGAAATACGGCTCCAGCCCTCGTCAAATATGCGTAGCTAGCTATCAAAAGGCTAGCGTTTTTTAAGACGAATCTATTGTCCGCCAAGCCCGCAACTTACCGGTTGCGGGGGAGGGCGGCGAAAAGAGGAATCCAGTACCATGAAACACATCATTGCAGTTCTTTTGGAAAACGAGCCGGGCGCACTGTCCCGCGTGGTTGGGCTATTTTCTGCCCGTGGCTACAACATTGAATCCCTGACCGTGGCGCCCACCGAGGATGCCAGCCTGTCGCGCATGACCATCCAGACCACCGGTTCGGACGACGTCATTGAGCAGATCACCAAGCATTTGAATCGCCTGATCGAGGTCGTCAAGGTCGTCGATCTGACCGAAGGTTCCTACATCGAGCGTGAGCTGATGATGGTCAAGGTGCGGGCCGTGGGCAAGGAGCGCGAGGAGATGAAGCGCATGGCCGACATCTTCCGTGGCCGCATCATCGACGTGACCGACAAGAGCTATACCATTGAGCTCACCGGCGACCAGTCCAAGAACGATGCCTTCCTGGAGGCACTGGAGCACGCTGCGATTCTGGAGACGGTGCGCACGGGTTCCAGCGGCATTGGCCGCGGCGAGCGCATTTTGCGCGTGTAGTTAGTGGGGGACAGAGCGCAAAATCTGTCCCGCAGCTTAATCAGTTGGGGACAGAGCTGAAGATCTGTCCCACAAGAACTTAACTTTTTTACAACGGAGAGATGACATGAAGGTTTTTTACGACAAGGATTGCGACCTGAGCCTGATCAAGGGCAAGACCGTTGCCATCATCGGATACGGCAGCCAGGGCCATGCACACGCGCAAAATCTGAACGACAGCGGCGTGAAGGTCGTGGTGGGTCTGCGCAAGGGCGGAGCATCTTGGGACAAAGTCGCCAAGGCCGGCCTCAAGGTCGCCGAAGTGAACGAGGCGGTTGCCTCCGCAGACGTGGTGATGATTTTGTTGCCTGACGAAAACATCGCTGGCGTGTACAAAGAAATCGAGTCGAGCTTGAAGCAAGGCGCTTCCCTGGTGTTTGCCCACGGCTTCAACGTGCACTACAACCAGGTCGTGCCCCGTGCCGATCTGGACGTGTGGATGGTTGCTCCCAAGGCTCCCGGCCACACCGTGCGCAACACCTACACCCAAGGTGGCGGCGTGCCCCACCTGATCGCCATCCACCAGGATAAATCTGGTAAGGCCCGTGATTTGGCCCTGTCCTACGCCATGGCCAATGGTGGCGGCAAGGCCGGCATCATCGAGACCAATTTCAAGGAAGAGACCGAGACCGACTTGTTCGGTGAACAGGCCGTGTTGTGCGGTGGTGCAGTTGAACTGATCAAGATGGGTTACGAGACCCTGACTGAAGCCGGCTATGCGCCTGAAATGGCCTACTTCGAATGCCTGCACGAGTTGAAGCTCATCGTCGATCTGATCTACGAAGGCGGCATTGCCAACATGAACTACTCCATCTCCAACAACGCGGAGTATGGCGAGTACGTGACCGGTCCTGAAGTCATCAACGACCAGTCGCGCGCTGCCATGCGCAACGCCCTGAAGCGCATCCAGAACGGCGAATATGCCAAGATGTTCATCCAGGAAGGTCGCCTGAACTATCCGAGCATGACAGCCCGTCGCCGCAACACCGCTGACCACTCCATCGAGAAGGTCGGCACGCAATTGCGCGCCATGATGCCCTGGATTGCCAAGAACAAGCTGGTTGACCAGACCCGCAACTAAACCCGGCGTGCTGGGTTTGCATAGGCCACTTCGGTGGCCTTTGCTGTTTTTAAAGGCCATAGTTTGCACGCCCACTGCACGGACTGGCTTACACTCCGACCGGCAGCCCATGCTGCCGGGTCCCCGGGGTGTTTGAGGAGCTGGTACGTGGGCTTTGCAAGGAGAATGTATGCACGATGGTTCGGACACGCCTATAACTGACAATGCGGATGTGGTAGTACGCAAGCCGCGCAAGGGCATTTATGTGTTGCCCAACTTATTTACGCTGGCAGCCCTGTTCGGTGGGTTCTATGCCATCGTGATGGCGATCAATGGGCGGTTCGATCTGGCTGCTGTTGGCGTATTTTGCGCCATGGTTCTCGATAGTCTCGATGGGCGCGTTGCCCGCATGACCAATACCCAGAGTGCATTTGGTGAGCAAATGGACTCCCTGTCGGACATGGTCTCTTTTGGGGCCGCTCCGGCCCTGATTTCCTACGTTTGGGCGCTGAAGGAACTGGGGCGCTGGGGGTGGTTCGCCGCGTTTGTCTATTGCGCCTGCGCGGCGTTGCGTCTGGCGCGATTCAATGTGAACACGGCCGTAGTGGACAAGCGCTACTTTCAAGGATTGCCGTCGCCAGCTGCAGCGGCCCTGGTCGCCGGTTTCATCTGGTTGTGCACGGATCTGGGCGTGCGAGGCTCCGAAGTGGTTTGGCCCATGTTCGTTGTTGCGCTGTACTCCGGCCTGACGATGGTGACTAACGTCCCGTTTTATAGCTTCAAGGATGTGAGCATGAAGCGCAGCGTGCCGTTTGTGGTCATCGTCTTGATTGCGCTGGGGATTGCGGTCATCAATATTGACCCGCCCACTGTGATGTTTGGTCTGTTTGTGATTTACGGTCTCAGTGGTTATGCCATTTATGGCTGGCGCAAGCTTAAGGGCCTGCAGACCAGCCTGATCAGCACGTCAACCGACGAGCCAGAGGAACGGGGCCTGCACAAGTAAGGCAGAGGCAAGATCTGGCGGGAGCGACAATCTGTGGTACATTGATCGTATGCATTTCAACGCGCTATCGCTATCTTTCCTACGCCACAACGGGCGGAAGAAGTAGCGCACGCACTGAATCCATAAAGGCCCGTTAGCACTCGCAACGGGCCTTTTGCTTTGGGTTCCAAAATTTGGGTTGCGGGTATTTGAAGATCCACAGGAGTAATGAGATGGCCGACAAATTGATCATTTTTGACACGACATTGCGCGATGGCGAGCAGTCCCCGGGTGCGTCCATGACCCGCGATGAAAAGCTGCGCATTGCCCGCCAGCTCGAACGCCTGAAGGTGGATGTGATCGAAGCGGGTTTTGCGGCCAGCTCCAATGGCGACTTTGAAGCCGTTCAGTTGATCGCCAACAGCATCAAGGATTCCACCATTTGCTCGCTGTCGCGGGCCAATGACCGCGACATTTCGCGTGCCGCTGAGGCGCTCAAGGGGGCTAATCGGGCGCGTATTCACACGTTCATCGCAACGTCTGCGCTGCACATGGAAAAGAAGCTGCGCATGACACCGGATCAGGTGTTTGAGCAGGCCAAGCAGTCGGTACGGTTTGCTCGCAATCTGGTGGACGATATTGAATTTAGCCCAGAAGATGGCTACCGAAGCGATCCCGACTTTTTGTGTCGTGTGATTGAGGCCGTCATCAATGAAGGTGCCACAACCATCAATGTGCCGGATACCGTGGGTTATGCCATTCCGGAACTGTATGGCAACTTCATCAAGACCTTGCGGGAACGCATTCCCAACTCGGACAAGGCTATCTGGTCGGTGCACTGTCATAACGATTTGGGCATGGCGGTGGCCAATTCCCTGGCGGGCGTCAAGATCGGCGGGGCCCGGCAAGTGGAGTGCACCATCAACGGGTTGGGCGAACGGGCCGGCAATTGCAGTCTGGAAGAGGTGGTGATGGCGGTCAAGACACGCCGCGATTACTTCAATCTGGACCTTGGCATCGACACCCGCCATATCCTGGCCGCCAGTCGCATGGTCAGCCAAACCACTGGCTTTGTGGTGCAGCCGAACAAGGCAGTGGTCGGGGCCAATGCGTTTGCCCATGCCTCAGGCATTCACCAGGACGGTGTATTGAAGGCCCGCGACACCTACGAGATCATGCGTGCCGAGGACGTGGGCTGGACGGCCAACAAGATCGTGCTGGGCAAACTCAGTGGCCGCAATGCGTTCAAGCAGCGCCTGCAAGAGTTGGGTGTGCAAATGGAGAGCGAAGGAGACATCAACGCTGCCTTTGCGCGTTTCAAGGAGTTGGCTGATCGCAAGAGCGAAATTTTTGACGAAGACATCCTCGCGCTTGTGAGCGACGAGTGCATGACGCACGTCAAGGAGCAGTATGGTTTCGTGTCGCTGTCGCAGCGCAGCGAAACCGGAGAGCATCCTACAGCCAGCATTGTGTTCACGGTGGACGGCAAAGAGGTTCAGGGAGCGTCCGAGGGCAATGGGCCTGTGGACGCATCGCTCAAGGCCATCGAGTCCCATGTAAAGAGCGGCGCCGAAATGGTCTTGTACTCCGTAAATGCGATCAGTGGTTCCACAGAGAGCCAGGGGGAAGTCACGGTTCGATTGCAAAACAGCGGGCGCGTTGTCAATGGCGTGGGCTCTGATCCGGACATTGTGGTGGCATCTGCCAAGGCCTACCTGAGTGCGCTCAACAAGCTCCACAGCAAGGCCGACAGGGTGGCTGCTCAGGGTTAACCCCGGAGTTTGGCCGGATTGACCATCTATTTCTTGAAGTTTGTCGCGCAAGTAGTTGATCTTGCGCGACTTTTTTGTTTACACTGGTGTCCACTGGCATTTGCATTGGCTGGCTTTTCGCTCAATTTGCTCCGCCACCGGGATATACCATGAAACGTTTTTTAGCTCAGATTAGCATCATTGCTGTTTTCTCTTCGCTGATTCTGGCGCCAGTGCATGCGAAATCAGTCCGCCATCCGTCGGCCAGTGAAAAGCTGCATAGCAAGAAGACTTCGGCAAAATCAAAACCGATAAGAAAACAGGCTGCTCCACGGGTGGTTGCTGCGCCCAAGCCACCGTCGTATGGTCAATTGGCAGGCTTGCATGGTGCGCAAGATGCGTTGGACCTGAAGTCCAGCGTGGCATTTGTGGTGGATCAGGATACCCAGGAGGTCCTGTTTCGCAAGAACGAGCTGGCCGTGCTGCCCATAGCCTCTATCACCAAATTGATGACCGGTCTGCTGATCAGTGAGTCCAAGTTGCCGATGGACGAGATGATCACCATCACCCAGGATGATGTGGACATGGAAAAGGGCAGTTCCTCCCGCCTGCGGGTGGGCTCGGAGTTGAGTCGGGGTGAATTGCTGCATTTGGCACTGATGTCCAGTGAAAATCGAGCCGCCAATGCCTTGGGGCGCAGCTATCCGGGTGGATTGCCGGTGTTCGTCAATCTGATGAACGCACGTGCCAAGATGCTGGGCATGGTGGATACCAGTTATGTGGAGCCGACGGGCCTGTCCAGCAAAAACCAGTCCAGCGCACGTGATCTCGCGACGTTGGTCAACTTTGCCTATGGTGATCCTGTGCTGCGGGAGTTGTCCACATCGACTGGCCACCAGGTTGCTGTAGGGCATCGCACATTGCAGTACAACAACACCAATCGTTTGGTGAAAAATCCTTCGTGGGAGATTGGTCTGCAAAAGACCGGCTACATATCCGAGGCTGGCCAGTGTCTCGTGATGCAGGCCAAGGTCGCTGGACGCAAGCTCATCATGGTGTTTCTGGATTCGGCCGGAAAATTCAGCCGTCTGGCGGACGCGGAACGTGTCAAACGCTGGGTAGAGTCCATTCCTGCACCTGTTACCAAGACTTTGCCCCTGGCCAGCGCGGTATCTGACCAGAGGATTGTCACCAACTGATGCAATTGGCGCTACGCAGTGGTGCCAGCGTGATGCCCCAGGGTCCGGGATATTTGCAGAGCGGTTTCTTTCAGTTTGGGTAGCCAGCTGTCTTCCAAACGTCCGGATGGGGCGGATATGGAAAGCCCTGCAACCAGTTTGTCCTGGTCATCGTAGACACCGGCGGCCATGCAACGCACGCCCAACTCCAGTTCTTCGTTGTCAGTGGCTTGGCCGTACTGACGGACCTTGGACAACTCTCGCTCCAGGCTTTCAATTTCGGTAATGCTGTTCTTGGTATGGCCCAGCAAATTCGTGCGCGCTGCGTATGCACGAACACGCTGGGGATCATCCGCAGCCAAAAACAGCTTGCCGACGGAGGTCAAGTGCAAGGGAGCACGGCCGCCAATGGCGCGAACCACCTGCATACCGGATCGCTCACTGAACGCGCGCTCGATGTACACAATCTCGTCACCCTGGCGGACGCTCAAACTGACCGGCTGTTGGGTGTATTTGTGCAACTCGCGCATGGGGGCCACGGCCGCATCGCGCACATTGAGACGGCCCTTGACCAGGTTCCCCAACTCCAGCAGGCGCATGCCCAGGCGGTAGCTTCCCGGTTGGGTCCGGTCAACGAATCGGCCGGTAGCCAGGTCATTGAGAATGCGGTGCGCAGTGGAGGGGTGCAGCCCGGCTTTTTCGCTGATGTCTTTGAGACTGATGGAGTCTTCCCGGGAGGCCAGTACGTCGATCAGCGTGAACATACGCTCGATGACCTGCACGGTTGGCTTGCTGGGAATATCGGGAATGTGTTTGGTCATGGTTCTGATGCAGTGTTTTATATTAGTTTGTCGTGCCGGACGATATCCCCTGGGGGATGGCTTCCTGCTCGCTCCACTCCCCGTTGGCCAGGATCTGCATGGGAGCGAAGCGCGCCTTGTAGCTCATCTTGGGACTGTCCTGAATCCAGTAGCCCAAGTACACGTAGGCCAGCCCCAGGCGACGGGCCTGCTGGATCTGCCACAACACATTGAAAGTGCCGAAACTGGCCGCCTCATCGGGTTCGAAAAACGTATAGACGGCGGAAAGCCCGTCATCAATCACGTCCAGGATGGACACCATTTTCAGCGCTCCGACGGAGCCGTCTACAGTGGCTTCACGAAATTCCACCAAACGCGAATTGACGCGGCTCTGCAGCAAAAACTGGGTGTACTGATCCACGCTGTCCTCATCCATGCCGCCACCTGCGTGGCGGCTGTTCTGGTAGCGCAGGTACAGGGCATAGTGTTCCGGGTCAAAGCCCAGCCTGAGCACGCGTGCGGTGAGAAGTTGGTGCCGTTGCCAGGCGCGTCGCTGGCTTCGGTTGGGTTTGAAGCGATCAGCCACCACCCGCAGTGGTGTGCAAGCCTGGCAACCATCGCAATAGGGGCGGTAGGTGAACATGCCGCTACGGCGAAAGCCCTTGCCAACCAGCTCGGAGTAGGTGGAGTTGTTGATCAAGTGGCTGGGCGTTGCGACCTGTGAGCGTGCCAGCCGGTTGGGCAGGTAGCTGCATTCATACGATGCAGTTGCATAGAACTGCAGTGTTTGCAAGGGAAGATCTTTAAGGTCTGTCACGGAGAGGGTATCAGGCAGACAAAATGTGATTCCAGTATAGGGGGCTGAAGCACCATTCGACCGCTGGCGCACTTCTGGCGCTCTGTATATGTTTCAAAAAGACCTTGCGGGGCACCTCGGCGGCACCCAAAGAGGCCAGATGGGCGGTGTTTTGCTGACAATCGACGTGCAATATGTTGTTTTGCCGGCAAAAACACACCAGTGCCGCCAGCGCGATTTTGGACGCGTCCGATTGGTGGGAGAACATGGACTCGCCAAACACTGCGCGCCCCAGCGCCACGCAATACAGGCCACCTACCAGCTTTCCATCGACCCAGGTTTCCACACTGTGCGCATTGCCGGCCTGATGCAGGTGGGTATAGGCCTGCACCATGTCGGGCAGGATCCAGGTTCCAGGTTGACCATGCCGGGGCGTATGGGCGCAGGCTGTGATGACGTCTGAAAACGCGGTGTTGATCCGCACCTCGCAGCGGGCATCCGCCACGAACCGCACCAGTGCCTGGCGCAGGGAACGGCGCACGCGAAAATTGGCCACTGCGAGCACCATGCGCGGTTCCGGACTCCACCAGAGGATGGGCTGCCCTTCACTGAACCAGGGGAAGATGCCATGGCTGTAGGCGTCGCGCAGCGTGCGCACGGACAGATCCCCTCCGGCTGCCAGCAGTCCGGGCGCTTCTGACCAGTGCCCCCAGGCACGCTCCACGGACGGAAATGCGCTGCCAGGCTCCAGCCAGGGCAACGGTAGTGGGGGATTCGACATGGGGTTGTTGGACGCTGGTGATGGAATACAAATATATTACCGCGCCCAAAAGACACCGCCCCCATGCGGTTAGAATACTAGCTGTCGGGGCGTAGCGCAGCCTGGTAGCGCATCTGGTTTGGGACCAGAGGGTCGAAGGTTCGAATCCTTTCGCCCCGACCATTCATTCAAAACTACAAAGGCCCTTGAAGGGCCTTTGTCCTTTGTGCCCGTAGCTCAGTCGGATAGAGCATCAGCCTTCTAAGCTGAGGGTCGGGGGTTCGATCCCCTCCGGGCACGCCATCCCCTACTTCTTCAGCGCCGCTTTCCAGTCACGGAAGACGTCCAGATCCACGCCATCCGGGTAGTTCAGGAGGCCCGGCGCAAACCCTTTTTTGCCTTTCTCCCCATATTGCCAGATGATGGCCTTGGTCTTGCGGTCAATCACGACCACGCGATCATTGAGGTCGTCAACAACGAGGATGTCCCCGGTCTCGGGCAATTCACGGGCGATGGAGGAGTGGTCCAGCATGCCTTCGCCTTCCTTGACGAAGTATTCCCAGGTGATCTTGCGGGTCGCCGGATCAAAGATCACCACCCGCCCTGGCTTCCAGAAGTCCGCCACGATGATCTGCTTGCCATCGACCGTGGGAAACGCATCTGACGGGTAGCGGATGTTGGGCGCCTTGACGCTCCAGACCACCTTGCTGTCGCGGGTGATGCGAGAGATCCAGGCCTCGCTGATTTCGGTCACCAGAATATCGCCGTTCTCCATCGGCGTGGCGCCGTTGGGGTGACCCAATTGCGAGGGCGGATTGTGCTTGCATTTGCCCGGCGTGCCCCACTGGGTAGTCACCGCATTGGTCTTGGGGTCAATGATCACGACCCGGCAGTTGCGGATGTCAGCCGTGATGAAGTGCCCATCGGCCAGCAGGTGGGCGTCGTCCGGGTAGTTCAGCAGGCCGGCTCCGCTGCCCCGGTGGTCAGGCGTGCCATAGGTCCACGTCAACTCGCGTTTCTCGTAGTCGACGATGTGGATATCGAAGTTGTCTTCTTCGCTGACCGCCAGTTGTTTGCCGTCGGCAGAGAAGTTGACGTCCTCATTACCCCGATAAACCTTGAGACTGGGCGAGGGGAACTCCCAGAGGATGCTCTTGTCCGGTGCGATTTCTATCAGGCGGTTGTTGCGCCGGTCGGCAATCATGATGGGGTAGGGCAGTGGCTTGCCCCAGGATGGAACCGCCTTTGAGCGGCTGCCGGTGACGGGGGGAATCGGAGGCAACTTGGCGCCGCTGGACACCATCCCGGCGCCGGTCATTTCAGGGGTAACCGTGACCTCCACACCCTTCGTCTGGACTTCCTTGGTATTTTTGACCGCGACTGGCGAGGCGATGCCGGCTATTGGCAGCAGTAAGAGCAGTGCCATGCTGGCAATTTGGGTACGGGTCAGATGGATGGGGGCGAAGGCGGTCGGGATGCGCATGTCGGATTCCTGAAGTTTGTTTCGCGTGCTGCAACAAAGCACGTGCTGCATTGTTCCGTGGGGCGCTGCCGCCAACCTTGACCTGACGCAAGAATGGGCGGATCGGCCCCGCAGGCGCGCGCCTTGGCTACTGACTTTCCAGCACCACGCGGTGATTTACCGGCTGCACGGCGCGCGCATTGTCGGCAAAACGCTGGCGGTAGCGCGTCAATTGGGCACTGGATAGTTCGAGCGGCTGCTTCATCACCAGCCAGTCAACCCCTTCGGTGCAGGGTGGTGCCGTGAGGGACCCCGTGTACCGGTAGTAGCCGCGTGCTGCTGGCAGCAAGCTGCTGGCATCCACGCGAACGCCGGCCGGGCTGTGGTCGCCGTCCGCCCGGGCTGGAATCAGCGGCAGCAGCATGTTCAGCAGCGCATTTTCCGCGCCGATGCGAAACAGCACCACCATCGCCAACAGTTGCCCGGAAGCGCTCTTGTGCAGCAGGTGCGCGGCCATGGGAAATTCTTCGCCAGCAATCCTGTCGCCACCGGGCGTATGAAAGTGAAACTGCTGCAGCGTGTAGCGCTCGCGCCCTATGTGCAAGGCCTGCCCCGGCGCAAAGCGCACGCGCACCGTGTGACCATCGTCTGCAATGCGCAGCGGGGCACTCTGGTAGTGAAATTCCAATGGGGGCAGGGGGCGCTGGGATGTGGTCTGAATGTCAATCGGGGATTGCCGGCGACCGCTGTCACACAGGTTGGCCCAGGCAGAAGACATGCCGACCGCACAGCCGAGAACCAGCAAAAAATGCTTTCCGAAGGTCACGCAGGATTTCCTTCCGATGGCACGCATCGGTTCAGGCGATGGACAGGGTCTGAACATGGATATCCAATTGCAACCAGCGGGCAATGGCCGATTGCAATTGCCCCGCGTTGCCGGTGGTGCCAAAGACGGTGGATGCGGCGGGCGCCACCTGCGCGCCTTGCGGTGCCAGCCAGGATCGGGCCTCCAGCAGGCGGCGGGTTTGCCGGGCGACCGGGGCGCCGCCCTCCAGAAACACCACGGCCTGGCCGACGCAGGCATGCAGCGCATCACTGGCAAACGGGTAGTGGGTGCACCCTAGTACCAAGGTGTCCATCTCACCTCGCTCTAAGCCAAATTGGCCCATAGCCCTCGTGAAATATGCGCAAAGTGCTTCTGTTTTGATAGCATCGTCGCACTCGATGGCGTCCGCCAGTCCGTCGCATGGCTGCACAACGAAGTGCGCCTGGTCCTGCAGGGTTGCCAACAGGGCACGGAATTTTTCACTGTTGAGTGTGCCCCGCGTGGCGAGCACGCCGATGTGCTTGGTCTGGCTACTGGATGCGGCGGGTTTGAGCGCCGGCTCAATTCCCACGATGGGAAGCTCGGGAAAATCCAGACGTAAACGCTGGATGGCTGCTGCCGTGGCGGTGTTGCAGGCGACCACCAGGGCCTTGATGGCGTGCTGTTTCACCAGGTGGCGGGCAACGGCGTGCGAGCGGGCAATGACGTGGGTATCGTCCCGCTCCCCATAGGGTGCGTGGCCACCATCGGCCACGTACACAAAGCGCTCGCCAGGCAACTCGGCGTGCAAGGCCCGCAGCACGCTGAGGCCCCCCACGCCGCTGTCAAACACGCCGATGGCGTCCAGGCACCGTGCACCGTCGGCTGGGGCGGCGACAGACATGCCCAGCGGAGTCTTGGTCAACAAGGGCTTAGGCCGATGTCACCGGGATGCTCTTGAACTCACCGGTGGCAATTTTCTTTTGCCACTCGGCAGGTCCCGTGATGTGGGCGCTGGTGCCGCCCGAATCCACCGCCACGGTGACCGGCATGTCCACCACGTCGAACTCATAGATGGCTTCCATACCCAGATCGGCAAAGCCCACCACCTTGGCGGCCTTGATCGCCTTGGACACCAGGTAGGCGGCGCCGCCCACAGCCATCAGGTAAGCACTCTTGTGCTTCTTGATGGCTTCAATCGCAACCGGGCCGCGCTCGGCCTTGCCGACCATGCTGATCAAGCCGGTTTGCGCCAACATCATTTCGGTGAAACCGTCCATGCGGGTGGCGGTGGTGGGGCCGGCAGGGCCTACTGCTTCGTCACCGACGGGATCAACCGGGCCGACGTAATAAATGACACGGTTGGTGAAGTCCACCGGCAGTTTTTCGCCCTTGGCCAGCATGTCCTTGATGCGCTTGTGCGCGGCGTCGCGGCCGGTCAGCATCTTGCCGTTGAGCAGCAGGGTTTGACCCGGTGTCCAGCTCGCCACCTCGGCTGGTGTCAGCGTGTTCAGGTCGACCTTTTTGCTCTTCACGTAGTCGGGCGTCCAGTTGACGTCGGGCCAAGTGTCAAGGGAAGGCGGTGTCAGGTAGACCGGGCCACTGCCGTCCATCACAAAGTGCGCGTGGCGGGTGGCGGCGCAGTTGGGGATCATGGCAATGGGTTTGCTGGCCGCGTGGGTGGGGTACATCTTGATCTTGACATCCAGCACCGTGGTGAGGCCACCCAGACCTTGCGCGCCAATGCCCAGCGCGTTGACTTTTTCGAACAGTTCCAGTCGGAGTTTTTCGACGTTGGACAGTTCCGCGCCACTGGCCGCCTTGGCTTGCAGTTCGTACATGTCCAGGTCGTCCATCAGGCTTTCCTTGGCCATCAGTACCGCCTTTTCGGCGGTTCCGCCAATGCCAATCCCCAGCATGCCCGGTGGGCACCAGCCGGCACCCATGGTCGGCACGGTTTTCAGCACCCAATCGACCACCGATTCGCCGGGGTTGAGCATGTACATCTTGCTCTTGTTCTCGCTGCCGCCGCCCTTGGCGGCCACGGTGACTTCCACTGTGTTGCCGGGCACGATTTCGGTGAAGATGACGGCGGGGGTGTTGTCTTTGGTGTTCTTGCGCAGGAACTCCGGGTCGGCAACCACCGAGGCGCGCAGCGTGTTGTCGGGGTGGTTGTAGCCCTGGCGCACGCCTTCGTTGATGGCGTCGTCCAGAGAACCGGTGAAACCTTCCCAGCGCACATTCATGCCGACTTTCAGGAACACGTTGACGATGCCGGTGTCCTGGCAAATCGGGCGGTGGCCGGTGGCGCTCATCTTGCTGTTGGTCAGGATCTGCGCGATGGCGTCCTTGGCCGCCGGGCTTTGCTCACGCTCGTAGGCGCGGGCCAGGTGGGCGATGTAGTCGGCCGGGTGGTAGTAGCTGATGTATTGCAGCGCGGCGGCTACGGACTCGATCAGGTCGGCTTGGCGGATGGAAGTGGTCATGGTGGTCTTTCCAGGCTGGGATAAAAAATAGGGGCTCAGTGCTGCGCTTTGTCGGAGTGGGACATCAGCCGGTCGGTGTAGGCGATGGCCATGGCAGAGAGCAGGAAGGCGATGTGGATCACCGTCTGGGCGATCAGCACCTTGTCGGTGTAATTGGCGGCGTTGATGAAGGTCTTGAGCAAATGGATGGAGCTGATGCCGATGATCGCCGTGGCCAGTTTGACCTTCAGCACCGAGGCATTCACGTGGTCCAGCCACTCGGGCTCGTCGGGGTGGCCCTGGATATTCATGCGGGAGACAAAGGTGTCGTAGCCCCCCATGATGACCATGATCAGCAGGTTGGAAATCATCACCACGTCAATGAGGGCCAGCACCACCAGCATGATGATGGTTTCGTTGAGGGACGTCACCGGGGCATCGGCCTTGTAGGCCATGCTGGTGACCAGCGCCTGCAGCGCGGCCTGGCTGCCAAAGGCCGCCTCCAGCAGGTGCACCAGTTCCACCCAGAAATGGTAGACATACACGGCTTGCGCGGCGATCAGGCCCAGGTACAAGGGCAGCTGCAGCCAGCGGCTGGAAAAAATCACTTTCGCAATCGGGTCCATGGAATGGGAGCTGGGTTTGGGTGAGGGGGCTTTGCTCATTCGAAGGTCTGGGTTGGTGTGGTGTAGCCGGACATTGTAAAAGCCCGGCCGTCGGACCTGCGCGCCTGTTGCCAGGCTTGTCCACTGCGGGCGTGCTGTCAAGTCAGTGACATGTAAGTGCTTGGCACCAACATCCGGCCAGTTTCGATTTAACCGAGGAGACACAAGCATGACTACAACGACCGAAGGCGCAAGCGCACTGCCTGTTTATTTGCCCAGCGCGGAGTTCGTCAAGAACGCAGCCATTCCGAGCATGGCTGCCTATGACGCCCTGTGCAAGGAAGCCGAGACCGACTACGAAGGGTATTGGGGGCGGCTGGCCAAAGAGATGATCAGCTGGAAAAAACCTTTCACCCAGGTACTGGATGAGAGCAATGCTCCGTTTTTCAAATGGTTTGCCGATGGCACGCTCAACGCGTCCTACAACTGCCTGGACCGCAATGTGGAAAAGGGCCTGGGCGAAAAAACCGCGATTATTTTCGAAGCCGACGGCGGCGAAGTCACCAAGATCAACTACAAGGACCTGCTGGCCAAGACCTGCCAGGTTGCCAATGGTCTGAAGTCCCTGGGTGTCAAAAAAGGTGACCGCGTGGTCATCTACATCTCCATGTCCATCGACGGCGTGGCCGCCATGCAAGCCTGCGCCCGCATTGGTGCGACCCACTCCGTGGTGTTTGGCGGCTTCTCGGCGCAGTCCCTGCGTGACCGCATCGAAGACACCGGCGCCGTGGCCGTCATCACCGCCGACCATCAGGTACGCGGTGGCAAGCAGTTGCCCCTGAAGTCCATCGTCGACGAAGCCCTGACGCTGGGCGGTTGTGACTCCATCAAGAACGTGCTGGTCGTCAAGCGCAGTGGTGCCGACATCGCCATGACCGCCGGTCGTGACCAATGGATGCACGACGTGGCGGATGGTCAGTCCACCACCTGCGAGCCAGAGTGGGTTGAGGCCGAGCATCCCCTGTTCCTGCTCTACACCTCCGGCTCCACCGGCAAGCCCAAGGGCGTACAGCACTCCACCGGCGGCTACCTGCTGCATGCAGCACTCACCACCAAGTGGACCTTCGACCTGAAGGCCGACGATGTGTTCTGGTGCACGGCCGACATCGGCTGGGTTACCGGCCACACCTACATCACCTACGGCCCCCTGGCCCTGGGCGGTACCGAAATCGTATTTGAAGGCGTGCCCACATTCCCGGACGCCGGCCGTTTCTGGAAGATGATCCAGGACCACAAGTGCACCGTGTTCTACACCGCGCCCACGGCCATCCGTTCGCTGATCAAGGCGGCTGAAGCCAAGGATTCCGTGCACCCCAAGAGCTACGACCTCTCCAGCCTGCGTTTGCTGGGCTCGGTGGGCGAACCCATCAATCCCGCTGCTTGGGAGTGGTATTACAAGCACGTCGGCGGCAGCAAGTGCCCGATCGTGGACACCTTCTGGCAGACCGAAACCGGTGGTCACATGATCACCCCCCTGCCAGGTGCCACACCCATGGTTCCGGGCTCCTGCACGTTAGCGTTCCCTGGCATCCAGGCCGCCATCGTAGACGAAACCGGCAAGGACGTGCCCAATGGCCAGGGTGGCATTCTGGTCGTGAAGAAGCCATGGCCTTCGATGATCCGCAACATCTGGGGTGACCCCGAGCGCTTCAAGAAGAGCTACTACCCCGATGACTTCAAGGGCAAGTATTACCTCGCCGGCGACGGCGCCATCCGTGACGAGAAGACCGGTTACTTCACCATCACCGGCCGTATCGACGACGTGCTGAACGTGTCCGGCCATCGCATGGGTACCATGGAAATCGAATCCGCGCTGGTGAGCTGCACCGAACTGGTGGCGGAAGCTGCCGTGGTGGGTCGTCCCGATGACACCACCGGCGAGGCCGTGTGCGCCTTCGTTGTGCTGAAACGTCCGCTGCCAGTTGGCGACGAGGCCAAGGCGATTGCCAAGCAGTTGCGTGACCATGTCGGCAAGGAAATTGGCCCGATTGCCAAGCCCAAGGACATCCGTTTTGGCGAGAACCTGCCCAAGACCCGTTCGGGCAAGATCATGCGCCGCCTGCTGCGCTCCATCGCCAAGGGCGAGGCCATCACGCAGGACACCTCCACGCTGGAAAATCCGCAGATTCTGGACCAGTTGGGTCAAACCTACTGAGCTTGCGCGGCATAACAGAAGAGCCCGCATCTGCGGGCTTTTTTTCGCCAGTGCCACAGTGACATTTCCCCCATGGTGGTTGGCTTGGAGTACAGTGGAAAATCCCGTAGGAGGCTGCCATGTATTTTTTAGGTTTGGGTTTGATTTTGTTGACCATGAAGTTCATGGAATTTGGTCCGGTTGCGGCATGGGAATGGTGGGTTGTTCTGGCGCCGTTCGGTATGGCGGTTGCCTGGTGGGCCTGGGCCGATGCATCCGGCTATACCAAGCGCAAGGCCATGGAGCGCGAAGATATCCGCCGTAAGGCTCGTATCGAACGCAATCGTGACGCAATGGGCATGCTCAGCAGCAAAAACCGCCGCCGCTAAGTACCGGGGTCCCCTCCGGTTCGAGGGGTTCCCGAAAAGCCATGGGGGCCGGGGTGCTGCATCGCAGGCAGGCACAATACCGCTCATGCTGATACACCCCCAAATCGATCCCGTGGCCCTGCAAATTGGGCCGATTGCCGTGCACTGGTACGGCCTGACCTACTTGGCCGCCTTTGCGCTGTTCATGTTTCTGGGCAGCCGGCGCTTGCGCCACGCGCCGTATGCCGGCATGCAAGGCCCCAAAGCCTGGGCCTACCGCGATGTGGAAGACATCCTGTTCATGGGGGTGATGGGCGTGGTGCTGGGCGGGCGCATCGGCTACTGCCTGTTCTACAAGCCGGCCTACTACCTGGCGCATCCTCTAGAAGTGCTGTATGTCTGGCAGGGCGGCATGAGCTTCCATGGCGGCATGCTGGGGGTGATTGCTGCCATGGTCTGGTATGCACGCTCTCGGCAGAAGCCATTTTGGCAGGTTGCCGATTTTGTGGCGCCGTGCGTGCCGACGGGGCTGGCGGCAGGACGGGTCGGCAATTTCATCAACGGGGAGTTGTGGGGCCGTCTGGCGGACCCCAGCCTGCCCTGGGGCATGGTCTTCCGTGGGGCAGGGGACTTGCCGCGCCATCCGTCGCAGGTGTACCAGTTCCTGCTGGAAGGGGTGTTGCTGTTTGTGCTGCTGTGGTGGTATGCCCGAACTGCGCCCAAGCAGGGGCAGGTCGCTTCGGCTTTTCTGTTTGGCTATGGGCTGATGCGTTTTATCGCCGAGTTCTTCCGTGAGCCGGATGCCCACCTGGGCCTGTTGTCGCTGGGCATGAGCATGGGGCAGTGGCTGTGCGTGCCGATGATCCTGGGTGGGGTAGCCCTCTGGTGGTGGGCACAGGTGCGGGATCCACGATGACCAAGTCCGTTGTATTGGAAATCACCGGCCCGCTGGCCGTGGTCGAGTTGTCGCATGCGGCCAAGTTCAACGCCATGTCGCGTAGCATGTGGCGCCAGTTGCGCGCTGTGTTCCAGCAGATCCAGCAGGACGCATCCTTGCGCTGCGTGGTCATCCGCGGCAAGGGCCACTTCTGTGCCGGTGGCGATATTTCGGAGTACGCCGGTTTTCGCTTCCAGGAGCACAGCCTGCGCGCTTTCCATGAGGAGGATGTCTGGGGCGGCCTGCAGGCCATGCTGGATTGTGACGTGCCCATCATTGCCCACATTCAGGGCAACTGCATGGGGGCCGGGGTGGAGATTGCCAGTTGCTGTGACATCCGCATCGCCAGCGACACGGCCCGCTTTGGCGCACCGATTGCCCGGTTGGGCTTTCCCATGGCACCGCGCGAAGCTGCGCTGGTCATGCGCGCCGTGGGCGAGTTGACTGCGCGGGAGATGCTGCTGTCGGCCGCCGTTCTGGATGCCGCCGAGATGCACCAGCGCGGCTTTCTGAACCAGGTGGTGGCCGAGGCCGCGTTGGAGGCCACGGTGGGCGCCTGCGTGGAGCGCATGCTGCCGCTGGCCCCCCAGGCTGCGCGACTCAATAAACAGGCTTTTAGGGCTCTAGCCCTCGTGCAATATGCGCAGACAGCTACTGATTTGATAGCAACAGCCTACCGCTATGCCGATTCCGCCGAGCACCGCGAGGGTGTGCAGGCATTCACCGAGAAGCGCAAGCCGCGCTTTGAGCCTTGACCCATGAAAAACCAGAACCTGTTTGCGGCCCTGCGCGCCGCCTTTCCCGCCGACCTGGACACCGTCGCGATAGAAACCGACAACGGCCTGAACTACTCCTGGCGCGACCTGGACCGCGCCACCGCCATGATGGCGAATCTGCTGGCATCACTCACGTTGCCGGCCGGCACGCGCATTGCGGTGCAGGTGGAAAAGTCGGTGGAGGCGCTGATGCTGTACCTGGCCACGTTGCGGGCGGGCTACGTGTTTCTGCCGCTGAACACCGCCTACCAGAGTACCGAGATCGAATACTTCATTGGCAACGCGGAGCCGGCCGTGGTGGTGTGCAGCAGCAAGCACTTTGGCTGGGTGAGCAAGATCGCCTTCAAGGCCGGCACCCAGCACGTGTTCACGCTGGACGACGACCGAACCGGCTCGCTGCTGGCACGCGCCGCACATTGCAGTGACCAGCATGTGCCCGCGGTGTGTGGTGCGGACGACCTGGCCGCCATTGTGTACACCAGCGGTACCACCGGGCGCAGCAAGGGGGCCATGCTGTCGCACGGCAATCTGCTCTCCAATGCGCGGGTGTTGAAGGACTACTGGAACTGGCAGCCGGGCGACGTGCTGATGCACGTGCTGCCCATCTTCCATGTGCACGGGCTGTTTGTGGCGGTGCATGGCGCGCTGCTCAATGGTAGCAAGATGCTGTGGTTCGCTAGGTTCGATCCCAAGCGGGTGCTGGAGAAGTTGCCGCAGGCCACCGTCTTCATGGGCGTGCCGACGCTGTATGTGCGCTTGCTGGCAGAGCCGGGTCTGAGCCGGGAGGCAGCGCGCAGCATGCGGCTGTTCATTTCCGGCTCGGCACCGCTCTTGATCGAGACCTTCAACGACTGGATTGCCCGCACGGGCCACACCATTCTGGAGCGCTACGGCATGAGCGAGACCATCATGCTCACCTCCAACCCGTGCAACGCCGATGTGCGCCATGGTGGACGCACGGAACGCCGCGGCGGCACGGTGGGCTTCCCGCTGCCGGGCGTCAGCTTGCGCGTCCAGGACGACGCAGGCCACAACGTGGCGGTGGGCGAGGTGGGCGGCATCCAGGTCAAGGGCCCGAATGTGTTCAGCGGCTACTGGCAGATGCCGGAAAAGACGCAGGAAGAATTCACGGCCGACGGCTTTTTCAAGACTGGCGACGTAGGCCGCGTGGATGCCGACGGCTATGTGACCATCGTCGGGCGGAGCAAGGACCTGATCATCAGTGGCGGTTACAACGTCTATCCGGCCGAGATCGAAGGCACCATCAACACCCTGCCCGGGGTGGCCGAAAGTGCGGTGGTGGGGGTGCCGGATGCGGATTTTGGCGAAGTCGGGGTGGCCGTGGTCATTGCCAGGCCAGGTGCCACGGTGGATCCGGCAATAGTTTTGTCGGAGCTCAAGAGAATGCTGGCAAACTTCAAGATACCCAAGCGCTGCTACGTGGTGCCTGAGCTGCCGCGCAATACCATGGGCAAGGTGCAGAAAAACCTACTGCGTGCGCAATACCAAAAACCGTAGCCTCGGGGCATGAATCATGAAAGTCTTGCAATCCACCTTCCGCCAATTGCCAGTCCACAAGCAGGATTTGGATGCGCTGGCGGCCATTGAGCCCAACCTGATTCTGGCATTTGGTTCGTTGGAGGCCCTGCAGGGCGCCGCCGCTGCGTTGGCTGAAGCCTTTCCAGCCGCCCATCGTGCCGGTTGCTCGACTGCGGGAGAAATTTCCGCACAGGGCGTGGAAGATGGCACCCTGGTTGTGACGGCCCTGAAATTCAGCCAGGTGCGCATGGCCCAGGTCAGCACGACGCTGGCGGCAATGGAGGACTCGTTTGCCGCCGGCAGGCGTCTGGCGTCAGGTCTGCCGATAGCGGGACTGCGCGCGGTGCTGATTTTTGGCCAGGGCGTGGCAATTAATGGCAGTGCGGTCTTGTCCGGCATGACCGACATGCTTGGCCCCAAGGTGCCCATCACCGGAGGGCTGGCAGGAGACGGCGGCGCCTTTGCGCAGACCTGGGTGTTGGACAACATGGGTGTCAGCAGCAACCGCCTGACCTGTGTCGGCCTGTATGGCGATGCGCTGGAGTTCGCGCACGGCTCGTTTGGCGGCTGGTCGCCCTTTGGCCCGGCGCGCAAGGTGACGCGCTGCCAGAACAACGTGTTGTTCGAACTGGATGGCGAGCCCGCGCTGCAGGTCTACAAGCGCTATTTGGGAGAACATGCCAACGGATTGCCCGCGTCGGGCCTGCTGTTTCCATTTGCCATGCTGGGTAGCGACCATTCGGAAGTGGGCCTGATTCGCACCATCCTGGGCGTGGATGAGTCAGCGGGTAGCCTGACGCTGGCCGGAGACATCGATCCCGATGGCTATTTGCGCTTGATGCACGCCAGCACCGATGCGCTGGTGGACGGGGCAGAAGCAGCGGCACTGGCCGCCAAAGCCATGCAAGCGCATTCGCGGGACGGTCTGGCCCTGCTGGTGAGTTGTGTGGGGCGCAAACTGGTCATGGGCGGGCGTGTGGATGAAGAAGTGGAGGCCGTCGGCCAGGTGTTTGGCCTGGGGGCCACGCTGGCGGGTTTTTATTCCTACGGCGAGATCAGTCCTTTCAGCCCTGCGGTGGAGTGCAAGTTGCACAATCAGACCATGACCATCACCTACATTTCCGAGGCCGTCTGAGGCCGGCATTGGTTTCGTAAATGCACAAATTACTCGCGCGCCAGGTTCAACGCCTGCTGGATACCGATCCGGCGGGGTTGCCTGCACTTCTGGCGGAACTCCATGGGTTGGCAGACGGTGACGTATTGTCGGAGCCAGCCAAGCGACTGATTGGCGGCCTGCCTTTGTTCATTCAGCGGGTGGATGAGGCCTACCAGCAAAGTGACCGTGATCTGGAGCTCAAGACCCGCAGCCTGGAGCTGAGTTCACTCGAACTCACTGCCAAGAACGCGCAGTTGCGCGAGGACCTGGCCAGCCGCACCCGCGCGATTGATTCGTTGCGGGCTTCGGCCCGGGACCTGATGGCCTCTATCGATACCGACCAGAGCCTGGCTGCCGATGACAACCTGGAAACCCTGTCGACGCTGATGCGCGATCTGGTGCGCCAGCATGAGGAGAGCCAGTCCGATCTGCATGCGGCGCTGACCGATTTGGCCTACCAGAAATTTGCGTTGGACCAGCACGCCATTGTCAGCACGACCAACCTGGCCGGCGAAATCATCTACGCCAATGACAAGTTTTGCGAAATCAGCGGCTTTAGCCGTACCGAACTGCTGAACCAGAACCACCGCATCATCAAGTCCGGCGTGCATCCCCCCGAGTTTTTCACGGAATTGTGGGAAATGATTACCGCCGGCATGGTGTGGCATGGCGAGATCTGCAATCGCAACAAGGCGGGTGAGTTGTATTGGGTGGATGCCACCATCGTGCCGTTGGCCGACGAGGCGGGTAATCCCACGATGTACATCGCCATCCGCACCGACATCACGCAGCGCAAGCGCATGGAAACGTCCGTGAAGGCCGCCGAGGCCCGTCTGCGCCACATCACCAACACGGTCCCCGGCGTGGTGTTCCAGTGGCATGTGGCGCCCAACCATTACCACTTCACCTTTGTCAGCGAGCGGGTGCGCGACGTGTTGGGTTTCACCCCGGAGGAAATGAAGGCAAATGCCTCTCTGACGACCGAGCAAATCCTTGCGGAAGACCGGCCCCGCGTGGTGGAGGGGGTGCTGGATGCGGCGCGCCGGCGGGTAATCTGGCGCGGCGAGTACCGCATACGCATGCAGGGTGGTGCACTGCGGTGGATACGTGCGGAAATTGACCCCGAAGCAGATCTGGCGCCTGATGGTGCCACGGTTTTCACCGGCATCTGGCAGGATGTGACCGCGCTCAAGGAGGCCGATGCGCGGTTGCGGGAGGTGACCGAAAACATCCCGGTGGCGGTGTTCCAGTATTACGTGGAAACCGATGGCAAGTTCCGGATCACCTTTATGAGTGACACCATCGAGGCCATTTGTGGTGTGCGGGCGGATGCGCTTCTGGAAAACACCCAGTTGCTGGCCGAGCGCGTGCACCCGGAGGATCGCGCGCTGTTCTTTGCCGGGCTGGGGGCAGCTGATGCGAAGGCGCGGGCGCAGTCAATGGACTTGCGCATGGTGCACCAGCACACCGGCGTCATTGTGTGGGTGCATGGTGAAGCCCATCCGCGGCAACTGTCGCATGGCGGCTGGGTGTGGAATGGCTATTTCACCGACATCACTGCCGCCAAACAGGCTGCTACCGAGTTGCAAAAGGCCAAGGACGATGCCGAAGCAGCCAGTCGCGCCAAGTCGGACTTTCTGGCCAATATGAGCCATGAAATCCGCACGCCCATGAATGGCGTGATCGGCATGACGGAGCTGTTGCTGGACACGTCGCTGGACGCTGAGCAGCGCGAATACCTGGGCGTGGTGAAGTCATCAGCGGACTCGCTGCTGCGGGTGATCAACGACATTCTGGATTTCTCCAAGATTGAAGCCGGCAAGCTGCAGATTGAGCACATTCCCTTCAATCTGGGGCATTCGGTTGCGGAGACACTGAAATCGGTCGCTCTGCGCGCCAGCGAAAAGGGTCTGGAACTGGTGCTGGACCAGGCACCCGAAGTGCCCGATGCCGTGCTGGGAGACCCCGGGCGGCTGCGGCAGGTGCTGGTCAACATTCTTGGCAATGCCATCAAGTTCACCCAGCAGGGCGAGATTGTGTTGCGCATCGTGCTCGCCAAGCCTGAAGGGGCTGGCACCACGCTGCAGTTCTCGGTGGTGGATACCGGCATTGGCATTCCGGCCAGCAAGCTGGGCAGCATTTTTGATGCGTTTTCGCAGGAGGACAGTTCCACCACCCGCAAATATGGTGGCACCGGCCTGGGTCTGACCATTTGCGCTCGCCTGGTTGGTGCCATGGGAGGACGCATCTGGGTGGACAGCGAAGTCGGCAAGGGCAGCGCCTTTCATTTCACGCTGCGCCTGGATGTGGATGCGCTGGCGTCAGCGCCCCTGTTGCCCATGACGCAGATCACGGGTTGTCACATGGTGATCGTAGATGACAACGCGGTGAGCCGCGAGGTGCTGGCACGTACGCTGGAACTGGAAGGCGTACGCGTCGAGGCCTTTGCCTCTGGGCACGTGGCCCTGGATTGGATGGCCCATGCTGAACCGGGTCAGCAACCGTGTGATCTGGTGTTGCTGGACGCCCAGATGCCGGATATGGACGGTTTTGACGTGGTCAGGGCGATTCTGCAGTTGCCCGGGTGCGCCGCGATGCCATTGGTGATGCTGTCTTCGGCTGGACTGAAGGGCGATGCGCAGCGTGCGGTCGAAGCCGGGATCGTGGGCAATCTCAGTAAGCCCATTGCGAGGGACGAGTTGTTGCAGGCCGTCGCGCGGGCTCTCCATGTGCAAGGTACGCAGCCGCAGGCCCTGATCACTGCGCACCGTCAACGCGAAGACCAGGTGTTGATGAATGTGCTGCTGGTGGAGGACCATGCGATCAACCAGAAACTCGCCACAACCCTGCTGGAACGCTGGGGCCACCACGTGGAAGTGGCCGGCAACGGACAGGTTGCGCTGGACATGCTGGCACGCCAGCAATTTGACGTCATCTTGATGGACATGCAAATGCCGGTCATGGATGGTCTGGAGGCAACCCGGCGTATCCGTGCCTCGGAAACGGTGCGGCGCACCCCCATTATTGCCATGACCGCCAATGCCATGGAGGCCGACCGCGAGCGTTGTCTGGCTGCCGGTATGGATGACTACATTTCCAAGCCCATCAAGGCGCAGGAACTGCAGCAAATGCTGCAGCACTTTGCCTCACCCATGGTGCATTTTTCGCTAACCCGGCCCGCCTCTCTATCCATGCTGATGTCTGTACCACCACCAAAACCACCGCCAACACCACCGCGAGCCGGGTTCGATTACGCGCTGGCCCTATCCCGAGCTGATCAGGAGGTCATCGGGATCATCGCCCAGGCCTTTGTGGACCAATGGCCTTCCGATCTGCAAAAAATGCAAGATGGACTGGTCGGCGGCGACCTGAAAGCGGTCATGCACGTCGCGCATGCACTCAAGGGAACGCTTTCGATGTTCGGGGCCAAGCCGGCCAGTGATCTGGCCTACCGTATCGAACAGTGCGCATTGGGCAGTGACGTGTCCGATATGCCGGTGCTGCTGGATTCTTTGACCCGGGAGATGGATCAACTTCTTCCATTGATTCCCCTGGATGCTGCACTGTGAGTAAGATGAATGCTAACTAATAAGGCTGGAATCCTGTGACGCACCACGTTCTGATCATCGACGATACCGAGATCAACCTGATCCTGTTTGCCGCGCTGGTGAAAAAACTGGAGAACTGTGAGCCGCACACGTTCACCAACGCACGTGACGGGCTGGACTGGGCAAAGGACCATGTGCCTGATCTGGTGATCGTGGATTACATGATGCCGGACATTGATGGGCTGGAGTTCATCAGGCTGTTGCGCGAGTTGCCGGGTTGCGACGTGGTGCCAGTGGTGATGATTACCGCCAACGACCAGAAGCAGTTGCGTTACCGAGCTCTGGACCTGGGGGCCAACGACTTCCTGACCAAACCCGTCGACAAGGTCGAATTTCTGGCACGCAGTCGCAACATGCTGCTGGTCAGCGATGCACGCAAGCAGTTGTCCGATCGCGCGCAGTGGCTTGCCGACGAAGTGCGCAAGGCTACCGCGGAGATCGTGGCGCGAGAACGTGAAACCGTTTTCCGTTTGTGCAAGGCAGCGGAATACCGCGACCCCGAAACCGGGGCGCATATCTTGCGCATGGCCCACTACTCACAACTGATTGCACGCGGTTTGGGCATGTCGATTGAGGAGCAGGAGCTTCTGCTGGAAGCAGCACCCATGCACGACATCGGCAAGGTGGGCATAGCCGACAAGATTTTGCTCAAACCCGCGCGCCTGGATGCCGAGGAATTTGAGGTGATGAAACAGCATGCCATCTACGGATATGAGCTGTTGCAGGGCAGTTCGTCCCGTGTGTTGCAGGCTGGAGCGGACATTGCACGTGGCCACCACGAAAAATTTGACGGCTCGGGTTACCCGGCGGGCATACGAGGGACCGACATTCCGATCTTCAGCCGGATTGTTGCCGTGGCCGATGTGTTTGATGCATTGACCTCCGAGCGCCCTTACAAGAAGGCCTGGACGCTGGAGGCTGCGGTGGACTTTCTACTGGAAGGCTCTGGAACCCACTTTGATCCCGACTGCGTCAAGGCCTTCCTGGATGCCTGGGATGGTGTGATGGACATCCGCTCTCGCTACCAGGAAGAGGAATAGCCGTTCAGCGTTTTGCTATTAAATATATAGCTTCTAGTCCAATATTGACGAGGGCTAGAGGCCAGTTTGGCAAAAAGTCATTTGAGGATCAGGACGGGAATATTGCCGTGTGTGAGCACGTGCTGGGTTTCACTGCCCAGCAGCAGGCGCTTGATGCCCCTGCGCCCGTGCGAAGCCATCACGATCAGGTCGCACTGGTGTTTCTTGGCGGCGGCCAGCAGGGCATCGGACACCACATCGGACTTGACGGTAATGGCCTTGGTGATCACACCTTTCGCAAGCGCTGTCTTCTTGACTGCGTCCACGACGGCCTGGCCTTCCTCGGCCCATTGGCTCTCCACGCGGCGCACTTCGTCGGGCTGTAGGGCAATCCCACCTTCGAAGTAGCTTTGCGGGTAACGGGGAACGACTTTGAGGGCGACCAACTCCGCACCACACAGGGCGGCCAGGTCGATGGCGCTTTTAACAGCCTTTTTGGACAGGGTCGAGCCATCGGTGGCAACCAGAATGCGTTGGTACATTGTTATGCTTCCTTGAAGTAGACAGTTGTCGAGGTTACTCTATACTGGTTTGGCAGTCTTGATTTGCATCAAGTTGCAAAAAGCGCTTTCCCTGCACACTCTCAGCCCATGCTTTCCTCCTCTCTTGCGGCCCAGCCATCGACGGCTGGCGCGCCATCAGCCGACATCCCACCGCCGGCTCCTTCCGTAGCGCCGCAGACCCTGATGCCCTACACCGGGGAGGATCTTCGGGTGCTGGACGATCCCCAGGAGTGGAGTGCGTTCAGCCGACCGGCGTCGCAGCAGGGGCCCCATTTTTGGGAGTCCAGCGTGGTGATTGAGGGCATGCACTGTGCTGCTTGTTCGCTGACGGTGGAGGACGCTCTGATCCGGGTTCCCGGTGTGATCAGCGCCCAGGTGGGTGCTGCCAGCCACCGTGCCAAGGTGATCTGGTCGGACCAACAGGTGCTTCCTTCGGCCTGGATGCAGGCCGTGCAGGGCAGTGGCTACCGCGCGGTGCCGGCCAACGATGTCTTTGCCAGCGAACGCCGCAAGCTGGAGACCCGCCAGGCCCTTTGGCGCTGGCTGGTGGCTGGCCTGTGCATGATGCAGGTCATGATGTATGCCTACCCGGCGTACGTGGCCCACCCCGGTGACCTGACGGGCGAGATGGAGCAACTGCTGCGCTGGGCGTCCTGGGTGCTGACATTGCCGATGATGCTGTTTTCCTGCGGCCCTTTCTTTCGTAATGCCTGGCGGGACATCACCCAGATGCGCATCAGCATGGACCTGCCAGTGGCGCTGGGCATGTTCATTACCTTTGCGATGAGCACGGCTGGTACGTTTGAGCCGGGCGGTGTCTTTGGTCACGAGGTCTATTTCGATTCGTTGACCATGTTCGTATTCTTCCTGTTGACCGGGCGTTGGCTGGAATTGCGGCTGCGCGACCGCACTGCTGGCTCGCTGGAGGCCTTGATGAACCGCCTGCCCGATAGCGTGGAGCGCTTACTGCCGGATGGTCAGTTTGAGCGCGTCGCCGCGCGTCGCATTGTGGTGGGTGATGTGTTGCGGGTCCATCCAGGCGAAACGTTTGCCGCCGATGGTGTGGTGCATGCCGGGCAAACCCTGGTGGACGAGGCCCTGTTGACGGGTGAATCGCACCCTTTGGCGCGCGGTGTGGGTGCGCAGGTCCTGTCTGGCAGCCACAACCTGAGCAGCACCGTGCAGGTGCGGGTGGAGCGCGTCGGTGAAACCACGCGGTTTTCGCAGATCGTGGCCTTGATGGAAAGTGCGTCGGCGACCAAACCCCAAGGCGCCATGCTGGCCGACCGGTTGGCCAAGCCGTTTTTGATCGGGGTGCTAATGGCGGCCGCTGCGTCCGCGGCCTGGTGGTGGGCGCGCGATCCGGGGCATGCACTGATGGTGGCGGTTGCCGTGCTGGTGGTGACATGTCCCTGTGCACTGTCGCTGGCTACGCCAGCTGCCATGCTGGCGTCGGCCGGTGCGCTGGCTCGTCGTGGGGTTCTGGTGCGCCGATTGCAGGCTCTGGAAGCCCTGGCGTCAGTGGATACGCTGGTGTTTGACAAGACCGGCACTTTGACCCGTGATGCCATGGTTCTGGGGGCCGTCACGGTGCGCATGGGTGTCTCTGCGGACGAAGCATTGGCCATGGCGGCTGCATTGGCCTGCCATTCCTTGCATCCGGTTTCGCGGGCACTGGCGGCGGCGCAGGCCCAAAGGGTGGCTTCGCCCAACCCGTGGTCCTGCGAGGCGGTGACCGAGTTTGCGGGGCAGGGCGTTGCCGGTCAGGCGACCGATACCCGCGTAGCGGCAGACGAGGGCGCTGTTGCGACCCTGCGCCTGGGTTCGGCCAGCTTTTGCGCGGTACAAGACCGCCCGGCGTCCGGCTTGTGTGCCTTTTTGGGCGACGCGCAAGGCTGGCTGGCGACCTTTGAGTTGAAGGAGGCCCTTCGCCCGGAAGCTGCCGCTGCTGTGGCAGCCCTGGGAGCCCAGGGGGTGGAGGTCCACATGCTGTCGGGCGACAGTGTTGAATCAGTCACCCGGGTTGCAGCCCAGGCTGGCATTGCACAGGCACGGGGTGGGTGTTCGCCGGATGACAAACTGGCGTTTTTGCGCACGCTGCAGTCACAAGGCCGCAGCGTGGCCATGGTCGGCGATGGGCTCAACGATGGACCGGTGCTGGCCGGGGCCAATGTATCCTTCACCTTTGGGCGGGCCGTTCCGCTGGCGCAGTCCAAAGCGGATTTCGTGATTCTGGGTGAACAATTGATGGTTGTGGTGCAGTCGCTGGTGTTGTCGCGCAGGACTCTGGCAATTGTTCGGCAAAATCTGTGGTGGGCCCTGATTTACAACGCCGCATGTGTTCCGTTGGCTGTTGTAGGGCTGTTGCCGGCTTGGCTGGCTGGCCTTGGAATGGCTGCCAGCTCCCTGCTGGTCGTGCTCAATGCATTACGTCTGGCCCGCGTCCTGCCTTTAGAAAAGGTCCTCTGATGGATATCCTGTATTTGTTGATTCCCCTGTCTGTGGTATTGGTATTTTTTATTTTGGGAGGTCTCTGGTGGGCGATCCACCGGGGCCAGTTCGAAGACATCGAGGCTGAAGGTGAAAGGATCCTGAAAGATTCTTAACAAATATTAAGAACTTTCAGCAGACTTTGACATTGATCAACCCGATCCATGGGTGGCCCGTAGACACTCCCCGCTGGGTTTAATAAGAGAAGAGGTAAAAATGGCATTTGCAAATCAACAGGCAACTGTATACAACGATACCGTTGTACGTCAGTTCGCCATCATGACGGTGGTTTGGGGTGTGGTTGGCATGCTGGTTGGCGTCATCATCGCCGCCCAGCTCGCTTGGCCGGAACTGAACCTGGGTATACCGTGGCTCTCCTACGGGCGACTACGACCACTACACACCAACGCGGTGATTTTTGCGTTTGGCGGTTGTGCTCTGTTTGCTACGGTTTATTACGTAGTTCAGCGTACCTGCCAGGTGCGCCTGTTCAGCGACAAGCTGGCTGCCTTCACCTTCTGGGGTTGGCAGATCGTCATTGTGGCTGCGGCGCTGTCTTTGCCTCTGGGTTACACCACCGGCAAGGAATATGCCGAGCTGGAGTGGCCTATTGACATCCTGATCACACTGATCTGGGTGGCCTACGCGGTTGTGTTCTTCGGTACTGTCGGTACCCGCAAGGTCAAGCACATCTACGTCGCCAACTGGTTCTTTGGTGCATTTATCCTTGCCGTCGCGATTTTGCACATTGTTAACAGTGCCGAAATTCCTGCTGGCCCCATGAAGTCCTACTCGGCCTACGCCGGTGTACAGGACGCCATGATCCAATGGTGGTACGGCCACAATGCGGTGGGCTTCTTCCTGACTGCAGCTTTCCTGGGCATGATGTACTACTTCATCCCCAAGCAAGCCGGTCGCCCTGTTTATAGCTACCGCCTGTCCATCGTCCACTTCTGGGCGCTGATCTTCACTTACATGTGGGCGGGTCCTCACCACCTGCACTACACCGCGCTGCCTGACTGGACCCAGTCCGTTGGTATGGTGTTCTCCCTGATTCTTTTGGCTCCCAGCTGGGGCGGCATGATCAACGGCATCATGACCCTGTCCGGCGCATGGCACAAGCTGCGTGACGATCCAATCCTGCGTTTCCTGATCGTGTCCCTGTCCTTCTACGGTATGTCCACCTTCGAAGGTCCCATGATGTCCATCAAGACGGTTAACGCCTTGAGCCACTACACCGACTGGACCGTGGGCCACGTGCACTCCGGTGCCCTGGGCTGGGTGGGTCTGGTGTCCATGGGTTCCTTGTACTACCTGATTCCGCGCCTGTTCGGCCAGAAGCAGATGTACAGCGTGAAGGCCATTGAAGTGCACTTCTGGACTGCCACCATCGGTATCGTGATCTACATTGCCGCAATGTGGATTGCCGGTGTGATGCAGGGTCTGATGTGGCGCGCAATCAACGCTGACGGTACCTTGACCTACACCTTTGTTGAGTCAGTGAAGGCTACCTATCCGTTCTATGTTCTGCGTTTGTTGGGTGGTTTGCTGTACCTCTCCGGTATGGTGATCATGCTCTGGAACACGCTGAAGACCGCTACCGCGGGCCGTGCGGTGAATGTCACCATTCCAGCAGTAGCCGCACACGCATAAGAGGTAACCAATATGGCAAATCAAAATTCAAACTCAGGACTGTCGCACGCGGCCATTGAGACGAACAACTTCTTGATGATCGTCCTAATCCTGTTGGTACTGCTGGTCGGTGGTATGGTGGAAATCGTTCCGCTGTTCTTCCAAAAGTCCACCACGGAGCCGATCAAGGGTGTCCAACCCTACACTGCGCTGCAGTTGGCTGGTCGTGACATCTACACGCGTGAAGGTTGCTACAACTGCCACTCGCAGATGATCCGTCCCTTCCGCGCTGAGACACTGCGTTACGGTCACTACTCGGTGGCTGGTGAGTCGGTCTATGACCATCCGTTCCAGTGGGGCAGCAAGCGCACCGGTCCGGATCTGGCCCGTGTCGGTGGCAAGTACAGCGATGACTGGCACCGCACCCACCTGATCAACCCACGTGATGTGGTGCCTGAGTCCAATATGCCTGCCTACGCATGGCTGGAAAAGAACCAGGTGGACGCGGCTGTCATGCCCGCTCACATGAAGGCTTTGCGCACCGTTGGTGTTCCTTACACCGATGAGCAAATCTCCAAGGCAGTGGAAGAAGTCAAGGGCAAGTCCGAACTGGATGCCCTGATTGCCTACCTGCAGGTTTTGGGTCTGGCTCTCAAGTAAACGCGAAGGAGTTGAATATGGACATCGATATCAACACCCTTCGGTCTGTGGCCACTGTGGCCAGTTTTATAACGTTTATCGGCATTGTGTGGTGGGCTTGGTCCAAGCGGCGTGCATCCGACTTCTCAGAAGCCGCCAACCTGCCGTTTGAGCAGGACTGACCCCAGAATAAGGATTTGAAATGAGCGACTTTACAAGCAACTTCTGGTCGGTCTACGTGGCCGGCATCACGCTGGTGAGTATTCTCGCCTGCGCGCTTCTGTTGTGGTTCAGCGGCAAGGCAAAGGCCATGACTGCGAACGACAACACCACCGGTCACGTGTGGGATGAAGACCTGCGCGAGATGAACAACCCCTTGCCACGCTGGTGGGTCTGGCTCTTTGTGATCACGATTGTGTTTGCATTGGGTTACCTGGCCATGTATCCCGGTTTGGGCAGCTACGCTGGCGGACTCACAGACAAGTGGTCGCAAAAAGACCAATACGAGAAGGAAGTGGCCAAGGGCAATGCCGAGGTAGCCCCTCTGTATGCCAAGTTTTCGGCCATGAAGGCGGAGGATATGTCCAAGGATCCGCAGGCCATGGCTATCGGTGAGCGTCTGTTCATGAACAACTGCTCTCAGTGCCATGGTTCTGATGCCCGTGGTTCCAAGGGTATTCCCAACCTGACTGACGGCGACTGGCTGCATGGCGGCGCTCCTGAAGTCATCAAGGAAACCCTTACCAAAGGTCGCTTGGGCAATATGCCCCCGATGGCTGCTGCTGTGGGTACTGCCGATGATGTCAAGAATGTTGCCAACTACGTTCTGAGCCTGTCCAACAGCCCGCATGACTCCGTGCGTGCCAACCTGGGCAAGGAAAAATTTGCAGTCTGTGCTGCGTGCCATGGTGCTGACGGCAAGGGTACTCAAGCGCTTGGCGCTCCCAACCTGACCGACAACATCTGGCTGCATGGCTTCGGTGAGGCAGCGATCGTGGCGATGGTCAACAATGGCAAGATCAATCAGATGCCTGCACAAGCAGAGCGTCTGACCGAAGGTCAGATCCAGGTGTTGGCGTCCTATGTTTGGGGTCTCTCCAATAACGCCAAAGCCAAGTAAACGTCTAGTACGGAAAGTATTGACTTTTGGACGATAGGAGCCCGTTACCGCGCAAGATCATTCCCATCGTTGCGGCGCAGGAGGCAGCATCGCCTGCCCCTGCAAGCGATGCCGATGGGGTGATGTTCTCGCTGTACGAAGCCCACAAAAAAATCTACCCGCGCAGTGTCACGGGTTTATTCTCCAACTGGCGTTGGGCCATGGTGTGGCTCACCCAGTTGGTTTTTTATGGCTTGCCCTGGCTGGAATGGGGACAACGCCAGGCGGTGCTCTTCGATCTGGGTGCACGCCGTTTCTATATTTTTGGTCTGGTCCTGTATCCACAGGACTTTATCTACCTGACCGGAATCCTGGTCATCTCAGCGCTGTCACTGTTCCTGTTTACTGCGGTGGCCGGCCGTCTCTGGTGCGGATACGCCTGTCCGCAGACCGTATACACCGAAATATTCCTGTGGCTGGAAAAGCATACAGAAGGAGATCGCTCCGCCCGTATGCGGCGTGATGCGGGAGCCTGGACATCCGACAAGATTCTGCGCAAGTCCCTCAAGCACTTTTTGTGGTTGGCAGTGGCGCTCTGGACCGGCTTCACCTTTGTCGGGTTCTTTACGCCTATCAAGGCACTGGGCGCAGAAGTGCTTCAGTGGCAATTGGGAACCTGGGGCACCTTCTGGTTCCTCTTTTACAGCTTTGCCACCTACGGCAATGCAGGCTTCATGCGCGAGCAGGTGTGCAAGCACATGTGCCCTTATGCACGGTTTCAGAGTGCCATGTTCGACAGGGATACGCTCATCGTCACCTATGACGAAGAACGTGGCGAGCCGCGCGGCGCGCGCTCCAAGAAGGCCGATCCCGCCAAACTGAATCTGGGTGCGTGTGTGGACTGCAGCCTGTGTGTGC
This sequence comes from Burkholderiales bacterium, assembly GCA_038327925.1. Lineage (GTDB taxonomy): Bacteria > Pseudomonadota > Gammaproteobacteria > Burkholderiales > Burkholderiaceae_C > Allorhodoferax. Next base: position 8,731 of record JBBQLM010000031.1, on the reverse strand, counting down.
AGGTATGTCCCACCGGTATTGATATTCGCAAGGGCCTGCAGTATGAATGCATTGGCTGTGGCGCCTGTGCGGACGTATGCGACACGGTGATGGACAAGCTAGGCTATGCGCGTGGATTGGTCAAATACTCGACGCAAAATGCCGTCAGCCAGCACTGGACCAAGGGCCAGACCCTGCGTCATGTGTTGCGTCCGCGGGTGCTCGTCTATTCGGGCATCCTGGGGGCGGTGGTTCTTGCCATGGTGGTCAGTCTGGTTCTGCGCACTCCGTTCAAGGTGGATGTTGTGCGTGACCGTGGCGTGCTGGCTCGTCTCGTGGACGGTGGCCGCATCGAAAATGTGTACCGTCTGCAGATCATGAATGCCACGGAATCGGAGCAGCGCTTTACGATCTCTGCAGATGGTTTGCCAGGTCTGGCAGTGGTTTCGGAGGGTGACGTGGTGATTGGGTCCACCCAGGCCCGCTGGGTGGCGGTGCGCGTTCAGGCGCCATATGATGTAGCATCGGCAGGATCGCATACGATCAACTTCCAGATTGCTGGTCAAGGTTCAACCGGTCACGTTACTGAAAAATCGGTCTTCATTGTTCCTCGCTAAGGATTCTTATGTCTCAAACTTCACCGACATCTTCAACACCCTGGTGGAAATACGGACACGTCTGGATGGTGATTGCCGGACCGGCCATTGTGGTGGTTGCCTCGTTCATCACGTTCTATTTGGCATCCTCCGGCAAGGATCCGATTGTTGACGAGGACTACTACCGCAAGGGTGTGGAGATCAACAAGACCTTGCAGGACAATCCGGCCAGTCTGGCGCCCGCCGTCAAGGCGAGAAACCATGCAGCCACCGGAGTCAAGGAACCGAGGTAAGTCCCATGTTGCAGCAGCGACTCATGTGGGTGATCTGGCCAGCTTTTTTGATGGCCGGCGTGCTGGAGATGCTGGTTTTTGCCATGGTGGACCCACAGGACATGCAGTGGTTTGGCATGCCATTGGAATGGTCTCGCCAAGCCATTTACACGGTAGCATTTTTTGTTTTTTGGGCCATCATGGTTGTCTCCAGTGGCCTGACCACTCTGCTCGCCATGTCGCCATTTGAGGTCAATCGTTGCCCTTTGCCTGCCACCGAGCGACCAGATGGCTGCCCCAAGCAGGAATCCTGCTAAGGACTGCTGACTTTTCTTCAGCGCAGGGCGTGGCTAGGTTCCGACCTTGGTATTGACAATATCGCGCAATGCGTCGGTGCCCAGTATGCGCACGTGGCGCTGCTTGACTTCAATGATGCCGTCTTCCACAAACTTGGAGAACGTGCGGCTCACGGTTTCCAGCTTCAACCCCAGATAGCTGCCGATTTCTTCACGTGTCATGCGCAGCACCAGCTCGGACTGCGAGAAGCCACGGGCATGCAAACGTTGCACCAGGTTCAGCAGGAAGGCTGCCAGGCGCTCTTCGGCACGCATGCTGCCAAGCAGCAGCATCACGCCATTTTCACGGACGATTTCACGGCTCATGATCTTGTGTACGTGTCGTTGCAGCGCATTGACTTCGCGCGACAGCTCTTCAATACGGTCGAAGGGCATAACGCAGACTTCTGCATCTTCCAGGGCCACTGCATCACAGGTGTGGTTGTCGTTGACGATACCGTCCAGGCCTATGACTTCGCCTGCCATCTGAAAGCCAGTGACCTGGTCCCGCCCGTCTTCGGAGGCCACGCAGGTCTTGAAAAAACCAGTGCGGATGGCATACAGGCTGGTGAACTTCTCGCCATTGCGAAACAGGGTGCTGCCACGCTTGATCTTGCGGCGGCTGGCAACCACGTCTTCGATGCGGTCCAGCTCGGCTGGGGTTAGTCCCATTGGCATGCACAGCTCGCGCAAGTTACAGTTTGAACAGGCTACTTTGATGGATTGCACCGCCAGCGGGACAACTTTGGTTCCAGCCTTTGCAGCGGCCTTGGCTTCAGGGCAGGAAAGATGTGCGGGTGGATGATCAAACATAGAGTGCGCCAAAGATCGGTTGACCCCCAGTTTACCCACTTTCGCAGTCCTTGATGCAAATCAAGCGTGGCAAGTTGAAATTGCTGCAAAGTTGGGCCCGTTTTGCTTCGGAGTATCCATGAATGTAACTGCTGATTCCGTACCCGACGAGTTGTTGCGCCGATTTGATGTGTCCGGTCCACGGTACACATCATTTCCGACGGCCGACCGCTTTGTCGAGGCGTTTACAGCGGACGATTACACACAGGCCCTGAACCAGCGACGTAGCGGATTGGCAACCAAGTCCCTGCCGTTATCGGTGTACGTGCACATCCCGTTTTGTGAGTCCCTGTGCTACTACTGCGCATGCAACAAGATCATTACCAAGCACCATGATCGCGCCGCGCCGTATCTTCGCTATCTGGCCCGTGAAGTGGAGTTGCACACCGAGAAGATTGGCCTTGGGCAGAGTATCAGCCAGTTGCATCTGGGCGGCGGCAGCCCCACGTTTTTGAGTGACGTTGAGTTGCGTGAACTGATGGCCATGTTGCGGCGTAGTTTCACTTTCTTGCCGGCCGGTGAGTACTCCATTGAAATTGACCCCCGAACGGTCGATGCAGCGCGTCTGGATGTTCTGGCAGAACTGGGCTTCAACCGCCTGAGTTTTGGCGTGCAGGATTTTGATCCCGCCGTACAAAAGGCCGTCCACCGGGTGCAACCTGCCGAGCAGGTTTTCTCGCTGGCGGCTGCAGCCCGCGCACGGGGCTTTGACTCCATCAATATTGATCTGATCTACGGCTTGCCACGCCAGACGCCGGAGTCGTTCGAACGCACGCTGGCGCAGGTCAAGCAGTTGCGTCCGGACCGGATTGCTCTTTACGGCTATGCGCATTTACCCGATCGCTTCAAGCCCCAGCGGCGCATTGAAGCGGCGGACTTGCCCAGCGGTGCTGCCAAAGTCGCCATGCTCTCGAAGTCCTTGTCGGCGTTTCTGTCTGCCGGCTATGTGTACGTGGGCATGGACCACTTCGCCCTGCCCGACGATGCACTGGCCATCGCCAAGCGCCAGGGGCGCTTGCACCGCAACTTTCAGGGCTATAGCACACAGCCCGAATCCGACATGATCGGCCTTGGGGTGTCTTCCATCGGTCGTATTGGAGCCAGCTACAGCCAGAATGCCACGACCATGGACGAGTACTGTGACTTGCTGGATCAGGGGCGTTTTCCGGTTGTGCGCGGGCTGGCGCTGTCGCGCGACGACCTGGTGCGCCGGGCCGTCATCATGTCCCTGATGTGCCAAGGGCAGGTTTTGTTTGAATCGATTGACCTGGCCTATCTGGTCGAATGCCGCAGCTACTTTGCCAAGGAGTTGGAGGAGCTTCAATCATTGGTAGACCAGGGCTTGGTGACCATGGATGCCACCGGCATCCAGGTCACAGCGAAGGGCTGGTTCTTTGTGCGCGCAGTGGCGATGGTGTTTGACCGATACCTGCAGAGCGACCGCACACGGGCGCGGTTTTCCAAGATCATTTAGCATCAGCCGATGCAATCTTCACTGGCGCTGACGGCGCTGCTCATGGGGCTGGCGGGCGGCCCACACTGTGTTGCCATGTGTGGTGCGGCGTGCGCGGGTATTGCGCAGGCGGCCGGCCCGAATCGGAATTTTTCGCTGTGGGTCTTTCAATTGGGCCGCATTGCCGGCTATTCGGTGCTGGGTGCGCTCGCGGCCGCCTCGCTGCAAGGTTTGGGGTGGTTGACGATCCAGTCGGCCGCGCTGCGCCCGGTCTGGTCCCTGTTCCACGTCGCCGCACTGGTTTTGGGATTGATGCTGCTGTTGCAGGCGCGTCAGCCGGTGTGGCTGGAAGACACCGCGCGCAGGGTTTGGGCTCGCACGCGCGCCTTTGCGGCCAAGCGGGGCAGGAGCGCGCCCCTCGTCATTGGGATGCTGTGGGCCTTGCTGCCCTGCGGTCTGCTGTATTCCGCGCTCATGGTGGCCGCATTGGCCGGAAGTCCGGCCGGCGGAGCGATGGTGATGGGCCTGTTCGCGGTCGGAACCAGTATCACCATGGTGGCGGGGCCCTGGCTATGGCTGCGCCTGAGTGGTTCGCAGCCCCGCCTAGGCAACGGCCAATGGGGTGTGCGCCTGGCGGGTGCCGCGCTGGCTGCCAGCTCCGGCTGGGCCTTGTGGATGGCCCTGGCGCACAACACCGCACCGTGGTGCGTCACGCCATAGGCGTCACGCGTGCGCGTCGCGCACCGAGTTCTCCAACTCGGTGAAGGCTTCCTGAACGTAGCCCCCCAGCCGTTCCAGATTGGGCAGTTCGTCCGTCGCAATCAATCCGAAGAACAGATCACCGGCGTAGCTGAACAGCGTGATGTTCAGTAAATTACTGGGCGGCAGGGTGCTGATGGGGTGCATTTCCTCCATGCGCGCGCCGCGGATGTACAGATGCTCCTTGGGACCGGGCACGTTGGAGACCAGCGTGTTGCCCATGGGGGGCATCTTGTTGCTGAGCTTGAGCATCTCCGCAATCTGTGCCACCAGCCCGGTGATGATGGTGTAGGACTCAATCGCCTCCGGTGCCACGCTGTCGACCATGGTGCGCACATTGCGCAGGCTGTAGCCGATGTTGCGCAGGCGCACATAGGGGTCGTCCGTGGGTGGGGAGAGTTCCACCTGGATGATGCCGATCTTGTTGCCCGCCGTCTTTTCGCCTTCCTTGCGCAGGTTGACCGGCATCTGGATGGTGATGGGCCGGCGTAGCTCCACCCCCTGGTCTTGCAGGTAGCGACGCAGTGCTCCGTCCAGGCAGGTCAGTGCAATGTGGTTCAGCGTGGAGCGGGTACGGGTGCGGATGGCGTTGACCCGGTCCATGGAAACGCCGGCGGTCGCAAACTGGCGGCCGGATGTGACCTGGCCGGTCAGCGGCGTCCTGGCGCTGGAGACAAAGGGTAGGGCGATGGCGTTCTTGGTCAGCTTCACGCTCTCCAGGAACAGCATGGCGGCGAGGCGCCCAATGCCCAAAAAGCGCCGGGTGTTGCCGGTGACCTCTTTCCACGTGAGTTGCAGCAGCTCCTGCTTGGCCCGGCTACCGTGCCCGCCGTGCTTCTGCGTCCAGACCGGTGTGTGTTCCATGTCGGTGGGGGACGTGGTGAAGCCCTCTGCCGTCCAGCGCGCCATCGTGACGCCGTCGGCATAGGCGTGGTGCATCTTCTGGTACAGCGCAAAGTGGCCGTCTGGCAGGCCGTCAATCACATGCACTTCCCACAGCGGGCGGCTGCGGTCCAGCATCGGCGTGTGCAGTCTGGAGACCAGTTCGTACAGCGCCTTGCGGTCGTTGTGGCCCTTGGGCATGGTGTGGAAGAACACATGCTGGTTCATGTCCACGGCGTCGGTCGCCTGCCAGTGCGGCATGGCGTTCAGGGAAAACTGGATGATGCGGTTGAATGGCGGTTTGACATCGGTGGCGGCCAGGTAGTCGCGGTACACATTCTTGGCAAAGGCCGCGCCGGCCCTGGGTGGACGTTTGAAGATCAGCAGGCCGCCCACATGTTTGGGGCTGGCCTCGGATTCGGCGATGAAGAAACCAAGATCGAGTAGCGAGAGTTTGCTCATGGTGGTGGTGCTTTACGAAGAAGGATAATTTACCCCTGAACGCCTGTCGGAAATGTAGGTGTTGCCCCTAGAGCGGCCCGCTCTGGCGTGGCCCAGATTGTGAGAATGCTCCGTTGAACGAAACCCCTGCCTACCCCGCCGCGGTCAGCCCGCACCGCCTGTCCGTCGCGCCGATGCTCGATTGGACCGATAGACATTGCCGCACCTTCCACCGGCTACTGAGTCGCCACGCCCTGCTGTACACCGAGATGGTCACCACCGGCGCCCTGATCCATGGCGACGTGGCGCGGCACCTGCGCTACAACGCAGAAGAGCATCCGCTCGCCCTGCAACTGGGCGGCAGTGATGCGGCCGACCTCGCCCACTGCGCCAAGCTGGGCCAGAAATGGGGGTATGACGAGATCAACCTGAATTGCGGCTGCCCCAGCGAGCGCGTGCAGCGCGGCTCCTTTGGCGCCTGCCTGATGGCCGAGCCGCAATTGGTGGCCGACTGCGTCAAGGCCATGGTCGATGTCGTGGATGTGCCGGTCACGGTCAAGCACCGCATCGGCATCGACAAGACCGAGAGCTATGCATTTGTGCGCGACTTCATCGGCACGGTCAGCCAGGCCGGCTGCGAGGTATTTATCGTCCACGCCCGAAACGCCTGGCTCAAGGGTCTTTCACCAAAGGAGAACCGTGAGGTGCCGCCGCTGCGCTACGAACTGGTGCACCAGCTAAAGAAAGACTTCCCGCATCTCACCATCGCCATCAACGGCGGCATCGCCAGCAACGCCCAAATTGCCGAGCAGTTGCAGGCGGTGGACGGCGTGATGGTCGGGCGCGAGGCCTACCACAACCCCTGGATACTGAGCGAATGGGACGCCGCCTTCTATGGCGCGGCGCCTGCCGAGCTGACGCGTGAAGCGGTGGAGCAGGAGATGGTGGACTACATGGTGCGCGAACACGAGGCGCACGGCACACCCTGGAGCCACATTGCCCGCCACATGCTGGGCCTGCGCCACGGCATGCCGGGCGCTCGGCACTGGCGCCAGGTTTGGAGTGACCACCGTCTCAAGACCGGCCACCCGGCCGAGGTGATGGCGCTGGCGCACAGCCATTTTCAGCCAGTCGTTTAGAACGTTTTAGGCCTCCAGACCTCGTGGATGCTGCACGAGCAGCTATCAATATGATAGCTGCCTGGATCAGGCTGCCGCTTCCAATCCATTCGCGAAATGCTCGCGCATGCGCAGCACGGTGGCCTCGGCGTCGCGCGCGAGCAGGGCGGCCATCACAGCGCGGTGCTCGGCCAGCGACTCTTCCATGCGTCCGGTCTTCAGTAGCGAGTTGTGGCGGTTGAGCTTCATAACCTTGCGCAGGTCGGCCACCATCTGGTCGCGCCAGCGGTTGTTGGCAATTTCCAAGAGGCGCATGTGGAAGCGCTCGTTCACCGCAAAAAAGGCATCGGTATTGGCCGTGCCCGGCAGCGCGGCGGCCTCCAGTTCGGCGTGCATGGCCCGCAGCTCGGTCAGTTCGGCGTCGGTAGCTCTGGTCGCCACCACACCGGCGGCGTCACTTTCCAGCAGGCTCAGCAGGTGGTACACATCCGCCAGATCGTGTGGGGACACCTCGGTCACATAGGCGCCGCGGCGCACCTTCCTGGTCACAAGGCCCTCTGCTGCCAGCACCTTGAGCGCTTCGCGCAAAGGGGTGCGGCTGATGCCGTAGGCCTCGGCGAGCTTCAGTTCGTCGATCCAGCTTCCGGGTTCCAGCTCGCGGCTGAAGATGCGCTGGCGCAGCAACTCAGCTACTTCTTCGTAAAGCGCGCGGGGAGCGAGCGACAGGGGGGACATGAGAGCGGTCTTTGGAGGTAAAACAGTGGCCAAGGAAGACTGTGAAAAGCCGGTAGATTGTAAGTCAGCCGGAATATTTTGCATCAATAATTATGAATGATATAAAATGCCGCGTTTACAAAGCAGTGGCAGACAGCGCATTCTGCGGTCCTTTTCAAGCCAGCTTGCCCGTGTCTCGACCTTCTTTGACGACCAGCCTCCGTCTTTCTTCAAGCCCACAAGCGACAAGTCACCATGTCCAACAAGCCGTCCATCCCCTCTCCCGAATTCGCCCCGGTCAGTCTGGAGGACTGGGCACGCGCCGCCGCCAAGTCCGCGCCCGGTGGCGATGTGGACGCGCTCAACTGGCTCACGCCCGACGGCATCAGCGTCAAACCGCTGTACACGGCCGAAGACACGGCGAATCTGGCCCATACCCACACGCTGCCCGGCTTCGAGCCATTCATTCGCGGCCCGCAGGCCACCATGTACGCGGTGCGCCCCTGGACCATCCGGCAATACGCCGGCTTCTCCACCGCCGAAGAGTCGAACGCCTTCTACCGCAAGGCGTTGGCGGCCGGCGGGCAGGGCGTGAGCGTCGCGTTCGACTTGGCCACCCACCGCGGCTACGACTCCGACCACCCGCGCGTCACCGGCGACGTGGGCAAGGCCGGTGTGGCGATCGACTCGGTCGAGGACATGAAGATCCTGTTCGACCAGATCCCGCTGGACACCGTCTCGGTCTCGATGACGATGAACGGCGCGGTGCTGCCGGTGCTGGCCGGCTACGTGGTGGCGGCCGAGGAACAGGGCGTGGCGCAGGACAAGTTGTCGGGAACGATCCAGAACGACATCCTGAAGGAGTTCATGGTCCGCAACACCTACATCTTCCCGCCCGGGCCGAGCATGCGGATCATCGGCGACATCATCGAGTACACGGCACAGAAGATGCCGAAGTTCAACTCGATCTCGATCTCCGGATACCACATGCAGGAGGCCGGCGCCAACCAGGCGCTCGAGCTGGCGTTCACGCTGGCCGACGGCGGCGAGTACGTGAAGACGGCGCTGGCCAAAGGCCTCGACGTCGACGATTTCGCGCCCCGGCTGTCGTTCTTCTGGGCCATCGGCATGAATTTTTTCATGGAAGTGGCAAAAATGCGCGCGGCGCGGCTGCTATGGGCCAAGCTGTTGACGCAGTTCAATCCGAAGGACCCGCGCTCGCTGTCGCTGCGCACGCATTGCCAGACCTCGGGCTGGTCGCTGACCGCGCAGGACGTCTACAACAATGTGATGCGCACCACCATCGAGGCGATGGCGGCGACCCAGGGCC
>JBBQLM010000030.1:0-54274 GCA_038327925.1 Burkholderiales bacterium | reverse complement strand
ATGGCGCGATCCGGGTGAACGACCACTACCAAACCAGCGTTCCGTCCATTTATGCGCTGGGCGATGTGACCTCGCGCGTGCAGCTCACGCCGGTGGCCTTGGGTGAAGCCATGGTGGTGGTTGACCAGCTCTTTGGGCCAGCTGCAGGAAAACCGGCTCGAACCATGAGTTATGACTACATCCCCACGGCCGTCTTCACCCATCCCAACATTGGTACCGTAGGCGTTACCGAAGAGGCTGCGCGCAAAAAATTTGGCAAAATCTCCGTTTTCCGCGCGGACTTTAAAGCCTTAAAGCACACCTTGAGCGGCAGCTCTGAGCGCACGTTGATGAAGCTGCTGGTAGACGACGCAACCGACCAAGTCGTGGGTCTGCACATGGTGGGACCGGATGCGGGTGAGGTGGTGCAAGGCTTTGCAGTAGCCATGAAGGCGGGTGCCACCAAAGCGGTCTTCGACAGCACGATTGGTATTCACCCGACGATGGCTGAAGAATTCGTCACCATGCGCGAGCCAGTGAAAAACTGATATGCCTTACCTGCCCAGCTTCATCGCCCCGACCCGCTATGCCAACGCTGCCGATGCGCTCGCACAGGTACAACTGATTTACGGCCAGCAAATCGCGCACCTACGTACCGCCATGCAACGCTACGTGGCGGGCGAGACACTACCGGGGCACGTGCGCGCCTGTTACCCGTTTGTTCGTATCCATACCGAAACCGTCTCCCGAAAGTTGCAGGAAGCCATTGACAGCGCACAACTGAGCTACGGCTTTGTGGCCGGGCCGGGCCGGTTTGAAACCACCCTCACCCGGCCCGATTTGTATGCAGACTACTACTTGGAGCAATTCAAGCTGCTTTTGCAAAACCATGGGGTTGAGCTCGAGGTTGGCACCAGCACGCAGCCCATCCCGGTGCATTTTTCATTCGCCGAGCATGATCATATTGAAGGCAACCTGAGCGCTGAAAGGCGCACCCTGATGCGCGATGTGTTCGACTTACCCGACCTGGCTGCGATGGACGACGGCATTGCCAATGGCACCTACGAGGCGCGGCCAGGTGAGCCACAACCACTGTCGCTGTTTACAGCGGCGCGGGTCGACTATTCACTGCAGCGCCTGCGCCACTACACCGGCACATCGCCCGACTGGTTTCAAAACTTTGTACTGTTTACCAATTACCAGTTTTACATCGACGAGTTTGTGCGTTTGGGCCATGCCGAGATGGCCGATCCGCAAAGTGAATACATCTGCTTTGTAGAGCCCGGCAACGTCGTCACACGCCGCACAGGCTTGCCCGCAGAGGCGGGCGATGAATGGGGCGTTCAACCTCCACGCTTGCCGCAAATGCCCGCCTACCACCTGATGCGCGCCGACCGCACGGGTATCACCATGGTCAATATTGGTGTCGGCCCGGCCAACGCCAAAAATATCACCGACCACATCGCCGTGTTGCGGCCTCATGCATGGATCATGCTGGGCCATTGCGCTGGCCTGCGCAACAGCCAGCAGTTGGGCGACTACGTGCTGGCCCACGGCTACGTGCGCGAGGACCATGTGCTGGACGAGGAACTGCCGCTGTGGGTACCGATTCCAGCGCTGGCCGAAATCCAGGTTGCACTGGAACAGGCCGTGGCCGACATCACCCAGGTCCAGGGCGCCGCGCTGAAAAGTATCATGCGCACCGGCACGGTGGCGTCCACCGACAACCGCAACTGGGAACTGCTGCCCGACAACCAACCCCAGCGCCGCTTCAGCCAGAGTCGCGCCGTGGCGCTGGACATGGAGAGCGCAACAATAGCCGCCAATGGTTTCCGTTTCCGCGTGCCCTACGGCACCTTGCTGTGCGTCAGCGACAAGCCGCTGCACGGCGAGATCAAGCTGCCCGGCATGGCCAACCACTTCTACCGCGAGCGGGTGGACCAGCATCTGCGCATCGGCATGCGCGCCATCGAACTGCTGCGCGCCCAGGGTACCGAACAGCTGCACAGCCGCAAGCTGCGCAGTTTTTCCGAAGTGGCATTCCAGTAGGCAACCCCACCGCCCCCATGCACGCGATCGATGTCACGACCATCCTGATTCTCACGGCGGCCAACCTGGCCACCGTGTCGATCGCGCTGCCGCTGATCATGGGCCGCGGCATCAGCCGCGCGGCGCGCCTGGCGCAGCTGTCCCTGTTGCTGCAGACGCTGGGCTGGATCTTCATCATTGCCTCCGAGGCGGTATCGGGCACCTGGATGGACTTGGTCCTGTCGGTGTGCAGTGTGGCCTCGGCGGCGGCCGCCAATGTGGCCATGTACAGCTCTCTGCAGGAGTGGCTGGGCCCGCGTCCATGGAAGCGCCTGTTGATCGCGCTGGCAGTGGCGCTGCCGGTTGGCTATTTCCTGGCGTTTGAACACTACAGCCTGCGCGTGGGTTACGCCAACTTCATGCTGGCGGCGCAGTTGCTGGTGGTCAGCCGGGCCGCCCTGTGGCCGCAGTTCAAGGCGCCCCTGCCCTGGCGCACACTGATCGCCCTGTGCTACCTGGTGGTGGCCGCCTTCACCGTGGGGCGTGGCGTGCTCGGAGGATTCTTTCCAGAGCTTTATCCCAACTTTGCCGCCCCGCACCCCATCAATATCGGCGCGCAAGTGGCGGCCAACATCACACTGGCGCTGACCACGGTGGCGGTGCTGGTGGCCTGGCGCGACGAGGCCGACGCCAAGCTGCGCGAACAGGTTTCCACCGACGCCCTGACTGGCCTGCTCAACCGCCACGGCTGGGATGCGCGCGCGCCAGCCCTATTTGACCAAGCCCGCCGCCACAACACCCCGCTGGCCCTGATCATGCTGGACCTGGACCACTTCAAACGCATCAACGACACACGGGGTCACGAAGTCGGCGACCAGGCGCTGCGCCAGTTCAGCACGCTGCTGCTCACGCACCGGCGCTCAAGCGATCTGGCGGCCCGCATCGGCGGTGAAGAGTTTGCGCTGTTGCTGCCGCACACCGACCGGGCCTCCGCAATGCTGATCGAGCAGCGCCTGCGCGCCGCGCTGAAAATCAGCTGTGATCTGCAGCCTGAACTCACCGTGGACTACAGTGCCGGCCTGGCCCTGCTTCAACCCACTGACGACTCCCTCACCACCCTCATGGTCCGTGCCGACACCGGCCTGTACCTGGCCAAGAGCCAGGGACGCGGGCGTCTGCAGGTGGTAGGCTGAACACCACCATGCCCGATACCACGCTGTTTTCCGTTGAACACCTGCACAAGCGCTATGGCGACGCCACCGTCGTCAACGACCTGTCTTTCTCCATCGGACCCGGCGAATGCCTGGGCGTGATCGGCCCCAATGGCGCGGGCAAGACCACCACCATCCGCATGTGCCTGGGTTTGACCGCGCCGGACGGCGGCCGCATCCACGCGCTGGGCCTGGAGATGCCGCGCGACGCACTGGCGATCAAGGCGCAACTGGGTGTGGTCAGCCAGATGGACACGCTGGACCCGGACTTCAGCTGCGCCGAGAACCTGCTGGTCTATGGCCGCTACTTCCGTCTCAAGGACGCGCAGATCAAGGCGCGCATCCCCGACCTGCTGGAGTTCGCCTCGCTGACGAGCAAAGCCAACGCCAAGCCCGGCGAGCTGTCCGGCGGCATGAAGCGCCGCCTGTCGTTGGCCCGCGCCCTGGTCAACGACCCGCGCCTGTTGCTGCTGGACGAGCCCACCACCGGGCTGGACCCGCAGGCCCGCCACCTGATGTGGGAGCGCCTGCAACTGCTGTTGCAGCAGGGCAAATCCATCCTGCTGACGACCCACTTCATGGACGAGGCCGAGCGCCTGTGCAACCGCCTGCTGGTGCTGGACCATGGCAGGAAGATTGCCGAAGGGCGCCCACGCGACCTGATCAACGAGCACCTGGAACCGGATGTCGTCGAGGTCTATGGCGTGGGCGCCATGGCACTGCTGGATTTGCCGTTGCGCACGTTGGCCGCGCGGATCGAGGTCAGCGGCGAGACGGTGTTCTTCTACACCGCCAACGCCGCCGAACTGCTGCAAGCCCTGCACGCCTATCCACAATTGCGCACCCTGCACCGCCCGGCCAATCTGGAAGATTTGTTCTTGAAGCTGACCGGGCGGCAGATCCGCGAGGAGGGGTAATTACTATGAAAACAATAGCAAACACTCTTGAATCCACGAGGGCCAGCAGCATAAATCCTTCTGTATGGCGCTCGCCGGAGCTGTCGCTGCGCTTCTGGCCGGTGTTCCTGCGCAACCTGCTGGTGTGGCGCAAGCTGGCCATTCCCAGCCTGGTCGGCAACATTGCCGAGCCGCTGATGTGGCTGGTGGCCTTTGGCTACGGCATGGGCGCGCTGGTGGGGCAAATCACCGTGCCCGGCCCCACCGGGCCGGTGCAGGTGCCCTACATCCTGTTTCTGGCGAGCGGCTCGATCTGCATGAGCGCCATGCAGGCGGCCTCGTTCGAGGCGCTGTATTCGGCCTTCTCGCGCATGCATGTGCAGAAGACCTGGGACGGCATCATGAATGCGCCGGTCGGGCTGGACGACATCGTGCTGGCCGAGATGCTATGGGCGGCCTTCAAGTCGCTGTTCACCGTGACCGCCATCCTGGGTGTGATGCTGGCGCTGAACATCAGCCACTCACCCAAACTACTGGTGGCCTGGCCCGTGCTGCTGGGTGTGGGCATCACCTTCAGCTGCATCGCGCTGATCTTCAACGCCCTGGCCAAGGGCTACGACTTTTTCACCTACTACTTCACGCTGTTCCTGACCCCCATGATGTTCCTGAGCGGCGTATTCTTCCCGCTGGAGCAGTTGCCGCTGGCCGTGCGCGTGGTGGCCGACTGGCTGCCGCTGTCCAACGCGGTGGCGCTGGTGCGCCCCCTGTTCATGGACCGGTGGCCCGCCAATGCACTGCAGCACATTGCGGTGCTGGTGGTCTATGCCGTGGTGTCGTTCTGGATCGCCCTGGCGCTGACGCGCAAGCGCTTTCGCATGTAGCCACGGCGCCCCTACAATCCCGCCGCATGAGTGCAACGCCATCCCTGCTGTCGCCTGACTGGATCGCCATGGTGGCCGGCGGCGTGTCGACTATTGCCAGTTCCTGCGACACCGCGCTGCGCCCCAGCCTGATGCGCGCCGTGGGCAGCGCCATCTCGGCGGACGGACGCACCATCACCATCTTCCTGGCGCGCCGCCAGTCACGCCAGCTGCTGCAGGATCTTGCCGCCACCGGGCGCATCGCCGTGGTTTTCAGCCAGCCGTCCAGTCACCGCACGCTGCAGGTCAAGACCGACCGCGTGCAGGTGCGCCCCATGGAGGAGGCCGACCGCCCCCTGCTCGACCGGTATCTGGCGGCCATGGAGCAGGAGCTGATCGCGGTTGGCGTGGAACCCCCTTTCTGCCGCGCCATGTTGGCCTATACGCCTGCCGATGTGGTGGCCATCCAGTTTGAGCCCACCGATGCGTTCGACCAGACGCCGGGCACGCGCGCCGGCGAGCGCCTGGGCAGCCAGAGCGCGGGGACTTCGGCATGAATGCACTGACGCTGGGCGCCATCCGCCCCTGCCTGGAAGGTGCCATCCCCACCATCATGGCGACCTGCACCAGCGAGGGCGTGCCCAATGTGGCCTATATCTCGCAGGTGTTCTACATCGATGAGCGGCACTTGGCCCTGTCTTTCCAGTTCCTGAACAAGACACGCCAGAACATCCTGGCCAACCCCTACGCCAACCTGCTGGTGCTGCACCCGGTCACGGCGCAGTTTTTCCGCATCCACATCCGCTACCTGCGCACAGAAGAAGAAGGCCCGTTGTTCGAGAGCATGAAGGCGCAGTTGGCCGGCATCGCCTCGCACAGCGGCATGGCCAATGTGTTCCGCCTGCGCGGCTCGGATGTGTACGAGGTGCAGTCCATCGAGGCACTGGAAGGCGATCACCTGCCGGCCGCACCGCCGCGCTGCGGGCTGCTCAACGCAGTGCGGCGTGTCAGCGAGCGCCTGTCGCGCTGCACCGCACTGGATGAACTGCTCAACGCCACACTGGGCGCGCTGGCCGATTTCATGGACGTGCGCCACGCCATGGTGCTGATGCTGGACCCGGTGAACGGGCGCCTGTACACGGTGGCCAGCTGCGGCTACGCTACCTCCGGCGTGGGCTCCGAGATCGACATGGGCCAGGGCGTCATTGGCGTGGCGGCGCGCGAGCGCACGCCGGTGCGCATCATGCACATGACCAACGCCTACCAGTACAACGCCGCGATCCGCAGCAGCCTGCAGGCGGGCAGCCTGGACCTGGCGTTGGACATGGACATCCCCTGGCCGGGTCTGAGCGAACCCCACAGCCAGCTGGCGGTACCGGTCCTCTCCGCTGGCCGCTTGCTGGGCGTGCTGTTTGTGGAAAGCCCCAACGACCTGCAGTTCAGCTTCGAGGACGAGGATGTGCTGGTGGCCGTGGCCGGGCACCTGGGCGCCAGCATCGACCTGATGCATGCCAGCCCCGAACAGCCCGACCCCGAACCTTCCGACAGCGTGCTGCCTCCGATGGGCGGCCAGGCCCTGCAGATTCGCCACTTTGCCGCCAACGACAGCGTCTTCATTGGCGACGACTACCTGATCAAGGGCGTAGCCGGCGCCATTTTCTGGAAGCTGGTGCAGGACTTCAGTCTGCGCGGGCGCACCGAGTTCACCAACCGCGAACTGCGCCTGGCCCCCGAACTCGGCCTGCCGGATGTGGTCGACAACCTGGAGGCCCGGCTGCTGCTGTTGCAGCGCCGCTTGGCCGAACGCGGTCCGTGGATCCGCATCGAGAAAACCGGACGCGGGCGCTTCTGCCTGGCAGTGCAGCGCCCGCTGGAGTTGCAGGAAGCGTCCTGACACCAGCCCGCTCAGTTCAGCGTGTGAACGACCTGGTAGCGACCCGAACGGAGCATTTCCGTGACAGCGGCCGTATCGTCGCCCAGGCCATACCCCACCAACAGTTGCACGCCCTCCAGCCCTGTGAGGTTCTGACCGGACGCGAGGCGCGCCGGCACCGACCGCGGCAGCGCTCCGGACAGATAGGCCGGGATCGCAGCGACGGAGGTGTAGGGCACCCAGCCGTTGGAACCCAGGAAGAACAGGCCTGATCCCGTTTGTGCTGCCAGGTAGACGCGGCCTGCCTTGCCACGGTGCAGCGTGGACACGGCGGCGGCGACGTCCACCGTGGCACTGCCCAGCGAGCCGACCTGCGATCCGCTAAAGGTACCGCTGGCTTCGCCCACCCGCCCCGCATCGAAGGGCACACCACCCGCCTGCATCACACGCACGGGCGTGGTGGACTTGCTGGCTGCGCTGGTGGCCAGATAGGTGGTCTTGCCCCATACCCACACGCTGCCGTCCACACCGATGGCCGCGGAGTTGGCCGAGCCTGCGGCTGCCGCAACCACGGGCGGCAAGCCTGCGATGTGCGCAATCTTGGGCGCTTCGGTGGAGGGGTTGGCGAGCGTGCCGTCGCCCAATTGGCCGGCGCTGTTGGTGCCGCACGCATGCAGCTTGCCGTCGGCATCGATGAACAGGGTATGACCATCACCCGGATCGATCTGGCTGATGCGCTCCAGGCCCTGGATGGGCGAGATATCGATCAATGCGTAGGACGACGTACGCACACCCGCCTGCCCACAGAAGGTGGCATTGGTGGACGCCTGACCCCAGGCCACCACGGACCCATCGTTCTTCAGCGCGTAGTACTGACCCGCGATGTTGATGGAGGCCGATGCGACAGCCTGCACGGAAGGCAACGCATCGATCACGACGGGCGCCGTGGCGCTGCCCGCGACGGGCGCCAGAGCCCTGTTGCCGTTCAGCCCCCAGGCCAGCACCTTGCCGTCCTGGCGCAGTGAGAGCACTGCGGCGTCCGATGCGCTCACTGCCACCGCACCCTCTGCGCCGGTCACCAGCCGTGGTACAGGGTTGCCACCCGCGCTGGTCTGCCCGGTGCCCAGTTGCGCACTGCTGTTGCTGCCCCAGGCATACACCTGGCCAGACGCGTCCGTGGCGAAGGCCGCCGCTGTGTCGGTACCAGCATTGATGCTGACGATGTTCGACAGGCCACTGACCTGCACTGGCACGCTGGTGCCGTTGCCGCCGGTTCGACCTCCGGAGTTGTCTCCCCAGGCCCACACGGTACCGTCTGCCTTGAGCGCCATCGAGAACGAGCCCCGCGCCACAACCTGCACCACATTCTGCAGCGTGGGAATCTGCGTGGGCGCAGTGCGGCTGCTGGTGCTGCCCAGGCCCAACTGCCCGCCGCCGCCGTAGCCCCATGCCCAGACCGTGCCGTCGGCGCGCAGCACCAAAGCATGGTCGGAGCCCATGGACACCGCTGGCTGCACCGCCATGGCGCCGGACACGGCAAAGGCGAAGCACACCGCAGCTGCGCCCCTGGCGGCGGCGGTGCGGAAATTCTTGTTCATCATGTAACGTTTCATTGGTTTCCTCTTTCGGCTCAGACCCAGGCGCTGCCGCGGCTGGTCAGCACCATGCGCAGCATCAGCACGGCGCCCAGCAGCACGGCGACCGAGGCCACAGCCAGAATCAGGTCCAGTGCGGCCGCCGGCACCAGGCCGCCATACAGTAGAAACAGACCGGTGCACATCACCAGCACACCGAACTGGTGGGCGACGAGTTGCGCGGTGGCCATTGCGGGCCGGTGGACATCCAGCCACAGCTTGTGGATCACCCCATAGATCACTGATGCCACGAAGCCCAGCAGCAGCACATGGGCATGGGTGACGTGCTGGTCGTGCTTTTGTGAGGCCGCCATGTAGATACCCAGCGCCATGCCGGCAATGGCATAGGCCAGCGCCCAGACGATGTATTTCCTGTCGAATTCCATATCCAGTTCCTTCCTTCAGACGGCCACCAGGCCGGGCGCGGGTGACAGGCCCAGGCTGCGGGCGAGCTTGCCCCACTCGGCCTGCGTCAGATGGGGTCGCACCACATCCAGCGCTGCGGCAAATGCGGGTGCAGGGGCATGGGCCTGCATGTCGGCCAGCAGCGCCGTGCGCTCAGCCGGATTCATGTAAGGAATCAGCCAGCGCAATGAGAACATCATGTCGGCCGGGGCAATCGATGCCAGCAGCGCGTTGTGAACGGCCATCAGTTCGGCATCCGTATAGCGCGCCCACAGCACGGCGTTGTGCGCGGTTTCCTCCACGTGCATGTGGTGGAAGTTGTCGGCCACAAACAGCGCAAGTTGGCGGTACAGGTCCTGCACGGCCGCGTCGGCGCGGGTGGAGACCGGGTTGGCCCACAGGGCGGCAACGGCGCGCTTGAGCGCGGTGATGCTTTCCAGATGCGCATCGTGCTCGTGGGCCACGGCCTCGCTTGCACCAGCGGCGCGCGCCTCGATGGCGGCATGCACAAAGGTGTTCTCATGGTCCAGATGGCTGGCGCAGAAGTCCAGCAGTTCCATGACACGGCCACTGACCGCGGTGACCTCTTCCAGGTCAGACGGGTCCATGCGACCCACGGCCAGCAGGGTGTCGGCCATCAGGGCCCGCATGGCCTTGTGGATGCCGGTATACATGTCAAAGCGGGCACCGGTATGTGCCGCGGCGAGCGCCTGGTTTTCCTGAACAGTGTTTTTCACGGAGAACTTCTTTCCCGGGTTTGTGACCCGATTGCAATGGTGGTTGCAGAACGCCCCATGCGTCCCAAACCATGGAAAGAAGTCTAGAAATTCACGCCGTGGCCCGTTGCTAAATATTGCTTAAGGACTTGCTAAAAAATCCTTAAACGCGGGTTTTCAGCCGGCTTTGGCTGCCTTGATCATGTCGGCCGCCTTCTCGGCAATCATGATGGTGGGCGCGTTGGTGTTGCCGCTGACCACCTGCGGCATGATGGACGCATCCACCACGCGCAGCCCCTGGATGCCGTGCACGCGCAGTTCATGGTCCACCACGTTCAGGTGGCCACGGCCCATGCGGCAGGTGCCCACCGGGTGGTAGACCGTGTCGGCGTTGTCGCGGATGTACTGCTCCACCTGCAGGTCGCTCACCGCGTTGGCCGAGCGTGCCGTCTCGCGCCCACCCAAAGCCGCCAGTGCGGGCTGTTGCAACAGCGTGCGCATCTGGCGAAAGCCGCGCATCAGGCGCTCCATGTCGTCGCGCTCGCCCAGGAAGTTGGGGTCTATCACCGGCGCGGCAAACGGGTCCTTGCTGGCCAGCGTGACGGCGCCGCGGCTGACCGGGCGCAGCAGGCAGACGTGGCACGAGTAACCATTGCCCAGCACGGTGGTGCGGCCATGGTCCACCAGCTTGGCAATCGCAAAGTGGAACTGCAGGTCCGGCGTGCGCTCAAGCGGCTGGCTCTTGACGAAACCGCCGGCCTCGGCAAAGTTGGTGGTCAGCATGCCGGTGCGCTGGTCGCGCCACTCGAACAGGCCCTTGACTGCCCTGGCCAGGCCGGGGAAGGACACGCCAAAGGTCTCTTTCAGCTTCGGTGCGTTGACCACCTGCACGATGTCGATGTGGTCGTGCAGGTTCTGCCCCACACCGGGCAGGTCGTGCAGCGCGGCAATGCCGTTTTGCACCAGGTGGTGGTGCGGGCCGATGCCCGAGAGCATCAGGATCTGCGGTGATTGCAGTGCGCCGGCCGACAGTAGCACCTCGCGCGCGCAGCGCAACTGCTTGATATGGCCCTCGTGCGCAAACTCCACACCCACGGCGCGCTTCTTGTCCATCAGGATGCGCGTGGTGTGGGCGCCAGTGAACACCCGCAGATTGGGGCGGCCCCAATTCGGTGTGAGGTAGGCCTTGGCCGCGCTGAAACGCTCACCATTTTTGTGGGTCACCTGGTACACGCCAACCCCCTCCTGGCGCACACCGTTGAAGTCCGGGTTGACCGCATAGCCGGCCTGGCGACCGGCTTCCACAAACACCGGTCCCAGGGCGTTCGGACTGGTCAGGTCCTGCACATGCAGCGGGCCTCCCGTGCCGTGGAAGGCATCGGCACCACGGGCGTTGTCTTCGGCACGCTTGAAGTAGGGCAGCAGCTCGTCAAACGACCAACCGGGGTTGCCCTGCCCGGCCCAGCGGTCATAGTCTTCGCGCTGGCCACGGATGTAGATCATGGCGTTGACCGAGCTGGATCCGCCCAGCACCTTGCCGCGCGGCTGGTAGCCCTTGCGGCCGTTCAGACCGGGCTGCGCCGTGGTCTCAAACTTCCAGTTGGCCTGGCCGTTCTTGGCCAGCACGGCCAGCCCCGCCGGGCAGTGGATCAACACACTGCTGTCCGGGGGGCCGGCCTCCAGCAGGGCGACGGTGGTATTCGGGTCTTCGCTCAGCCGTGCGGCCAGCACGCAGCCCGCCGAGCCGCCGCCGATGATGAGGTAGTCAAACATGCTTTCTGCCATGGCGACACGATAGCCCAGCCACCCCGGAACTGCCAAGCCCCGGTTAACCCGGATGACGTGATTTTTGATATCAATTGCACACAATTGAATTACGTGCAATAATTCAGCCATGCCAAGCAAATCTCATCCAGTCACCCCCAACCCGGCCCAGATGCTGGACAACCAGTTGTGCTTCTCGCTGTACTCGGCGTCGCTGGCCATGACCAAGCTCTACAAGCCGCTGCTCGACAGCCTGGAACTCACCTACCCCCAGTACCTGGTGATGCTGGTGCTGTGGGAAGCGGATGGCCCCAGCGTCTCGGCACTGGGCGAGCGCCTCTGCCTGGACTCGGGCACGCTAACCCCCCTGCTCAAACGCATGGAAGCCGCCGGCTGGCTGGTGCGCCAGCGCTCCGCTGAAGACGAGCGTCGCGTGCATGTGTGGCTCAGCAGCCAGGGCCGCCAATTGCAGGCCCGTGCCGCCCACATCCCCGGCTGCGTGCTGGCGCAAAGTGGCCTCCAACTCAATGAACTGATGGCATTGAACCAGCAAATCAAACACCTGCGCGGCGCCATGCAGACACCCGCCACCTGAATCCCCTCTCCACAAAAAAACCGACTATGAAAACTTCGTCCACAACCACCGCCCGCTCCCGCCTGACCCAAACCGCACTGGCCCTTGCCCTGGGCGTCACCGTGATCGGCCAGATCGCCTATGCCGCCACCACCGTCGATGTGAATGACACCAGCTTTCGCTGCATGCGTCAGATGGCACAGGTGCGCCACTACTATGTGGACAACCTGCTGGGCAACGTGATGGACACGGTCAAGGTTGCCAATGCCCCCAAGGGCGCGGTCTACCCCGTGGGCTCGGTGGTGCAACTGGTGCCCACCGAGGCCATGGTCAAGCGCGAGGCGGGCTTCAGCCCGGCCACCGGCGACTGGGAGTTCTTTGAGCTGGAAGTGAGTGAGCAGGGCACCCGCATCGGCAAGCGCGGCTTTGCCGATGTGAACAACCGCTTTGGCAAGAACTGTTTTTCCTGCCACGCCCCGGCGCGTGAGACCTATGACTTTGTCTGCGAATCCGACCACGGCTGCGAACCCATCCCGATCGACCACAAGATGACCGGCGCGCTGCAACGCTCCGACCCGCGCTGCGGCCCGGCCATACCGGAAGCCGGCGACACCCTGGCGCTGCTGAAGCTGCGCGCCATGGTGACCCTGGGCTCCACGATTGGCTGGTTCAAAAGCTTGTTCTGATCCCCGATTTCAAGCCATTCACCCCTTTACCCCCCCGCCCCACCCTCGGGCATTTACCGAAGAAAGTTCTGCCATGAGCACCACACTGCAAAAAGTCGTTTACCAAGCCCACGCCAAATCCACTGGCGGCCGTGACGGCACCACCCGCACATCCGACGGTCTGCTGGACCTGAAACTGGCCGTACCCAAGGAGATGGGCGGCGCCGGCGGTGGCGTCAACCCCGAGCAACTGTTTGCCGCGGGCTACAGCGCCTGCTTCATCGGCGCCATGAAGTTTGTGGCCGGCACGCAAAAGATTGCCCTGCCTGCCGACACCAGCATCGACGCCACCGT
Organism: Burkholderiales bacterium; assembly: GCA_038327925.1. Taxonomy (GTDB): domain Bacteria; phylum Pseudomonadota; class Gammaproteobacteria; order Burkholderiales; family Burkholderiaceae_C; genus Allorhodoferax. The sequence goes on along the minus strand of JBBQLM010000030.1, from coordinate 41,315 downwards.
GGGCATTGGCCCCATTCCCGCCGGATTTGGCATTGAGGTGCAACTGGTGGTCAGCATTCCCGGCATGGAGCGCGCTGCCGCCGAGGCCCTGGTGGCCAAGGCCCACCAGGTGTGCCCCTACTCCAACGCCACCCGCGGCAACATCGACGTAACCATTACGGTTGCATAAAAATCGGGCTCAAGCCCTCGCCGAATATGGGAATATTGCTACAATATTTGTAGCAATATCTCCATTCGTCGTTTACAGGCTGGTGGCCGGGGGTTCGCTGATGCCGCGCCCCAGGCGCTGCGCCGCTGTCGCGAGCGCCTCATCCATTGCATCCATCATGGCCGCGGAGAGCGCCGTGCCGGACTTGGATGACAGGAAGCGCACATACTGCTCCAGCGCCCGGTCACTGGCAGGCTGGTAAGTGCGGGCAAAGAGCGTGAGCATGACGCCGGTGCTGGTGGCCAGCATCTGCGGGCGCTGGGCCTCGAACATGGCCCGCAGCTGCGGAGCCGACGGCGTGGGCTGATCGGGCATGGCACTGGCCAGGCCCTGCAAGATGCCGACCGTGGTGTTGATCTGCATGGACACCATGCCCTCCGCCGCACGGGTCACCCGGACCACCTGCGCCAGCAGGGTCTGGCGCCGCGATGAGGCTGTGGCCAGCGCCTGGTTGCCCTCGCTCAGGGCCTGGTTCATGTCTTCGGCATCGGCCGAGGAGGCTTCCTCCAGGCGGGTGATCTGCTTGCCCGTTGGGCTGTCAAACCACTTCAGGGCATCGCGGGCCTGTGTTGCAGTCAGCCTGTCCGCCAGTACCTGCTGAACACTGGCCCGCAGGCGCGTGGGAGAGAACGTGTCGTCCGCCAACGACTCCAGACGGCTCAGGCCGTCGGCATCCAGCCGCGAGCCGGCTGCGGACTGTGCGATGCCGGCCTTGGCTTGCGGCGCCACGTCGGCCAGTTGCGCCCAGACGCCGGACTTGTGCATCAATGCCTCGGCCGTTGCGGCGGGCACTTCGGCGCCGGCCAGGCCGTGCAGGAACAGCAGCGCCAGGCAGGCCCAGGCGCGCAAAGTGGTCAATGTCATGGTGGCTCCCTGTGGTTGCTGCCAGTGTAGCGAACCGCATCAGCGCAAGGTGGGCACTCCGGCACCATCCAGGTGGAACACCGCCACCGCCTGCACCAGCTCCTGGGCCTGGGCCTTCAGGGCGCCTGCCGAAGCGGCCATCTCTTCCACCAGGGCGGCGTTCTGCTGGGTCACATGGTCCATTTGCGTGACCGCATCGCCGACCTGGGCCACACCGGCGGCCTGCTCGCTGCTGGCAGTGCTGATCTCGGCCATGATGGCGGTCACATGCTGGATGCTGGTCACCACCTCGTTCATCGTCGTGCCGGCGCGGTCCACCAGGGCGTTGCCCTGCTCCACACGTTGCACGCTCTCGTCGATCAGGTGCTTGATCTCCTTGGCCGCCTCGGCCGAGCGACCGGCCAAGGAACGCACCTCGCTGGCCACCACGGCAAAGCCACGGCCCTGCTCGCCGGCGCGCGCCGCTTCCACGGCGGCGTTCAGGGCCAGGATATTGGTCTGAAACGCGATGCCATCAATGACCTGGATGATGTCCGCGATTCTGCGGGATGAGTCATTGATGCCGCGCATGGTTTGCACCACCTCGCCCACCACCTGGCCACCCAGGGCCGCCACCGCTGCGGCCTTCTGCGCCAGCTGGTTGGCCTCTCGGGCGTTGTCTGCGTTCTGGTGCACGTTGGAGCTGAGTTCCTCCATGCTGGCGGCAGTTTGCTGCAGGGCGCTAGCCTGGCTCTCGGTGCGGGCCGACAGATCCAGGTTGCCCTGGGCGATCTCCGAACTGGCGGTGGAGACGCTGTCCGAGCCGCTGCGCACGCGCTGCACCACCTGGACCAGCGCACCCTGCATGTCCTGCAGCGCCTGCAGCAACTGCGCAATCTCATTCTTGCCGCTGGCATCAAACTCCACATGCAGGTTGCCCGCCGCCACCTCGCGCGAAATGCCCACTGCCTGCAGGATGGGGCGCGTGATGGAGCGGATGATCCACAACGCCATCAACACCCCCACCACCAGCGCCACGACCATGGTTCCGCCTATCACCAGGGCCATGCCCGATGCGGCGGACTGGGTCGCCGCAGTCGAGGCGTCGAGTAAACCGTCCTGGTATTTCAGCAGCCCGTCCAGAGCATCAAAGTAGGCGCGCTGCGCAGGGCGGACCTTGTCCATCAGCATGGCCTTGGCCTCGAACACCTGGCCGTCGGCGGCCAGCGTCGTGGTCTCGGCCTCCAGCGGGTCGTAGGCGCTGCGCGTCTGCAGCACCTTGCCCAGCACGGCCTTGCCTTCGTCCTCGGCAATCTGCTCGCCCAGGGTCTTCAGGCGCTGGTCAATGCGCTTGCGGGCGGCCTCAATGCGCGCACCCTCCTTGGCAATCTCGGCAGAGTCGCTGATCATGATCATGTTGCGCACGGCCTCGGCGATCAAGGTCACATCGCCCTTGATGTCGTTGACCAGCACAATCTTTGGAATGCGCTCGTGGACCACCTGGTCAAACAGGCCGGTCATGCCCAGGACCCGGTACTGCGCCACACCGCCCAGGAAGGCGATCAGCAGACCCAGCACGCCAAAGCCCAGCACCAGCCGGGTGGAAATTCGCATGTCGTCGAGTTTCATCGTGTGTCCTTTGCGAAATGTCCTCGCGAGGCAAGGGGCGCGGTGCCCGTTGCAGAGGAATGGGATTGTGGCCATCCTGGCCCCATCTTCAAGTGTGGATTCCCACAGCCGGGTAAACCCGCAGCCACCCACCGGCCCTGTCACCCAGGCGCCCGTTCCCGGTTGTTGGCTCCGCCGCTATGCATTAAGGTGCGGCCATGAACACACCCACCCTCACCGCCACAACCGACCTGCTGGTCCGTAAGACCCAGCTGGCCACCACCCGCCTGCACACCGTCCCCGTCACTGCCCTGGGCGACGGCCAGGTGCGCGTGGGCATTGAACGCTTTGCGCTCACCTCCAACAACATCACCTACGCCGCCATGGGCGACGCCATGCAGTACTGGCGCTTCTTCCCGGTGGAGGGTGCCGACGCTGCCGACTGGGGCCGCATCCCGGTCTGGGGCTTTGGCACGGTGCGCGAATCGCGCCACCCGGATGTGCCGGTGGGCGAGCGTCTGTATGGCTACTTCCCCATGGCCAATGCGGTGGACCTGACGCCCGCCAAGGTGTCGGCCACGGCCTTCTTCGATGGCGCACCGCACCGCGCCGAGCTGCACAGCGTCTACAACCAGTACCTGCGCTGCGCGGTGGACCCGTTCTACACCGCCGACAGCGAAGATGTGCAGGCGCTGTTGCGCCCGCTGTTCATCACCTCCTGGCTGATCGACGACTTTCTTGCCGACAACGATTTCTTTGGCGCCACCTTGGACGCGGCCCAGCCGGCGCTGATGCTGCTCTCCAGCGCCTCCAGCAAGACCGCTTATGGCACGGCCTTCCAGCTGACGCAGCGCGCCGGAGTCGAGGTGGTCGGCCTGACCTCGCCCGGCAACGTGGCCTTTTGCGAGAGCCTGGGCTGCTACCACCGCGTGCTGACCTATGACCAGCTGGACCAGATTGCACCGGACGCGCCCAGCATCTATGTGGACTTTGCCGGCAATGCCGCGTTTCGCAAGGCGTTGCACACGCATTGCCGGGGCCTGAAGTTCAGCAGCTCCATCGGCGCCACGCATGTGGATGACATGGGCGGCGCCAAGGACCTGCCCGGCCCCAAGGCCACGCTGTTCTTTGCCCCGGCACAAATCAAGAAGCGCAGTGCCGAATGGGGCGCCGCCGGCCTGGGCCAGCGCCTGGTGCAGTCATGGCAGGAATTTGTCACCCGGGTGTCCAACCCGCAGAGCCCCTGGCTGCGGGTGGAACACCACAACGGTGCGCAGGCCGTGCAATCGGCCTACCAGCAGGTGCTGGGCGGCAAGGGCGACCCGCGGGTCGGGCATATCCTGGCGCTGTAGCACGCGCCGGCGCTGCAAACTTGGCGTCAGGCAGACACGGCATGATGGCGCCAAAGGCGCGCCGACGCCGTCAAGAAGATCAGGAGACCCCTTGCGACTCGCCCTACTGTCCGACATCCATGCCAACATCCAGGCGCTGGAAGCCTGCCTGACCCATGCCCGCACACAAAAGGCCCAGCGCTTTGTCTTTCTGGGCGACCTGGTGGGCTACGGCGCGGACCCGGCCGCCGTGGTGGAACGCATCAGGCTGCTCACCGAAGAGGGTGCCATGGTCATCCAGGGCAACCACGACGCCATGGCCATCGCCCCTCCGACCGACATCAAGACAGTGGGCGACAGCACCGCCGCCTGGACCCACCGCCAACTCTCCCGCGAGCAGCGCGACTGGATGGCCAGCCTGCCCCTGACCCTGCAACTGGACAGCGTGCTGTTCGTGCACGCCAGCGTGAACGACCCCGAGCTGTGGCGCTACGTCTACGACCAGCGCGCCGCCAAGGCCAGCCTGGACGCAGCCGCTGCCTGGCCCGACGTGCGCTACGTGTTTGGCGGCCACGTGCATTTGCAGACCCTGTACTACCGCGGCGCGGGCGACGGCCTGATGGCCTTCAAACCCCAGCCCGGAGTCGCCGTTCCAGTGCCCCGACACCGTCAATGGCTGGGCACCGTGGGCTCGGTGGGCCAGCCGCGCGATGGCAACACGCACGCCATGTACAGCCTGTTTGATACCGATCGCGCCCAGCTCACCTTCCACCGTGTACCCTACGACCACTACGCTGCCGCCACGGCCATCCGCCGGGCCGGCCTGCCGGAATTTTTCGCTGATCGCCTGGAGTCTGGACGATGAAGTTGCTGGAACCCGGAGCCGTTGTTGACGGCTTCACGATTGAGGATTGCATCCACGCGGGCGGCATGGCCCACATCTACCGGGTGCACTACGCCGACGGCCAGCGCGACCCCGGCTTTGCGATGGCCATGAAAGTGCCGCGCATGACGGCCGGCGATGGCGCGGAGAACATCGTCAGCTTCGAGATCGAGTGCCAGATCATGCAGGTGCTGCAGGGCCGCCACGTGCCGCGCTTTGTGGCGGCGGGTGACCTGTCGCGCCTGCCCTATCTGGTCATGGAATACGTGACCGGCGAGACCCTGGAGCACTGGCTGGACTCCGAGACCCCGCCCAGCGTGGAGCAGATCGCCTGGCTGGGCACGTCGATGGCGCGCGCCCTGCACGCCCTGCACCAGCAGAACACCGTGCACCTCGACCTGAAGCCTGCCAACGTGCTGTTCCGCGGCGACGGCAGCGCCGTGCTGCTGGACTTTGGACTGTCCTGCCACGCGCACTACCCCGACTTGCTGGCCGAGCAGTTGCGCAAGGCCGTGGGTTCGCCCGCCTGGATTGCCCCCGAACAGGTGGTGGGTGTGCGCGGCGACCCGCGCAGCGACATCTTTGCCGTGGGCGTCATGCTGTACCAGTTGTGCACCGGTGAGCTGCCCTTTGGCGAGCCGCAAACCGCCGCCGGAATCCGCCAGCGCCTATGGGTGGACCCGGTGCCGCCGCGCAAGTTGCGCCCCGAACTGCCCGAGTGGCTGCAGGAGGTGGTGCTGCGCTGCCTGGAGCCCGAGGCGGCGCACCGCTACCCCTCGGCCGCCCACCTGGCGTTTGACCTGACACACCCCAACCAGATCGCCATCACCGAGCGCGGACGCAACGTCACCGGCACCAAGTTCCGCACCCACTTCAAGCGCTGGCTCAAGGCTGCGGGCATGCACTACAAGCCCAGCCCGATGGCGTCGCAACAGATTGAGGAAGTTCCCATCGTCATGGTGGCCGTGCCGCACAAGGATGTGACCGACGCCACGCTGTACTCGCTGCGCCAGGCCGTGGCGCGCTCCCTGGGCACGCGTCCGGGCGCCCGCCTGGCCTGCGTCACCGTGATCTCTTCCGGCCTGACCAGCAGCTCCGACGAGGACCGCAGCGAGACCCAGGTGCACCGGCGCTACCTGACCGCGCTGCACCAGTGGGCGCAGCCCCTGGATCTGCCCAGCCACCAGACCTCCTACCATGTGCTGGAATCCGGCGACGTGGCCCAGGCTCTGCTGGACTATGCACGCGGCAACAATGTCAGCGTCATCGTGATGGGTGCGGCCACGCACGGCCTGAAGACCCAGCGCTTTGTCGCCACCGTGCCGATCAAGGTGGCCATGGATGCGCCCTGCACCATCATCCTGGTCAAGCAGTCCCTGCCGTTTGAACTGCTGGGCGAGGGTGACGGTGAGGGCGACCCGGCCCAGGCCTCCGGCTCCAAGGGCTATTCGGACTCCGATTCGGATGCTGGACGCTCTTCGCTGTACGGCGACGATCTGGGACCGCTGGGCTGAGCAGCCGGTGGACCCACGCTCGCGGAGCGCCAATGCGATCCATCGCACGGACGGAATTTCCCGATGCATGCACTCTCGTGATTTCACCAGCGAGAGACCACCATGCCAAAGAAGTCAGACCTTACCAGCGTTGAGACCCTGCGCAGCGACGCGCGCAAACACCTGGAACAGGGCGCCGTCACCGCCGACTACAGCGCCGACCGCAAAGCCGTCATCGAGCAGCTCAACCAGGCCCTGGCCACCGAGCTGGTGTGCGTGCTGCGCTACCGTCGCCACTATTTCATGGCGCGGGGGATTCACGCACGCGGGGTTGCCGCCGAGTTCCTCGCCCACTCCAACGAAGAGCTGGGACATGCCGACCTGCTGGCCGCACGCATAGTGCAACTCGGCGGCGAGCCGGACTTTGCACCCGACAACCTGTCGGGCCGCAGCCACGCGGAATATGTGGCGGGGACAACGCTGCGTGACATGATCCGCGAAGACCTGGTGGCAGAGCGTGTCGCCATCACCAGCTACCGCGACATGGTTCGGTTCCTGGGTGCGGATGACCCTACCACCAGCGACATGCTCAAGACCATCCTGGCCGTGGAGGAACAGCACGCCGACGAGTTGGCCGACCTGCTGGAAGACTTTCCAGACACCGAATAAATGGGCATTGCGAGAGCGGTCGCCACCGACAGTGGACCCCATGCGCCAGGAACACGACTCCATGGGTGATATCGCGGTGGACGATGCCGCGCTGTGGGGCGCGCAGACCCAGCGCTCGCTGCTGCACTTTGCCATCTCCACCGAGCGCATGCCGGCAGAACTCCTGCTGGCATTGGCGCGCACCAAGCGCGCGGCCGCCCTGGTCAACCGCGAGCTCGGTCTGCTGGACGCGCCGTTGGCACAGGCCATTGCGCAAGCCGCCGACGAAGTGCTGGCGGGACAGCACCCCGATGCGTTTCCCCTCTCGGTCTGGCAAACCGGTTCGGGCACGCAAACCAACATGAACATGAACGAGGTGCTGGCCAACCGGGCCTCGGAAATCCTGGGCGGCCCGCGCGGTACCGGGCGGCTGGTGCACCCCAACGACCATGTGAACCTGGGGCATTCCTCCAACGACATCTTCCCCACCGCTATGCACCTGGCTGCGCTGCAGGGGCTCACAGAGCAGGTGTTGCCCCATCTGGATGCGTTGCGGTTGACACTGGATACCAAGGCACAGGCGTTCGGGGACATTGTCAAGCTGGGGCGCACCCATTTGCAGGACGCCACACCCATCACGCTGGGCCAGGAAATGTCGGGCTGGGTGGCCCAATTGGCCCATGCACAGGAGGCCATTCAGCGCAGTCTTGAACCGCTGATGGCGCTGGCCGTCGGCGGCACGGCCGTTGGCACGGGGCTGAACACCCACCCGGAATTCGGCGCGCGGGTGGCTGCCCGCCTGGCACGGACAAGCGGACTGGCGCTGCGCTGTGCGGAGAACCGGTTCGCGGCACTGGCGGCCCATGACGCCCTGGTTAGCGCCCATGGCGCCCTGAAAACGCTGTCAGTGGCCTTGATGAAGATCGCCAACGATGTGCGCTGGCTCGCCAGTGGCCCGCGCGGAGGGCTGGGTGAACTGCACCTGCCCGAGAACGAGCCCGGCAGCTCCATCATGCCCGGCAAGATCAACCCCACCCAGTGCGAGGCGCTGACCATGGTCTGCTGCCAGGTGATGGGCAATGACGTGGCGCTGAGCGTGGGCGGTGCGCTGGGCAACTTCGAACTCAATGTGTTCAAGCCGCTGATCATCCACAACTTCCTGCAAAGCGTGCGGATGCTGTCGGGCGCCATGGCCAGCTTTGACCACCACTGCGCGCGCGGTCTGGAGCCGGATCGCCAACGCATCGCCCAGCTGCTGGCGCATTCCCTGATGCTGGTGACGGCGCTCAGCCCCCACATCGGCTACGACCGCGCTGCGGACATTGCCAAGCACGCCCACCTGCATGGCACGTCGCTGCGCGCAGCCGCCCTGGCATCAGGAGCCGTCAGCGAGGCCCAGTTTGACGCCTGGGTTCAGCCCGGCAACATGGTCTAGGCAGGATGCAGTGGGTGGGATCGGAGACTCAGACTGTGTGTGTCGTGATGTAGGCGTAGCAAAACTGCGGATCGTCGGCCAGGTCGGCAAAGCGCAGCTTGCGTTTTTGCGAAGCGGAGAAATCGTGCTGCTGAATGTTGGCGTCCTGATCGAGATTGCGAAGCACCATCCCCCAGTCGCTGAACGCACGCCGGGTCAGCGGGCCCTCGGCGATGACACGAAAGTCTTCGTGCCGCTTGTCGGCGCGAATCCGGTCGCACAGTGCATACAGGGCTTGTTGCTTGCCTTCCAGCAATTGCATGAATTCACCGTCCTGATGGATCAGGCAACCAGAAATGCCGTTGGAACGGTTGTAGCCCTGGATCGTTTGCCGCAGTTCAAGTAGATCATCCTGTGACAGCGGCTGGCTGGAGCGGCTGACGTAAATGAGGAAGTGCAGGGGGGCGATGGTGACGCCGGCGAGTTCGCCGCGTTCGCGCTCGAAGGTTTCGGCAAAGACCTTCTTCTCCAGCGGACGATGAAAGTAGTAGCCCTGGATCATGTCACAACCATAGGTGCACAGCTCGCGCTGCTGGGCGCCGGTTTCGACGCCTTCAGCGACCAGTTTCAATCCGAGTGAGCGGCCGATGCCAATGATGGCGCGGATGAGGGTCCGGCTTTCCTCGTTTTTCTCAATGCCGTCGACGAAAGCCCGGTCGATTTTCAGGACATTGACCGGCATTCGGGTCAATTGTGCAAGCGACGAATAGCCGGTGCCGAAGTCGTCGACCGCAACCCGCAGGCCCAGATCGGCTAGCCGGCGCAGGATACGCAGATTCGTCTCGACATCGGCCATCAGCGAGGTTTCGGTGATTTCCAACAGCAAACGGACCGGGTCAGCACCGGTTTCCTGCAAGATGGCGGCGAATTCTTCCACCAGGCTGGCCTCATTCAGTTGGCGGGCCGAGACATTGACCGAGACATAGGGCGCATCGACGCCCCAGCGCATGCGCCATTCGGTTTCGGCGCGGCAGGCCTCGCGGAACACCCACAGCCCGATCGGGACAATCGCACCCGTGAGTTCAGCAATCGGGATGAAGACGGCCGGCGAGACTTCGCCGCTGAGCGGTTTCCAGCGCAGCAGCAGTTCGGCACCGGCGATGCGGCCGGTTTCGGCAGTGACGATGGGCTGGAAGCGCGTCGACAATTCGTTGCGCTCCATGGCCAGGCGCAGGCCATTGGTGATGTCCAGCCGCTGCTGCGCCTGTTGCTGCAGATTTTCGCTAAAGAACTGCCAACCATCGCGGCCACGTTCCTTGACGGCATACATGGCGGTGTCGGCGTAACGCAGCAGGTCGTCGGCGGAATGGGTGCTGCCATTGCCAATGGCGACGCCGATACTGCCGGTGACAAACAGATCCGCGCCCTGGAAAACGACGGGCTGGCGCAACACATCGTTGATCCGCGGCGCCAGGACCGACATGCTGATCGGTTGCTCGACCTGTTCACACAGGACGACGAATTCATCGCCAGCCAGTCGGGCCACGGTATCGCCGGGGCGCACCTGTTCGATCAGTCGGTTGGCGACCGTTTTCAGCAATGCGTCACCGGCTTCGTGACCATGCGTGTCATTGATCAGCTTGAACCCGTCGAGATCAACGAACAGCAGCGCCACGCTCAGGCCGCTGCGCCGCGAACGGAGCAAGGCATTGTTCAGGCGTTCGCGGATCAGTGCGCGGTTGGGCAAGCCGGTCAGCGTGTCGTGTGTCGCCCGGCGGGTCAGCTCCTCCTCGGCCCGCTTGCGCTCGGTGATGTCGCGCAGGGTGACGACCAGCATACTGTGGTTGCCATTGCGGAACTTGGCAATCGACGCTTCCAGCGGGAAGAAACTGCCGTCCTTGCGGTACCCGATGACCTCGCTGCGGCCGGCCATCCGCCGCTCGCTCTCCTGGCCATCCACGAAGGCTTTGAGTAACTCCGCATGACGTTGGCGGAAGTGCGGCGGCAACAGCAGGTGGACGGACAGTCCGAGCAGTTCCTGCTCGCGGTAACCAAAAATGGCCTGGGCACTTCGGTTGGACTCGGTGATGACGCCTTCACTGTCCGTGGCGATGATCGCCATGTCGGCAATCGACAGGATGTGGTGGGCGTTTTCCACGCGCAGGTTGGTTGCGGCAGTTTCCGCTGCCAACCGGTTAGTTACCGGCGGCGATGCGGGCGATTCACGCAGGTTGACAGCATGCGTCTGTGCCAGGTAGCGCTCCGGAATCTGCGGCGGAATGCGCCCGAAGTCCTGCACGATGTCGAAACTGCCATCCACATTGCAGCGGGCCAGATAACTGTTGACGCTGGCGTGGTGCGTGTTGGCGTCCATCTCGACAACGCCCTGGGGACCGGTCACGCGGACCCGTTCCAGGGCCTCCACCAGCGCTTCGGTGGCCACCGTGCCGGCGGTTTCGGCAGCGCGGGCAAAGGCATGTACACACAGGTATGCGCCTTCACCAAAATTGGTCAGCACACCGTTGCCGCGCGGCCAGATGCCGGTTATGCCAGGCTGGCGGGCAAGCTGCTGCAAGTATTGCCGGTTCTCGCTCGTTTCCAGCGACATGAAATAGGTGTTGCTCGAATACAGCCCTTCGCGCACCGCTGGCGCCAGCTGGCTGGCGAGCATTTCGTCGTAGTGACCCATGACGACGGCCATACGGTGCTTCAGTCCCTGCTCGGCAAAGCGGGTGAGCAGGCTCAACTGGTCAAGGCCGGCAAAATACGGCACAAAAACGTCGGCCCCGGAGCGGGCAACCTGCGCCAGCAATCGATCAATTTCCTCGGTGGTCGCACCTATGGGCAGGTACTCCTCACCCACCACATCGCCTTCGAGCCGCTGTAGCGCACGCTTGGCGGCATCGATGGAGCCACGCGGCCATTCGTAATTGTTGCCGGCAAAAAACATCTTCAGGCCGTAACGGCGTGCCATAAACGGAATCATCTTGTCGATTTGCTGGTTGGGCAAGGCGGCAAAATGGAAGAAATAGCGACTACTGATGCTGCCTTCGTAAAACGAGAAGTTGAGCAACGGCACCTGACGGGGCTCGGCTACCTGAACGGCGACGGCGATCCGTGAGTTGGACAGCAGGTTGCCGATGAGCGCGGTGCAGCCATGTTGGTCAATCAGCTTTCCGGCGGCCAGCACGGCCGTATCCGGCAGGCTGCCATCGTCCTCGATGACCAGTTCCAGCGGCTGACCGAGGACGCCGCCGAGCTTGTTGATTTCGGCACAGGCGATGCGCGCGGCATGGACGATCTCTGATCCATACATTCCCACCAGACCGGTCAGAGGTGGCATCAAGCCCAATCGAATCGATTTCGTCATGGCGGAGTTCAGTGGATCAAAGCAGCAAATTTTATCCATCCAAGAACCGCAGCATCCATCGAACCGCACTATTGTTCCAGGGCCAGTGGCTTGCCTGACAACTGCCATTCGCCAATCCTTGCGACAATGCCCCCTCATCCATGTGAGAAAAGGGGTTCACCATGAAGGGCAACGTTGCCGCCATCGTGCTGATTGCGTTTGGCACATTTTTCCTGTTGAGCAACCTGGGCCTGATCAATGTCAGCCTCGCCGAGCTGTTCAAGACCTGGTGGCCGGCCATCCTGATCGCCGTGGGCGTGTCCCTGCTGTTCACGCCGGGCAACCGCAAAAAGGATTGAATGCGCCACCCCTTTGAGACACTCACGCCCGATGTGGTGCTGGACGCGCTGGACAGCGTGGGCCTGCGCGGCGACGGGCGGCTGACCGCCCTGTCCTCGTATGAGAACCGCGTCTACCAAGTGCAACTGGAAGACGGCAGCGCCGTGGTGGCCAAGTTCTACCGGCCCGAGCGCTGGAGCGATGCACAGATCCAGGAGGAGCACAACTTCGCTGCCGAGCTGATGGCCGCCGAGGTGCCTGCCATTGGGCCATTGGTGCTCAACGGTGCCACCCTGCACAGCTTTGGCGGCTTTGGCTTCAGCGTCAGCCCCCGGCGCGGCGGGCGCGCGCCCGAGCTGGACGATGGCGAGGTGCTGGAGTGGATTGGCCGCTTCCTGGCGCGCATCCATACCGTGGGCGCGGCCAAGCCCTTTGCCAGCCGCCCGCAACTGGACGTGCAGAGCTTTGGCACGGAGTCCATGCAGTGGCTGCTGGAGCATGACAAGGTGCCGCTGGACGTGCAATCGGCCTGGACCAAGGTCTGCACAAGTGCTATTGATTTGGTAGCTACTCACGCAGTATTGACGAGGGCTAGTGGCCAGAATGATGCAAGGCCATCGGGTGTGCGCATCTTGCGCCTGCACGGCGACTGCCACCCCGGCAACATCCTGTGGACACCGGCGGACGCGGCCCTCGCAGCCGGACCCGGCCCGCACTTTGTGGACCTGGACGACGCCCGTATGGGCCCTGCGGTGCAGGACCTGTGGATGCTGCTCAGCGGCGACCGCTCCCAGCGCACCCGCCAGCTCGGCGCACTGGTGGACGGCTACGAGCAGTTCCGCGACTTTGACCGAAGCGAACTGGCCCTGATCGAGCCGCTGCGCACACTGCGCCTGATCCACTACAGCGCCTGGCTGGCCCGGCGCTGGGATGATCCGACCTTTCCGGTCAACTTTCCGTGGTTTGGCTCCAGTGACTACTGGCAGGGACAGGTGCAGATGCTCGAAGAGCAGTTGGAGGCCATGCAGGAAGAGCCGCTGGTGGTGTAGGCCGGTGCGCGGACACGAAAGTTGCCGTGCGCACGTATAAAGGGCCGAAAATGGCCCCATGCAGTCAAAGGCCAATGAGCAAACCATTCCCCGCCTCCAGCTGATCGGAACGCTGCTCATCGTCGCAACGCTGACCCTGTCACTCGGCGCCGTCTTCATCTGGCGCGGTACCCAGGAGCACCAGGAGACCCTGGTGCGGATTTCCCAAACGGTGACGGCACGCCAGCTGTCCATGCTGGGGTCGGAGATGGACTCCGCCGCGGGCTATCTCGAGTTCGCCCGCCGACGCACCGAAGATGTGCTGCGCAAAAGCCTGAGAGAGTACGTGGACACCGCCTGGCAAATCGCGCAGGCCATCCATGCCCGGGAATCCGGCAAGCGCTCCCCCGCCGAGGTGCAGCGCATGGTCATTGAGGCGCTGCGTCCGGTCCGGTTTTACGACGGCAGGGGCTATTACTTCATCGACGATATGCAGGGGAAGTTCATCCTGCTGCCAACCGCACCCCAGCTGGAGGGCAAGACCATTCTGGACAACCAGGATGACCGGGGGCACTTCATCATGCGCGGGCTGATCGATGCCGCCCGCAAGCCGGTTGGGGAGGGCTATACCAGCTACCGCTGGTACACACCGGACAACCCGAAGGTGATGGACGACAAGCTGGCCTATGTGCGTCACTTTGCGCCGTACGACTGGCTGATCGGCACGGGCGACTACAACTACAAGTGGGAACAGCTGCAAAAATACGAAGTCATCGACCGGCTTCGGGCCCTGCGTTTTGGCGACAGCGGCTACATCGGGCTTCTGGACGGCGAGGGGAACTCCCTCCTGTCACCATCGGACGCCTCGCTGGAAGGGCACCACCTGTCCGAGTTTGCGCCATCCCAGAGTGCCGCCATGCGGGCGCTATTCCACCAGGCAACCCACGATGGCGGCGTCGTCCATTACCAGTGGCACGATGCACAGACCGGCAAGGATGTGAGCAAGACCGCCCTGGTTCGGCAGGTGCAGCCCTGGGGATGGATTCTCATTGCCAACATGCGCGACGACGAATTGCAGGAGCCATTGCGCGCGGAGCTGAGCCGCCATGATTCGGAAGTTCGCAGCAGTTGGACCCAACTGCTGATCGCACTGGTGTTGGCGTTGACCCTGGGCCTGGGGGCTTCGTACGCGTTCTCACGCTGGTCGCGCGGCTTGTTTTCGCGCTACCACGAGGACATGCTCGCGAAGAACCGCACCATCCAGGAAACGGGTGCGCTGTTCAAGGCGGTGTTCGAAAACGCTGCGGTCGGCATTGCCCAGGTCTCGCTGGACGGGCGTTTCCTGCAGATCAATCACAGCTACTGCCAATTGATCGGGTATGAGCAGCAGGAGGTGCTGGACCAGGGCTTCACCTACCAGCAGATTTCCCTGCCAGAGGAACTGGCCGACGACGCGCACAACACCCAGGCCATGCTCCGGGGTGACAAGGAAGACCACCGGGTGGAAAAGCGCTACCGGCGCAAGGACGGCGGCATGGTGTGGGCCAGTCTGGCGATCCACCTCGTGTGTGACCCGACGCGCAAGCCGCTGTACTTCATCACGGCGGTGCAGGACATTACTGAACGCAAGGCCTCCGAGGAGCGCCTGCAACTGGCGGCGAGTGTGTTCGCCTGCGCGCGCGAGGGCATCATGGTCACGCGCCCGGATGGCACCATCGTGGAGACCAACGACGCCTTTACCCGCATCACCGGCTACAGCCGTGAGGACGCCGTCGATCAGAACCCGCGCATGCTCAAGTCCAACATCCAGACCGCCAGTGACTATGCGCTGATGTGGGACACCCTCAAGCGTGAAGACCACTGGGTCGGCGAGGTCTGGAACCGGCACAAGAATGGCAAAGTCTACGCGGAGTTGCAGACCATCAGTGCCGTCAAGGACCACAAGGGCACTCTACAGTACTACGTCTCACTGTTCTCCGACATCACGCCGATGCTGGAGCACCGCCAGGAACTGGAGCACATCGCCCACTACGACCCTCTGACCGATCTGCCGAATCGGGTGCTGCTGGCAGACCGGCTGCGACAGGCACTGGCCCACAGCCAGCGCCGTCGCCAGTCGGTGGCGGTCCTGTACCTGGACCTCGACGGATTCAAGGACGTCAACGACCGTTTTGGACACGACTGCGGCGATCAATTGCTGGTTCTGATCGCCAATCGCCTGAAGGAGACCCTGCGCGACGGCGACACCCTGGCGCGCATCGGGGGAGATGAATTCGTCGCGGTTCTAGCAGACATCAACACGGCCCACGACTGCGAGCCTATCCTGACCCGCATGCTCGAAGCGGCCTCCAGCGCTGCCCATGTCGGCGGTGACACGCTGCAGGTTTCCGCCAGCATCGGTGTCACGATGTACCCACAGGACAGCTCCGACGCCGATCTGTTGCTGCGCCACGCCGACCAGGCCATGTACATGGCGAAGCAGTCTGGCCGAAACTGCTACCTGTGGTTCGATGTGCAGCAGGATGCCACGTTGCAGAGTCAGCGCGATGCGCTCACGGAGATCCAGGGCGCCCTGGCTGGTGCGCAGTTCCGCCTGTACTACCAACCCAAGGTCAATATCCAGACCAGGCAGGTCGTGGGCGCCGAGGCACTCATTCGCTGGATGCACCCGCAGCGGGGGCTGCTGTACCCATCCGAATTCCTTCACGTGTTGACCAACCATCCTCTTGGCGTGCAACTGGGTGAATGGGTGATTGACACGGCGCTGGCCCAGATTGACCGCTGGCAGGCGTCGGGGCTTGACACCGTGGTCAGTGTCAATGTCGATGCCCACCACTTGCTGCAGCCGAATTTTGTTGAGCGCCTGCAACAGATGTTTGCGGCCCATCCGCAGGTCCGTGCCAACCGCCTGCAACTGGAAGTGCTGGAAACCAGCGCGCTGGAAGACATGGGCGCGGTGGAGCGGCTCATGGATACCTGCGGTGCGATGGGGGTCGGCTTTGCGCTAGATGACTTTGGCACCGGGTATTCGTCCCTGAGCTACCTGCGCCATCTACCGGCGCACACCCTCAAGATTGACCAGAGCTTTGTGCGCAACATGCTGGAGGATGCCAACGACATGGCCATTGTGGAGGGTGTCATCGGGCTGGCCAAGGCGTTCGGGCGCGAGGTCATCGCAGAGGGGGTCGAGACCGCCGCGCACGGCGAACGCCTGTTGCGCATGGGGTGTGAACTGGCCCAGGGCTACGGGATCGCGCGTGCCATGCCGGCCGAGGACTTTCTGGAATGGGTGGAACAGTGGGGCGACCGAGACGAATGGAGCGTGGCATGAGTCAGCCTGCGCCGCTTCCGACCCTGAACCTGGTGGGTGCCGGTCGCGTGGGCCAGACCCTGGCACACCTTTGGCACCGGAGCCAGCGCTTTGCGGTGCAGGACGTGCTGACCACCTCGCTGGCCAGCGCCGAAGCCGCGTGTACCACCATCGGTGCCGGGCACGCCGTGGCGTCCGTGCAGGCCATGCGCAGTGCCGATGTCTGGATGCTGGCGGTGCCGGACGCGCACATCGCCGCCAGCGCCCAGGCGCTGGCCGAGGCCACAGCGCATGCGCCGACAGGGGCACCTTCGCCCGTGGTCTTTCACTGCAGCGGCGCCCAGAGTTCCGCCACGCTGGCGCCGCTGGCCGCTCGGGGCTGGCGCTTGGCCAGCGCGCACTGCATCCTGAGTTTTGCCTCGGTTCCGGCCGCGCTGCAACAGTTTGCCGGCACCCCCTGCGCGCTGGAGGGCGATGCAACAGCCAGCGCCGTGCTGCGAGCGGCCTTCGCCGACATTGGCGCGCGCTGCTTTGACGTGGCCAGCGAGCACAAGCTGCTGTACCACGCGGCGGCCGTGTTTGCCACCAACTTTTTGCCGGTGCTGCAGTCCACCGCCGAAGACCTGTGGCAAGCCACCGGCATGCCGGCCGAACTGATTCCCGACCTGCGCGCCACCCTGCTGCGCAATGCCGTGGCCAATATCACCACGCTGGGACCACAGGCCGCGCTCACCGGCCCGGCCGCGCGCGGCGACAAGGCGGCCATTGCCCGCCAGGGCGCTGCCGTTGCAGCCTGGGATGCACAAACCGGTGCGGCCTATGAGGCCCTGAGCACGCTGGCGCTACGCCTGGCCCAGCGCGGTCGGCGCTAGCGCGACGACGCGGTCACGTACCAGGCTGCCCAGCAGCGTGTTCATCACCCGCTCCACCACCTCGTCGGCCGAATACTCACCACCGGGCTGGTACCAGCGGCCAATCCAGCTCAGGGCACCGGCGATGGCAAACGCAGTGATCTTGGGATCGCAGGGAACCAGGGAGCCCTCTTCCACACCGGCGGTGATCAACCGGCGAAACTCCAGGTCGATGGCCGACTTGGCCCGACGCAGCTCCTTGCGGCTCTCGGGGGGCAATGGGTCTTCGCCGATGCGGATCAGGCACATGCCGAAATCCATGGTGACGATCTGGCCGTAGGTGCGCATGCAGGCCACCAGCTGGTCAATGGCGGAGCCGCCCCGGCTGCTGGTCTCGGCAATGCCGGCCTGCATCATCTGCAGACCGGTGCGCACGCACTCAAACAGGATCTCGTCCTTGTTCTTCACGTAGTAGTACAGCGTGGGCTTGCTGACATGAAGCCGGGCGGCCACGTCATCCAGCGAGGTAGCGTGGAAGCCGCGCTCATTGAACATCTGCGCCGCGGCCTGCAGCACGGCATTGCGCTTGGCCTCGCGCTGCTGCTCGCGCGCGGAGGCCGGCGCCCAGGGCGAGACCGGGGCTTCGGCGCGGGGTGCCTTGGGTGCGCTGGGTTTCTTTGTCATGGTGGGTCACCTAGGGTAAGACCTGATACGGAGATGGCCAGAAAAATCTAAGATTTACTCGCAAGTAAGTACTTTACGCAAAAGTAGGATTTTTCCGCTACGCAAAAACCCGAAGTCAGAAAAAGCGATGAACATAACACCACCCAGCGGCCCCGCCGCTACCGCGCCGCTGTTGCAGGTGGAAGGCGTCACGCTGGCCTTTGGCGGCGTGCGTGCGCTCAGTGGCGTGGGCTTTGATGTGGCGCCCGGCTCCATCACGGCGGTGATCGGCCCCAACGGTGCCGGCAAGACCTCGCTGTTCAACACCATCTCGGGCTTTTACCATCCCAACAGTGGCCATGTGCGCTTCAAGGGCCAGGACATCACCACACTGCCGGCCCCCCAGCGCGCCAAGATGGGGCTGGGGCGCAGCTTCCAGAACATTGCGCTGTTTCGCGGCATGACCGTGCTCGACAACATCAAGCTCGGCCGCCACGCGCACCTGAAGACCAATGTGTTCGATGCGCTGTTCTACCTGGGCCGGGCGCGCCGCGAAGAGGCCGCCCTGCGCGCGGACATCGAGGAGCGCATCATCGATTTTCTGGAGATCGACCACATCCGCCATGCACCGGTCTCCGCCCTGTCGTACGGACTGCAAAAGCGTGTGGAGATGGCCCGTGCGCTGGCCATGCAGCCCGAGATCCTGATGCTGGACGAGCCGGTGGCCGGCATGAACCGCGAGGAAACCGAGGACATGGCCCGCTTCATCCTGGATGTGCGCGAGGAATGGGGCGTGACCGTGCTGATGGTGGAACACGACATGGGCATGGTGATGGATTTGTCCGACCATGTCGTGGTGCTGAACTTCGGCCAGGTCATTGCCCAGGGTGTTCCTTCCACGGTGCAGGCCGACCCTGAAGTCATCCGTGCCTACCTGGGCTCGGGCGATGTGGCCGACCTGCGCCGCAAGCTGCACGCCGGCACCACAGTCCCCGCACACGCCCAAGGAGTTGCCTGATGGATTGGGCCTACCTGTTTGAAATCAGCCTGACCGGCATTGCCAGCGGCGGCCTGTATGCGCTGGCAGCGCTGGCCTTCGTCATGGTCTACAAGGCCACGCGCGTGGTCAACATTGCCATTGGCGAACTGTTGATGGTCGGGGCCTACCTGTTCTTCACCTTCGCCTCGATGTTCGCGCTGCCATTGTGGCTGGCCATTCCGGCGGCGGTGCTGGGCACGGGGCTGATCGGCGCGGTGATCGAGCGCACGATGATCCGTCCGCTGCTGGGCGAGCCACCCATCTCCGTGTTCATGGTCACCGTGGGCCTGGGCTCCGTACTGGTGGGCCTGGTGGAAATGATCTGGACCGCCGACCAGCGCCGCCTACCCGATTTCATGCCGACCCAGCCCATCATCATTGGCGATGCCTTCCTGGCGCCCAAGGTCTTTTGGGGCGCCATGGTTGCCGTGGTGTTCATCGCCGCGGTGCTGCTGGTGTTTCGCTTCTGGCGCGGCGGCGTGGCCTTGCGGGCCACGGCGTCGGACCAGGCTGCGGCCTACTCCATGGGCATCAATGTGCCGCGCGTGTTTTCACTGGCCTGGGTGGTGTCTGCCATGCTGGCTGCCATCTCCGGGATCATCGTCGGCTCCATCGGCGGCATCTCCTCCAGCATGGGCGTGTTCGGCCTGTCCGTGCTGGTGGTGGTGATCGTGGGCGGCCTGGACAGCGTGCTGGGCGCGCTGGTGGGTGGGCTGTTCATCGGTCTGGTCGAGGCACTGGCCGGCGCCTACCTGGGTGGCGAATACAAGCTGCTGGCCACCTTCATCGTGCTGGTGGTGGTCCTGATGGTGCGCCCCTACGGTCTGTACGGCACCCATGAAATCGAAAGACTGTAATGCGCATCGGAACCCTCAAGGAAACCTACATCGCCGATGCGGCGCTGTTCGACTCGCGCACGCAAAAGGTCTGGCTGGCCGTCGCGGCGGCGCTGCTGCTGCTGTTTCCCTTCATGGCCAGCGAGTACTGGCTGTACCTGGCCTGCCTGGTCAGCATCAACGTGGCCAGCGCCACCGGGCTCAACATCCTGACCGGCTACACCGGCCTGGTGAGCCTGGGGCAGGCGGCGTTCATGGGCCTGGGCGCCTACACGGTGGCGATTCTGCAGTCCAAGGTGGGCACACCGTTCCTGCTGAACATCCTGGCCGGCGGCTGCGTCGCCATGCTGGGCGGCATCATCGTGGGCATTCCGTCGCTGCGGGTAAAGGGGCTGTACCTGGCCATTGCCACCATCGCGGCCTCCTTCATCACCCACTTCCTGTTTGCCAACCTCAGCATTGCCGGGGGCACGGGGGGCCTGAGCCTGCCGCCGGCGCGCCTGTTCGATGTGCCGCTGGATACCTCGTTTCGCCTGTACTGGGTGATCGTTCCCATCACCATCCTGATGCTGCTGGGCGCCGCCAACCTGTTTCGCACCCGCATTGGCCGCGCCTTCATCGCCATCCGCGACCGCGACATCTCGGCCGAGGTGCTGGGCATTCCGCTGTTGCGCTACAAGCTGCTGTCGTTTGGCCTGTCGTCCTTCTATGCCGGCGTGGCCGGTGGCCTGTGGGCGTATTTTTTCCGGGTGGTCACGCCCGAGAGTTTTCCGCTGTTGATGTCCATCTTTTTCCTGGCCGCCATCATCGTCGGCGGCATGGGCAGCATCCTGGGCGGCATTCTGGGCGCGGTGTTCATGACCATGGTGCCCGAGCTGCTCAAGCTGGTGTTTGACCTGCTGCCCAACAACACGGAACTCACGGTGTTCCTGTCGCCGGTGCGCACCATCATCTTTGGTCTGCTGATCATCGGTTTTCTGGTTTTCGAGCCACATGGGCTCGCAGAAGTGTGGCGGCGCATTCGCCGTTTTTTCCATCTGTGGCCCTTCCGTAACTGACACGGAGCGACGCCCAGTTCCCTGAAACGTCAACAGAAAGTAGGAGACAAGCATGCAAGATTCCCTGACCTCCCAACGCCGTCGCTCCCTGCTGCTCGCCGCCGGCGCCACGCTGGTGGCACCCCTGGCCGCGCACGCCCAGGCCAGCGCCGAAGAGATCGTCATCGGTGGCTCCATCCCCATGACCGGCGTGTTCTCGTTTGCGGGCATCGGCATCAATGCCGGCATTTCCGACTACGTGAAGATCGTCAACGACGGCGGCGGCATCAAGGGCCGCAAGATCCGTTATGTGCCCGAAGACACCGGCTACAAGGTCGATGTGTCGGTGGCCACCTTCAAGAAGATCACCAGCCAGAACAAGGTCAACCTGTACTACGGCGACTCCACCGGTTTCTCCAAGACCATCAACCCTGAGTTGGAGCGCAACGGCGCCATCATGATGGCCGGTGCCTCCTTCGCCACCGAACTCAACGACCCGGTCAAGTACCCGAACCAGTTCCTGGTGGGGCCTGACTACACCGAAATGTTTGGCATCCTGCTGCGCCACATCGCCAAGGAAAAGCCGGGCGCCAAGGTGGCCTTCGTCTATTCCGACTCCGAATTCGGTCGCGATCCCATCGACAGCAGCGAGGCCCTGGCCAAGAAGCTGGGTCTGTCGGTGCCGATCAAGATCATGACGCCGGCCGGCAGTGTGGACGTGTCAGGCGAGGTCATCAAGCTGCGCCGCGCAGCACCCGACTACACCATCTTCCACGGCTACATCCTGGCACCCATCCCCGAGTTCATCACCCAGGGCAAGCAGCAAGGCATGACCAGCAAGTGGATGGGCACCTTCTGGACCATGGACAGCTCCACCGTCATGAAGATGGGCGAGGCCGGCGACGGCTTCATGGGCGTGATGCCCTACCGCTACTACTACGACACCTCGGCCAAGTCACCCATGCTCGACAAGATCCGCCAGATGCGCCCCGAGTACCAGAGCACAGCCTATATCCAGGGCTTCCTGGCGGCCATGCTGTTCGTTGAGTCAGCCAAGCGCTGCATCGAGGCCGGCAAGCCGCTGGACGGCAAGAACCTCAAGGCCGCGCTCAACAGCATCAAGGACTTTGACACCGGCGGCCTGATCGGCGTGCCAATCACCATCAAGGGCAACTCCATCCCGGTAGGCCGCGTCTACAAGGCCGACATGAAGGCGCAAAAAATGGTGCCTGCCTCGGACTGGATCTCTCTGTAAGCCACGCAATGAACCTGCCCCGCACGGACCATGTCCTCGAAGTCAACAACATCGAGGTCATCTACAACAAGGTGGTGCAGGCCCTGCGGGGCCTGTCCCTGGCCGTGCCGCGCGGCCAGATCGTGGCCCTGCTGGGCAGCAACGGGGCGGGCAAGTCCACCACGCTGAAGGCCATTTCGGGCCTGCTCACCCTTGAAGACGGCGAGCTCAAGAGTGGCAGCATCCTGTTCAACGGCCAGACCACGGCACGCCAGGAGCCCCAGCAGCTGGTGCGCCAGGGCCTGTCGCATGTGATGGAGGGCCGACGCGTGTTCGAGGACCTGACCATCGAGGAGAACCTGGTCGCCGCCACCTATGCCCTGACCGGGCGCAAGGACGCCAAGCCCGACTTTGACCTGGTCTACACCTATTTCCCCCGGCTCTATGAGCGCCACAAAAGCCTGGCCGGCTACCTGTCGGGCGGCGAGCAGCAGATGCTGGCCATTGGCCGGGCGCTGATTGCGCAGCCGCAGCTGATCCTGCTGGACGAGCCCTCGCTGGGCCTTTCCCCAAAACTGGTGGAAGACATCTTCGGCATCATCGCCCGCATCAACGCCGAGCAGGGTGTCTCCATGCTGCTGGTGGAGCAGAACGCCACCGTGGCGCTGGCCGTTGCGCACAGCGGCTACATCATGGAAAACGGCAAGATCGTCATCGACGGCAGTGCCGAACGCCTGGCGTCGGACCCCGATGTGCGCGAGTTCTACCTGGGCGTGGGGGGCGGCGGCGAAACGCGCAGTTTCCGCGACATCAAACATTACAAACGCCGCAAGCGCTGGCTGTCATGACCCTGCACGCACCCACCGCACTCCCCACCCTCACACTGCCGCAGATGCTGCGCGAGCGTGCCCGCACCAGCCCAGATCGCATCGCCATCCGGCAAAAAGACTTTGGCATCTGGAAGCCGTTCTCCTGGGCCGACTACCACCGCCGGGCCTGCCACTTTGGCCTGGGTCTGCGCGCCCTGGGCCTGGCCGCAGGCGGCCATGTGGGCGTGATTTCGGAGAACCGCATTGAGTGGGTGCTGGCGCAGATGGGCGCCGGCCTGGTGGGCGCGGTGACGGTGGGCGTGTACCCCACCAGCCCGACCTCGGAGGTGGCCTATGTGGTGGGCCATGCCGACATCGAAGTCATGGTCTGCGAAGACCAGGAGCAGACCGACAAGGTGCTCGAAGCGCTGGACCAGTTGCCACGGCTGCGCAAGATCGTGGTCATGGAGACCAAGGGCCTGCGCAGCTACCGCCCCGAAGCCCGTGGCCTGATCGCCACCTTTGACGAGGTCGAGCAGTTGGGCGCCTCGCAGGGCGACCCGGCGGTGATTGACCAGGCGCTGGAGCGGCAAACCCTGGACGATGTGGGCCTGATGATCTACACGTCAGGCTCCACCGGCAAGCCCAAGGGCGCGATGATTTCGTACCGCAACATCCGTGGCGTGGTGCCCGGCATCGTGGAGCGCCTGCGCCTCACGCACAACACCACCCACCTGTCCTACCTGCCGCTGTGCCACGTGGCCGAGCAGATGCTCACCACCTTCTGCCCGGTCTACAACGGCTCCCAGGTCAACTTTGGCGAATCCATCCGCACCGTGCAGGAAGACCTGCGCGAGGTGGCGCCCACCATGTTCCTGGGTGTGCCGCGCATCTGGGAAAAGATGCACGCCTCCATCAGCATCAAGCTGCAGGAAGCCGGCGGCCTGCGCCGCGCCCTGTTCGAGCGCGCCTACGCCGCCTGCAAGCCGCTGGCCGAGAAGCCGCGCAGCGCCTGGACGCTGGGCGACAAGGCCCGGTTCTACGCCAGCTACTGGGTCATCTTCCGGGCCCTGCAAAACTTCATCGGCCTGCGCAATGCGCAGGTGGCGCTGACCGGCGCGGCACCCATTCCACCGGATGTGGTGCGCTTCTTCCGGGTGCTGGGCGTGCCGCTGGTCGAGGTCTATGGCCTGACGGAATCCAGCGGCATGGTGACCGGCCACCCCATCGACCAGGTCATCATCGGCACGGTGGGCACGCCCACGCTGGGTGTGGAGTGGCGCATCGGCGCGGCGGGTGAGCTGCAGATGCGCGGCGACATGGTGTTTGCCGGTTACTACAAGAACCCCGAGGCCACGGCCGGCAGCATCCAGGACGGCTGGCTGCACACCGGCGATGTGGTGCGTGAGGAAGGCGGCCAGCTCAAAATCGTGGACCGGCTGAAGGACATCATGATCACCGCCGGCGGCAAGAACCTGACGCCGTCCGAAATCGAGAACACGATGAAGAGCAGCCCCTACATCAAGGAGTGCGTCATCGTGGCCGAAGGGCGCAAGTTCGTCGGTGCGCTGGTGATGATCGACTTCGAGACCGTTGGCAAATGGGCCGAGGCCCAGCGCATTACGTTCACCCACTTCCGCTCGCTGGTCGAGCACCCCCAGATCCGCAGCCTGATCGACACCGAGATCGCCACCGGCAACCAGCGCCTGGCCCAGGTGTCGCAGATCCGCAAGTTCCACCTGCTGACCAAGGAGCTGGACCACGACGATGGCGAAGTCACCGCCACCATGAAGGTGCGCCGCTCCAGCATCTACAAGACCTACGCGGCCGAAATCGAAGCCCTGTACCACTGAGCCGGCCAGCCGCAAGGAAAGGAACGCCATGTCTTCCACACCCAGCCCGCAAGCCCCCTTGCTGGTGGAGCGCAGGGGCGCCACCGTGCACCTGTGCTTCAACCGCCCGCAGGCGCTCAACGCGGTGGACGTACCCATGGCGCAGGCCCTGCTGGAGGCGTTGCGCAGCCTGGTGGGCGACACCACCGTGCGCGCCGTGGTGTTGCGCGGCATGGGCAAGGGCTTCATGGCCGGCGGTGATCTTGCGACCCTGCGCGCCGACCCGGTGCAGGGCGCAAACGACCTGCTGGGCCCGCTGAACGCGGCGCTGGAGCTGATGGCGACATTGGATGCACCGGTCATCGCCCAGGTGCACGGCGTGGCGGCTGGTGCCGGGCTGAGCCTGATGCTGCAGGCCGACCTGGTGCTGGCGGCGCAGGACACCCGCTTCAACCTGGCCTACATCAACCTGGGCACCAGTTGCGACGTGGGTGCCTCCTGGGCCCTGCCACGCCTGGTCGGTCTGCGCCAGGCACTCGAAATTGCGCTGCTGGGCGACACCCTGGACTGCGCCGACGCCTTGCGCCTGGGACTGGTGAACCGCGTGGTGCCGGCCGACCAGCTCGATGCCCAGGTGCAGGCACTCACCGAGCGTCTGGCCAGCGGGCCGACACGGGCCTATGGCGCGATGAAACGGCTGATGCGCAACGCCTTCGACCATGACTTGGGGGCGCAACTGTCGCTGGAGGCGGCTGCTTTCGTGCAATGCGCGCAGACCCAGGACTTCAGGACCGGGATTGAGGCCTTCTACGGCAAGCACCCGGCACGCTTTGTCGGCGCGTAAACGCAATATTTGCTACTATTTTAGTAGCGCAATAAGCATATTCCACGAGGGCTATCGGCCAATTTGGCTATAAACCATTCCGCTGCGCCGCCCCTCGCACCGCTGCCAGATTCTGTTTGACGAACACCACCAGCGAGCCCAGCACCACGGGCACCAGCAGGTATTGCAGGGGCCGGTTTTCGTCGAAGTCCTGCACCTCGGTCGCCAGGGCGTAGGCGGCGGCCAGCAGCAGCAGCGCCACCAGGCGCAGGCTCCAGGCCGTGGGTTGCAGGTGCTTGGCATCCATGCGCGCCAACAGGCGCGTGCCCAGCATGCCGGCCAACAGGCCCAGGCACAGGCCCACCGCCACATCGCCCGGCCAGTGCGCCCCCACCGCAATGCGCGACAGGCCGGCTCCAGACGCCAGCACAAACAGCCACAGGTGGCGTGCGCGGCCCGTCTGCGGCAGCGCAAAGTAGATAGCCGAGGCCACGGCAAAGGCGGTGAGCGTGTGGCCGGACGGCATGGAGACGTTGTGCAGGGTCTCACCCACGATGCGCATCTGCGCGTTGTCCACCTCGGCCGCCGGGCGTGGACTGAACAACAGGCCCTTGCCGATGCGAGCAAATGCAATGGCAAAGGGCGCGGCGCAGAGCCAGGCCCACATCAGGCGCGGTGCCAGCACCAGGAGCGGCGCCGTCACGCCCAGCACGCCCCAGGCATTGCCCAGCAGGGACAGGCCGGTCCACACGGGCGCCGCAACCGGCGCACACCAATGGTTGATGGCCACAAACATGGCCGGCTCAAACGTGTGCAGCCACAACGGGGCACTGAGCACGAACAGGACCAGGGGCAAGAGCCACAGGCGGGCGGGAATCGGGGCAACGGTCATGGGGCAGCGCCTTGCAGTCGGGGTTGTGGCTGGCCGGACCAGTTGCGGCAGGCATAGAAGCGGAAGCTGGCGATGGGTGCGCCCAGGCGCTGCACGTCCTGGGTTGCCAGCAGCGTGCAGCTGGCAAAGCCGTGCGCGCCCAGCGGCACCGTATAGGCAAGTTGCGACCAGTCCACCAGCAGGGTGTCACCGCCGGGAGGCAGGTCACCGGCCCACAGGTCGAACTGGTCAAAGCGGTCTTCCAGCACATGCACCGACAGCGGCCGTGCGTACCAGCCCAGGCGGCTGGCCAGCGTCCAGTTCTGCACCGCCACGCTGTGCAGCCCCTGCTGCGCTGCCAGCGTGCGGGCGGTGGCGCCAGCCTGCTCCCAGCCATGCAGGTCGGCAAACGGGTTGGAGGGCTGGGCACTGTTGCCCTGGCCGGTGTTGTTAGCCACCAGCGGCTGGCCGGCGCTGAGCATCAGGCCCAGCAGCACCGCGCTGACCAGCGCCTGTGCCACCACCAGTCCCAGCACCAGCCGGCGGCGGCCCCGCTGCCAGGCAAGGGCCAGCCCCACGCCGGCAAACGGCGCCAGCGCAACCCAGGCCGGTGCCGTCCAGTGCGGCAGGCTGGTGCCGCCGCCCGACAGCACCGCCATCACGACAAACGGAATGGCAAAAAACAGCAGCAGGCTACGCGCGCCGGGCGCCATGCCCTGGCGCGACCCCGCCCAGGCCCACAGCAGCAGCGGACCGTAGGCCAGCACCTGCACCAGCAGAAAGCGCAGCACATGGGCCGCCTGCCAGCCACCGCCGGCACCGTGCTGGGCCTGGTAGGTGAACGAGATCCAGTGATTGGCGTGGTTCCAGACCGCCACGGGCAGCACCAGCACCAGCGCCACCAGCACCGCTACCCAGGGCCAGGGGCTGCGCAGCAGCGACGCGCCATGGGCCTGCAACAGGCACAGGGCGACGGCCACTGCGGCAAAGATCGCCGTGTACTTGCTGAGACCCGCCAGCCCCAGCAGCAGGCCCAGCGCCAGCCAGGCGCCTGGGCGGTGCCGGGAGGTGGGCTGCATCAGGTCCAGCGTCAGCCAGACCAGGGCAGCGCTCCAGAACACCAGCAGGGTATCGGGCAGCAGGCCAATGCCCAGCACATGCAGCAAGGGTGCCAGGGCCAGCACCGCAATCGCCCACCAGCCGGCCACGCCACGGGGCAAGCCGGCCTGCAACCGCTCGGCCAGGCCATGCACCAGCAGGGCCGTGCCCAGCCACAGCGCTTCTGGCACCAGGCGCAGCAGCCAGGTCGGAGCATTCAGCGCCACCAGCGGCCACTGCACCCAACCAACCAGCGGCGGGTGGTCGAAGTAGCTCCAGTCCGGGTGGGCCGCATACAGCGCGTAGTGCGCCTCGTCCACCGACAGGCCCAGGGAGGCGCCCAACACAAAGTGCAATGCACATGCCAAGGCCAGCAGCAGCCAGGCGCTGCGCGACAGGGTGAAAAGGGATGGAGCGGAATGCAAGGGTGACAATGGCCGAATCGAAACCCCCGCAGTCTAAACTGCGGGCTCCATCGGAACCCCTGCCATGCCTGAAATTTCCCCTGCGCCGTCGCCCGCCATCGATCCCTGCCTGTGCCCGTTGTGTGGGCAGAGCAACCAGTGCGCCAATGAGGTGGAGCGCGCAACCGGCCGTGCACAGGGCCCGTGCTGGTGCACCACCGCTGTCTTCACGCCGGCGCTGCTGGAGCGCATTCCCGCCGACTCCCGGCGCATGGCCTGCGTGTGTGCGCGCTGCGCGGCAGCCGGCCTTGCATCCCCCTGAAAGGAAACCCCATGCCCATCTACCGCATTGAAATGCTGGAAGGCCGCACCGTCGAGCAGAAGAAGAAGCTGGCCGAGGAGATCACCCGCGTGTCGGTCGCGGTGCTGGGCGGGTCGCCTGCCTCGGTGAACGTGCTGATCACCGACGTCAAGCGCGAGAACTGGGCCACCGGCGGCACGCTGTGGAGCGAGCCCCGCGAGTAGCCGCGCGACTACTGCAAGGGCATCACTGTCCGCGCCGGCGATCCAGTTTGGCCTCGTCGTAGTAGCGGTTTTTTTCGTGAAACATGGCCTGGTCTGCCTCGTGCAGGGTGGCCTCGACCTCACCGGCCGTGTGGCAGGTGGCAATGCCAATGGCCATGCTCAGCCGTTGCCCTGTGTAGAACTGGTTGTTCAGCTCCATCATGGACTCGATGCGCTCCTGCAGGCCAATCGCCACCCGCTCATCGCTGCCCGGCAGCAGCGCAATGAATTCATCACCACCGACGCGCGCCACGCAATACGGATAGCCGGCAGTGGCACTGGTCAGCACCTCGCCGGCGCGGCGCAGCACTGCGTCGCCCGCGGCATGGCCTTCGCTGTCATTGATGCGCTTGAGGCCATTGAGGTCCATGGCCATGATGGTCAACGGCCACGGGCCTTTGCGCGTGATGCGGTTGAGTTCGTCCACGTAGAACGCCCGGTTGCGCAGCCGTGTGAGGGCGTCGTGCTTGCCCAGGTATTCCAGGTAGGCCTCCGCCTTCTTGCGCGCGGTGATGTCCACCAGCGACACCAGCACCAGCCCCCAGGTGTCCTGGTAATCGGGCAGCACGGCAAACTGCATGTGGATGTTGATCAGCTCGCCATTGAGCGAGTAGTTGATCACCTCGCGCAATTGCACGGTCTTGCCTTCCCACAGATCCAGCAACTGCTCGGCGAAGGACTCGTGCATCTCGTCGCGGAACACGGCGCCCAGGCGGGTCAGCAGCTCGCTCTGGCTGTTGGCGGCGAACATGGACAGGGTCTGGCGGTTGACGTCGATGACGCGGATCTCCGCCATGCAGCGACTCACAAACTCCGGGTGCACGCTGATGAACACGCGAAAATCCCGGATGCCCTGGGCCCGCGCCTCGTCCAGCAGGCGCTTGACGCCGCTGAAGTCCTCCACCCACAGCGACACCGGTGAGTAGTCGAACAGGTCGCGGGCATAGCGCTCACTCACGGTGAGCTTCTGCTGGGCCTGCGTGGCCTCGGTGATGTCCTCCAGCGACACCATGACCCGCTCCCAGGTGTCTTCGTAACCCTGCAGCACCCGCACATGGATTTGCACGTCGATGCGGCGCCCGTCCAGCGCATAGTTCACGGTGCGGTTGGAAAACTCCAGCTGCCCCTGCCACAGGAATCCCAGCTCCTGCGCCATCTGCGCCAGCGTGTCGTCACGGAACACTTCGGACAAGCGCCCCACCAGTTCCTGTTGGCTCTGGGCCGCAAACACCTTGAGCGTCTGACGGTTGACCTTGATCACCGTCAGGCTCTGCGCGCACTGCTGCACCAGTGCCGGTGACTGCGCCAGATGCGCCGCCAGATCCGTGATGCCCTGCGCGCGCCAGGTATCAAACAGCCGCTTGAGCGCGCTGTAGTCCTCCAGCCACAAGGAAATCGGGGCGGACTCGAACATCAGCTCAAAATCGGTCTCAGGGGTCGTCTTCGCCATACAGTGCCTCCTGGTGCCCATTGTCCACCAGCGCCGCTTCCGGCACCCTGGTGCGTAAAATCAGCAGCCCTGACTGGAGTAAATACACCATGTTGACCCTGACCCGCCTGCCCTTGCTGGCCTGCCTGTCCACCGTTTTCCTCACCGGCACCCTGGGTGCGCAAACCGCCACGGAGGCCCCCGCCAAGCGGGTCATGGAGATTGTGGAATCCCGCTGCATCCTGTGCCACGGGCGCGAGGGCGAAAGTGCCAGCGCCGTCTACCCGCGCCTGGCGGCCCAACACCCCGATTACCTGTTCAAACAGCTGAAGGACTTCCGCGACGGGCGGCGCAAGAGCGACACCATGAGCGACATGGTCAAGGACATCAAGGATGACGAGTTTGCCGGCCTGGCGGCCTGGTTTGGCTCACGCAAGCCGGCATTCCGCCAACCCGGTGACGCCGATCTGGCCGCCGTCGGCAAGTTCGTGTTCACCCGGGGCAATTCCTTCTCCGGCGTGCCGGCCTGCAGCACCTGCCACGGCGACAACGGCCATGGCACCCATCAACTGCCGCGCCTGGCCGGGCAGCACCCGGCCTATCTGGAAGTGCAGCTGAAGGAGTTTGGCAAGCGCGAGCGCTCCAACGACAACGCCGTCATGCACAGCGTGGCCTCCAAGCTGACGGAGCTGGAAGTGCGCGCCGTGTCGGTCTACATCGGCGGCCTGCAGTAATTTCGTGGACGACGCCCCGGCAGCACCCCACAGCAAACCGCCGGTGGAAATCCACCGCTCACGGACCGTGCGCGGGCTGTACTTTGCGGCGGGCATTCTTGCGCTGATTGCCGGCGGCTTCGGCGTGGTGCTGCCGGTGTTGCCGACCGCCCCCTTCGTGCTGCTGGCCGCGGCCTGCTTTGCCCGCAGCTCCGACCGCTTCTACTACCGGCTGCTGAACCACCGCATCGCCGGCCCCATCATTGCGGACTGGCGCGAATACGGCGCCATGAAGCGCAAGACCAAACGCTGGGCAGTGCTGATGATGGCGCTGTCCTTTGGCACCTCCATGTTGATCGTGCCGTCCATGTGGCACCGCGTGATGCTGCTGGGCCTGGCCCTGGTGCTGGGTTTTTTCATCTGGCGGGTTCCGGTACGGCCCGAGTAGCGGCGCTGTAAACTGTTTACCCATGTGCCAACTCCTTGGAATGAACAGCCGCCTGCCCGCCAGCCTGACGCTGAGCTTCACCGGGTTTTCGCAGCGCGGCGGCTGCACCGACCACCACGCCGACGGCTGGGGCATCGCCTTCTTTGAAAGCCAGGGCGACCTACCCGGCAAGGCGGCGCGCTACTTCGTCGACAAGGAAAGCGCCGCCACTTCACCGATTGCACAGATGCTGCGCAGCTACCCGATCAAGAGCCACAACGTGGTCGCTCATGTGCGCAAGGCCACGGTGGGCGAGGTGCGGCTGGAAAACTGCCACCCCTTTGTGCGCGAGCTGTGGGGACGCTACTGGTTTTTTGCCCACAACGGTGACCTCAAGGAATTCAATCCCCCGTTGCATGGTGCGTTCAAACCCGTGGGTGATACCGACAGCGAACTGGCCTTCTGCTGGCTGCTGCAGGAGCTCAACAAATCCCACGCCGGCGTGCCCAGCGTGGAGGAACTGACCAACACCCTGCGCGAGCTCGTTCCCCGCATTGCCCGCCACGGCACCTTCAACTTTCTGCTGAGCAACGGCCAGGCGCTGTGGGCCCATGCCTCTACCCGCCTGTGCTACGTGGTGCGCCAGCACCCGTTCACCCAGGTGCAGCTCAAGGACGAGGACGTGACGGTGGATCTGTCCGAGCTCAACGGCCCCGAAGACCGGCTCGTCATTGTCGTGACCGAGCCGCTGACCACCAATGAAAACTGGGTGTCCATGGAAAACGGTGAACTGCTGGCCTTCGTGGACGGCGACATGATGGCCCGCAGCGTGTGCAAGGCCACGCTCATTCCGGCAGCCGCCGCAGCCGCCGCCCAGCGCGAAGCGGAAGAAGCCGCCAAGGCCACTGCCTAGATTGCCGCGCGCTCCAGTGCATCGATGAACATCGCCGCCACGTCAAAGCCGGTCTGA
The DNA here is from genome assembly GCA_038327925.1 of Burkholderiales bacterium. Taxonomy (GTDB): domain Bacteria; phylum Pseudomonadota; class Gammaproteobacteria; order Burkholderiales; family Burkholderiaceae_C; genus Allorhodoferax. The sequence continues at coordinate 9,261 of JBBQLM010000030.1, read as the reverse complement.
TCCGTGATTTCCTGGAAGCAGGTCGGGCTGGTCACGTTGATCTCGGTCAGGCTGTCGCCAATCACATCCAGCCCCACCAGCAGCAGGCCACGCGCCGCCAGAATCGGGCCCAGACTTTCGGCAATGCGCCGGTCGGCATCGGTCAACGGCTGCGCCACGCCCTTGCCACCCACGGCCAGGTTGCCCCGCACCTCGTTGCCCTGCGGAATGCGTGCCAGGCAAAACGGCACCGGCTTGCCGCCGATGACCAGCACGCGCTTGTCGCCCTGGGCGATGGCCGGCAGGAATTTCTGCACCATCACGGTCTCGGCACCGTCCTTGTTGAGGGTCTCGATGATGCCGCCCAGGTTCAGGCCATCGGCCTTGACGCGGAAGATCCCCATGCCACCCATGCCATCCAGCGGCTTCAAGATGATGTCCTCGTGTTCGGCGTGGAAGCGGCGAATCGCCTCAGCATCGCGCGTCACCAGCGTGGGGCCAATGAACTGCGGGAACTCCAGAATTGCCAGCTTCTCCGGGTGGTCGCGCAGGGCACGCGGCTTGTTGAAGACCTTGGCGCCCTCACGCTCGGCCTGTTCCAGCAGGTGCGTGGCGTAGAAAAATTCGCTGTCAAACGGCGGGTCCTTGCGCATCACCACGGCGCCAAAGTCCTTGATGGCGCGCACGGATGATGCCGTCTCGGTAAACCAGTCCTTGGGCTCGCCGGTGAGCGTGATGTGGCGCATGTCCGCCTGCACCACGCCGCCGCGCTCCCACAGCAAGTGGCGCGGCTCGCAGGCCACGATGCGGTGGCCGCGGCGCTGGGCCTCGCGCATCATGGCAAAGGTGGTGTCTTTGTAGATCTTGAACGATTCCAGGGGATCGCAAACAAACAGGATTTCCATAAGGGGTCCGCAGAAAAGGAATAGATGAAGGGACTGTAGGCGACTCTAGCCTGACGCGTGCGTCCGGTTGGCCATAGGGCTAATCCGGGTGGCGAAACAGCGTGCTGCGGCCCAGGTGCTGCACCAGCAACGCCACCGCACCGGCCACCACACCCCAGAAGGCCGAGCCCACGCCCGCCACGACCACGCCGCTGAGCGTGACCAGAAAAGTGATGATGGCCGCCTCGCGGTGCGGCTCATGCTGCAGCGCCGACGTCAGCGCGCCGCCAATCGTGCCCAGCAGCGCCAGCCCGGCAATCGCGGCCACCAGTTCCTTGGGGAAGGCCGTCAGCACTCCCGTGATGGCTGCGCCAAACAGGCCGATGACGACATACAGCACACCGCAGGACACGGCGGCCGTGTAGCGCCGCGCCGGGTTGGTATGGGCCTCGGGCCCCATGCAGATGGCCGCGGTGATGGCGCTCAGGTTCAGTGCAAACGCGCCAAACGGCGCCAGCAACAGCGTGGCAACACCGGTCAACGTGATGGTCTTGGAGATGGGAATGCCCGCATCGCCGCCCTTGGCGCGCTGGTCACCATAGCCGGTGGACTGGATGGCGGCCACGCCGGGCAGATTCTGTGAGGCCATGGTCACGATGAACAACGGCAGCGCCAGGCTGACCAGGGCCGGGAAGGTGAAGCGGGGCGTGACCCACACGGGTGATGCCAAGCCAAAAGTGATGTCAGCCCTCGTGAAACCTGCGGTTGCAGCTACAAAAATAATAGCAATAATCAGGGTAAATGGAACCGCATAGCGCGGCCACTGACGCTTGCCCAGCAAGTAGGCCAGCAGCATGACCAGCACCAGCGGCAGCGCCGTCTGGGCCGCAGCAAAACCGGCCAGGCCAAACCGCGCCAGCACGCCGGCCAGCAGCGCCGATGCCAGCGCCAGCGGGATGCGGTTCATGACCCGCTCGAACCAGCCCGTCACACCCGACAGCGTGATCAGCGCCGCGCAGACCATGAAGGCCCCCACCGCCTCGGCCATGGAAAACCCGCCGGTGACGCCGGCCGTGGCCAGCACCGCCGCACCCGGCGTGCTCCAGGCCACCATGACCGGCTTCTTCCACCACAGCGAGGGCAGCAGCGTGCACAGGCCCATGCCCAGACCCAGCGCCCACATCCACGAGGCAATCATCTCCGGCGTTGCCTGAAAGGCCTGGGCCGCCTGGAACACGATGGCCACGGAACTGGTGAAGCCCACCAGCACGGCGACAAAGCCGGCGGTGAAGGCAGAGAGACTCAGATCTTTGAAAAATGGCATGCAGGCCATTGTGACATCGGCCCGGCAGACAACCATGCGGTCAGCCCCCACCGCTTGACCCGTTCAGGCAGCCGGCTTGGGTGCGTGTCGCAACGGCAGCAAACGTTCGCAATCCGACTTCACGGCCGCATAGCATTCGCACGAGCGTTGTTCGAGCCTGGGCCGGTCAATCACGGTAATGCTGCCGCGGGCGCAGGCAATCATGGCGTCCTTTTGCAGGATGCTGGCAGTACCGGTCACGCTTTCCCGCCGAATGCCCAGCAGGTGCGAAATCTTTTCCTGGGTGATCACGATCTTGTCGCTTTGCAGACGATCGACGGTCATCAACAGCCAGCGACAAAATTGCTGTTCAACCGAGTGGTGCTGGTTGCACACAGCCATCTGCGAAGTCTGGACAATGAGTGCCTGGGTGTACAGCAGCGCCAGATGCTGGAGCTGACCGCCCAGCGCGAACTCGTGCTTCATGACCTTGCGGCTCAAGCGATAGGCTTCTCCCGCGCTTTGCACTTCGGTACTGCTTGGCAGGCTTTCACCACCCATGTAGATGGAAATGCCGATCATGCCCTCGTTGCCCACCAGGGCTATTTCACTGGACGATCCGTCTTCCAGCGCGTAGATCAGCGAAACGATGCCGGATGTCGGGAAGTGCAGGTAGTTCACATGGTCGCCGCCCTCTGACATGGTCCACCCGCGCGGCATGGGCACGAGTTGAAGGTCGGGCAACAACCTCGCATAGTCCGCAGCTGGAAGTGCGGCAAGAATCTGATTGAGACGGGGATCGGGCGCACTGGTGTGCAGTATTTTGTTCAATAGAACTTTCTTTTGATGGGGGAGCTCTGCGGGCGTGGCCGGGGAGCGGAGTGCGAGATGCACTTGCCTGCAGTTGGTGGGGACAGACAGCCTGAACCGGTTGGTCACAGACGAACCCCTATTGTCGGGCTAAAGCGGTGAACGCTCCACTTATCTTTTTGCGTTGTCTGTGCGGTAGCAGCCAGGACGGCTGCCGCTCAAATCTCGATCTTGGAGCCCAACTCCACGACGGAGTTGTTAGGCAAATTCAGGAAGTCGGCGGCACCGCTGGCGTTGTGGTGCATCTGGGCAAACAGCTTCTCGCGCCACGGCGCCATGCCCTTGCCGATGGTGGGTACCACGGTGTCGCGGGACAGGAAATAGCTGGTGGTCATGGGGTTCATCTCGCAGCCACGGCCCTTGATCAACTGCAGGGCCTTGGGCACATCCGGGTCGTTCTTGAAGCCATAGTGGATCACCACCTGCCAGCAGTCGTGGCCCAGCGCGTCGATCTCCAGGCGCTTGCTCAGGCCGATCCACGGCACCTCGTGGTTGCGCACCGTGACAAACAGGTTGTTGGTGTGCAGCACCTTGTTGTGCTTGAGGTTGTGCAGCATGGCATTGGGCACGGTGCCGACCTCGGCGGTCAGGAACACGGCAGTGCCCTCCACCCGGGCGGGCGGGCTGACAAAAACCGCCTCCAGAAAGCTGGGCAGGTCGATGGCGTCGGCGCGCAGCTTCTCGTTGAGCAGTCGGCGTCCGTCCTTCCAGGTCAGCATCAGCGCAAAGATGGCGCCGCCAATGAGCAGCGGGAACCAGCCACCATCAAACAGTTTGAGCAGGTTGGACGCCCAGAAGGCAAAGTCCACCACAAAGAAGAACCCGGTGGCGCCAATGCACAGGATCAGCGGGTAGTTCCAGCTGTAGCGGATCACATAAAAGGTCAGCACGGTGGTGATCAGCATGTCGGTGCAGACCGCAATGCCGTAGGCCGCCGCCAGGTTGCTCGACGAGCGGAACATGACCACCGCAACCACAATCAGAGCGAACAGGCCCCAGTTCACAAAGGGCAGGTAAATCTGGCCGGTGTCCTTGACACTGGTGTGATGAATCTGCAAACGCGGCAGATAGCCCAGCTGGATCACCTGTTTGGTCACGGAAAATGCGCCCGAAATCAGTGCCTGCGAGGCAATCACGGCGGCCATGGCGGCCAGCGCCACCAGCGGAATCAGGGCCCAGTCCGGCGCCATCATGAAGAATGGGTTTTTCACCGCTGCGGGGTTGTGCAGCAACAAGGCCCCCTGGCCAAAATAGTTCAGCGTCAGCGCGGGCATGGCCACGAAAAACCAGGCCACCCGGATGGGCTTCTTGCCGAAGTGGCCCATGTCCGCATACAGCGCCTCGCCGCCGGTGACACACAAGACCACGGCACCCAGGATGATGAAGGTGATGCCCGGGTTTTCCCACATGAACCCCACCGCGTAATGCGGGCTGATGGCAACCAGAATGAGCGGGTCCGCCGCAATGTTGACGATGCCCAAACCGGCGATCACCACAAACCACACCACCATGATCGGGCCAAAGAACCGGCCCATGCTGGCGGTGCCATTCTTTTGGACCATGAACAGGGCCAGCAGGATGACCAGCGTCAGAGGGATGACGAATTTCTTGAAGGTGGGCGAAACCACTTCCAGCCCCTCGACGGCACCCAGCACCGAGATCGCCGGCGTGATGACCCCGTCGCCATAAAACAGGCAGGTACCAAAAATGCCAACCAACAGCAGGATCCCGCGCAGTTGCGGCTTGTCCTTGACCGACTGCGATGCCAACGCCAGCATTGCCACCAGCCCTCCCTCGCCATGGTTGTCCGCGCGCAGCACCAGCGTCACGTACTTGAGGGAAACAATGACGGTCAGCGTCCAGAAGAAGATGGACAGGATGCCGTACACGTTGTCCGCCGTGAAGGGCACATGACCGGAACCAAAGACTTCCTTGACTGCATACAGGACGCTGGTTCCGATGTCGCCGTACACAACGCCAATGGCGCCCAGGGTTAGCGCCGGGAGAGACGATTTGGATGCTGACACACATTCGCCCGGCCATGCGTGCGACCAGGTTCCATTCCATTTGGGACCGCTATTTTGCGCCAGACACCCCGCTAAGCAAGCCCATGGGGCTGCATTTCACGCGATTTCCCGAACGTGTTGCAATGCAGCAACTGGGCACTCACGCAGGGCTTGCCGCGCACCCGGTATCAGGCGTAGTGCTCGGCCTGCGGGTCGGTAGCTTCGAGTTCGTAGCTGGCGGCCAGCATGGCCAGCCGACCGATCACGCCATACATATAGAAGCGGTTGGGCGCACTGGCACCAGGCTTGACGCCGGGCTGGGGTAAGTGCGTACTCTCTGCAAAAGCCAGCGGCACAAAGCTGGAACCCGGCGCGTTGAGGTTTTCGTCCACCTTGCGCCCGGCGTGCACCCGGTAGAAGCCGCCCACCACATAGCGGTCCATCATGTAAACCACCGGCTCGGCCACGGCATCATTGACGCGCTCGCTGGTCAGTACGCCTTCCTGCAGGATGACGTCGTACACGCTGGAGACGTCCTTGCCCGCGCCCACCCGGCCTGGCACCTGGTGGCGCAAGGCTTCGAGTTCCTTGGCGTCGCGCACCGTCAGGATACCCATGCGCAGGTCACTGTTGTCGGCCTTGACCACGACAAACGGCTTCTCCTTGATGCCGTATTCCTTGTGCTTCTTGCGGATCTTGGCCAGCAGCGCATCGACCCGGGTCGCCAGGTCCTGCACGCCGACGTCGGTCGAGAAATCAACGGCGGCGCACTTGTCAAACAGCGGGTTGATCAGCCAGTGATCCACGCCGATCAGCTTGCCAAACCGTTTGGACACCTCTTCAAAGCACTTGAAGTGGGTGCTCTTGCGCCGCGTGTCCCAGCCGGCGTGCAGGGGCGGCAGCAGGTACTGTTCGTGCAGGTCTTCGAGAATGCCGGGCGCGCCGGCACGCAGGTCGTTGTTCAGCAGAACGGTGCAGGGGTCAAAGTCCTTGACGCCGATGCGCCCCTTGGTGCGCACCACCGGCTCCAGCGTGATGCTTTCCCCGTTGGGCAGGGCAATCGTGACGCTCTTCTTGATATCCGGACTGATGGAGCCCAGGCGCACGTTGAGCCCGGCCATGTGGAAGATGCGGCGCAGCTGGGCCAGGTTGCTCAGGTAGAAACTGTTGTGGGTCTGGTTCTCCGGCACGATCAGCAGATTGCGCGCCTCGGGGCAGATCTTTTCGATGGCGGCCATGGCGGCCTGCACGGCCAGCGGCAGCATGGACGGGGTCAGGATGTTCCAGCCGTCGGGGAACAGGTTGGTGTCCACCGGCGCCAGCTTGAAGCCGGCGTTGCGCACGTCCACCGAGCAGTAGAACGGCGGCGTGTGCTCCATCCATTCGAGGCGAAACCAGCGCTCGATGGCCGGCGTGGAATCCAGGATGCGCTGTTCCAGTTCGTTGATGGGGCCAGTCAGGGCGGTAACGAGATGGGGAACCATGCGACCTTCTTGCGTGAAATGAATGGAAACCCCATTCTAGGGTCAGGTTCGCACCTCACCGTCGCCCAGCACCACGTATTTCAGCGAGGTCAGCCCCTCGATACCCACCGGCCCGCGGGCGTGGAATTTGTCGGTACTGATGCCGATTTCGGCGCCCAGCCCGTACTCAAATCCGTCGGCAAAGCGGGTGCTGGTGTTGACCATGACGCTGGCCGAGTCCACCTCGCGCAGGAAGCGCTGGGCGTGCATGTGGTCGCGCGTCAGGATGGCGTCGGTGTGGTGGCTGGAATACTGGTTGATGTGCGCAATCGCCTCGTCCAGCCCCGCCACCACCTTGATGCTGATGACCGGCGCAAGGTACTCCTCGTACCAGTCCTGTTCGATTGCATCCTTAACGCAGGCACCTGGCAATCCGTCACCACGAAGAATTGCTGCGGCTTCGGAATCGCAGCGCATCTCCACGCCCTTGGCGGCGAAGACGGCCCCCATCTGCGCCAGAAAGGCCGGCGCCACGTCGCGCGCCACGAGCAGGCTCTCGGCGGCGTTGCAGGGGCTGTATTTGTTGGTCTTGGCGTTGTCCACCACCTTGATGGCCATGGCCAGGTCGCAGGGGTCGTCCACGTAGACGTGGCAATTGCCGTCCAGGTGCTTGATGACCGGCACCTTGGCGCCCGCACTGATGCGCTCGATCAGTCCCTTGCCACCGCGCGGGATGATGACGTCCACGTACTGTGGCATGGCAATCAGCTGGTCGACCAGCGCGCGGTCGGTGGTCTGCACCAGTTGCACCGCGTCGGCCGGCAGGCCAGCCTCCAGCAGGGCCTGCTGTACCAAGCGGGCCAGTGCCTTGTTGGAATCAATCGCCTCCGAGCCGCCGCGCAAAATGCAGGCGTTGCCGCTCTTGATGGACAGGCTGGCGGCCTCAATGGTGACGTTGGGCCGGCTCTCGAAAATCATGCCGAACACGCCAATGGGCACGCGCATCTGGCCGACGCGGATGCCGCTGGGCTGCTGCTTCATGCCGATGATCTCGCCAATCACATCGGCCATGGCGGCCAGTTGCTCGCAGCCTTCGGCACAGGTCTCAATCACTTTGGGCGTCAGGCGCAGGCGGTCCACCATCGGGGCGGCCAGGCCATTGGCAACGGCGCGCTCAATGTCCCGGGCGTTGTCCACCTGAAGGGCGTCCACATTGGCGCGCAGCAGCGCTGCCAGCGTGCGTAATGCTCTGTTTTTGGTAGCTGTCGATGCAGCAGCCATGAGGGCTGATGCCAGTTTTGCCTGGGAACCCAGGGCGTTGGCGTATTCGGTGATGGTGAGCGCGTTCATGATGGGATTTTCGCACGCCCGCCATAGGCCTACATGCCCAAGGACCGCAACAGTTCGTCCTGCTCGCTGGTATCTGACGCCGGTGGCGGGGCGGGGCGTGCCGCATTGGCCTGGGCGATCACTTCGTCCGGGTCGAGCGTTTCGGTGGCGTCAAAATCGTGCAGCTTGATGAACTCGGTGCGGTCAATCGCCAGTTCCAGGTAGAAGATATTGTTCTTGCCGGTGTAAAACGTCACGCGGCGGGACTCGGGTTTGTCCAACTGGGTATCCACGCTCAACACCACCTGCTTGTTGAGGACCAGCATCTTGGGCTGGTTCTGGGTGATGTGGGTCTGCAGCTCGCGCCGCACCTTGCCGGTAAAGTCGCCGACGATCTGGTTCATCAGTTCGCCCATGATGTTGCTGACCTCGTCCGACGTGTGGGAACTCGCCAGCTCGCTCTTGGGCATGCCCATGTTGAGCATGTAGCTCTCATACAGCTCCATGGCTGTCTGGGCCGAAAAGTTGAGAACCACCAGGCCGGAAAAGCCGCCGTCAAACAGCACGAAGCAGCCGATGTCGGGCTTCAGGCAGGTCTTGGTGATGCGCTGAACCATGCCGGAGTAGTGGATCTCGCACTGGGTCGCCACGGTCAGCACCCGGGTCACCGAATTGCACAGGCTGGTCAGAATGTCTTCCGTACCGTACACCACTTCCGATTCTTTCCACGTTTTGACCATAACTTGCCCCTGTCACCAAAATGTAGACTGTACAACGCCTAACGCGCAGATTTCTGACTGGGTGTGGCCGCGCACAGCGCGCACAGTTGCAGCGCCAGCCGGTGCAGGGCCTGCCAGCCCGATGTGGGCCAGTCCGGTTGCTTCAGCCCCTTGACGATGCCATCGACCAGATGGGCGGATTGCAGCAACTCGGCCAACCTGGATTCACTCAACCGGGGCAGCACGCGCTCGAACAGGCGCTCCTTGGCACCCCAGACGCGCTGCTCACGCAGCGCCATGGGCAGCGGACGGCCCTGGCCCATGGCGTCCTTGACGCGCTTGAGCGCCCGGATGTCCTCGGCCAGCGTGTAGTGCACCAGCACCTCGGCCTCGCCTTCGGCCTGCAGGCCGTCGAGCATGCGTTGCACGCGCAGGGCCTGGCCGGCCAGCACGGCCTCGCTCAACTTGAATACGTCGTAGCGCGCCACGTTCAGCACGGCGCTTTCGACCTGCTCAAAACCCAGCACGCCGCCACTGGCGCCGTCGGCGGGGAACAGCAGCGCGAGTTTCTGGATTTCCTGGTGCGCGGCCAGCAGGTTGCCCTCGACCCGGTCGGCAAAGAACTGCAGCGTGCGCTGGCCTTCTTCGCCATTCGCCACGCGCTGGCCCTGCTGCTGCAGGCGCTGCGCGATCCATTGCGGCAGCATG
>JBBQLM010000029.1:0-54516 GCA_038327925.1 Burkholderiales bacterium | reverse complement strand
CAAGTGGTTGCCCTGCGCACCGACCAAGTGGGCGCATTGACCTCTGGTCAGGTCGTGGCCCTGTCCACCGACCAGATCGCCGCCATCGAGACCCAGGATATCGTCGCGCTGAGTACCGATGCCGTTGCCGCACTCACCACCACCCAGATCAGCCAAGGCATCTCGACCGACCAGATCGGGGCATTGACGACAACGCAGGTGGTTGCGCTCACCACCGACCAGATCAGTGCCGGCGTCACCACCGACCAGATAGCCGCGATGCAGACCAGCCAGATTGCCGCCTTGACGACGGACCAGGTGGTGGCTTTGCAAACCCAGCAGGTCATCGCCTTGCGCACCGACGAAGTCGCGGCGCTGACCACCGATGGCGCGGCGGCGCTGGACACCCAGGACGTTGCCGTGCTGACCACCACGCAAATCCAGTTGGGTGTCACCACCAGTCAGGTCGCGGCCCTCACAACCGTTCAGGTGCCAGCCCTCACCACCGACCAGATTTCGGCGATGACGCCCGAGCAGATGCTGGCGCTGACCACCGACCAGTACGCGACGATGAGCCCGGACCAGCAGGCCACGTTGAATCTGGGATCACCCATCGTGCTGGACCTCAATGGCGGTGGCGTCTCGACCACCAGCATTCGCAATGGCGTGCAGTTCGACATCTACGGCACCGGCGAAAAGGTCAACACCGGCTGGGTTTCGCCCGGCGACGGCCTGCTGGTGCTGGACCGCAACGGCGATGGCAGCATCAATGGCGGCACAGAGCTGTTCGGCGTTGGCACCACCCTGGCTAACGGCGAGAAGGCGACCAACGGTTACCAGGCCCTGACAGAACTCGATACCAGCGGCGACGACCAGATCAGTTCCGCCGACAGCGCCTTCTCCGACCTGATGGTGTGGATGGATGGCAATGCGGACGGCATGAGCCAATCCGACGAACTGCACAGCCTGTCATCGCAGGGGATTACGCAGCTGAACCTGCGGGCGCAATCGACCTTCGTGGTGGACCAGGGCAACGTCATTGGTCTGAGCTCTGGCTACACCACCGCCGACGGAACGACGCATGACATGGTCGACGTGTGGTTTGCCACCAGCCGACCCACCACGCAGACCGCTCCCAGCCTGCAGTTCCCCATGGCCAGCGCAGCCCCGCCGGGCATGCCACCTGCAACACCACCCGAACCCGCCAACACGGCGGGCCTGCAGGTCACCAGCATGGTGGACGCCATGGCATCGTTCATGGCATCCGGCACGGCAACGGCCACAAGTGGTGTGGATACGACCGCGCCTGCCAATCCGCCTGCCGTTCTGGCCGTCGCGGCCAGCGCCAACCTGAACGGTTTGGTCGATGCCATGCGGCAATTCGATGCCAATGGCCAACACACCTTGGCGGGCAGTGTGCCGTCGTTGACGGTGCCGACCACGCTGGCACTGACGCCCAACCCCAACCAGCAGGGCGGCACCCTGGCCAGTATTTCAAGCTAAGGAATTGCCCGCGTCGGCCCTTGCCCTCTCTCCACCTGTTCCAGCCACACCGCAATCTCCTCAATCACCGCATCCGCCGTGCTGGCCACTCGCTGCACCACAAAGCTGCGCTGGGCCACCAGGCGCTCGGTGCCGACTGTTGCAACAGTTGGGCGGGGGCCATGCGTTTCCGGCGTTGGGGCGCTGAGCAAGATCTGTTACTTGAATCCGGTGAAGTACCCGCTCACCGAGCCATCCGGGTTGGACACCGTGATTTTTGTTCCCGCGCGACGCACAGTAAAGCAGCGCTCCTGCCCAGCGCGAATGGTCTTCCAGGTCGTGCAGTAGCCGTTCTCGACCACACGCCACGTACCGGTGTCACTGGTGGGCCCTGCGGTGAGCGAAGCCGTTCCATTTGCCTGAAATGCCATGGTCACGGGGGCACCGCTGGGTGTCGATCCAACCAACGTCTTGCCGACCCACTCGTCCTGAATTTCTTTTGGCGTGACCGCCTGCTCCTGCGCAATCGCCAGCGACGCCGACAGCAGACACAACATTGCGACCAATCGGGTGACGTGAAACATACCAATGCCTTTCTGGGGTTTTACCGCCTATGTGTTACTTCACTCCCTGTGCTTTTTCCACTTGCTCCAACCACAACGCGATCTCCTCAATCACGGCATCAGCAGCCGACGTTAAAGCACGCACGCCGCCGGCAGCGTCCGCCGTGCTGGCCGGTCGCTGCACGACAAAACTGCGCTGGGCCACCAGCCGCTCCATGCCGCTGGCGGCCTGGCCGACGGTGGCACGCAGGCGGACCAGGCCGCTGCTGCGCTCGGCGGATTCAAACAACTGGCTGAACTCGTCCAGCTCCAGGTGCAATGACAGCGCCGCTGGCGGTGCCACCATGCCCTGCGCGGCGTTGAGCACGGGGCGGCGCTGGCCCAGTTGCTCCCGCAGGCGCTGGCGTAGCAGAAGCGCCGGGGCCATGCTCCAGCGTGCCTGGGCGTAGGGGCGCAGTTGCTGGGCGTCGCTGTAGGCCAGGCGGTACAACACGGCGGTGCTGTCCAACGCGGCGTTGGCGTCCACCTCGGCCAGCACCAGCGCCGGCAATGGCGCCATGCGGTTGGATGCACTGGCCGTGATCGGGCCGGGGCCAAAGTCGTACACCAGCGCACGCGGGTGCGGCTGCAGCGGCGAACAGGCGCCCAGCGCCAGGGTCATACAAATAAATAGGGCTCTAGCCCTCGTGGAATGTGCGCAGGCAGCTATCAATTTCATAGCATTTCCAGACAGACGGTGGGTGGCGTGGACGGGTTGCAGCATGGTGGGCCTCAGCGGGACTTGGGTTCAACAAAGCCGGTCTCGCCCGGGCCGGGCGGCACGGTGCCGTTGCCCAGCAGCAGGGCCTGCGGGTTGTCGTTGACGGTTTCCACCGCGCGGCCGATGTGGCGCACGGTGCGGGCGGTGTCATCCACCGTACGGTTGATGCGCGGCACCAGCGTGGCGTTGAGCGACTGGCCAGTGGCCAGCAGCGCGTCGGTGCCCTGGGCGATCTGGTCCAGTGTGCCGCCAGGTGCACTCATGCGCTCGGACATCAGTTTGAAGGCATCGGCTGACGCACCCACGGTGTCGGCGCTCTGGCCCAGGCGTTCGGCATTCGTCTTCAGGCTTTTGAGTGCCACGCTGGCGTCCTGCGCCAGCACCGGCAAGTTGGCCTGCTGGGCCACCTGGCCGATCTGAGCCGCCGCCTGGCCCATTTTGCCAATGGCGTCCATCAGCTGCTTCTGGTTGGGTGCGGCCAGCAACTGGTTGACGCGCTGGCTGGCCTCGTCCAACTGGTTGAGCAAGCCCGCACCCTGGTCGGACAGGCGCGACATCAGGCTGGGGCGCATCGGGATGCGCGGCGGGCGCTCATCATTGGCCGCCAGCGTCTGCGAGGCCGCACCCGTGTCGTCCAGCTGGATGAAGGCCAGGCCGGTTACGCCCTGAAAGCCCAGCGTGGCAAAGGTGGCCGTGGTCATGGGCGCGGTGCCGTCCACGGCGAAGCGCACCAGCACGTTGCCGGTCTTCTCGGTGTCCAGCGCAATCGACTGCACCCGTCCCACGGTCACGCCCTTGTAACGCACCGGCGCCTGCTCCTGCAGGCCGGTGACGCCTTCGCGGCTGGAGATCTCGAACAGGCGATGCTCGCCGGTGTCACGCGTCAGCCAGGCGGCCAGCGCCACCAGCATGGCGGCCACGGCCAGCACAAAGGCACCGGCGGCCAGGGCGTGGGATTTGTTTTCCATAGTCGATTCGCTTTCTACACGGTAGAGGAGTGCAAGCGCAACAGCTCCTGCGCACGCAGGCCCCGGCCACCCAGGAAGAATTCCCGCACGAAGGGGTGGTCAAAGGCAATCACGTCCTTGGGCGGCGCGTCCACGATGACATGCTTGTCAGCGATCACCGCCACCCGGGTGCTGATCTCGTAGATGGTGTCCAGGTCGTGTGTGACCATGACCACCGTCAGGCCCAGCTCCTGGTGCAGGGAACGCAGCAGGTCGCAGAACGCGTCCGAGCGGTCCGGGTCCAGCCCGGCGGTGGGTTCGTCCAGCAGCAACAGCGGCGGGTCCATGATGAGTGCGCGGGCCAGCGCCGCGCGCTTGACCATGCCGCCGGACAGGTCGGCCGGCATCTTGTGCGCGTGGGACGGGTCCAGCCCGACCATTTGCAGCTTGACCATGGCGGCATCGCGCACCAGGTCCTCGGGCAGGTTTTTGAGTTCGCGCAGCGGAAAGGCAATGTTCTCCAGCACCGTGAAGGCCGAATACAGCGCGCCGTGCTGGAACAGCATGCCCACCCGGCTGGCCGCACCGATGCTGGTGAGCTGAGACGCTGGCCGCCCCAGCACCGTGATGCTGCCGCGCGCCGGCTGTTCCAGCCCCAGCATCTGGCGCAGGAGCGTGGTCTTGCCGCTGCCCGAGCCACCGACGATGGACAGCAATTCACCGCGCGCAATGGACAGGTCCAAGTCCTTGTGGATGACGGCGTCCACCCCAGCGGTGCGGAACACCGTCCACAGGTCGCGAATGTCCACCACCGGCGTGGTCGCGGTGGCGTGTGGCATGGTGGGCAGGAAATCGGGCACGGTGTTCATATGCCGATGTCTTTAAACACCACGGCAAACAGCGCGTCCACCAGGATGACCATGGTGATGCTGGTCACCACCGATGCGGTGGTGCCTTCGCCCAGGCTTTGCGTATTGGGCTGGATGCGCAAGCCGTAGTGGCAGCCGATCATTGCAATCATCACGCCAAACACCATGGACTTGGCGCACGCCAGCCACAGGTTGGAGACCAGTACCGCCTTGCTCAGCGCGGTGGCAAAGTAGGCCGGCGTCAGCCCCATGACCACATCGGCCGCCAGCATGCCGCCCAGGAGTGCGGCCAGCGTGGTCCACACCGCCAGCAGCGGCATGGCCACTGCCATGGCCAGCGCGCGCGGCATCACCAGCCGAAAGCCCTGCGGAATGCCCATGACCTGCATGGCGTCCAGCTCCTCGGTCACGCGCATCACACCGATCTGCGCGGTGATGGCCGAGCCGGAACGCCCGGCAATCAGGATGGCGGCGAGCACCGGCCCGAGTTCGCGGATCAGCGAGATGCCCAGGATGTTGACGATGAAGGCGTCCGCCCCGAACTGGCGCAACTGCTGCGACATCAGATAGGCCAGCACCACGCCAATCAAAAAACCGACCAGCGCGGTGATGGGCAGGGCGGTTGCGCCAATGCGGTAGACGTGGCCGGAGATGTCGCGCCACGGGCCCTTGCTTGGCGCGCGCAGCAGTTGCACCAGGTCCAGCAACAACTGACCGACCAGGCGCACGGCGCCCAGCACGTGTTCCTCGTGGCGCATGACCCGCTCGCCCAGGCGCAGGAACACATCCGTGGCCGTCGGGCGCCGGCGTGGCGGCAGGACCGAAGAAAAACGCCCCACCCGCTCCAGCATGGCGCGCTGCGCCGGGCTGGTCTGCACGGATTCGGGCCATTGCCGGTACCAGGCGTTCCACAGCAACTGGGCACCGGTGTGGTCCAGCCGCTGCACCTGGCGCAGATCCCAGTGCCAATGGCGCCAGTCGGGTGGCAGGGTGTTCAGCGCAGTTTGCAGGCTGTCCCAATGTGCCGGCGCAGCCAGCGACTCAGCCGTCCAGCGCCCCAGCACGCGCGCACGCAGGCCTTCGGGTGCCTGATCGAATGCGATGCGGGGTGAAGAATCCTCCATGGGCGGCCTTTTCTCGTGAAGGGTCGGGGCGTATGGGCAACAGCGTATCGCATGGTACAGGCTGGCGCAGCGGTGGTGTTGTTTTTGCGCGCCCAGCGCAATCACTTGCGGCAAAATACGGCATCAGCCCTCGTAGCCATTGCACAAACAGCTACCAAAATCATAGCAAAACAGGAGTCACCATGAGCACCCCCAGCAGCCCCTTCACATCCACCCCCGAACTCGCGGCCGAGCAGCGCGGCCCCGTTCTGTGGCTGACCATCACCCGTGAAGAGCGGCGCAACGCCATGAGCCACGGCGTGCTGGCGGCCATGGCGCAGGCCATCACCGTAGCGCAGACCCAGCGCAGCGTGCGGGCCATTGTCATCACCGGGGCCGGCACCAAGGCCTTCTGCGCCGGGGCCGACCTGCAGTCCGCCAAGGCCTTCACCACCGACTACTCCGAGCCCCACGGCCACCTGGCCCAGGTGCTGCGCGTGGCCCGGATGAGCACGGTTCCGCTGATCGCCCGCGTCAACGGCGCCTGCATGGCCGGTGGCATGGGCCTGATGAGCATGTGCGACATGGCAGTAAGCGCCAGCCACGCGGTATTCGGCCTGCCAGAGGTGAAGGTCGGCGTGTTCCCGGCCCAGGTGCTGAGCGTGTTGCAGCACCTGATACCCAAGCGCAAGCTGGCCGAGATGTGCCTGACCGGCGAGCCGATCACATCAGCCCAGGCGCTGGAATACAACCTGGTCAACTACGTGGACGAGGATGTGGACGCCAAGCTGCAGTGGCTGCTGGAGCGCCTGCTGGACAAGTCCCCCGCCGCCATCCGCCGTGGCCTGTACACGATGAAGAAGGTGGAGGCGATGGCGTTCGAGGAGAGCATGTCCTTCACCGAGAGCCAGATCGCCCTGTTCACGCTGACTGAAGATGCCAAGGAAGGCCAGAAGGCGTTCCAGGAGAAGCGCAAGCCGGTCTGGGCCGGCCAGTAAAGCCCCGAGACGCCGCCGCCAGGCCTATATGAACAGCACGGTGCCCACCGTGCCCGTGACCAGCAGTAAAACGGCAATCGGCAAGGTGATGCGACGCAATTCGGCCGACCCCAGCCCGATGGCCATGCCGCATTTGGTCAGCGTGTTGGCCATGACGGCGATGACAATGGCGCGCGCCGCAACCTGCAGGTTGGATGCGTCGGTATGGGCGAGGTTGGCCATGGCCAGCGTGATGGCGTCCACATCGGTCAGACCGGCGACGGCCGCCGCAAAGTAGAGGCCCGCATCACCCAGATAAACCTGTGCCGCCCTGGAGACCACCAGGATGACGCCGAACAACAGGCCAAACTTGATGGCCGCATCCAGTTCAAACGGGTTGCTGCCCGGCTGGACCTCGCCGCGTTGGCGGTGCTTGTTGCGTTGCCACAGCCAGTAACACGCCCCCAGGCTGGCCACGCACAGGAGCCCGATGGCCAGCGCGATCTGGCGGCCCAGCTCCCAGCTGATCAGCGCGGTCATGATGGCGACCCGAAAAAACATCACGGTCCACGCCAGCACAATGCCCAGGGCCAGCGCAGAAGGATCTTCACCCTTTTGCCGGCTGCGCTGCGAAAACCCGAGGGTCACTGCGGTGCTGGAGGCCAGGCCACCCAGCAGGCCGGCCAGGCCCACGCCATGTTCGGGCCCCACGATCTTGATCAACAGGTAGCTGCTGAAATTCAGGGCCGAAATCAACACCACCATCAGCCAGATTTTGTAGGGGTTGATCACGTCCAGCGGTGGCGGACCGTAGTTGACGTCCGGCACCAGGGGCAAGACGATCAGCGTGACGATGCTGAACTTGAGCGTGGCCTCCACATCCGTGCTGTTGATGCGGCTGGCCAGCTGGTGCAGCCAATCCTTCAGCGCCAGCAACAGGGCCATGGCGACGGCGATCCAGCTCGCCAGTTGCAGTTGCCCATAGGTGCACAGCAGGCCCAGAAGAAACGCCAGCAGCGCCGACACCTCGGTGGTAATGCCGGTATCACCGCGCTGGGCCGTCACCACATACATGCCGACGATGAGTGCGGCAATGGCGACGAACATGGCCAACGCCAGCCAGGTCAGCCCCAGGTTTTCACCCAGAAATCCTGCCATGGCACCGCTGAGTGCGATCAGCGCAAACGTGCGCACGCCAGCACCGCCGTCGCCGCCCTTGGTGCGTTCCCGCTCCAGCCCCAGCAGAATGCCCAGGCCGATGGCTACGGCGAAGCGAAGTGCCAGATTGGTGTTGTCCATTGAGGGGCTCCAGTCGCAGGGGGTGTTGACCCGATCAGGGCGCGATGTGCAGCTGAGCGGGGTCGAGCAGCAGAAAACGGGCGCAGCGCCCACTCTCCCGGCTGCCGTCATCACTGACGATGACAATGCGTGGTTCGCCATCGATCACGGCCGGGCTCACCCCTTCGGCATGTGCGAAGCCTGGCAGACCGGGCACGGTGACACGGCGCGGCGCCGCGTCCGCAAGGCCGCTCCAGAACCAGAGCCCGAAATGAACGTCCGCACTGTCGGCCGGGCCACTGATCAGCAAGTAGCCGTGCAGCGCAGCGATGAAAGCCATGCCCCGAATCCCGTCTCCACCCAGATCCAGCGTCTGCAAGGTGGCCGAGATTTTGGGCGACTCGCCGGATTCGAACAGGGCAGCGGGATTCTCCACACTGGCGATGATGGCACGTGGGCCCTGCAAGGGACTGCGAAAGCCAATCCACAACTGTTGCTGATCCGGACTGATCTCCAGGGCCTCGATGTTGAGCCCGCCGTCGCCTTTGACATCGTGTATCTGGGCAGCGGCGGCAAGCACCGGGTGCGCCGCAGCCAGGGCGGGCTTGAGTCCATGGACCACCATGGGTGCAACCAGGCGCTGGCCGTCGATTTGAAACCGGATCAGTTTGTCACGGGATTTCTTCTCGTCGCCATCGCCGTCGCGCGAATGCGAAGTCAGGGCATACAGGTAGCCAGACGGGTCGAGCGCAAGCGCCTCCAAATCATCGAGCTTAAGGGAAGCCTCGCCGGCTTTCGCCGATTCTGTATTCAGCGGAACGCTGCTGACATGCCCATCCAGGCCGATGCGGACCAGGCTGAAGGGAAACTGCTTTTCGTCTTCCACCACCAGGAAGCGTCCATCGGGTAACTGCTGAATGGCGGATGGCTCAAAAATGCCCGCCAGGTCGAGGAAATGCGTCGTGGTGTTCTGTGTCATGACGGCGATTGTCTCCCCAATCGATGTGCGTCAGGTGGTATGGACCACCCGCACCTGCGAGGCCTTGAGCGACTGGTAAATGCGGATGCGCCGCACCAGCGGCCACCAGTCATACAGAAATATCTGCAGCGGGCGCCACATGGCAACCCAGCCCACAATCGTCAGGCTTTCGCGCGCAATCGTGGCCGCAGTGCCAGACCCGGGTTGGCCCACTGCGTCCGCGGCAAGCAGGCACAGCGTCACAAAGACGACGCCAATGACCAGGCTTGCCCGCCCCTGCCGCAGCAACTGGTTGAGCTCACCCCGCACCAGCTTGGACTTGTAATCAAAATAGTTGTGCATCGCCTCTGCCACCAGCGCTTCGGGGTCCGCCTCGTCGGGGCGGGTCGCCAGGTGCACCGTGATGTGCAAGCGGCTTTTCGGTGGGTGCGCCATGGCCCAGTTTTCGATAAAGGCCTCGGCCTCGCGGTCCAGGTCCTTGTTGAGGAATGGCGTCGGGTCCAGCGAGTTGAACAATTGCGCCAGCGCGTGTACGCGCAGTTCCAAATGCGGATTGGGGGTGGGTGGATGTTTTTTCATACTGCGTGCATGGCCATCGCACTGTTCGCACTGTGGCGGGCGCGGCGCCAGGCCTTCTCGGCTTCCGCAGCGCCCCACACCATCGCGGCGGCACCCAGACACACGGCCAGTTCCATCAGGCTCAAGGGCTGCGTCTTGAAGATCGGGTTGAGCACCGGTACATAAATGGTGGCCATCTGCAGCGCAAAGGTCAGCAGCACAGCACCCAGCAGTGGCCGGTTGCTGGCGAAGCCGATGCGCCACAGCGGGTCCTGCTCGGAGCGTATGCCCATCACGTGCGCCATCTGGCCCAGCGTCAACACCGTGAAGACCATGGTCTGCCAATGGGCGTTGCCGGTGGAAATGGCCCAGGCCTGCACGCCCAGGCACAGGCCCGCCAGCAGCAGGCCGATGCCCAGAATGTGCTGCCACATGCCATTGGCAAACATGCTTTCAGTCGGGGCGCGGGGCGGGCGCTGCATGACACCGCGCTCGGCGGGCTCGGCCGCCAGCGCCAGGCCCGGCAGGCCGTCGGTGACCAGGTTGACCCACAGGATGTGAATGGGCAGCAGCGGGATAGGCAACAGCAGCAGCGGTGCCAGGAAGATGGTCCAGATCTCGCCCGAGTTGCTGGTCATGGTGTAGCGCACGAACTTGCGGATGTTGTCGTAGATGCGCCTGCCCTCGCGCACCGCCAGCACGATGGTGGCAAAGTTGTCGTCCAGCAGCACCAGGCTGGCGGCCTCGCGGGCCACGTCGGTGCCGCCCTTGCCCATGGCCACGCCGATGTCGGCGCGCTTCAGGGCCGGAGCGTCGTTGACACCGTCGCCGGTCATGGCAACAAACTCGCCGCGCGCCTGCAAGGCTTCGACGATGCGGATCTTCTGCGCCGGGTCCACGCGGGCATAGACCCGCACATGCTGCGCACGCGCGACCAGCGTTTCTTCGTCCAGCGCGGTCAGGTCCGCGCCCGTCAGTACCGCGGCCTGCGCATCTGCCACGATGCCCAGACGCAGCGCAATCGCCCGGGCGGTGGCCGGGTGGTCGCCAGTGATCATGACCGGGGTGATGCCGGCCTCGACGCACTCGCGCACGGCGGCCGCCGCCTCGGGGCGTGGCGGGTCCATCAGGCCCACCAAGCCGATGAAAGACAGGCCGCTTTCCAGCGCCTCTATCTCGCTACCGGCCTCGGGCACTTGCGCGTGGCTGCGCCTGGCCAGTGCCAGCACGCGCAGCCCCTGGGCCGCCAGCGCCTCGGCCCGCGCCAGCCAGGCAGCGGTGTCCAGCGGCACGGTGGCGCCATCGCCATCTCCATCGCGGTCTTGCGCGCGCCAGCGGGCCACGCACTGGGGCAGCACCGACTCGGGTGCGCCCTTGGTGTAGGCCACCAACCCGTCGGACGTGCGGTGGAAGGTGGTCATGCGCTTGCGGCTGGCATCAAACGGCAACTCGTGTTCGCGCGGCCACTGGGCCTCCAGCGCCTGCTTGTCCAGCCCGGCCTGCGCCGCCACCTCGGCCAGTGCAATCTCGGTCGGGTCGGCCACCCAGCCGCCATCGGGGCCGCGACGCGCGTCATTGCACAGGGCGGCGGCGCGCAGCAGCTCCTGGTGGTCGGCGTCAGGCGGCCCGCTGCCGGGCACCCAGCTGGTCTGGCCAGGGGCGGTCTGGTCGCCGGCATCACCGGCCACCAGACACTCGGTTTGCATGCGGTTTTGCGTCAGCGTGCCGGTCTTGTCCGAGCAGATGAAGGTGACCGATCCCAGCGTTTCCACCGACGGCAGGCGCCGGATCAGTGCGTTGAAGGACACCATCTTGCGCGCACCCAGCGCCAGCAGCACGGTGACCACGGCCGGCAGTGCCTCGGGAATGGCGGCCACCGCCAGGCTGATGGCCACCAGCACCATCTGCAGCGGTGACTCGCCGCGCAGCACCCCCACGACAAAGATCACCACGCAGATGCCAATGACCGCCAGCGCCACCCGCTTGCCAAACGCGGCCAGGCGCAACTGCAGCGGCGTGCTGCGGTTGGTGTCCTGGTCCAGCAGCCCTGCGACCTTGCCCAGCTCGGTCTGCATGCCGGTGGCCACCACCAGGCCGCGCGCGCGACCATGCGTGGCCGTGGTGCCCTTGAAGGCCATGTTGAGGCGGTCGCCCACGCCGTGTCCGGTGCCGGTGAGCACCTGGGCATGCTTGTCCACGGTGACCGATTCGCCGGTGAGTGCGGACTCATCGATCTTGAGTTGGGCAATCTGCAGCAGGCGCAGATCCGCCGGAACCTTGTTGCCGGCTTCCAGCAGCACGATGTCCCCCGGAACCAGCGCGTGCGCCGCCACCTGCTGCACCTGGCCGGCGCGCACCACGGTGGCCTGGGACGCCGCCATGCGCTGCAGCGCCGCCAGCGCCTGGTCTGCGCGCCAGGCCTGGACCAGGCCAATCACCGCGTTGAGCACCACAATGGCCAGGATCACCAGCGTGTCCACCAGGTCCCCCACCAGGCCGGAGACCACGGCGGCGCCGAGCAGGACCAGGATCATGAAATCGCTGAACTGCTCCAGCAGCAAGGCACTGATGCTGCGGTTGGCGGTGCTGGGCAATGCATTGGGACCATGCTGCAGGGCGCGCTGTGCCACCTCGTCGGCGGGCAGGCCGTGTTCGGGGTCCACCCCGTGCTCGCGCGCCAACTCCACGCCATCGCGCAGGTGCCAGTGCGCACTGTGCGGTTGCGGGGTCGAAGGGATTTCAGGGGCCATGGTGGGTGGTGTGTGCGAGTGGTGGACAGTGGGCAAGCATAGGCCCTCGTATTGTCATGACTGTGGACGCTGGCGCACACCGGGGCTTTGACCTGGAGCAAGGCGGCGCGCTGTCAGGCCGGCGGGGCGGTCTGTGGTTTAGGATTGGGCATGAGCGAAACCACGTTTGACTACATCATTGTTGGCGGCGGCACGGCCGGCTGCCTGCTGGCCAACCGGCTGAGCGCCGACGCCTCCAAGCGCGTGCTGCTGATCGAGGCCGGCCGCAAGGACGACTACCACTGGATCCATATTCCGGTGGGCTATCTGCACTGCATTGGCAATCCGCGCACCGACTGGCTGTACAACACCGAGCCCGATGCCGGCCTGAACGGCCGCGCACTGCGCTACCCGCGTGGCAAGACGCTGGGCGGCTGCAGCAGCATCAACGGCATGATCTACATGCGCGGCCAGGCCCGCGACTACGACCAGTGGGCGCAACTGGTGGGAGACGGCAACTGGGGCTGGAACCACTGCCTGCCCTACTTCATGCTGCACGAAGACCATTACAAGGGGGCCAACGCCATCCACGGCGCCAAGGGCACTGCGCCGGCGTTGATGCACAAGGACGGCAGCCTGTACCGCCAACTGCTGCGCCACCACAACGCCGGTGGCGAGTGGCGGGTGGAAAAACAGCGCCTGCGCTGGGACGTGCTGGACGCCTTCGCCCAGGCGGCGGTGCAGGCCGGCATTCCCGCCACCGATGACTTCAACCGTGGTGACAACGAGGGTGTCGGCTATTTCGAGGTCAACCAGAAGGCCGGCTGGCGCTGGAACACGGCCAAGGCCTTTCTGCGCCCAGCCTGCTACGCCCGGCCCAATTTCGAACTGTGGAACAACGCCCAGGTGGCCAAGCTGCTGCTGGAGCCGGCCAGTGCCACCAGCCCGCTGCGTTGCACCGGTGTGCAGGTCTGGGACGGCCAGAGCATGGTGGATGCCACGGCCCGCTGCGAGGTCATCCTGTGCGCCGGTGCCATTGGCTCGCCGCAGATCCTGCAGCTCTCTGGCCTGGGCCCGGCCAACCGCCTGCAGGCCCTGGGCGTGCAGGTGGAAAAGGACATGCCCGGCGTGGGCGAGAACCTGCAGGACCACCTGCAGATCCGCGCGGTGTTCAAGGTCAGCAACACCACCACGCTCAACACCCAGGCCAATTCGCTGTGGGGCAAGGCCAAGATCGGTCTGGAATATGCGTTCAAGCGCACCGGCCCGATGAGCATGGCGCCCAGCCAGTTGGGAGCCTTCACCCGCAGCGACCCGGCCCAGCCCTACCCGAACCTGGAGTACCACGTGCAGCCGCTGAGCCTGGATGCGTTTGGCCAGCCGCTGCACCACTTCAACGCCATCACCGCCAGCGTGTGCAACCTGAACCCGACCAGCCGCGGCTCGGTGCACATTCGCACCCCGCAATTCGAGGACGCGCCGGCCATTGCGCCCAACTACCTCAGCACCGACGTGGACCGCCAAATTGCTGCCGATTCGCTGCGCCTGACGCGGCGCATCGTGGCGCAGCCGGCGCTGCAGAAGTACCAGCCAGAGGAGTACAAGCCTGGCGTGCAATTCCAGACCGACGCGGAGCTGGCCAAGCTGGCTGGCGACATTGCGACCACCATCTTCCATCCTGTGGGCACCACCAAGATGGGCCGCGAGGAAGACCCCATGGCCGTGGTGGATGCGCGCCTGAAGGTGCACGGCGTGGCGGGTCTGCGCGTGGTGGATGCCGGCGTCATGCCGCTGATCACCAGCGGCAACACCAATTCGCCCACGCTGATGATTGCCGAGAAGGCTGCGCAGTGGATCATGGAAGACGCGCTGGTCCAATGAAGGGTTAATCCCGATGCGCAAAGTGCTTGCGGCCTTTACAGTTGCGTCACTCAAAAGGTAAACGGCAACTGCAGCCAGATGGACAAAAGGCCGAGGAGACGGCAAGCAACAACCAATAATTTCGCATCCACATTGAGATGCGGCTCTACAAAGCACTGACCTGGTCAGTGCTTTTTTTTTGCCACAACAAGGAGGCACCATGTTCACAGCCCCATTGAATCGCATCGCCATGCGGGTTGGCGCGCTCGCCATCGCCTGTGCATTGGCGGGCTGCAGTGTCCAACCCATCCAGCGCGGCATGGACCGCGCAACCGTCATCGACCGCATGGGCACGCCCACCCGAGTGCTGCCGCTGCCCAGCGGCACACGGCTGCAGTACTCACGCCAGCCGTCCGGGCAGCAGGCCTATATGGTCGATCTGGATGCCGGCGGACACGTGGTGCAGGTGCGCCAGGTGCTGACGGCGGCGGAGTTTGCCCGCATCAAGCCCGCAACCTGGACGCGTGAGCAGGTGTTGCGCGAGTTCGGCCCGCCGGCCTCGGTGGACCGCGTGGCGAACTGGCCGTATGACATCCTGACCTACCGCTGGTTTGAGGTGCAGGACATGTTCTACTGGGTCTATCTGGATGGGCGCAACCGGGTCCAGCGCACCGAGCAAGGCGTCGACTACCGTGTTGACACCAAAGACTAGTGACGATTTAGGCCCCTAGCCCTCGTGGAATAAGCCTATAAAGCTATCAATAGGATAGCAAAATGCACGCGAGGGCCATGCGAGAATCCCGGCATGGAAATGATTGTTGTATCGCTGGCCTCGCTGCTGGCCGGCTTTGTGGACTCCATCGTCGGCGGCGGCGGGCTGATTCTGGTGCCGGCGCTGTTTGCCACCTTCCCCAACACCCACCCGGCAACGCTGTTTGGCACCAACAAGGGCGCCTCGGTCTGGGGGACCGGCATTGCCACCGTGCAATACAGCCGCCGCGTGCACATGCGCTGGCACGCGCTGGCGCCGGCGGCGGCGGTGTGTTTTGCTGCCTCGCTGGGTGGCGCCTGGCTGGTGACAGTGATCTCGCCCGAATACCTGCGCAAGGCGTTGCCACTGGTGCTGCTGGCGGTGCTGGCCTACACGCTGGCCAAGAAGGAACTGGGACGCGACCATGCACCGCGCTTTGGCGGCCAGCAGGAAGCCCTGGTAGCCTGCGGCATCGGCGCCGTCATCGGCTTTTATGACGGCTTCTTCGGACCCGGCACCGGCAGCTTCTTTGTCTTTCTGCTGGTGCGCCTGCTGGGCTATGACTTTCTGAACGCGTCGGCCGGCGCCAAGCTGCTCAACACCGCGTCCAACCTGGCGGCCATTCTGCTGTTCGCGCTGAAGGGCCATGTCTGGTGGCACTTTGTGCTGGCGATGGCGATTGCCAATGTGCTGGGCAGCCTGGCCGGCACGCACCTGGCGCTCAAGCACGGCGCAGGCTTTGTGCGCGGAGTGTTCATCGTCGTGGTGTCGGCGCTGATTCTGAAGACCAGCTACGACGCCTTTCTGCGCTAGCGCCGCGTCGTTGCCGCTACCGGGGCGCTGACCGCCGAGGCGGGTGCTGCCGCAGGGACCGACGGCGCATCGGCCGCTGCCCCGCCCCGCGGCCACGGCACCTCGGACGCTTTCAGCGGCTTGCCGATGGGCGCCATGGCTTGGCCCTTGGTCACCGCGGCCAGATCCTGTTCGTTGGGGTACTGGCCCAGCAGCCAGTAATCAAACGCCCGGCGCGCAATCGGCGCGGCCGAGGCGGAGCCAAAGCCGGCATTCTCGACAATCGCGGCAATCGCAATCTTGGGGTCCTCGACCGGAGCAAAGGCGATGTAGAGCGAATGGTCACGCTGGTGCTCCTCCATCTTGGAGGCGACGTACTTCTCGTTCTTGTTCAGACTGACCGCCTGCGCGGTGCCGGTCTTGCCGGCACTGAGGTAACCGGCCCCGGCAAACACGCGGGCCGACGTACCCTCCTGCGTCACGGCCGCCATGGCCTTGTGGACGATGGCCACGTTGTCCGGCTTGAACCCCAGATCCACGGCGGGCGCAGGCGTCACCGGCGCGCGGGTGTGCGTGGTGACGTCCTGCGTTGCAATCACCAGTTGCGGCTTGTGCTTGACACCGCCATTGGCCATGGTGGATACGGCCTGGGCCAGTTGCAGCATCGTGAAGCTGTTGTAGCCCTGGCCAATGCCCAGCGAGATGGTCTCTCCGGCAAACCATTTTTTCTGCTCGGGGCGCTTGTAGTAGTTGCGCTTCCACTCCTGGCTGGGCAACACGCCGCGCAGTTCACCGTGGATGTCGATGCCGGTGATCTGGCCAAAGCCCAGCGGTTTCATGAAGTCGTGCATGGCATCCACGCCCATCTCGTTGGCCAGCGAGTAGAAATAGGCATTGCTGGAATAGATGATGGCAGCACGCATATCCATGATGCCTTTGCGATCCGATTCCGGGCTGCCAAAGCGGTGACCACCGAACATGTAGAAGCCGGGGTCGTTGATCAGCGTGGTGGGCGAACGGGTGCCGGTTTCCAGCGCCGCCAGTGCCATGAAGGGCTTGTAGGTGGAGCCCGGCGGGTAGGTGCCGCGCAGCGCGCGGTTCAGCAGCGGCTTGTCCAGCGACTCGTTGAGCATGGCCCAGTTTTCCTGGTCAATGCCTTCGACAAACAGGTTGGAGTCAAATGTGGGCTTGCTGACAAAGGCCAGCACCTCTCCTGTCTTGGGATCCAGCGCCACCAGCGCGCCGCGGCGCTCGCCGTACATATCCTCGATCAGTTTCTGTAGTTTGATGTCGATGGACAGCGCCACCATGTTGCCCGGCGTCGACGGCGTGCTGGCCAGCTTGCGCATGGCGCGGCCTCCGGCCGAGGTCTCCACCCGCTCCACGCCGGTGGTGCCGTGCAACTGGCTCTCGAAGCTTTGCTCCACACCCAGCTTACCGATGTATTCGGTGCCGCGGTAATTGGCCTGGTTGTCGTCGTCCTCGATCTTGGCCTTCTCCGCCTGGTTGATGCGCCCGATGTAGCCAATCACGTGGCTGGCCAGCTCGCCGTACGGGTAGTTGCGGAACAGGCGCGCCTTGATCTCCACACCGGGAAAGCGAAAGCGCTGAGCGGCAAAGCGCGCCACTTCGGTGTCAGTCAACCGGGTGCGGATCGGCAGCGACTCGAAGCTCTTGGACTCTTCCAGCAGCTTCTTGAAGCGGCGCCGGTCGCGCGCGGTGACATCGAGCACCTTGGCCAGTTCGTCCACCGTGGATTCCCAGCCGCCCAGCGTCTTGGACGGCGTGATTTCGAGCGTATAGGCCGAGTAGTTGCTGGCCAGCACAATGCCGTTACGGTCGGTGATCAGGCCGCGATTGGGCACAATGGGCACGATGGAGGTGCGGTTGCTCTCGGCTTGCGCCCGCAGGTCGTCGTGGCGCACCACCTGCAGATACACCAACCGCGCAGCCAGCAGCGCAAAACACACCATCACCAGCACGCTGACGGCGAACACACGCGTGCGAAAACGCGCCAGATCCGCCTCGACGTTGCGTATTTCGGTCATGACCGACGCAGAGCAGGGCCGCCCCAAGCAAGGAGCACCCCCTCGGGGGGCAGCGCAGCACGTGCGAAATCGGCGACAGCCGATTCCGGGGCAGTGGCAGTGGCAGTGGCAAGCGTGGGGGCCATCCTATAACGGCCTATTCGCATCCGGGTTGGGCGCACGTAGCTGCGGAGCGAGCAGGACGATGCTGGCCACCGGCCACAACGTGGCCTCCACCACCGGCGCCAACAGCATCAGGAATCCGGGAAAGGCGCCACCCGTGGCCATGCGCACTGCCAGTTCCACCGCATGCGCGGCGGCAAACAGCGGAAACACCTGGGCCGCCTGCGATGGCACCGAAAACCACAGCAAGCGGCGGTGGATGGTGATGGCAAAGAAACTCAGCACGGTGTAGGCCAGCGCATGCTGGCCCAGCAGACCGCCCTGGTGCACATCCATCAGCAGGCCAAACACAAAGGCCCCGCCAATGCCGATGCGCAACGGCTGGTGCACGGTCCAGAACACCAGCACCACGGCCAGCAGATCGGGCGTCCACGCGGCCCGGCCCCACAGGCCCATGTTCTGCAGCATGTTCAGCAGCATGCCGGCGATCAGGCTGCCCCAGATGAAGAAGGGATTGGCGGGCAGCAGCAGTTGCTGGCCGGGTCGCATGATCATGTTGGCGTCTCCACTGCCATCATTTGCCGGCTCCGCGACGGATGACCACGGCGGGGACTTCGGGCGCAGGCCGTGGCGGGACCTGCGCGTTCACCGCATCCAGCACCATCACGTGGCCCGAACCGGATACCAGTGCCAGCGGCACACAGTAAATGCGGGCAAACACGGCATCCACGCGGCGCTCCACCTTTTCCACCCGCGCTACCGGCAGGCCAGGGGGGTAGACACCGTCCACGCCACTGGTAGTCAGCAGGTCACCAGCGGCCACGTCGGCATTGGCGGCCATGAAGCGCAGCTCCATCGCATCGGCGTGCAGCGATGCGTCGCCGTAGGCCACGCCGCGTGCTCCGGTGCGGGTGTTCAGCACCGGAATGGCATGGTCGCGGTCGGTGATCAGGGTCACTTCACTGACCAGCGGGTAGACCCGGGTGACTTGCCCGAGCACGCCGAACTCGTCCAGGATGGGCGCGCCCAACCCCACCTTGTCGGCTAGCCCCTTGTCGATGATGACCTTGCGGCTGTACGGATCGGCCGCGTCGTAGATGACCTGGGCAGCAATGGCATTGGACTGCAGGCGCTCACGCAGGCCCAGCAACTTGCGCAGGCGCTGGTTCTCCAGCGCCAACTGCTCGACCTGGTTGGCGCGCTGCGACTGCAGGTAGTGTTTTTTGGCGACCTCGTCCTGGGCCGCCTTGGCGGCTGACAGCGACGAAAAATAGTGGTTGGCTTCCTGGTAGGCCAGCACCGGACGCAGCGCCAGCCACTGGGCCGGATACAGCACGGTGGCCAGCACCACACGCAGTGGCTGCATGACCTTGAAACGGGAATCGGCGACCATCAAAAACAGCGCCAGGGCGCTGCACACGGCCAGCTTGGACAGGGCCGAGGGACCCTGCCGAAAAAAGGGCGGAGGTTCCCTGTCCAGCGTACCCAGTGGCATCGCTGTCCCTGACGCTTATTCGCTGGTGAAAATGGAGCCTAGGCGCTCCATCTGCTCCAGTGCGATACCGCAACCGCGCACCACACAGGTCAGCGGGTCTTCGGCCACCAGCACCGGCAGGCCGGTTTCCTCGGCCAGCAGGCGGTCCAGGTCACGCAACAGCGCGCCACCGCCGGTCAGCATCATGCCGCGGTCGGCAATGTCGGCGCCCAGTTCGGGGGGGGTTTGCTCCAGCGCGTTTTTCACGGCGGAAACGATGTTGTTCAGCGGGTCGGTCAAGGCTTCGAGGATTTCATTGGAAGAAATGGTGAAGCTGCGTGGCACACCTTCGGACAGGTTGCGTCCGCGCACTTCCATTTCCTTGACCTCGGAGCCGGGGAAGGCCGAGCCGATCTGTTTCTTGATGGATTCGGCCGTGGGCTCGCCAATCAGCATGCCGTAATTGCGGCGGATGTAGTTGATGATGGCTTCGTCGAACTTGTCGCCACCGACACGGACCGAGCCCTTGTAGACCATGCCGCCCAGCGAAATCACACCGACTTCGGTGGTACCGCCACCGATGTCCACCACCATGGAGCCACTGGCCTCAGAAACTGGCAAACCGGCACCGATGGCCGCGGCCATGGGTTCTTCAATCAGGTACACGTCGCTGGCGCCGGCACCGAGGGCCGATTCGCGGATCGCGCGGCGCTCAACCTGGGTGGAGCCGCAGGGCACGCAGATGATGATGCGCGGGCTGGGGCGAAAAATGCCGCGCGGATGCACCATCTTGATGAATTGCTTGAGCATCTGCTCGGTGACCGTGAAGTCGGCAATCACGCCGTCCTTCATCGGGCGAATGGCTTCGATGTTGCCGGGCACCTTGCCCAACATGGCCTTGGCTTCCTTGCCGACGGCCTGAATGGTCTTTTTGCCTTGGGGACCGCCTTCGTGGCGAATGGCAACAACAGAAGGTTCGTCTAGAACAATCCCCTGGCCGCGTACAAAAATCAGGGTGTTGGCCGTACCTAAGTCAATGGCCAGGTCGGTAGAAAAGTACCGACGGAAAGATCCAAACATCAAACATCCTCTCGGGCACGAAAGGCGCTTCGGCCCTCCATCACCACTGTTTTTTCGTTAAATAATCGTAAGTTTGACGTCAAGCAAAGCAATTGTGCGGGACTTGCATCAAAGGCAGGATAATAACCGATTGCCTTTGAACAGCCCTCTCTAAAGGACCCGTTCGGGCCTGATTTACCTTTGGTTTCAACCCAATACGCATCATGTCACTGACATCTACCGACATCGCCCGCATTGCCAATCTGGCACGTTTGGAGCTGGCGCCCTCCGAAAGTGAGCGCATGCTCATACAAATGAACAGCTTTTTCGACATCGTGGAGCAGATGCGCGCGGTGGACACCACGGGCATCGCGCCACTGGCCCATCCGGTGGTCGTGCTGTCCGACATCGCGCTGCGCCTGCGCGAGGACACGGTGAGCGAGCCCAACCAGCGCGAAGCCAACCAGAAGAGTGCCCCTGCCGTGGAGCACGGACTGTTCCTGGTCCCCAAGGTGATCGAATGATGATGCAATCCCAATCCGCTTCACACGAACTGCACGACCTGAGCGTGCACGCTTTAACCCAGGCCCTGGCCGCCAAACAGGTGTCGGCCGTCGAGGTCGCCCAGCATTTCCTGGACCGTGCCAACACACACGCCAGTCTGGGCGCCTTTGTCGCCATCCAGAGCGAGACCACGCTGGCCCAGGCCCGTGCGGCCGATGCCCGCATCGCCAACGGCACGGCCGGCACGCTCGAAGGCGTGCCCGTGGCGCACAAGGACATCTTTGTCACCAAGGATTTCCCCACCACGGCCGGATCGCGCATTCTGCAAAACTACCAGTCCCCGTTTGACGCCACCGTGGTCGCCAAACTGGCCGCGCAAGGCGTGGTGACGCTGGGCAAGCTCAACTGCGACGAGTTCGCGATGGGTTCCAGCAACGAGAACACCGCCATCTGCGCCGTCGGCCACTCCCAGGTGGAGCCGGTGCGCAACCCGTGGGACAGCACACGCATTCCCGGCGGCTCGTCCGGTGGCAGCGCAACAGCGGTGGCCGCCCGTCTGGCGCCAGCCGCCACGGGCACCGACACTGGCGGCTCGATTCGCCAACCTGCTTCGTTCTGCGGTATCACCGGCATCAAGCCGACCTATGGCCGCGCCAGCCGCTACGGCATGGTGGCATTCGCATCCAGCCTGGACCAGGCCGGACCGATGGCCCGCTCGGCGCAGGATTGCGCACTGCTGCTGTCCGCCATGTGCGGCCCCGATCCGGATCGTGATTCGACGTCGCTGGACGTGCCAGCCGAGGACTTTTCACTCAAACTGAACGACTCCCTGGATGGCCTGCGCATCGGTATTCCGAAAGAGTTCTTTGGCGAAGGTCTGGCCGCCGATGTGCGCACAGCCATTGACGCTGCACTCAAGGAATACGAGAAGCTGGGCGCCAAGCTGGTGCCCATCAGCCTGCCGCGCACCGAGCTGTCGATTCCGGTGTACTACATCATCGCGCCGGCCGAGGCCAGCTCGAACCTCTCCCGCTTTGACGGTGTGAAGTTCGGCCACCGCGCCAAGAATTACACCGACCTGGCCGACATGTACAAGAAAACGCGCGCCGAGGGCTTTGGCGACGAGGTCAAGCGCCGCATCATGATCGGCACCTACGTGCTGTCGCACGGCTACTACGACGCCTACTACCTGCAGGCCCAGAAGATCCGCCGCATGATTGCCGACGATTTTCAGAATGCGTTCAAGGATTGCGACGTCATTGCTGGCCCAGTCGCCCCCACCGTAGCCTGGAAGATTGGCGCCCACAAGGACCCGCTGGCCGACTACCTGGCCGACATCTTCACCCTGCCCGGCTCGCTGGCTGGCCTGCCTGGCATGAGCATTCCGGTGGGCTTTGGCGAGGGCGGCATGCCGGTGGGCATGCAGTTGCTGGGCAACTATTTCCAGGAAGCGCGCCTGCTGACCGCCGCGCACCGTTTCCAGCAAGCCACCGACTGGCACGCACGCACGCCGGAGGGCTTCTGAGATGAGCGAGACCATGAACACATTTGAAGCACAACAACAGGGCCGCCCGACCGGCCCGCTGGTGCACGGCTATGAGGTCATCATCGGCTTCGAGACCCATGCCCAGCTGTCGACCGCGAGCAAGATCTTCAGCCGCGCCTCCACCGCCTTTGGCGCCGAGCCCAACACCCAGGCCTGCGCCGTGGACCTGGCTCTGCCGGGCACGCTGCCGGTGATGAACAAGGGCGCGGTGGAGCGCGCCATCGAGTTCGGCCTGGCGGTCAACTCCCACATCGCCGAGCGCAGCATCTTTGCGCGCAAGAACTACTTCTACCCCGACCTGCCCAAGGGTTACCAGATCAGCCAGTTCGAGATCCCCGTGGTCCAAGGTGGCGTGGTCGAATTCTTCCTGGGTGAAGAGAAGAAGGCCGTGCGCCTGGTGCGTGCCCATCTGGAAGAAGACGCCGGCAAGTCACTGCACGAAGACTTTATTGGCCAGACCGGCATCGACCTGAACCGCGCGGGCACACCACTACTGGAAATCGTCACCGAGCCCGATATGCGCTCCAGCGCGGAGGCGGTTGCCTACGCCAAGGAGCTGCACAAAATCGTCACCTGGATCGGTATTTGCGACGGCAACATGCAGGAAGGATCGTTCCGCTGCGACGCCAACGTCTCGGTTCGCAAGCCTGGGGCACCGCTGGGCACACGGCGTGAGATCAAGAACCTGAATAGCTTCAAGTTCATGCAGCAGGCCATCGACTATGAGGTGCGCTGGCAAATCGAGCAGATCGAGGACGGCAAGACAATAGAGCAGGCCACGGTGCTGTTCAACCCCGACACCGGCGAGACCCGCGCGATGCGCACCAAGGAAGATGCGGCGGACTACCGCTATTTCCCTGACCCCGATTTGCCGCCGCTATGCATTTCGGAGCAATGGATTCAGCAGGTACGAGGGCTGATGGCTCCATTGCCTCGAATCGTTGCAGAGGGGTACATGCGTGACCACGGCCTGTCCGAATACGACGCCACAGCGCTGACCCAAAACAAGTCGACCATGATTTACTTCCAACAAGTCATCGGTCAAACCCCACCGGTGCAGCCAAAGCTCGCGGCCAACTGGATCATGGGTGAACTCTCGCGACGTCTGAATGCGCAAGACATTTCAATTGAGCAGTCTCCTGTTGGACCCAACACACTAGCAACGCTGATTCACCGCATCTCCGGCGGTGTCATCTCCAACAACGCGGCCCGCCAGGTGTTTGACACGCTGTGGTCCGGCGAAGGCTCCGACGTGGACACCATCATCGAGGCCAAGGGCCTGAAGCAAATGAACGACACCGGCGCCCTGGAGGCCATCGTCGATGAGGTGATTGCCGCCAATGCCAAGAACGTCGCAGAATTCAAGGCCGGCAACGAGAAGGCGCTCAACGCCCTGGTCGGCCAGATCATGAAGGGCAGCAAGGGCAAGGCCAATCCGCAGCAGGTCAACGAACTGCTGCGCGCCAAACTCGCCTAACCCGGTCGGTTATTTCCCCGGCGCCGGGGTCATCGTGGTCCAGAGCTGGCGCAGGCGCACCAGCTCATCGTCAAAGCGCGAGTTCACGCGCTTGATCTCGGATTCCTGCTCGGCAATGAAGCGGCGCTGCACCTGCTGGCTGTTGATGTTTTCCTCCTGCTGGCGGCGCACATAGGCGGGGGCCTTGGCCGGGTCCTTCTTGTAGAACTCCATCTCCTCATCGATAGCGATACGCTGCTTGCCCAGTTCGTCGAGCCGGCGCTGGGCCGCCTGGATCACCACACCGATCTGCATCAGGGCCTCCTGACGTTCCTGGTCATGTATTGCCTTGCTGGGGTAGCGGATCAGCAGGGCCCGGTCCCTGCGCTTTTCGTCAACCGTGCGGTTACGTTCCTCGATCTCGCGTTTTTCCCTGGCCTCGTGGTCGGCACGCTCCTGCGCGGTCAGCGTGGGGCCAACCTTGGCCTTGACAGTGCCACTGGGGTTGAGGATCTTTTGCTCGCGATCCGTGCATTCGGGAATGGGGCGGTCCGCCGTGAGCTTGCGGCCCTTGGCATCCACGCAGGTGTACACGCCCCCAACGGATTGTTGGGGCGTTTGCGCCCAGACGCCCGCACCCAGACTGCCTCCCAAGGCAACCACCACGCCGGTTAATACCCGCTTGCCCAAAATCATTATTTATCCTTCGTCTACGCCATAGCGCTCGCGGTAGGCCTGCACCTGCTGGTACTCCTGGGCCAACCCTGCGTCGCTGTGACCAGCCAGATAGTGCATTAAATCCCCCAACTTCGCAATTGCGCCCACCTGCAACCCCAACTGGCGCTGCACGAATTGCACCGCGCTATAGGGAACGTCTTGGCCGTTTTCAGTGGCCTTCTCCTGGCGGTCCAGTGCGATCAGCACCGCATGGGGCGTGGCGCCTGCCGCCTGGATGATGGCAATCGATTCACGCGTGGCGGTGCCGGCCGACATCACGTCATCTACGATCAGCACCCGGCCCTTGAGCGGGGCGCCAACCAGCGTGCCTCCCTCGCCGTGGTCCTTGGCTTCCTTGCGGTTGTAGGCAAAGGGCACGTTTCGGCCCCGGCGCGCCAGCTCCACGGCCAGCGCCGCACCGAGTGGAATCCCCTTGTAGGCGGGGCCAAAGACCATGTCGAACTCGATGCCACTGGCAAGCAGGCGCTGCGCATAGAATTCGGCCAAACGCCCCAGCTTGGCCCCGTCGTCAAACAGGCCGGCGTTGAAGAAGTACGGGCTCATGCGCCCCGCCTTGGTCTTGAACGAGCCGAAGCGCAGCACGCCGCACTCCACAGCAAACTGCACAAAATCCTGTGCCAAAGGGTCGCGATCCGACATGGGGAATTCCTTGTTCAAATTAACCAGCCTCAACCTCAATGGCATACGGTCCGCCACCAACAAGGGACTGGAAGCCTGGCTTGCCCAAGCCCAGCCTGATTGTATTTGCGTGCAGGAAGTCAAGGCCCAGGCGGCCGACGTGGCCGGCAAATTCGAGAGCCTCAGTGGCCTGAAGGGCTACTTCCACTTTGCCCAAAAGAAGGGTTACTCTGGCGTGGCCGCCTACACGCGCCTGGAGCCCAGCGATGTCATCATCGGCTTTGACGGCGGCGAGTTTGACAACGAAGGGCGCTGGGTGGAGCTGCGCTTTGACACGCCCAGCCGCAAACACTCCATCATCAGCGCCTATTTTCCCAGCGGATCAAGCGGCGAGGAGCGCCAGCAGGCCAAGTTCCGCTTCCTGGACCTGATGTACCCGCACCTGCAGGCGCTCAAGGCCCAGCGCGATTTCATCCTGTGCGGCGATATCAACATCGCCCACAAGGAGGCCGACCTGAAAAACTGGCGCAGCAACCAGAAGAACAGCGGCTTCCTGCCCGAAGAGCGCGCCTGGATGACGCGCCTGACCGGCGAAGGCGGCATCGTGGATGTGTACCGCCAGTTGGAGCCGAACACCACCGACACCTGCTACACATGGTGGAGCAACCGCGGCCAGGCCTACGCCAACAATGTGGGGTGGCGGCTGGACTACCACCTGGCCACCAAGGCACTGGCCAACGGAGCGCGCAAGGTTGATATCTACAAGGGAGAGAAGTTTTCCGACCATGCGCCCATCACCATTGAGTACGACTTCAAACCATGAGTGCAGCCTCAGCTTCTTCCATTTCGCCTTCACGAAGCTTGTTCGCTGGCAGCACAGAATCGCTATTTATTTGATAGCTACTTACGCAATGTTTACGAGGGCTACAGCCACTTTTTGCTTGAAAGTCTGCCATAAATCGGTGCATGGAGACACCACGCGCCAGAAGAGACCATTTGCATGACCATCCTGACCCCCATGACCGAGCCGGAGTTCGCCATCTATCTGGCCAAGGCCATCCCCGAGTTTGCCCAGGACAAGGTGGACGCCGGCCAGTGGAGCGCTGGCGAGGCGCTGGAACTGTCCCGCTCGGGGTATGCAGAAATGCTTCCCCAGGGGCTGGCAACACCCGACAACGTCTTCTTCACTGTGCGCGACGCCACCACGCAGGAGGACGTTGGCATGCTCTGGTTCGCGGTGCAGGCGCGTGCCGGCCAGCGCATCGCCTATGTGTATGACGTGTACATCCACGCCGATCACCAGCGCAAGGGCCATGCCAGCCGCGCCTTTGCCACGCTGGACGAAGAAGCGCGCCAGCGCGGACTGACCGGTGTTGCGCTGCACGTTTTTGGCCACAACACGGGGGCCCAGGCGCTGTACCACAAGCTTGGGTACGCCACCACCAACATCAACATGTTCAAACCGCTGGCGCGAGAAACCCCGAATGGACGCCGCTAACGCGCCCGGGCCCGCTCATACAGCGGCATCACCTTGGGCAGCGTGGACTCGATCTCGGCGATGCGGCTCTTGCCGGATGGGTGGGTAGACAGCCACTGGGGTGGCGCGCCTTTGCTGGCGGCACCCATCTTTTGCCACAGCGTCACACCCGCGCGTGGGTCGAAGCCGGCACGCGCGGCCAGCTCCATACCCACCAGATCGGCCTCGGATTCGTCCTCGCGGCTGAATTCCAGGGTCAGCAGATGGGCGCCACCACTGGCGATGCCATCGGTGATGCGCGCGTCAATGCCAAAGAAACTGGCCGCCAACGCGCCACCCAGACGGGCAATGCCCTGGGTGGCCGCGCTCTTGCCCATGCGTTCACGCGCATGCTCGCGTAGGGCGTGGGCAATTTCATGCCCCATGACCATGGCCACCTCGTCATCTGTCAGTTTGAGTTGCTGCAGGATACCGGTATAGAACGCGATCTTGCCGCCCGGCATGCAAAAGGCGTTGATCTGGTTGGAGCCAATCAGGTTGACCTCCCACTGCCAGTTGCGGGCGCGCGGGTTCCAGTCGATCGCAAACGGGATGATCTTGCGGGCAATGGCGCGCAGACGCAGCAACTCGGCGTTGTCCTTGGCCGCCAGCGCGCGCTTGCCGTCCGCCTGGGACAGCATCTGGTTGTATTGCAACTGCGCCGAGCGTTCCACCTGGTCGGCCGGAACCACTTTGGCAAAAACCGAATTCCCCCCGACATCCACGCCTTCACGCGCGTGCGCCGCCGGCACGACACAACCCACGGCCAAGGCCAGCGCGGGAACGGATTTGCAGACAAAAGAAGCCAATTTCATGACGGTATTATTCCTCCATGACAACACCAACGCCCACCAACACCCCTTTGGCTGACAAGCCCTCATGGCTTGACACCCTCAAGGTTTACCTGGAGCCGGCCTCGCTGCGCATGCTTTCACTCGGGTTTTCAGCTGGGCTGCCCCTGTTGCTGGTATTTGGCACCCTGAGTTTCTGGCTGCGCGAGGCAGGCGTAGACCGTAGCACCATTGGCTTTCTGAGTTGGGTCGGGCTTGCCTATGCCTTCAAATGGGTGTGGTCACCGCTGGTGGACCGCCTGCCGATTCCGGTGCTGACCCGGCTTCTGGGGCGGCGGCGCAGCTGGCTGCTGCTGGCACAGGGTTTGGTCATGGGCGGCCTGGTGATGATGGCGCTGACCGACCCCACCAAGGCCCTGGCGCCCATGGTGTGGTGTGCACTGGCCGTGGCCTTTGGCTCGGCTACCCAGGACATTGCACTGGACGCATTCCGCATCGAGTCCGCCGCCACCGAACGCCAGGCGGCCCTGTCGGCCACCTACCAGACCGGCTACCGCCTGGCCATGATCTGGGCCGGCGCCGGTGCCCTGTGGATTGCCGCCCGCTCCGAGGTACCGGCGACTGGCGTTGCCGCCTACCAGCACGGTGCCTGGCAAACTGCCTACCTGGTCATGGCCGCGAGCATGCTGCCCGGTGTGTTGACCGTGCTGTTTTCGTCCGAACCCGCGCACCGGCCCATTCCCCCGGCCAAGAATGTGGCCGACTGGCTGCGCGGCGCACTGGTCGAACCCTTTGCCGACTTCATTGCCCGTTACCGCGTGCAGGCGGTGCTGATCCTGGCGCTGATTGCCACCTACCGCATCAGTGACGTGGTCATGGGCATCATGGCCAATCCGTTTTATGTGGACATGGGCTTCACCAAGGACGAAGTGGCCGCCGTGACCAAGATCTATGGCGTGGTCATGACACTGGTGGGCGCCTTCGTCGGCGGCGCCATGGCCCTGCGCATGGGCGTGATGCGGGTGCTGATGCTGGGTGCGGCACTCAGCGCGGCGTCCAACCTGCTGTTTGCGTGGCTCGCCGGCGTCGGGCACAACGTTGAGGCCCTGATCTTCGTGATCTCGGCGGACAACCTGGCCAGCGGCATTGCCTCGGCAGCCTTCATCGCCTATCTGTCATCGCTGACCAATGTGAACTATTCGGCCACCCAGTACGCCATGTTCAGTTCCATGATGCTGCTGCTGCCCAAATTCGTGGCCGGCTATTCCGGGGTGTATGTGGACAATTTTGGTTACCACAACTTCTTCACGGCAACGGCCATGCTGGGCGTCCCGGTGCTGGGGCTGGTGTGGCTGGCATCTCGCATCAAAACGGCACCCAGCCCTCGCGAATAGGGCATTTACCAAACTTTACGGACGCTTCAGGGAATGCTCACACGCATCGCCACGCACAGGGATAGACTGCGAGCATGAGCCAACACCTGTTGATGATTGAGGACGATGCCCGCCTGGCCGCCATGGTGCAGCAATACCTGGAACAGTCCGGTTTTAGCGTCAGCTGCGCGGGGGATGGCCACGGCGGCCTGAACCAGCTCGTCAACCCTGCCAAGGGCGCCGCCATCGACCTGGTGATTCTGGATCTGATGCTGCCTGACATCGATGGCCTGGAGGTCTGCCGGCGCATTCGCGCCCTGCCCTCCCATTTGTCGCAGGTTCCGGTACTGATGTTGACCGCCAAGGGAGACGCCATGGACCGCATCATCGGCCTGGAAATCGGCGCCGACGACTACCTGCCCAAACCGTTTGAGCCGCGCGAGTTGCTGGCTCGCATCCGCGCCGTGCTGCGCCGCCGTGGCGAAAGCCCGGCCGTGGAGCAGATGACCTTGCGCTTTGGCGCCCTGGAAATCGACCGCGACGCGCGCGCCGTCAGCATCAACGGCGCGCCGTGCGAATTGACCTCCTACCAGTTTGACCTGCTGGTCGCGCTGGCCGAGCGCGCCGGACGTGTGCTGACCCGCGACCAGATCATGGAAGCGGTGCGCGGGCGCGAGCTGGATGCGTTTGACCGCTCCATCGACGTACACATGGGCCGCATCCGCGCCGCCATCGAAGCCGACCCCAAGGCCCCCAAGCGCATTCTGACCGTGCGCGGCGTGGGTTACGTGTTTGCTCGACAGCAGGACTGAAGCCGTCTCGCCCCAAGCGCGCCAGCCAGAACCATGAACCGACTTTATGTGCGCATCTGGCTGGCCGTGGTGCTGGCCGTGGCCGTGCTGACGTTGCTGGTGGGATGGGCCTGGCGCATGGCGTCCGACGCGCCACTGCGCGAGGTGGTGGCACGCAACGAGGCCGGCGAGGTGATTGGCCAGGGACGGGTACGGCTGGGCCGCGGACCGGGCGCACCCGGCTGGGGGCCGCACCCCCGGGAGAGCGGCACCGTGCGCCCCCCGCCCCCACCAGACGGTGAACCAGGTGCTGAACGCCCCGATGGCGACGAACCACCGCCCGAAATACGTGGCCGCTTTGGCGCAGGACCCGAGTTTGATATGCGCATGCAGGATGGGCAAACCATCCACATCCACATGCCACGTCCACCCAAATCGAGTTGGCGCGCGCCATTCGGATTCTTCTGGACCCTGGGCCTGGTCGGCATTGCCGTGGCCCTGGCCACCTACCCCATCGTGCGCCGGCTCACGCGCCGCCTGGAAGCCCTGCAGCACAGCGTACAACAATGGGGTGACGGCGACCTGAGCGTGCGCGTGCCGGTGTCTGGCAACGACGAAGTGGGCTTTCTGGCCACGCGCTTCAACCACGCCGCCCAGCAGATTGAAACCCTGGTGAAGGCACGCGATGCCTTGCTGGCCTCACAAAAGTCGCTGCTGGCCAACGCCTCCCATGAACTGCGTTCCCCCCTGACCCGCATCCGCATGGGGCTGGAATTCATGACTCCTCCCAACGACGCCTCGGCCAACCTGGCACGGGACGAAATCACCCGCAATATCGGGGAACTGGACCAGTTGATTGACGAGATCCTGCTGGCCAGCCGCCTGGATGCCCGGGAGGCCGATCTGGGCACTGTGGAACCGGTGGATCTGCTCGGCCTGTCCGCCGAGGAATGTGCCCGCACCAACGCGGTGCTGGAAGTGCAGGTTAGCGGCGGTGAATTGCTGGTGCCCGGCGTAGCCAAGCTGCTGCGCCGCGCCGTGCGCAACCTGCTGGAAAACGCCCGCCGCCATGCCGACGGCCAGGCGACGCTGACGCTGACGCTGAGCCAGGATGGCAGCATGGCCTGCATCCGGGTCTGCGACCGCGGTCCGGGCGTGCCCGAGGCGTTTCAGGAACGGATCTTTGAACCCTTCTACCGACTGCCCGGGGCCTCCGAGCGCGATGGCGGCGTGGGCCTGGGGCTGTCGCTGGTGAAATCCATAGCGCTACGGCATGGTGGGTCGGTGCATTGCAGCAACCAGGCCGGTGGTGGAGCCTGTTTCGAGATCCGACTGCCCGTCACCCCCCCGACAGCAGCATAGGCCTGGCCGCTGGGTCAGTAAAACGCGGTTTTGTCACAATTTCTTGCAATTATTTCCCCAATCTCACACAAACAGGGGATACCGGACTTGCGACAGACCCTCTACAGTTCATCCAACTGCTGTCACAGTTCCAAGTTGTAAAAATTGAAGCACGGCCAGTCAATAGGCCAGCTCTCAACGGTTCCAACGACGTCCCTTTCGGGGGACTTTTACAAAGCCACCCTCGGGTGGCTTTTTTTTCGGTCCGTCGTGACGGGGCGCAGCCCAACCCCTTACAACAGGGGCAGTACAACGTCCGGCTGGATGTCCACCAGGCAGCGGGTGTGGCCCAACGGGCAGGTGCGCTCGAAACAGGGCGCGCAGTCCAGCGGCGGCTGGTAGGTGGAATCGTTCTTCAGCCACACCACATGCGCCAGCGGGTTCAGCGGCGGCGTGTGCAATGGGCTGGACGAACCAAACAGCGCCACCTGGGGCAGGCCAAAGGCCGCGGCCACATGCATCAGCCCCGAATCATTGCTGACCATGGCCTTCGACGCGGCAATGGTGGCCAGTGCCTGGTCCAGCGAAGTGCGCCCGGCCCAGTTGTGGCACTGACCGGGCTTGATGGCGTTGACGGTGTGCGCAATCTCGGCGCACAGCTCGGCGTCCTTGCCCGACCCGAGCAGCACCACCGGCAGTGACAGTTGTTCGGCCAGCACGGCGAAGTGGCTGGTGGGCCAGCGCTTGGCCGGGCCGTATTCGGCACCGGGCGCAAACACGTAATAGCCCTGGCGCTGCAATTGCAGGGTGCTCAATGCGGCGTCTACCAGGGCGCTGTCCAGGTGCAACTGCGGGCAGTCCTGCTCCACCCCGGTCTCTTCGCTGAGCGCGGAGTAAAACGCCACCATGGGTGGACGATGACCCTTGGGCGGATTGGGGAGGCGCTGCGTCAGCAGACCGTAACGCGACTCACCGTGATAGCCAATACGACGGGGTATTCCTGCCCACCAGGGCAGCAGCGCGCTCTTCAGAGAATTGGGACAGACGTAGGCGGTCTCAAACTGCCCGTGCAACTCGCTTGCCAAGCGGCGCCGTGCGCTCCACTGCAGCCCACCGTGGGCAAACGGCAGCTCGATGACGGCGGCGACCTGCGGCATGGCGCGATACACCGGCGCCACCCAAGGCAGCGCACCGACGGTCAGCACTTCGCCGCGCGCATGCAGGCGCCGCAACAAGGGTTCGGTCATGACCGCATCCCCAATCCATTGAGGAGCAATGAGCAGCGAACGTGTCATGGACCCATTCCGAGCCGCGTACGAAGCGGCGGTGGAGCGTGGGGGCTAATGCCCACCGCCCGCGAAGTGCTCGCCCGCCTTCAGGCGGTAGGCCGTGCCGCAGTAGGGACACTTGGCCTCACCGGTGTGCGCCACGTCCAGATAAACCTTGGGGTGGGTGTTCCAGGTTTCCATTTTGGCCAGGGGGCTGGGGCAGAACACGCCACCTTGGTGGTTCAGGTCTTTAGCCAGGAGTTCAACGGTCGCGGTTGTCATGGTGATCCTTGTTCAATCGGTAGGGGTTGGCCGCGTTCAGACCTTTGCCAGCCAGTGGGCATATTTGGGATTGCGGCCGTTGACGATGTCAAAAAACGCGCTCTGGATTTTCTCGGTGATGGGGCCGCGTGAACCCACATAGTCGTCCTTGCCCAGCTCAATGCGGTCGAGTTCGCGGATGGGGGTGACTTCGGCGGCAGTACCGGTGAAGAAGGCTTCGTCGCAGATGTAGACCTCGTCGCGGGTGATGCGCTTTTGCACCAGCTCCAGCCCCAGGTCCTTGCAGATGTGCATGACCGTGTTGCGGGTGATGCCGTTCAGGGCGCCGGCCGACAGGTCGGGGGTGTAGACCACGCCGTTCTTGACCACGAACAGGTTCTCGCCAGCGCCTTCACTCACAAAACCGTTGGCGTCGAGCAGCATGGCCTCGTCGTAACCGTCATCCGTGGCTTCCATGTTGGCCAGGATGGAGTTGGTGTAGTTGGACACCGCCTTGGCCTGCGTCATCGTGATGTTGACATGGTGGCGGGTGTAGCTGGAAATCTTGACGCGGATGCCGCGCTTCATGCCCTCTTCGCCCAGATAGGCACCCCAGGGCCAGGCGGCAACCATCAGGTGGATGGTGTTGCCCTTGGGCGAGACGCCCAGCTTCTTGTCGCCAATCCAGGTCAGTGGGCGCAGGTAGCAGCTCTCCAGCTTGTTCTCACGCACGACGGCCTTTTGCGCTTCATTCACCTGCTCCTGGGTGAACGGAATCTTCATGCGCAGGATCTTGGCGCTGTTGAACAGGCGCTCGGTGTGTTCTTCGAGGCGGAAAATCGCCGTGCCATTGACCGTGTTGTAGGCGCGCACACCCTCAAAGGCGCCGCAACCGTAGTGCAGCGTGTGGCTCAGGACGTGGATCTTGGCGTCACGCCAATCGACCATCTGGCCATCCATCCAGATTTTTCCATCGCGGTCGGACATTGAGGGGGGTTGGGGGCTCATGACTTGTTTCCTTGGGGTCGTGGACTTTGAAACGGCGATTTTACGACCGGCTCCAACCCCATTCCCGGCCACCCCGCGCGCTCGGTATTACCGGCGCTGCAACTCCCAGTGCGCCAGCCTGCCCTGCGCAAACGTGCAACACACCGCGTCACCACCGGCGTCAAGCCACTGATAGACCTCGGTCGGCTGTGCCCCGGTGTCCAGGGCCTGGCCCAATGCCCGGGTCAGGGCCAGCACCTGCAGCAGGCTCATGCCTTTTTGCAGACGGGATTGCAACATCACGGCGCTGGCGACCGAGCCCACGGGGTTCTGCGCCGTGCGCCGCAGCACCACCAGCATGCGGCTCATGTGCAACAGGGCCCACATCAGCACGCCACCAACCACCAGGGCCAAGCCCGACCAGCCGTAGGCGCGGTAGGCCAGCGCACCCATGGCGACAAGAGCCAGCCCCAAGGTCACGCGCAGCACAACCGACATGTCAGCCCAAGCCCCGCACCACCGCCATGGCCTCCTCGACCCGCTCCACCGCGTGGATGGTCAGGCCCTCAAAGTCCTTGCCCTGCAGGTTCTTCGGCACATTGGCCTTGGGCACCACGGCCACGCTAAAGCCCAGCTTGGCGGCCTCCTTGAGCCGCTCCTGGCCGCGCGGCGCCGGGCGCACTTCGCCGGCCAGGCCGACCTCGCCAAAGGCGAAAAAACCCTTGGGCAGCGGCTTGCCACGCAGGCTGGAGGTGATGGCCAGCAACACCGCCAGGTCGGCGGCCGGTTCGCTGATGCGCACACCACCCACGGCGTTGACAAACACGTCCTGGTCCATGCAGGCCACGCCGGCGTGGCGGTGCAGCACCGCCAGCAGCATGGCCAGGCGGTCCCGGTCCAGCCCCACTGACAGGCGCCGGGGTGACGGCCCGCCGCTATCGACCAGCGCCTGGATTTCCACCAGCAGGGGCCGGCTGCCCTCCAGCGTGACCATGACGCAACTGCCCGGCACCGGCTCGGCATGCTGGCTCAGAAAGATGGCGCTGGGATTGGAGACCCCTTTCAGGCCCTTCTCCGTCATCGCGAACACGCCGATCTCATTGACTGCGCCAAAGCGGTTCTTGATGGCGCGCACCAGGCGAAAACTGCTGTGGGTATCGCCTTCGAAATACAACACGGTGTCCACCATGTGTTCCAGCACGCGGGGGCCGGCCAGCGCACCTTCCTTGGTGACATGGCCGACCAGCACGATGGCCGTGCCGCTGGACTTGGCGCAACGTGTCAGGTGGGCCGCGCATTCGCGCACCTGGGCCACCGAGCCGGGTGCCGAGCTCAGCTGGTCCGAGTACACGGTCTGGATGGAGTCAATGACCGCCACATCGGGCTGCTGGGCGTCGATGGTGGCCAGTATCTTGTCGAGCTGAATTTCGGCCAGCACCTTGACCTGGGAGCCATGGAGCCCCAGGCGGCGCGAGCGCAGTGCGACCTGGGCGCCGCTCTCTTCACCCGTGACATACAACGTGGACTGACCACTGCGCTGCAGCGAATCCAGCGCCTGCAGCAGCAAGGTGGACTTGCCAATGCCGGGGTCGCCACCGATTAGTACCACGGCACCTTCCACCATGCCGCCGCCCAGCACGCGGTCCAGTTCGTCCTGGCCGGT
This sequence comes from Burkholderiales bacterium, assembly GCA_038327925.1. Classification (GTDB taxonomy): domain Bacteria; phylum Pseudomonadota; class Gammaproteobacteria; order Burkholderiales; family Burkholderiaceae_C; genus Allorhodoferax. The sequence goes on along the minus strand of JBBQLM010000029.1, from coordinate 19,353 downwards.
GGGCGTGCGCTGCACGTCGGTGGCGTCGATGTCGGCCAGGATCGCCACCTCGGCGGTCTTGGCCAGCGACTGGAATTGCGAGGTGTAACGGTTCTTGGCGGGCGCGGCCGACTCAGCCACGGATTCGATCAGCGTGTTCCAGGCCGCGCAACTGGGGCACTTGCCCAGCCACTTCGGCGCAGTGCCGCCGCATTCCGTACAGGTGTAGATGGTTTTTTCTTTGGCCATGCCACCATAATACTGTACAAAATCACAGATGCTGAATCTTTTCCCGGGCCCTGCGCACCCGGTCGATGTCAAGGGCAACCTTGACCTTTTCGGTTGGAACTGCTGCGGCAATGGCGCAGGCCGGTGTGGTGGTTTCCTTGCAGGCGTATTTGCCCAGGGCGATGCCGTTCTTGTCCAGAATCGCGATGACCCAGGGCGTGTTGGCGCGCGCGCCGCGCTGCACGGCCACCGCCGTCTCACCATTCGCCAGCAGGACATAGGTGCCGGGCGGATAAAAACCGGCCGCCTGCGCCATGGCCGACCCCACACCCAGGCTCACGCCCTCGGCCCCCATGACCATGGACTTGACGGCCCGCACCGGCGACAGCGAGGCGCGTGTCTTGCGCGCGGCCATCTTGGCGACAAAACTATCGGCCATGGCCAGAATGCGCCGAGGCATGGCCATCTCTGGCAATGCCTGGGGCGACTCCGGCTCATGGTGCCAGCGCACCACGTCCAGCAGTTCCGGGTCGGTCATGCCAATGCCCTGCAAAATCTCCACACTTCTTTGCGGATGTTCCAGGATCAGCGTGCGCTGCCAGTCCGTGGGTGCCGACTGCTGGCGGGCCAGGCTGTCCTGGTCGCGCGCCATGCCAATGTTCATAACCAGGGCCGCGCCTACCAGCGTAGCTCGCTGCGGCGCCGGCAGCGCCAGTTTTTGCGCCGTCAGCTCACACACCACCGCGCACAACAGCGCGTGGGTTGCGCAGTAGCCCTGTGCGGTGTCGGCCAGCGTCTGGAACAGGCAGAACAGGCTGTCGTCGGTATCGGCACGCAGCAGCTCCAGGGCCTTTTCCTGGATACCGGCCAGCCGCTCGCGCGGATTGATCGCCAGCCCTCCCTGGTAGAGGATGCCGCGCAGCACTTCCTGCAGGTCCAGCCAGCCGCCCTGCAATTGCTGGCCGACGACGTAGTCGCTCTCCCGGATGTCGCTGGGCATGGGTGCGCGGCTGATTTGCTGCACATCCACGCCTTCCCGCAGCAGGGTGTGGACCATGCGCTCGTAGGCGCGTTGCCAGGCGTGGGCATCGGCCGGCGTGGAGCATGCCTGGTGGGCATGCAGCTTGGCCCGGTGCTCTTCCGACACCACCGGCTGCCCCTTGCGCAGCAGCAGTTGGCCACCAGCGCTCCACACATCCACCGGTAGCGGCTTGCCAATGGCCAGCAACGCCACCGGAATCGGAACATATTTCATGCTCATGCCGCCACCTCCACCGGCACCCGTGGGGCCAGACCGCACATCAACTCATAACCCACGGTGCCGGCGCAGGCCGCCACTTCGTCAATCGGCAACAGCGCCCCGTTGGCGGCGCGCCCCCACAGCGTGACCTCGCTGCCCGGGCCGGCCGTAGGCACCGGCGTCAGGTCCACGGTGATCATGTCCATGCTGACGCGCCCCACGGTGCGGGTGCGCACGCCGTCCACCAGCACCGGTGTGCCGGTGGGACAGACGCGCGGGTAGCCGTCGGCATAGCCGCAGGCCACGACGCCGATGCGCATAGCGTTTTCGGCCACAAAGTTTGAGCCATATCCGACGCTAGCCCTCGCGGATATTGACTGTTTAGCTATGACTTTTGCAGCAAGTGTCATACTCGGCTGCAGCCCCCATTGCTCCGCCGTGTGCTCGGGGTAGTCCGGTGCGCTGCCGTACAGCACGATGCCCGGACGCACCCAGTCGGACACCACGCAGGCCTCGGGGTGTGCGGCAGCCTGGGCCGGCTCCACCGTGTGGCGCAGGATGGCCGCGCTGTTGGAGAGACTGCGCTCACCGGGCAGGTCGCGCGTGGCGCTGGCAAATGCGGCCATTTGATCGGCCACGCCGCGAGGGCCGTCGGCGTCGCTGAAGTGCGCCATCAGCGAAATCTCGTCTACCTGGGGCAGTGCGTTGAGGCGGGTCCAGGCGGTGCGGTAGCGCTCGGGCGTGAAGCCCAGGCGGTTCATACCCACATTCATTTTGAGGAAAACCCGGTGCGGAACATTGGTCTTGTGGGCGGCCAGCATGTCGATCTGCTCGGTGCAGTGCACCGCGTGCCACAGGTCCAGCCGCGAGCACAGCTCCAGGTCGCGCAGTTCAAACACCCCTTCAAGCAGCAGGATGGGGCCGCGCCAGCCCAGACTGCGCACGCGCTGCGCCTCGGCCAGATCCAGCAGCGCAAAGCCGTCGGCGCTGCGCATTCCGTCAAACACCCGCTCGATACCGTGGCCATAGGCGTTGGCCTTGACCACCGCCCAAACCCGGGCATCGGGGGCCGCGCGGCGCACCCGCTCCAGGTTGTGGCGGAAGGCCGCGGAATGGATGGTGGCAAGTATGGGACGGGGCATGGCAAATCAGGTTGGCTGGGGCTGGTGGGGATTTTGACATCGCCCGGCATGCTATAACCGCAACACGTTTGGAGACACCCACAAAATTACGCACCGGCCACACCGGTGCGCGCAACCCTCACGCATGAAACGCGGCTTCTACACCATCATGTCAGCGCAGTTCTTCAGCTCGCTGGCAGACAACGCACTTTTCGTGGGCGCCGTCCAGTTATTGCGCAGCAGCGGCGCCGCCGAATGGCAGCAGGCCGCACTGGTGCCCATGTTCGCGCTGTTCTATGTGGTGCTGGCCCCGTTCGTGGGCGCCTTTGCCGACGCCATGCCCAAGGGGCGGGTCATGCTCTACAGCAACAGCATCAAGATCGTGGGCTGTCTGATGATGCTGTTTGGCACCCACCCGCTGATGTCCTATGCCATCGTCGGCCTGGGAGCCGCCGCCTAGTCACCGGCCAAATACGGCATCCTGACCGAGCTGTTGCCGGCCTCGCAGCTGGTCAAGGCCAACGGCTGGATTGAGGGGCTGACGATTGCCTCCATCATCCTGGGCGTGCTGCTGGGTGGGCAACTGGTGGGGCACAGCGTATCCACGTATCTGCTGTCATTTGACTGCCCACTCATTGATACCGGCATCAGCACCCCACCCGAGGCGGCCATCAGCGTGCTGATCTTCATCTATATGCTGGCCGCCTGGTTCAATACCCGCATTCCCGAGACGGGCGTGCCCATGCGTCCGCTGCCCAAGCGCCTGGCTTCGCTGCTGCCCGACTTCTGGCACTGCAACCTGCGCCTGTGGCGCGATCACCTGGGCCAGATTTCGCTCTCCACCACCACCCTGTTCTGGGGTGTCAGCGGCAACCTGCGCTACATCGTTCTGGCCTGGGCCTCGGCCGCACTGGGCTACAGCGTGACCCAGGCTTCGGCCCTGGTGGGCGTGGTGGCCATCGGCACGGCCGTGGGCGCGGTGGCGGCCTCACTGCGCATGCGCCTGGACCAGGCGACCCTGGTCCTGCCACTGGGCATTGGCATGGGCATCCTGGTGATTTTGCTGAACTTCATCACCAATGTCTGGGTGGCGGCGCCGTTCCTGGTGCTGCTGGGCGCCCTGGGCGGCTTTCTGGTGGTGCCCATGAATGCCCTGCTGCAGCACCGCGGCCACAACCTGATGGGTGCGGGCCGCTCGATTGCCGTGCAGAACTTCAACGAACAGGCCTGCATCCTAGGCCTGGGCGCCTTCTACAGCCTTTCCACCGGCATGGGTCTGTCGGCCTTTGGCGCCATCACCGTGTTCGGCGTGGTGGTGGCCGGCTTCATGTGGCTGATCAAGCGCTGGCACGAAGACAACTGCCGCAAGCACGCCGCCGACGTGGCCAATTTGCTGGAAATTGCCCGCCACGACAACCTGCATGGTTAGATGGTTGGCGGCGCTGGCGCTGCTGCTCAATGCCTTTACCTGGGGCGTGTCCTGGTGGCCGTTTCGCCAGTTGCAGGGTCTGGGTGTGCACCCGCTGTGGGCCACCGCACTCATCTATCTGTTCGCCCTGGTCTGCCTGACGGTTCTGCGTCCCGGCGCCTGGCGCGGTTTTCTGAAGCACCCAGGTCTGTGGACGCTGTTGATTGCATCCGGACTGGCCAATGTCGGCTTCAACTGGGCCGTCACCGTAGGCGATGTGGTGCGCGTGGTGCTGTTGTTTTACCTGATGCCGGCCTGGGTGGTGGTGCTGGCCTGGCCACTGTTGGGGGAGCGGCCCAACGCCGCATCCCTGGCCCGCCTGGCGCTGGCCCTGGTCGGCGTGGTGGTGGTGCTCAAAACGCCAGAGTCCCCCTGGCCCTGGCCGCAGACGCTGGCCGACGGTTTGGCGGTGATGGGCGGATTCTCCTTTGCACTGACCAATGTGATGCTGCGCCGCCTGCACGGTGCGCCCACGGCGTCCAGCATGCTGGCGATGTTTGGCGGCGGTGCGGCCATGGCGGCGTTGGCTGCGCTGTTGGGCATGCAGCAGGGCCTGGTCACCGCCCTGCCCCCGCTGGCGCCGGCTTGGCTGGGCTGGATCGGCGGGCTGAGTGTCTTCTTCCTGGCCGGCAATGTGGGCCTCCAATACGGCGCAGCGCGCCTGAGCGCCAGCGCCACCTCAATCATCATGCTGTCCGAGGTGGTGTTTGCCAGCACCTCGGCCGTGCTGCTGGGCGCCGGAGAACTCAGCCCGCGCGTTATCGCTGGCGGTGCGCTGATTCTTCTGGCCGCACTGCTGTCCACCGTGTCGTTTGACAAGTCTCCCTCAGGCGCGCAGGGCGGAAAACTCGGCTAACGCCTCCACGGTTGCGGGGTCTGCGCTCTCAACCCGGTCGCGCCCGTTTTTCTTGGCGGCATACAGGGCCAGATCGGCGGCGGCATACAACACGTCGATGGAGGCGCGCTGTTGCGGTCCCAGACCGGTCACGCCAATACTGGCAGTCACCGGCACCCGACATTCCCCCAGGTCCAACGGGTGTTCACTCAATGCGTGGCGCAGTTTTTCGGCGGCCGCCAGTGCGCCGCAGCGTGCCGTATTGGGCATCAGAACAATGAACTCCTCGCCGCCCATGCGCGCCACCACATCGGTGCTGCGTACCCCGTGCTGCAGGATGCCTGCCACCTGCTGCAGCACCGCGTCACCGGCCGGGTGGCCATAGTGGTCGTTGATGTGCTTGAAGAAATCGAGGTCCACCATCAACAGGCAGATGTCGCTGGGCATGCGCGCGGCGCGGCTCAACTCCTGCTCGGCCAGTTGCATGAACTTGCGCCGGTTGTACAGTCCGGTCAGCGTGTCGCGCTCGGCCAGGGTTTCCAGTTCCTGCTGCTTGGCCAGCAGGGCCGCGTGGGTCAGGCCCAGCTTGCGGCTCAGCAACACCCGGCGCGAGTACTGGTGCCACATCATCACCGAGATCAACTGCGCCATCAGCACCGTCGACAGGGCCTGGATCTGGAAGCTGGCCAGCAACGTGGCATCTATGGATGCCGTGCGCAAAATGCCCCAGAACACCCCAAAGGCCAGGCCAAAAATCAGCGCCGAAAACAGCGGGCGCATCAGCGACAGCACGGCCACACCCATGGAAATGATCAGAAAGGTGGCGATGCCATTGCCAACCGCCACATCCTGAATGGCCGCTGCCGCGCCAAACGTCAGGTAGGCGCTGCAAAAGGCCGCCTGCAAGAGCAAACCGCCCCACCCGGGGGCACCGCCCCGGCGAACCACACGCCGACCCAGCACGGCCGACGCCAGCAGCGCCACAACCAGGGCCGCTTGCAGCCAGGCCACGGCATCGGCCCATGACTGCATCGCCACCCGCCCCACCGGCGCCTGGTATTGGAAGAACCACCACGCCAGCGCCGAATGCAGCGGCACCGCCACCCACACCACGACGCCAAAACGGCGCAGGGTGTCCAGGACGGCATCGCCCTGGACCTGGTTGTACTCCTGCTTTAACACCTCGGCCTTGACGCGCCAGCGCTTGAGCGCCGCGAATCCCGGCATGGCTCCTTGTCCCCTGCTATATGTAATACGGCCCCCAACGTGAACTGCTGTTATTGCAGGAATCTTCACACCAATATCACCACGCAACAATAGTCTTTTCCCTTGGTGCTATGGTGACAGCCCGTCCACCATTTGGAATCGCACCATGGCCAGCGCATACGACTTTGAAGCCCTCACCATCGCCGGAAAAACGGTGGCGCTGAAAAAATACCAGGGCAAGCCCCTGTTGATCGTCAACACCGCCAGCGCCTGCGGCTTCACGCCGCAATTTGCCGGCCTGGAGGCGCTGCACGAGACCTATGGCAAAAAGGGCCTGGTGGTGCTGGGCTTTCCGTGCAACCAGTTTGGCGCACAGGACAAGGGCAGCAATGACGAGATTGCCGAGTTCTGCCAGCTCAACTATGGCGTGAGTTTTCCGATGATGGCCAAGATCGATGTCAATGGCAGCGATGCCCACCCCCTGTACCAGTGGATGGCGGCCGAGGCACCCGGCCTCTTGGGCTCCAAGTCCATCAAGTGGAACTTCACCAAGTTTCTGATCGGCCGTGACGGCCAGGTCATCAAACGCTACGCCCCGACCGACACGCCAGAAAGCATGGCCGACGACATTGAGGCCGTACTGGCCCAATAAGCGGCACTTTCGTCCTCCTTCTCCATGCCACGGCCAGCCACCCGGCTCCTATAGTCTGCGACAGACGCTGACGCATCCGTCAACGCCGGTCACCGGAGACGAGCATGCACAACGATACCTGCGAACTGCACACCCCCGACCTGCTGCTGGAAGTGGATTTCAAATGGCTGATGGCCGGCCAGGGCTGCTGGATCGACCCGGATCGCCTGCACCAGGAACCGGGATATGCCCTGGACTGCGTGCGCACCGCGATCAACTCGCCCTGTGATGCGCTGCGCCGCTGTGCGCAGGTGCTGCAGACGGCTTTGCTTCCGCAGGCAGGCTAACGCAGCTCCGCCCCCACCTGCCGCAGAAAATCCGCCAGTGTCTTGCCCGCTTCGTCGCGGAACACCGACTCCTGCACCGCCAATGCATCCATACGATCAATGCGAAAGCTGCGAAAGGCCTGGCGCGTCTCGCACCAGGCGGCCATTGTCCAGACCTTTCCCCAGAAGAAGCAGCCTAGCGGGCGCACGCAGCGCTGGCTGGTCTGGCCGGCCACGTCGCGGTAGTCCATCTGCACCCGGCGGCGGGCCTGGGTGGCCTCGCGCAGCGTCTGCAGGCGCTGCTGGATGGCGGGCTCGACGCTGAAGCTGGGCGCGTACACGGCCAGACTCTCTGCTGCGGCGCGGGTCGGTGGCGGCAGGATGGACAGGATCTTGCCCAGCGCCTGCTCGGCATCGCGCGCCAGCGCCGGGTCCAGCCAGGCCTGGGCCAGGCGCGTGGCGGCGACCAGCGCACGGGCCTCACCAGCACTGAACATCAGCGGCGGCAACTCAAACCCGGCTCCCAGGCGGTAGCCGACACCGGCCTCACCCTCAATCGGCACGCCCTGGTGCTGCAGGTCGGCCACGTCGCGGTACACCGTGCGCTCGGACACCTCCAGCCGCCCAGCCAGGAACGCCGCCGTGGTGAGGCGGCGGCCCCGGATGAGTTGGACGATGTGAAAGAGTCGGTCGGCGCGGCGCATGGTGTTACAAGCATTTTAGGCCCCTAGCCCTCGCGGATGTTGCGCATACAGCTATCAAATTGCTAGCGAATGCACGGACTCCTGCTGCTTGCGTGCGGCCTGGCGCGCGGCCTGGGTCTGGCCGCCATAGCCCCAATCACCGGCAGGCAGCTCGCGCACGATGACGTAGCTGGCCTCGGCCAGCGGCGCTCCGGCTCCCAACTGGTCCTGCAACTCTGCAAACGCCGCGGCGATGAAGGCCGCCTTCTGCTGCGCGGTGTTGGTGCCCTGGGTGATGCTGATTTCCAGACAGGCAGTGGGCCGCTGCACATCAACGCCGCCCACATACCAGCGGGCCGCAGGCAGGTCGTCGATCATCACGGCGATGACCTCGGCGCGCTTGTCCAGATGCTCGGCGGTCAGGCGGGTCAAGGCTTGGGCCAATGCACGGTAGCGCGATGGATTCTGCAGCGGCGAGACCTGGAGTTGCAAGGTGGGCATGCTCAGACTCCTGGCGCGGTGAAGCGACGACCATTGCGCGCGCTGTTGTGGCGTGCCAAACGCGCCTGTAGCCGGGTAGCACTGCGTTCCAGTGCGGCCTGGCCGGTCTGCAAACCGCGCTGCCACACGGCATCGGCACCGCGCCAGAAGTCGTCCACCGCCTCGGCACGCAGGCGGCTGGCTTCCATCTTGGCCTGGTCGTGCAAACGGGCCAGCGTGGTGGCATCGGGGATATCGTGGTTCATGGTGGACTCCGGTGGGTGGATGATGGTTTGAACTGTATTGATGTAGCCCGACATTGGAAACAGCGAAAAATCCATATTGGTTTTGCGCTTACTGCAAAACCAGACCACAATCGGCCCATGCAACTCCAGCTCGATGACATCGCCCTGTTCACCCGCATTGCCGAACTGGGCACCCTGTCGGCCGCCGCCCGCGAGCGCGATGTGCCGGTCAGCCAGGTCACGCGCGCGCTGGTGCGGTTAGAGGCCGCCTGCGGCGTGCGCCTGCTGCACCGCAGCACCCACGGCCTGAGCCTGACCGACGAGGGCGACACCTTCCTGGCCTATGCCCGCCGCCTGCTGGAGACCACCGACGAGCTCAGTGCCGAGTTGACCGGCAGGCTCGGTGGCCCCAGCGGCTGGGTGCGCATCAGCGCGAGCCCGGTGTTGGCCGAACACGTGCTGGCCCCCAGCCTGTGCGGGCTGTACCAACGCCATCCGCAATTGCACATTGACATCAACGCCGATGACCGCATGGCCGACATGGCGCGCGAGGGCATCGACATTGCCATCCGCATGGGCACGCCGGCCAGCGAAACCCTGGTGGCGCGCCAGATTGGCGACTACAGCCGCTCGCTCTATGCCTCGCCCGCCTACCTGGCACGCTGCGGCACCCCGCAGCACCCCGACGACCTGCACCACCACCACCTGCTGGCCAACAGCGCCAACCCGGCGCTCAACCGCTGGCCGCTGCAGGGTGACGGCAAGCCCAAGGACCCGGGCGCGATGGTGGTGAGCGGCAACACCCGCACCGACAACTCGGCGGTGATGATGAGCCTGGTGCAGCACGGCGTGGGCATTGGGCGGCTGATGGACCTGCTGGCGCGCCCGCTGGTGGCCAGCGGGGCCCTGGTGCCGGTGCTGACCGGGCACTTTGCCAACCCGCGCGTGCCGGTCTATGCGGTGATGCTGCAGGAACGCCAGCGCCTGCCCAAGATCCGCGCCTGTATCGACTACTGGGCCGAGTGGCTGGCGGAGATGCCCCACTCAGGCTAGCGCATGCAGGCCGACGCGGTTGCCCGCCACGTCGATGATGTGGGCAATGAAGCCCATGCCAGGCGGCAGCGCCTGCTTGTCCACGGCGATACTGCCGCCGGCCGGCTGCACACGCGCCAGGGCGGCATCAATGGACGGGTTGCAGTCCAGATACACCAGGGTGCCGCTGGCACTGGGCTCCAGCCGGGTCGCGCCACTGTGCAGACAGCCACCCGCGCCACTGTCTTTGGCATACGGGAACACGGCCAGCGTGTTCGTGCCCATGACCTCGCGACGCAGGCTGCGCTGCAGCACGGCCTCGAAAAAGGCCTGCGAACGGTCGATGTCGGTGGCGGGGATTTCAAACCAGGTGGCGGCGTGGGTGGCGGTGTTGGCAACAGACATGAAAAGCTCCTTGAACAGATGAATGAAGCCCTGATGCTGCGCCACCCCTGCTGACAACGCAGTGTCAGTAGGGAGTCGTTCATCTCGGTACTTACCAGTGTGTATTCCCTCCCATAGTCATGGGATACTGACCACCGTGAACGACACTCCGACACTCCCGCAGACTGCGGACAACCCCTGGAAGATGGCCCTGGAAGGCTCTGGGGTCGGGGTGTGGGACTGGAACATCGTTACCGGTGCGCAAACGCACTCGGCACACTGGGAAGAAATTCTGGGCTACCAGGCCGGTGAGCTGACCCGGGGCTACCAGGACTTTGAGGATCGGGTGCATCCGGACGATCTGGCGATGGTGCAGTCTGCAGCCCGGGCCCACGTGGACGGTCTGGCCCACGCGTACGCTGTGGATTTCCGCATGCGCTGCAAGGACGGCTCCTGGAAGTGGATTCTGACGCGCGGCACCGTCGTTCAGCGTGACGCACAGGGCAAGCCGCTGCGCATGATCGGTACCCACACCGACATCTCTGAGCGCAAACACTCCGAAGAAGCACTTCGCACACTCAACGCGCAGTTGCAGGAAAACGCCCAGTTGCTGCAGACCACGCTGACCAGCATCAGCCAGGGCATCGTGCTGGTGGACGCTGATGGCCGGGTGCGCCAGTTCAACACCCGGGCCTGCGAGTTGCTGGACCTGCCGCAACAACTGCTTGCACAGCACCCGCGACTCGAAGACATGATCCGCTTTCAGGTTGAGCGGGGAGATTTTGGGCCGGATGCGCAGCTGGTCGCACCCGAGGCGCGCCAATACCTGTCAAGTTCCCCGCATCGGGCAACCGACAACTTTCCCGACCGCTACCTGCGTGAAACCCCCAGGGGCCGCACGCTGGAAGTGCGAACCCAGAGATTGCCCTCCGGCGGCCTGGTGCGCACCTATGCGGATGTCACTGACTACGTGCAAGCCGACGCCGAGCGCCAGCACCTGAACCAGTTGCTCGACGCCACCCAGACCATTGCCCGTGTGGGCGCCTGGGAGCGCGACTTTGTGAATGGCGCCGTGTACTGGACAGCCGGTGTCTACCGCATCCTGGAACTGTCGCCGCAGGAGTTCACGCCCGGTGACCTGGCGTCCACCCAGCGCTTTTTCACGCCCCGTGCGCAGGAGCTGATCAAGCCGGTGATGCCGCAGGACCCGAATGCCACGGAGACCTCGCACGACGTGGAGATGGAGATGCTGACCGCCAAGGGTCGCACCATCTGGGTCCGCTTCATGGGCACCACCAGCTGGGACCACGGCCGGCCGCTCAAACGCACGTCGGTGCTGCAGGACATCACCGAACGCAAGCTGGCCGACACCACCTTGCGCCGCTCCGAGCAGATGTTCTCCACCGCCTTCCGTTCCTGCCCCGTGGCGGGCTCGATTGCCAGCGCCGAGGATGGTCGTTTCCTGGAGGTCAACACCAATTTTGAGAGGGACTTCGGCTGGACCAAGGACGACCTGATCGGCCGCACGTCAGTGGAAGTCGGTGTCTGGCCGAACGAAGCAGCACGCCTGCCGTGGGCCCAAAAAATGCGCGCCGAGGGTCGTCTGGTGGACTACGAGTCGATCTGGATGCACAAGAACGGCCAGCAACGCAACGTGAGCATTTCGGGTGAAATCACCTTGCTCAATGGAAAGCCCTGTGTGCTGGCTTATGCCACGGACATCACGTCACGCAAGGCCACCGACGCTCTGATTCGCCAGCAGGCCAATTACGACACCCTGACCGGCCTGCCCAACCGGCGCATGCTGCGCGACCGGCTCGAGCAGGAGACCAGGAAGTGCGACCGCGACGGCCAGCGGCTTGCGCTGTTGTTCATTGATCTGGACAACTTCAAGGAGGTCAACGACACCCTGGGCCACGACCAGGGCGACATGCTGCTGGTGGAGGCCGGGCGGCGCATCCAGGCCTGCGTGCGCCAGTCCGACACAGTCGCCCGCATGGGGGGAGACGAGTTCACCGTGATCCTGGCGGAGCTGTCCATCAGCGATCACCTGGAGGGCATTCTGCAAACGATCCTGAACGCGCTGGGTCAGTTGTTCCAGCTCGGCAACGAGCAGGTGTTCGTGTCGGCCAGCATCGGCATCGCCATTTACCCGGTGGACGCCGGCCACATCGAAAACCTGCTCAAGGCTGCGGACCAGGCCCTGTATGTGGCCAAGGGCGCAGGGCGCAACCGCTTCAGTTTCTTCACCCCCGCGCTGCAGGAGGCGGCGCAGACCCGGGTACGCTTGGCGGGCGACCTGCGCACGGCCCTGGTGGAGCACCAGTTCCGCGTGGTCTACCAACCGATTGTGGAGCTGTCCACCGGCTCCATCCACAAGGCCGAGGCGCTGATCCGCTGGGACCACCCGAGTCGTGGTCCGGTCAGCCCGGCGGCCTTCATTCCAATCGCCGAGTCCAGCGGGCTTATCGTCGAAATTGGTGACTGGGTGTTCCAGCAAGCGGCCCGACAGGTGAAGGCCTGGCGGCGCGCGCTCTCGCCACAGTTCCAGATCAGCGTCAACAAGTCCCCGGTGCAGTTTCACCATGACGGCGCTGGCCGCACGCCATGGGCCGATCAATTGCAGGCCCAGGATTTGCCAGGGGACTGTATCGCGGTGGAGATCACCGAAGGCCTGCTGCTCAATACCAGCAACCAGGTGGCTGACACGCTGTTGGCGCTGCGCGATGCTGGCATCCGGGTGTCGCTGGATGACTTTGGAACGGGCTATTCCTCCCTGTCCTACCTGCAAAAGTTTGACATCGACTTCGTCAAGATCGACCAGTCGTTTGTACGTCACCTGATTGCCGACTCCACCGATCTGGCCTTATGCAAGGCCATCATCGTGATGGCTCACGCGCTGGGTATCAAGGTGATCGCCGAGGGCGTGGAAACCGCCCAGCAGCGCGACTTGCTGGCCTCGGTGGAATGTGATTACGTGCAGGGTTATTTCTATGCACGACCCATGTCGGCCACCGACTTCGAGCACTTTATGGCGGGCTACACCCCGACCGCAGCGACTGGGAAAACTCCGTCAGGAGTGTGAGCGCAGTGCCTCATCCAGCACCTCGATCCAGTGACGCACTGGGGTTGCGGTGCCGCTTTGCAGGTGGGTGATGCAGCCGATGTTGGCCGACACGATGACCTCCTGCTGCAACTCCCCCAGGTGGCCCAGCTTGCGGTCGCGCAACTGGGTGGCCAGCTCGGGGTTGAGCACGCTGTAGGTGCCGGCCGAGCCACAGCACAGGTGGCTCTCGTTCATCGCCGTGCGGATGTCAAAACCGAGCGCGCCCAGGTGCTGCTCCACGCCGCCTTTGAGCTTCTGGCCGTGCTGCAAACTGCACGGCGGGTGAAAGGCCAGCTTGGGCGCCTTGGCTCGGATGCGCTGGGTCAGCGCCGCGTCCCCGGTCTGCAGGGCCTGCACGATGATGGGCAGCAACTCGCTCAGGTCTTTGGTCAGTTCGCTGATGCGCGCCGCCTTGGCCGCGTAGGCCGGGTCGTCCTGCAGGATGTGGACGTATTCCTTGACCGTGACGCCACAGCCGGAAGCGTTCATCACAATCGCTTCCACGCTGCCATCCGCCACCTGGGGCCACCAGGCGTCGATATTGGCGCGCATCTCCGCCTTGCCACCGTCCTGGTCGTTCAGGTGGAATTTGACCGCGCCGCAGCAGCCGGCCTTGGGCGCCACCACGGTCTGGATGCCCACGGCGTCCAGCACCCGGGCGGTGGCGCTGTTGATGTTGGGGCCCATGGCCGGTTGCGCGCAGCCGGCCAGCATCAGCACCTTGCGCGCGTGCTGGCGTGTGGGCCAGGTGCCGGCGTCCTGTTTGGGCGGCACCTTGTTTTTCAGCGCGGCGGGCATCAGCGGTCGCACCAGTTGGCCCAGGGCCATGGCCGGGCTGAACAGCGGTGACGGAATGCCTTCCTTCAACGCCCAGCGCACGGCGCGCTCGGTTGCGGGGCGAGGCACCTTGGCATCCACCAGTTTGCGACCAATGTCCAGCAGGTGGCCGTAGTCCACGCCGCTGGGGCAGGTGCTTTCGCAGTTGCGGCAGGTCAGGCAGCGGTCCAGGTGCAGTTGGGTCTTGCGGGTGGGCTCATGGCCTTCCAGCACCTGCTTCATCAGGTAGATGCGCCCGCGCGGGCCGTCCAGCTCGTCACCCAACAGCTGGTAGGTGGGACAGGTGGCGGTGCAGAAGCCGCAGTGCACGCACTTGCGCAGGATGGCTTCGGCGGCTAAACCGTCGGCGGTGTTCTGGTACTCGGGGGCAAGCGTGGTTTGCATGGGTCAAGGGGGCGTGAACGGGGTTACCAGGCGTCAAACAGACGGCGGGGGTTGAAAATTCCCTTGGGGTCCAGGCTGGCCTTGAGCCTCTGCTGGATTGCCATCAACGCCGGTTCTTGCAAGCCAAATTGGCCGCTAGCCCTCGTGGAATATGCGTGAGGCGCTACAAAAACAGTAGCATTTCCGCCATATGCAGCGGCCTGGGCCTGCAGCGCGGGGCCTGCCTCCAGCGGCGCCCAGAGCCAGCGCAGGCCGCCGTGCCACTCGATCAGTGGGCTGGCCGGCAGATCCAACACCGGAGCGGTCTGCGCCACGCTCAGGCGCCACAGGGCCAGGTTCGGATCGGTGGGCCGGGCAAAGAACGGCAGTTGCTGGTTGCGGCACAGCGCCCAGTCACCCTGGGCCTGCGCGTTGTCCATGCGCTGGCCGGTGACTTCGGCCAGCATCTTCTGACAAGCCGCTTCCACCGCCGCCACGGCGCCGCGCAGGCGCACAAACAGCAGGTCCTGGCCAGTCGGGCCAGCGGTGTCGTCATGCACCCAGCAGCTGGCATTGAGTGGCAAGGGCTGGCCGCCCCAGCGGTGCAGGCACTCCAGCGCACTGGCCTGGTCCAGCGCAAACACCAGCGTGGCCTCGGCCGGGGCAATGGGCAGAACCTTCAGCGAGACCTCGGTGATCAGCCCCAGCGTGCCCATGCTGCCGACCATCATGCGGGAGACGTCGTAACCCGCCACGTTCTTCATGACCTGGCCGCCATAGACCAGCTCCTCGCCCCGGCCATTGATAAGGTGCAGGCCCAGCACAAATTCGCGCACGGCACCAGCGCTGGCGCGGGCCGGACCACTCAGGCCGGCGGCGACCATGCCGCCTACGGTCGCGCCGGTGTTCTGTGACCAGTCGAAATGCGGTGGCTCAAACGGCAGGCACTGGCCACGCTCCAGCAGCAGGGCCTCCAGCTCCGCCAGCTGGGTGCCGGCACCGACGGTCACCACCAGTTCGGTGGGCTCATAGCTCAGGATGCCGGACAGGCCGGTGGTGTCGAGCAACTCGCCTTCCAGCCGATTGCCATAAAAGTCCTTGGAGCCACCGCCACGGATGCGCAGCGGGGTGCCGTCGGCCGCTGCGGCGCGGATGCGGTCGGTGATCTGGTGAAGCGTGGAGTCCATGGTTTGCATGCCTCGCATGGTAGCGGGGGTGCTGCTGGCGCGGCGTGAATTTTTTGAAACGGCAGCCGCCAAAAACATCCGCGGCCGTCCCGCGATTCATTCGTCTACGTAGCAATTCACCGCCAGACCCATCACTTCAACCCGGGTGGAGAACACGCAGCCCGACTGCGGGAACGCTGCCAGCTCGGCCGCGCTGCGGCCATGGCGTGCGCTGGTCAGGTACAGGGTCTTCAGGTCTTCGCCGCCGAAGCAGGGCATGGTCGGGCACGGAGTGGGCGTGGGAATCTCCATCAGCAAACGGCCATCCGGCGCGAACTGGCAGATGCGTTGGCCCTCGTACAGCGCCACCCAGTAGTTGCCCTGCACGTCCACCGCAGCGCCATCGGGTCGTCCACCATAGGGAACCGTCGAACCCCATTGCCAGCCATCCGGCTTGGGTGCAAATGACTGGAACACGCGCGGTGCGGACAGGGTGTTGGTCTGCAGGTCGCAATCCCGAGCCTGCACGCGGTGGTTGGGGGTATCCGCCCAGTACATCGTGCGGCCATCCGGGCTCCAGGCCAGGCCGTTGGCGGTGAGTGCATCGGCCACGTGCTGTTGCACCTGGGGCGCGCGGCCACTACGGCCATCCACCACATACAGGCCCGCCGCGCGCTGGCGCTTGGTCTCGTCCAGCGTGCCGACCCAGAAGCGCCCCAGCGGGTCGCACTTGCCATCGTTGGCACGCACGGTCGCGGTGTCGTAGGGCAGAGTAGCAATGGGCTCCAAGGCACCGCGCCACTCGCGGGCGCGGAAGATGCCGTGGCGCAGCGCAATCACCAGGCCGCCGTTGGCCGCCGGTGCCATGCAGCCGGGCTCGCCGGGCATGTCCCAGGTCTCCACCGTGCCCATGTAGACATTGGCGCGCAGGAGCTGCCGGCCCACGATGTCCACCCAGTACAGGGTCTGCTCCTGCGGGTGCCAGAAAGGCGACTCGCCGAGTTCAAAGGTCTGGGGTGCAACGGTGTGCCACTGCATCACGCACGCTCCACGGCGCAATGCTGGCTGACAGGGTTGGACATGGTGGGGGCTCGTGGGAAGTTGGGACAGTGAAATTGTGCACCCTGCAGACGCAAAAAAGCCCGGAAGAACTTGCGTCCTCCCGGGCCGGGGTTTCAAGCGGATTGAAACCGGGCGAAGTGCTTAGCGGTTGTAAGCGGTTTCGCCGTGGGACGTGATGTCCAGACCTTCGCGCTCGTCTTCTTCGCTGACACGCAGACCAATGGTCTTGTCAACGATGAAGTAGGCAATCGCGGAGACGATGCCGGACCACAGCACGGTCACGCCAACGGCCTTGGCCTGGATCCACACCTGACCAGCGATGGAGTAGTCAGCGGGAGCGATCATGGTCGCCGTGACCCAGTCGCCCATGGCGCTGGGGCCACCCAGCGAGGGCGATGCGAAGACACCGGTCAACAGCGCGCCCAGGATGCCGCAGACACCGTGCACGCCGAACACGTCCAGCGAGTCGTCTGCGCCGAGCATCTTCTTCAGACCGGTCACGCCCCACAGACCAGCAAAGCCGGCGATCAGGCCGATGATCAGGCCACCACCGACGCCGACGTTGCCGGCAGCGGGTGTGATGGCAACCAGACCCGCCACCGCACCGGATGCAGCACCCAGCATGGAGGCCTTGCCCTTGACCATGGCTTCACCAATGGACCAGGTCAGCACGGCTGCAGCGGTGGCGCCAAAGGTGTTGATGAAGGCCAGGGCGGCAAAGCCATTGGCTTCCAGCGCGGAGCCGGCGTTGAAGCCGAACCAGCCCACCCACAGCAACGCGGCACCGACCATGGTCAATGTCAGGCTGTGCGGAGCCATGGCTTCCTTGCCGTAACCGATACGCTTGCCGATGAAGAAGGCACCCACCAGACCAGCGACGGCGGCGTTGATGTGCACCACGGTACCGCCAGCGAAGTCCAGCGCACCCCACTGCCACAGCATGCCGGCCTTGGCGGTCATGGCGTCGGCCACTTCCTTGGAAGCGTAGGCGTCAGGACCCATCCAGAACCAGACCATGTGGGCCATGGGAGCGTAGCTGAAGGTGAACCACAGCACCATGAAAGCCAGCACGGCGGAGAACTTGATGCGCTCGGCAAACGAACCAACGATCAGCGTGCAGGTGATACCGGCAAACGTGGCCTGGAAGGCGGCAAACACGATTTCCGGAATGTAGACACCCTTGCTGAAGGTGGCCGCCGGAGCGAAGGTGCCCGCAACGTTGTCCCAGATGCCCTTCATGAACAGCCGGTCAAAGCCGCCGATGAACTGGTTGCCTTCGGTGAACGCCAGGCTGTAGCCGTAGATGAACCACAGCACCACGATCATCGAGAACGTGACCATGACCTGCATCAGCACCGACAACATGTTCTTGCTGCGGACCAGGCCGCCGTAGAACAATGCCAAGCCAGGTATCGTCATCATGATGACCAACATGGTGGAGACCATCATCCAGGCGGTGTCGCCCTTGTTGGGGACTGGTACGGGCGCAGCGGCCGGTGCCGCAGCTTCTGCTGCAGCAGGAGCTGCGGCAGCCGCAGGCGCGGCCATTGGCGCAGCAGCTTCAGCGGATGCCATTACAGCAGGTGCCGAGGCGGCGGGTGCTGCGGTCTGCGCCAGTGCAGCCGAACCGGCTGTCAGCAGGCCCCAGCCCAGCGCGAGGGATACGAGTAGTTTTTTCATAGGGCCTCTTTTCCTGTTTCACCGGTACGGATGCGAACGACCTGCTCCAGGTCGTACACAAAAATCTTGCCATCACCGATCTTGCCGGTGCGGGCCGCGCCTTCAATCGCCTCGATGACGCGCTCAACGAGTGCATCGTCAATGGCGGCTTCGATCTTGACCTTGGGCAAGAAATCGACCACGTATTCCGCGCCGCGGTACAGCTCGGTGTGGCCTTTTTGGCGGCCAAAGCCTTTGACTTCGGTGACTGTGATGCCCTGCACGCCCATGCCAGACAAGGCTTCGCGCACCTCATCCAGCTTGAACGGTTTAATGATCGCCGTTACGAGTTTCATACTGTTTCCTTGAAGGGTGGACTGAATCAGAACGTGTACTTCACGCCGACGGTGACGGCGTTTTTACCCAGATTGTCAAAAGTTCCGACTTTGTAGAAGGAGTCTTTGGCATCGGTGGTGTAGGCCGCCAGGGTGGCAGACAAACCATTGCCGAAGTCTTTGCCCAGCGCCAGCGAGAAGTCGGTGTAATCACCGTTACCACCCTGGTTGGTGACGGTCTGGCGGCCAACGTGTGGTGTCAGCGAGAAGCCGCCACCCAGGTCAAAGGTCGCTGCGGCTTCGAGGTAGGAGCTGCCCGAGCTGTTGGGGTTGGCGATGAAGTTGCCGGTGGATTGGCTGTACTTGACGGTGACGATGCCGTAGGTCAGCGCGCCATAGACTTCTGTGGTGTTGGCGTTGACCAGCACCTGATCAGCGGTGTTGTTAGGGTATTGGTAAGTGATAACGCCCACATCGAAGTTGAGGCCGGAGGTGATTTCACCCTTGAAACCACCGTACAGGTCCACTTCCAGCGTGCCGTCAGTCGCGCCCACGTAGTCTTTGATCCAGCTCACATTGGATCCCCAGGCACCTACATAGAAACCACTTGCGTGTGAAAAATCGACACCGCCTTGCAGGGCCGGCTTGAACGATGTTTGTGCAACGCTGCGGAAGCGGTAGTCGCTGACAACGCCCACATTGAAGCTCAGGCTGGATTCGGGTGCGGCGGCTGGAGCAGCCGTTTGCGCCATGGCATTGGTACCAAGCAAGGCAGCTGTTGCAAGAACAAGGATGGATTTGGTTTGGAGGTTCATGGGGATAGTCCTGAAGGGTTGCGGGATATACCCCCTAAGCAGGATGCATGCCATTTCGTTTTTTGCGCCAACACTGCAAATATGTCCACCATAATTTGCGCAAGGCGTTATGCTAGCTGTATGAATAAACAGGTAATGACTTGCTGGTGCAC
>JBBQLM010000028.1:0-59469 GCA_038327925.1 Burkholderiales bacterium | reverse complement strand
GCAGCCATAACCACTTACACCGCCACATCGAGCCCCGGTGGCATTACCGGTACCTGCGCCGGACCTGCCGCGTGCGCCATTACCGTGACGGGATTGACCAATGGCACGGCCTACACATTTGCGGTAACGGCGACCAACTCTGCGGGCACCGGCAGCGCCTCCGCCGCGTCCAACAGTGTCACACCGGCTACCGTTCCAGGTGCCCCGACCATCGGCACCGCCACCGCAGGTGACACACAAGCCTCGGTTACGTTCACCGCCCCCGGCTCCAATGGTGGCGCCGCGATAACGACCTACACCGCAACGGCCAACCCGGGCGGCGCGACCGGCACCTGTGCCGGCCCGGCTGCCTGCACCATCACCGTGACCGGCCTGACCAATGGCACCGCCTACACCTTCACGGTGACCGCCACCAACTCCGCGGGTACCGGATCGGCCTCAGTTGCCTCCAACTCCGTCACCCCGAAGGCCGCGCAGACTATTACCTTCACCAACCCCGGCGCGCAAAACTTTGGCACCACGCCGACGCTGAGTGCCAGTTCCACGTCGGGGTTGTCCGTGACCTTCACCTCCAGCACCACTGGCGTGTGCACCATCACCAGTGGCGGCGCGCTGACCTTTGTCACGGCTGGCACGTGCACCATTGATGCCGATCAGGCCGGCAATGCCACCTACAACGCTGCCGCAACCGTGAGCCGTTCGTTCACCGTCAATGCCGTGGTGCCCAACGCGCCAACCATTGGCACGGCAACTGCGGGCGACACCCAGGCCTCGATCACCTTCAGCGCTCCAGCTTCCACCGGTGGCGCGGCCATCATCAGTTACACCGCCACAGCCAACCCTGGTGGAGCCACGGGCACCAATGCCACCAGCCCCGTCATCGTTACCGGTCTGACCAATGGCACGGCCTACACGTTCACCGTCACGGCGACCAATTCGGCTGGCCCAGGTAGCGCCTCCGCGGCATCCAATTCGGTCACCCCCAAGGCGGCACAAACCATCACGTTTGCCAACCCCGGAACCCAGAACTTCGGAACCACACCGACGCTGACAGCCACTGCCGACTCCAGCCTGACACCGACCTTCACGTCCAGCACCACCGGTGTCTGCACCATCACCAGCGGTGGCGCACTGACCTTCGTCACCACCGGCACCTGCACCATCAATGCCGACCAGGCCGGTAACGGCAGCTTCCTGCCCGCCAGTCAAGTCTCACGCTCGTTCACCGTCGCTGCCGTGGCACCTGGCGCACCCACCATTGGCACAGCGACGGCAGGTGATACCCAGGCCAGCGTGACCTTCACGGCGCCAGCCTTCAATGGTGGCGCCACCATCACCGGCTACACCGTCACCTCCAACCCCGGCGGCCTGACCGGCACCGGCGCTGCCAGTCCCATCCCCGTGACCGGCCTGACCAATGGCGTTGCCTACACCTTCACCGTGACCGCCACCAACGCGGCCGGACCCGGAGCGGCCTCCGCCGCATCCAACTCCGTGACGCCAGCCCCCGGCCCTGCCGTGACCAGCGTAACGGTTCCAGCCAATGGCAGCTACGGCGTGGGCCGGGCCCTGAACTTCACCGTCACCTGGGATCAGAACACCACCGTCACCGGTACGCCACGCATTGCGCTGGTGATTGGAGCCACCACGGTGCAGGCCGATTACGTGTCCTCACCCACACCCACTACAAGCCTGTTCCGCTACACCGTGTTGGCTGGCCAGGCCGACGGCAATGGCATTACCGTGGGCGCCCTGACCCTCAACGGCGGCACGATCCGAAATGCCACGAACATCGATGCAACCCTCACCCTGAACAGCGTCGGCTCCACGGCCGCCGTGCTGGTGGAAACCACCCCGCCTACGTTGCCCGTGGCCAACATCGTGGTCAACAACCAGGCTGACCCGCACAAGCTGGTGCTCACCTTCAGCGAGAACCTGGATGCCGCCACATTGGGCAGTGCGGCTGGCTGGACGGTGACCGCCAATGGCGGAACACCGGCCTACAGCGTAGCCAGCGTGGCCCTGGCCGGTGGCAATCAGGTCACCCTGACCCTGAGCGCCGTGGACCTGAGCAACGCAGCCACCACCATCACCAATGTGGCAGCCAACGCCCACCTCAAGGTTACGCCACCAGCCACCCTCACCGATGTGGCCGGCAACGCCTATGCCGCTGGCCTGGTCACCGAGGCCGGCGCCACCCATGTGCTGGACGCGACCGCACCGACGCTGAGCGCTGTGGCGACCAGCGCACCCACCACCAGCGGTGGTGCCCTGGCGGCGACGTCCAGCGAGAAGGCCATGGGCTACTGGATCGCCGTGGCCGGCGGGTCTGCCGCCCCCACCGTGGCCCAGACCCAGGCAGGCGTGGCCTATGGCGCGGTGACCGTGGTGGCCCACGGCAGTGGTGCCCTGCCCAATGCAACGGCAGGCAGTTTCAGCATCACCGGTCTGAGCGCCAGCACGACCTATGACATCTATGTGGTGGCCCAGGATGCGGCCGGTAACCTGTCGGCTGGCGCTTCCACCGCGACACTGACCACCGCAGCTGTGGTTGTGCCTGATCCGGTGTCAGACCCGTTCACCCCACTGCCCACACCGGCACCGCTACCCGGCATCAACGGCCTGCCTGGCGTTGTCAACATGGGCAGTGGCTCGGGCCCGGCCATCAGCAACTGTCTGATAGACACCCTGCGACAGACCCTGGGCGGCGATGCGGTGTATCTGGGCCAGACTGCCAATGGTGAGGTGCGGGTGGGCTGGAACGGCCAGCTCATCTCCTTCTATCCGCTGGCGGCCAGCACCACCGATGCGCGCAGCACCGGTCTGCACAACCAAGGTACCAATCCGCTGGATGTGGTGACCAGTTGCGGCTCCCTGAATGTGACACCCGCCCTCTTCAACCCTAGCGGGCTGGGTGCGATCTTGGCTGGCATGGGAACAACGGCGCAGATCAATCAACAGGGTGTGATCACGGTCTTGTTCAACGGTACCTACTACGTGGTGCGCCCGGACTTTGTGGTGACCACCGGCACGTCGGGCGGCCCCAGCCTGGGCTTTGGACTCGATGGGTTGCTGCGCTTTACCGACGCCAATGGCAACACCCAGATACTGCGCCCGGCCGTGCTGGACCCCGGTGCACTGCAAACCCAGGTCGGCCTGATGGGGGGCTCCATGGTGGTGCAGTTGGACGGCACGGTGCTGATGGCCTTGGGTAATGGGCAGCAGTTTGTGTTGACACCCGACCTGACCCTGGGTGCAATTCCCCCACAGTTTGCCTCCCTGTACAGTTGGCAGGATGGGCCGGCGCATTACGGCTACCGCATCATGACTGCTCCGCACACCCTCTATAGTCAGGGCGTTAGTGTCACCATCAAACCGTGACTCTGGCAAGGCGGTTAGGGGTCAAATAGGCCTCTAGCCCTCGTAAAATGGGCGTTATATGCTCCTATATTGGTAGCATATAACGCCCACGCTTCCTATTCATCCTTGTCCCGAACAAACATCCATGCCCGCCCCATCTACCGCCTCACCCAAACCCCAGCTCCCACTCAAGGGGGTCCGCATCCTCAGCCTCGCCCTGAACCTGCCCGGCCCTGCCGCGCTGATGCGCTGCCAGCAAATGGGCGCGCGCTGCGTCAAGCTGGAGCCGCCGGCCCACCCGAGCGCGCCCAAAGGGGCATCGGGCGATCCCATGGGCCTGTACAACCGCAATGCCTATGACACCCTGCACCAGGGCGTGCGCATTGCAACCGCCGATCTGAAGTCCGAAAAGGGTCAGAAGGCCCTGCACCGGGAACTGGCCAAGACCGATGTGCTGCTGACCTCGTTTCGCCCATCTGCCCTGCAAAAACTGGGGCTGGACTGGAAAGCCCTGCACAAGCTCTACCCCACGCTGTCGCTGGTGGCTATCGTCGGCGCACCCGGCGCGCGGGCCGAAGAGCCGGGCCATGACCTGACCTATCTGGCTGAAAACAACCTGGTCGGCGGACTGGAGTTGCCGCCCACGCTGTACGCCGACATGGGTGGCTCGCTGATGGCATCCGAGGCGGTGCTGCAGGCACGTCTGCACCAGTTGCAAAAGGGCAAAGGCGTGCGCCTGGACATAGCACTCTCCGATGCGGCCGCCTACCTGGCACTGCCACGGACCTGGGGCCTGACCAAACCAGGTGCAGCCGTGGGTGGTGGCCACGCCGGTTACCGCGTCTACCCCTGCAAAGATGGCCGCGTGGCCGTGGCGGCGCTGGAGCCGCACTTTGCAGCGTCCCTGGCAACGGCGGTGGGCCTGAAGACGTCCAACATCATGGCCATGTTCGCACCCGAAACGCACGCTGCCATCGCCTCCTTCCTGCTGACACAGACCCGTGCGCAGTTGGACAAGCTGGCTGCGGACAAGGACATTCCGCTGCACACGCTGCCCAAGAGCTGAGGTCAGCCGTTCGCCAGCCGACCAAACACCGGCACGCTTTGGCGTGCGGCTTCGTACAGTGCCAGATACTGGCTGGCGGCAACTTGCCAGGAGAAGTCCTGGGCCATGCCACGCAGCATCAACTGCTGCCACTGTGCTGGCTGGCCGTAGGCCTGCACTGCACGTGCAATGGCGTCTGACAAAGCCGACGCGGTTGCCGGCCCAAACTGGAAGCCGGTCGCAGTGTCTGAGTCCAGGGACTGCGGTGTAGTGTCCACCACAGTGTCGGCCAGCCCACCCACACGGCGCACCACGGGCACCGTGCCGTAACACAGCGCATACAACTGGGTCAGTCCACAGGGCTCAAACCGTGAGGGCACCAGCATGGCATCGGCGCCGGCCATCATGCGGTGGGCCAGCGGCTCGTCATAGCGCAGGCGTACCGCCACCCGCCCGGGGTAGCGCTGTGCCGCAGCGGTGAAAGCGGTCTCCAGATCTGGGTCTCCATTGCCTTGCACGGCCAGTTGAAAGCCCCCCTCGGCCACGCCCTGCATCAGGTCCGTCAGGGCGGCCAGCACCAGGTCCAGGCCCTTTTGCGATGTGAGCCGGCTCACCACGGTAAACAGCGGCGCCTTGGCATCCACGCACAGGCCCAGCTCCTGTTGCAAGGCAGTCTTGCACAGGGCCTTACCGCCCAGCGCTTGGGCAGAGTAGGTATGTGGAATTTGGGTATCCTGGGCTGGATTCCACACAGCATGGTCCACACCATTGAGAATGCCGCTCACCTGCCCGCCCAGGGCGCGAATCACACCGTCCAACCCGCAGCCAAATTCCTCAGTGGCGATCTCTCGTGCATAGGTTGGGCTGACCGTGGTCACCCGGTGTGCAAACTTGAGACCGGCCTTCATGAATGACAGCAGGCCGTGGAATTCCAGCCCCTGCGACACCCTCAACCGCGAGGACAGACCCAGCAGGTGGAAGTCGTCCATGGCAAACAGCCCCTGGTAGGCCAGGTTGTGGATGGTGAACACCGTGGCAACACCACCACCGGGATGGCTGGCCACATAGGCGCAGGCCATGGCGGCATGCCAGTCATGCACATGCAGCACATCGGGCGCCCAGTCCAGGTCCAGTTCGCCGGCCGCGAGGTGTGCCGCCGCCCAGCCCAGCAGGGCAAAGCGCTGCAGGTTGTCCGGCCAGTCCTTGCCATCGTGCGCCAGATAGGGGTTGCCGGTACGCCGGAACAGATAGGGCGCATCAACGACATAGGCAGGCATACCGTTGTGCGCCATGCGCCCAAGACGCAGGGTGACACGGCCCGCACCAAACATGGCCCCCAGTTCACACACCGGCGCCAATTGCTCCATGCCAGCCATAATGGCCGGCAGACCGGGCAAGATCAGCCGCACGTCGGCACCACCTGCCACCAGGGCCTCGGGCAGAGCCCCGGCCACATCGGCCAGGCCACCCGTCTTGACCAGGGGAAACACCTCTGCGGCCGCGAACAAGACCCTCATGCTGCCAGCTTTGCGAGCATGGCGGCCGTGACCAGGGTCACGCCATTGGGACTGCGGTGAAAACGTTGCGCATCCAGCTCGGCATCCTCGCCAATGACCATGCCGTCGGGGATGATGACACCCCGATCCAATACCACCCGGGTCAGACGTGCGCCGCGCCCGACTTCGGAACTGGGCAGCAGCACCGACCAGTTGACCGTGGAATAGGAATGCACCCGCACGCTGGAAAACAGCACGGACCGAAACACCCGCCCCGAAACGATGCAGCCACCCGATGCCAACGATTCAATGGCCATGCCGCGCCGGTCATCCTGGTTGTGCACAAACTTGGACGGAGGCAACTGCGCCTGGTAGGTCCAGATGGGCCAGTGCGTGTCGTACAGATTGAGTAAAGGGTCGGTGGCCGTCAGGTCGATATTGGCATCCCAGTAGGCGTCAATGGTTCCGACATCGCGCCAATACGGCTCGCTCCCCTCTTTGGCGGCGGGCACACAACTCAGCGAGAACGGGTGGGCCACCACATCGCCACGACTTACCGCGCGGGGAATGATGTCCTTGCCAAAGTCATGACTGGAATCCGGGTCTGCCATGTCGCGTTCCAGCTCCCGATAGAGGTAGTCCGCATTGAAGATGTAGATTCCCATGCTGGCCAGCGACTGATCAGGTCGGCCCGGCATGGGTGCCGGGTCTGACGGTTTCTCGGCAAACTCGATCACCTTGCGGTTCTCGTCAATGGCCATCACGCCAAAAGATGTAGCCTCGCTACGCGGAACCGCAATGCAACCCACGGTGCAAGGACTACCCTTTTCGACGTGATCCGCCAGCATCAGCGCGTAATTCATCTTGTAAATGTGGTCACCCGCCAGCACCACGATGTAGTCGGCGTCGTAGCCCTCCAGAATGTCGTGGTTCTGGTACACCGCGTCGGCCGTGCCCCGGTACCAGTTCTCGTTGTCGTTGCGTTGCTGCGCAGGCAGCAGGTCCACGAATTCATTCATCTCGGTCTTCAGGAACGCCCAGCCGCGCTGCAAGTGCCGCAACAGGCTGTGGGATTTGTACTGCGTGATCACGCCAATACGGCGGATACCGGAGTTCAGACAATTCGACAGGGCAAAGTCGACAATGCGGAACTTGCCACCAAAATAGACCGCCGGCTTGGCGCGTCTGTCGGTCAAACTCATCAGACGGCTGCCGCGTCCGCCAGCCAACACCAGCGCAACGGCGCGTTTGGGCAAATCAAGGCTACGTGCCTGTTCGTTCAGGGTCATACTTACTCCCGGTATTGGTGCATTTTCACTCGGCAGGTCCATCTTAATACCCGCCGCTGTTGCTTGGCTGACTGCGTGCGAAAATCCATGCGTATCTTGCGCTAGCCGCCCACCAATACTAAGGATTGTCCTGTGTCGTCTATCCCCCTGATTGCCAAACATGCCCAGGCGGCCCAGATCGAGCAACACCTGCTCAGCACGGTCGGCGTCGCCTCTGAAGACGCCACCACCACCGACCTGATGCTTGCCGTGGCCCAACTGGCGCGCGCACAGCTGTCCCAGCGCTGGGTCGAGACCCAGGCCCAGGAACACGCCAACAAGGCCCGCCGCGTGGTGTATTTGTCGATGGAATTCCTGATGGGTCGCACGCTGTCCAATGCGCTGGCGGCCCTGAACCTGACGGGTGGCGCCGCACAGGGGCTGGCCCTGCATGCCCACACACTGGAGGATGTCGCCGAACGCGAGCCCGATGCGGCACTGGGCAATGGTGGCCTGGGCCGTTTGGCCGCCTGCTTTCTGGACTCCATGGCCACGCTGGGCCTGCCCTCCTATGGCTACGGCATCCGCTACGAGTACGGCATGTTCGCGCAGGGCATCCACAAGGGCGCGCAGGTGGAGTACCCCGATCCCTGGCTGCAGGACGGCACGCCCTGGGAGTTTCCCCGGGCCGACATCTCCTACCCCGTGCGCTTTGGCGGCTGGGTCGAACATGTGGATGGCATCGCCCGATGGCGCCATGGCGGCGAAGTGGTGGCCAAGGCCTACGACATGGTGGTGCCCGGCCACGGTACTGACCACGTCAGCACGTTGCGCCTGTGGAAAGCGGTGGCACCGGCCCATATCGACCTGGGCGTGTTCAACGCCGGCGACTACGCGCGCGCCGCCAACCTGAAAAACGAGTTCGAGAACATCTCCTGGGTGCTCTACCCCAATGACAGCACACCGGCCGGACGCGAACTGCGGCTCAAGCAGGAATACTTCTTCGTGGCAGCCTCCATCCAGGACCTGGTCAAGCGCCATCTGGCCGAGTTCCCCACGCTGGACAACCTGGCCGAGCAGGTCGCCATTCACCTGAACGACACCCACCCCGCCATCGGTGTGGCCGAGTTGATGCGCCTGCTGTGCGACGAGCACGGCATGGACTGGGATGCAGCCTGGCAGATCTGCGGCATGACCTTCTCCTACACCAACCACACGCTGATGCCCGAGGCGCTGGAGACCTGGCCCGTGAGCCTGATCCAGCACGTGCTACCGCGGCACCTGGAGATCATCTTCCGCATCAACAAGGAATTTCTGGAGCTGGCCTCCAACCACCGCCCCGGCGACAACGGCTTTCTGGAACGGCTCTCGCTGATCGACGAGCATGGTGAGCGCCGCGTGCGCATGGCGCACCTGTCGGTGGTGGGCAGCCACACCGTCAATGGCGTATCCGCCCTGCACTCCCGGCTGCTGACGCAAACCATCTTTGCCGACTTTGCCGACCTGTGGCCCGAGCGTTTCACCAACATGACCAATGGGGTCACACCCCGACGCTGGCTGGCACAAGCCAACCCGGGGCTGTCGGAGTTGCTGGACGACACGCTGGGTAAGCACTGGCGGCTGGATTTGGAACAGTTGAAGGGTCTCAAGGCCCATGCAGGTGACGCCGATTTCCAGGACCGCTTCATGGCCGTCAAGCGCGCCAACAAGGCGCGCCTGGCCAACTACATCGCACGCACCACCGGCATTGCGGTCAGCCCCGACAGCCTGTTTGATGTGCAGGTCAAACGCATCCACGAATACAAGCGCCAACTGCTCAATGTGCTGCATGTGGTCACGCGCTACCTGGCCATCCTGCGCGCGCCGGACGCCGACTGGGTGCCGCGCACCGTGATCTTCTCCGGCAAGGCGGCGTCCAGCTACCACACGGCCAAGTCCATCATCCGCCTGATCCACGACGTGGGCAGCATCATCAACCACGACCCCCGCATTGGTGACAAGCTCAAGGTGGTGTTCATCCCCAACTACGGCGTCTCGGTGGCCGAGGTCATCATGCCCGGCGCGGACCTGTCGGAGCAGATTTCCACCGCCGGCACCGAGGCCTCTGGCACCGGCAACATGAAGCTTGCCCTCAATGGCGCACTGACGATTGGCACCGATGACGGCGCCAACATCGAAATCCGCGAGGCGGTGGGCGATGACAACATTTTCATCTTCGGGCTGAAGACTCCCGAGGTGCGTGCCCTGCGGCAAAGCGGCTACCAGCCCATGCGCTATTTTGAGAGCGTGCCCGGGCTCAAGGATGTGCTCAGCGCCATTGCGGACGGTCGCTTCTCCCCGGACGAGCCGGGCCGCTACCGTGCGCTGGTGGAATCGCTTGCCTGGGGTGGCGACCACTACCTGTTGCTGGCCGACTACCAGTCCTACGTGGCCACCCAGTTGCGCGTCGATGACCTGTACCGCCAACCGCGCGCGTGGTGCACCAAGGCCATTGCCAATGTCGCGGGCATGGGGGGTTTTTCATCGGACCGCACCATCCGCGAATACGCCAGCCAGATCTGGAACGTTGCACCGGCGGCGGATTGACCTACACCATTTTTGAGAGCCATTGCATGCTGCACCCTGCCGACATCCAACAGATCTGTAACGGCAGCCACGGCGACCCCTTTGCCGTACTGGGGCCACATCCACTATCAAACGACGATGTGTCCATCCGCGCCTTCCTGCCCGGCGCCCAATCCGTTCAGATTCTGGACCGTCTGCACCAACAGCCCCTGGGCGAACGGACGGCGTGTGACGGCAACGGCTTCCTGACAGTCAACCTGCCGGCCCTGCCCGACACCTCTTACCTCCTGCAGGTGCAATGGGCCGATGGCCAAACGTCCACCCTGGAAGACCCCTACCGCTTTGGCCCCGTGTTGGGGGACATGGACATCTGGCTACTCGGCGAAGGCACCCACCTGCGCCCCTATGAAATCCTGGGCGCCCATCCACGTGCCATGGACGGCGTGGCCGGTACCAGCTTTGCCGTCTGGGCACCCAATGCGGCGCGCGTCAGCGTCATCGGTGATTTCAATTGCTGGAATGGACGGCGCCACCCCATGCGCCTGCGCCGCGAGTGCGGCGTGTGGGAGATTTTTCTGCCCGGCGTGACAGTGGGGGCGCTGTACAAATTTGAAATCCTGGCCCGCAACGGCGAGGTGCTGCCGCCGCGCTCCGACCCCTACGCCCGCCAGGCCGAATTGCGCCCGGGCACCGCCAGCATCGTGGCGCCGATGCCGGACAAACAGCCGCCGTCCGAACTGCGCCGCAGTGCCAATGCGCTGGACGCGCCCTTAAGCATCTACGAAGTGCATCTGGGCTCCTGGCGCCGGATCGTGGATGCCAGCACCGGCATGTCACGCTGGCCGACCTGGGACGAACTGGCAGAGTTGCTGGTGCCCTACGCGCAGGATATGGGCTTCACCCATCTGGAGCTGCTGCCCATCAGCGAACACCCGTTCGACGGTTCCTGGGGCTACCAGCCAGTCGGCCTGTACGCGCCCACTGCGCGCTTTGGCGATGCGGCCGGCCTGCTGCGTTTTGTGCAACGCTGCCATGATGCCGGCATCGGCGTGCTGCTGGACTGGGTGCCGGCGCACTTCCCCTCCGACCCCCATGGCCTGGGCAATTTCGACGGCACCCACCTGTACGAATATGCCGACCCGCGCGAGGGCTTTCACAACGACTGGAACACGCTGATTTACAACCTGGGCCGTACCGAGGTCAGCAACTTCCTCCTCGGCAACGGCCTGTACTGGCTGGAGCGCTTCGGCATTGATGGCCTGCGGGTCGATGCGGTGGCGTCCATGCTCTACCGCGACTACAGCCGCAAGCCCGGCGAATGGATTCCCAACGCCCACGGTGGCCGCGAGAACCTGGAGAGCATTGCGTTCCTGAAACGCATGAACGAGGTCATCGGGCAGGAGCGCCCCAGCGCCATCACGTTGGCCGAAGAATCCACCGCCTTCCCCGCCGTGTCGCGCCCCACTTATGCCGGCGGCCTGGGCTTTCACTACAAGTGGAACCTGGGCTGGATGCACGACACGCTGCAATACATGGAGCGCAACCCGGTGCACCGCAAGCACCACCAGGGCGAGATGAGCTTTGGCCTGGTCTACGCTTTCAACGAGAACTTTGTGCTGCCGATTTCGCACGACGAGGTGGTGCACGGCAAGGGCTCGCTGCTACGCAAGATGCCGGGCGACCGTTGGCAACAGTTTGCCAATCTGCGCGCCTATCTGGGTTTCATGTACGGCCACCCGGGCAAGAAGCTGCTGTTCATGGGCTGCGAGTTTGCACAGGACCGCGAATGGAACCACGACCAGAGCCTGGACTGGCATTTGCTGGAAGACCCCGCCCACGCCGGCGTGCAACATCTGGTGCGCGACCTCAACCATTTGTACTGCGCAACGCCGGCCCTGCACCAGCGGGATTGCTCGGGCGATGGCTTTGAATGGATAGACCACAACGACGCAGCCCATTCGGTGCTGAGTTTCATCCGTCGCGGCGCCGACCCGACCACGCTGATCGTCGTGGTGTGCAACTTCACGCCTACAGTGCAACACGGCTACCGGGTCGGCGTACCGCAGGCCGGAACCTACCGTGAGCGCCTGAACACCGACTCCATCCACTACGGCGGCAGCAACACCGGCACACCGCATGGTTTGGCGCAGGCTGAGAGCCTGTCCTGGCATGGCAAGCCCTTTGCCATTACGCTGACGCTGCCCCCCCTTGCCACAGTCGTGTTCGAATGGAAAGCCTGACCCCCCCCGCACTGCAACACGGTCATCCCTGGCCCATGGGGGCCACCTGGGACGGGCACGGCGTCAACTTTGCCGTGTTCTCGGCCCACGCCCAGGCCATGGAGGTGTGCATGTTTGACGCCACCGGCACGGTGGAGCAGGCCCGCCTGCGCCTGCCGGCCCACACCAGTGATGTCTGGCACGGCTACCTGCCGAACGCCGGCCCTGGCCTGGTATACGGTCTGCGTGCCCACGGCCTATGGCAACCGGACCAGGGCCACCGCTTCAACCCGCACAAACTGCTGCTGGACCCCTACGCCCGCGACGTGGTTGGCCAGTTCACCTGGCGTGACGAACACTTTGGCTTTGACCGGCAGAACCCGCAACGGATCGACGCACGTGACAACGCTGCCACCGCACTCAAGGCGCGCGTGGTGCATGACGCCTTTGACTGGGGCGATGACCGCCCGCCCCACATTCCCATCCACGACACCTTGCTGTACGAGATGCACGTCAAAGGCTTCTCCCGCGCCAACCCCCAACTGCCGATGGCGCTGCGCGGCACCTATGACGGTCTGGCGCACCCCGCTTCGCTGCAACATCTCAAGACCCTGGGCGTGACCACGTTGAGTCTGTTGCCGGTGCACTACGCTGTGGATGAGGAACGCCTGGTTCAACGGGGCCTTTCCAACTACTGGGGCTACAACACGCTGGCCTTCTTTGCTGCCAATCCGGCATTGGCCTCGGGCCAGCAATGGAGCACGCCGCGTGACGAGTTTCGGGCCATGGTGCGCGCCATCCACGCGCAGGGCATGGAAGTGCTGCTGGACGTGGTGTTCAACCACACGGCCGAGTCGGATGAAACCGGCCCCCACCTGAGTTTTCGCGGCCTGGACAACGCCAGCTACTACCGCCTGCGCGCCGACAACCACGCGCTGTACGAAAACTACAGCGGCTGCGGCAACACGCTGGATATCCGCCAGCCGCGCGTGCTGCAAATGGTCATGGACAGCCTGCGCTACTGGGTCAGCGCCATGCACGTGGATGGCTTCCGCTTTGACCTGGCCCCCGTGCTCAGCCGTGGCGACCATGGCTTTGAACGTGGCGGCGCCTTCTTCACCGCCATCGCGCAGGACCCGATCCTGTCGCGCGTGAAGATGATTGTCGAACCCTGGGACGTGGGGCCTGGCGGCTACCAGGTTGGCGGTTTTCCGCGCGGCTGGATGGAGTGGAACGACCGCTTTCGTGACGTCATGCGCGGCTACTGGCTGCACAGCGCCCAGCCACCCCGCACCCGCGGCGACTTTGCGCTGCGCCTGTGCGGCTCGTCCGACCTCTACCAGCACGGCCAGCGCCGCCAGCGTCCGCCGTCGGAATCGGTCAACTACATCGTCTCGCATGACGGCTTCACGCTGCGCGACCTGGTCAGCTACAACGTGCGCCACAACCAGGCCAATGGCGAGAACAACGCCGACGGCCACGGCCACAACCTCAGCTACAACTGCGGTGCGGAGGGCCCAACCGAAGACCCCTCCATCAAAGCCCTGCGCGCCCGGCTGCAACGCGCGCTGCTCGCCACCACGCTGCTGGCGCAGGGCACGCCCATGCTGTGTGCGGGCGACGAGTTCGGCCACAGCCAGCACGGCAACAACAACCCCTACTGCCAGGACAACGACACCACCTGGCTGGACTGGGCGCAGGCCGACACGTCCCTGCAGGCCTTCACCGCCCGGGTGCTGACCATTCGCCGCCAGACGCTCCCTTTGGGCCAGCACTGGTACAGCGGCCTGCCCGACGCCCATGGCAAGGTGGACTTGAGCTGGCTGCGCAGCGACGGCGGCGCGCTGCACGGCGCCGACTGGCACGACGCTGGTGATTACGCGCTGGCCTGCCTGATCGGCCAGCCCGGGCGCGCCGCATCACCTTTGCTGCTGCTGGTGAACCCGCACGCGCAGGATCGGCCCTTTGCACTGCCGCCCGGCACCTGGCAGGCACTGCTGGATACTGCCAGCGAAGACGGAATTCCATCAACTGCCGGGCACAGCCAGGGACAGTACACCGTTTCCGCCCACAGCCTGGCGCTGCTGATCGCAGCCTGACTAACACCCGGATGGCTTCTGCGGCGGGAGCTCACGTTTCCCGCAGATGACACTTGCCACTTGACACTAGACCGACCGGTCTATAGAATAATTCCCGTGACTGCTCCATCCACCCCCGCGCCAGACGCCCCCACCACCCGGGATCGCCTGATCGCCGCCATGCAGGATGCCCTGCGCAGCAAGGGCTACCACGGCGTGGGCTTGAGCGAGCTGCTGGCCAAGGCCCAGGCGCCCAAGGGCGTGCTGTACCACCACTTTCCGGGTGGCAAGTCCGAACTGGCCGTTGCCGCCATCGACTCCGTCATCCACCAGCTCACCGCCGGCCTGCAGCGCTTGATGGTGCGCGACCCCGACCCGGCACGGGCGCTGGCAACCTGGATGGACAACGCCCAGAAAGTGTTGGCCGGCAGTGGTTTTGCCGAAGGCTGCCCGCTGGCAACCATCGCGCTCGAATCGACCCCGGACGACACGCAGGTGCGCACCGCCCTGGCCCAAGGCTTTGCCGCCATCCGCCAGCACCTGGCCGCCAGGCTGCACGGCGCTGGTATCACAGAAAGGCGTGCGGCCCAACTGTCTGCGCTGATCGTCTCGGCCTACGAAGGCGCCCTGGTCCAGGCGCGCGTCGCCGGCCAAGTGGACGCCATGCGCGACACCACCGATGCGCTGGTAGAGCTGGTGCGCGCCAGCCTGCCGGCCACCCCCAACCGTTCAACACCGGGCACCCCAACACCATGAAACCCAGCACTTCCGAGCCCGAACAAATCACGCTGCGCGCAGGCGACGGATACCCGCTCACCGCACTGCGCTACCCGGCCACCGCGCCGCTGCGTGGCCACCTGGTCATGGCCGGAGCCACCGGCGTGCCGCAACTGTTCTACCGCAACTTTGCGCTTTACGCCGCCAGCCAGGGCTACACCACGCTAACGCTGGATTACCGCGGCATCGGCCTGTCCAAGCCTGCCACGCTGCGCGGCTTTCGCATGCACTACCTGCAGTGGGCGCACGACGACCTGAGCGCCGCCGTGGATGCGATGGCCAGCGACACCGTACCGCTGTTCATGGTGGGCCACTCGTTTGGTGGCCATGCCTTCGGCCTGCTGCCCAACCACGCGCGCGTGGACCGTTTCTACACCTTCGCCACTGGCGCCGGCTGGCACGGCTGGATGCCCACCGCCGAGCAGTGGAAGGTGCTGCTGATGTGGCGCATCGTCGGCCCCATGCTGACGCGCTGGAAGGGCTATCTGGCTTGGAGCAAGCTGGGTATGGGCGAAGACCTGCCGCTGGGCGTGTACCGCGACTGGAAACACTGGTGCCGCTTCCCCCGTTACTTCTTTGACGACCCCGCCATGGCCCACGCGCATGGCCTGTTTGCCAGCGTGACCACACCGATTCGCGCCGCCAACGCCACGGATGACCTGTGGGCGCCCCCAGCCTCGCGCGACGCCTTCATTGCCGCCTACCGCAACGCCGACTGCCAGACCATCGACATCGACCCGCGCACCAACGGCCTGGGCGCCATCGGCCACATGGGCTACTTCCGTCGAACCGCCCAGCCACTGTGGGAAGAGGCGCTGCGCTGGTTTGGCGAGCATCCTGGGCAGAGTACAACCAGGAAATTGCTATCCAATTGATAGCTACTAACGTCCATTCCACGAGGGCTGTAGGACTTTTTGACTAACAATACCGGGGCATGACTCAGCGCCCCTGGCGGATCCGCTGCTCTGACAGCTCATGCAGATACAACTCCAGGTTGGTGTAGCCCGCAACCCCCAGCCACGGAATGGATAGCTGGGTGCCGTTCTGGTCCTGCACCGACGGGTTGAGGCCGCGCTCGACCTCCCACGCGTCGGGCATGCCGTCACCATCGCTATCGGTTGGTGCAGCTTGGGCAATGCCGATAGGCAGTGCGCTTCCGTCTCCGGCGGGATTGATGCTGCGCGCCTGTGGTGCGATCTCGCCGCGTTCTACCGCGCCCATCAGGCGCTGGTCCATCGGATCGCGCGGAAACGACCCGGCGCGCGCGACCGCGAGCGGCGCCAGATTCGCCGCGTCGGTGTAGCTGATGAACGGAAAATCGTGCCGCGCAGGTGCGGCCCAGGCCGGTGGGGTGGATGCCGGCGTTTGATCGGGATAGTCGTTGCAGCAGTACATCAGCGCGTAGTCACTGCGGCTCGGGTAAAGGCTGACCCGGTTTCCCGAAAACCAGGTGGACGTCAGCGGCGATGCGCCCTGCGGGGTGGCGATGTGAATCAGGCCATAGCGATTTGGCTCGGGCTGGGTCGGGCCGCGCACGATGGCCTGATTGCCCACCAGGTTCATCCGGTAGTAGATGGGCTGGCCGCTGTCCGACGCCGATACCGTCGTGTTGTTCACGTCGATGAAGTAGCCCATGTCCCAGTACAGGTTGTTGGACAACTCCACGTCCATCACCGAGCCCGCGGCAGCCGCACTCTCACGGGAGAACTCGGGATAGCGGCCGAGAATGCGGTTGACGACGTTGTGGTGCAGGGCCAGGCGGGTCAGCTCATACCCCTGTGCCGGATTGCTGTAGTTGATCAGAACACCGCCACGGTCGGCATGGTCGCCCACCGTTTCGGCAATGATGCTGTTCTGGATCGTGACGTCGTTGGCAAAGGAAATCTCGACGGCCTCGTCGGTTGCGCCGCCAATCGACACCTGGTCAACGATGGCCCGGCGGGTGTAGCGCATGCGCAATCCGTCGTCATGCCGCCCGTCGGGGCGGATACGCACATGGCGCAGTATCCAGTTGTCGGCACGGCGGCTGCCCGCGATGCAAGAAATATTCTGATCGCAAAAGGGCTCCTCGGTCGTGTGGAACTGGCGGATGGAAATGCCACCTGGCGAGGTTTGCCCGGCAATCGTGACATCCCCACGCGTCAGGTGGATCGCCGCATCGATCAGGCCACTGACCGTGAACACCACGGTGCGCGGCCCCTCCTCGTCCAGTGCAGCCTGCAGTGAGCCAGGTCCGGCTGGATTGAGGTTGGTGACCGCTATCACGCGTCCTCCACGCCCACCGCTGGCCTGCGCGCCAAACCCCTGGGCCCCGGGGAAAGCCTGTGCCGTCCCCGCCGCAGTGGAGCCTAGGCGCAGGACTTCGAAGCGCGCGCCCTCCACGCGCACGCCGTTGTAGGCGCGGCCCTCGAACACGACGCTGGGGAGATGCAGCGTGGCACTGGACGTGTCATAGCTGAATGAGGTGGCGCGTGCGTCATTGACGAGGACGGTGGGCATGGCAAGCACCCGCAGCGCGACGTCCCTGTAGCGCGTGGTGTCGCCCGCGAGCCAGCCTTCGTTCACGGTCAGTTCGGAGCGGCTGGCGTCGTATGAGTTGGCCATGGCATGTCCGGCCAGACAAGCGAGTGCAGCGGGGAGCAAGCGATGGAGTAGACGCATGGTGACGATGGGTATCGAACGGCTACTTTACCCTAGCGCCCCTTGCGCACCGGCTTACTCGGCATGCGTTTGGCGCCCGTGTCGCGCGGCGGCAGGCCCGTGTGCTGGGTCAGCACCGTGCCGGGGCGTGGCTTGGTGGTGCTGGCGAGTTTGGGTTTTTCGCTAACCATGGTTGGAATGGTCAGCGCGGTGGAGTTCTTTTTGCGCGCGCTGTCGTAGCAGCCGCCGGTCACCGGCTGGTAGGTCGGTATCAGGTGGTGCTTGCCGTTGCCGATCAGGTCGGCCCGGCCCATGGATTTGAGTGCCTCGCGCAACAGCGGCCAGTTGTTCGGGTCGTGGTAGCGCAGAAAGGCCTTGTGCAGGCGGCGGCGCTTTTCACCGCGTACCACGTTCACGTTTTCGTCCGCGCTTTCCACCACGCGGTGCACCTTGCGCAGCGGGTTGCGGCCGGAGTGGTACATCGCCGTGGCGCTGGCCATGGGGCTGGGGTAGAAGGTCTGCACCTGGTCGGCACGGAAGCCATGCTTCTTGAGCCAGACCGCCAGGTTCATCATGTCTTCGTCGCTGGTGCCCGGGTGGGCAGCGATGAAGTACGGAATCAGGAACTGCTTCTTGCCCGCTTCCAGTGTGAACTTGTCAAACATCTGCTTGAACTTGTCGTAGTTGCCGATGCCGGGCTTCATCATCTTGGTCAGCGGCCCGCTCTCGGTGTGCTCCGGCGCGATCTTCAGGTAGCCACCCACGTGGTGGGTGACCAGTTCCTTGACGTACTCCGGGCTTTTGATCGCCAGGTCGTAGCGCAGGCCGGAGCCGATCAGGATCTTCTTGACGCCCTTGAGCGCGCGACCACGGCGGTAGATCTTGATCAGCGGGTCGTGGTTGGTGGTCAGGTTCTGGCAGATGCCGGGGTAGACGCAGCTGGGCTTGCGACACGCCGCTTCAATCTCGGGCGTTTTGCAGCCCAGGCGGTACATATTGGCGGTGGGTCCGCCCAGGTCGGAAATGGTGCCGGTAAAGCCCTTGACCTTGTCGCGGATGTCCTCGATCTCCTTGATCACCGACTCTTCGGAGCGGCTCTGGATGATGCGGCCTTCGTGCTCGGTGATGGAGCAAAAGGTGCAACCGCCAAAGCAGCCGCGCATGATGTTGATGGAGAAGCGGATCATCTCCCACGCCGGGATCTTGGTCGCGTGGTCATGGCTACCGTTCTCATCCGCATAGGCCGGGTGCGGGCTGCGGGCATAGGGCAGGTCAAACACGTAGTCCATCTCGGCCGTGGTCAGCGGGATGGGCGGCGGGTTGATCCACACATCGCGCGCCGTCACGCCCTCGCCGTGGGCCTGCACCAGGGCGCGGGCGTTGCCGGGGTTGGTCTCCAGGTGCAGCACGCGGCTGGCATGGGCATACAGAACCGGGTCGCTCTTGACCTGCTCATAGCTGGGCAGGCGGATCACCGAACGCTCACGCGGCGGCACCTTGCGACCACCGGCCAGCGCCGGGTTGGAGAAGAAGGTGATCGGCTGGATCGCCGCCACAGCCGGTGACTTGGAGTCAAATTTGCCTGCAGCCCTCGTGGAATCTGCGTGCGCAGCTCCTGAATTCGTAGCATCATCTTCCTTGGCGCAACTGCTGCCCTGCCCGGCCGCCTGTTCGCTGGTGGTCTGGTAGGGGTTGACGTGGGCCTCTACGCGGCCGGGCTCGTCCACGCTGGTGGAATCAATCTCGAACCAGCCCTTGCCGGATTCGTCGTCGGGTCGGCGCACAAAGGCGGTGCCGCGCACATCGGTAATCTTCTGCACCGGCTCGCGCGCGGCCAAGCGGTGGGCGATCTCGACGATGGCGCGGTCGGCGTTGCCGTACAGCAGCAGGTCGCACTTGGCGTCCACGACGATGGAGCGTCGCACCTTGTCGCTCCAGTAGTCGTAATGGGCAATGCGGCGCAACGAACCTTCGATGCCGCCCAGCACGATGGGCACATCCTTGAAGGCCTCGCGGCAGCGCTGGCTGTAGACGATGGCCGCGTGGTCCGGGCGCTTGTTGCCCTCGGCGCCGGGGGTGTAGGCGTCGTCACTGCGGATCTTGCGGTCCGCCGTGTAGCGGTTGATCATGGAATCCATGTTGCCCGCGGTCACCGCCCAGAACAGGTTGGGCTTGCCCAGCACACGGAATGGGTCGGCGCTCTGCCAGTCCGGCTGGGCGATGATGCCCACGCGGAAACCCTGGGCTTCGAGCAGGCGGCCAATCACCGCCATGCCGAAGCTGGGGTGGTCCACATAGGCGTCGCCGGTGACCAGCACGATGTCGCAACTGTCCCAGCCGAGCTGCTCCATCTCGGCGCGACTCATCGGCAAAAAGCGCGACGTGCCGAAGCGCGCGGCCCAGTATTTGCGGTAACTGGTCAGCGGTTTGGCGGCGCGCGGGAAGAAGGAGACGTCGACAAGGGCGTTCATGGTGCTTTCGGGTAACCCTCTATTTTAAGGATTTGCAGTGGTCACTACTCTCTAAAGGGTGAATGGCAATAGTCCACCAGGCTTTCACCACGCTGAAACCGTAGAATGATTTTTTGGGTATTGCGGAGACTCATCCATGAAGAAAATGATATTGGCGCTTGCGCTGTGCACTTTGGGCGCCACGGCGTTCGCCCAGGGCAAGGACCTCAAGGTGGCCATTGACCCCACCTACGAGCCCTTCACCTACAAGGCCGAAGGCAAGCCGGTGGGCTTTGACGTGGACATTGCCAACGCCCTGTGCGAGCAGATCAAGCGCAAGTGCGTGTTTGTGGAGCAAGGCTGGGACAGCATGATTCCGGGTCTGATGGCGCGCAAGTACGACGTCATCATCAGCTCCATGTCCATCACCGAAGACCGCCTCAAGCAGATAGCCTTCACCGACAAGTACTACAACACCCCCAGCCGTGTCGTGACCAAGAAGGACGTCAAGTACACCGGCCCGGCGTCCATCAAGGGCAAGAAAATCGGCGTGCTGAAGGCCAGCACCCAGGAAAAATATGCCATGGGTGAACTCAAGCCGGCCGGCGTGGACGTGGTCTCCTACGAGGCGCAGGACCAGGTCTACCTGGACATCAAGGCCGGCCGCCTGGACGGCACCGTGGCCGACCATGTGGAGGTGACCGGCGGTTTCCTGAGCAAGCCCGAGGGCAAGGACTACGAGTTGAAGGGCGATGAACTCTACATCCCCAAATACTTCGGCATTGGCGCCGGCATT
Organism: Burkholderiales bacterium; assembly: GCA_038327925.1. Taxonomy (GTDB): domain Bacteria; phylum Pseudomonadota; class Gammaproteobacteria; order Burkholderiales; family Burkholderiaceae_C; genus Allorhodoferax. The sequence goes on along the minus strand of JBBQLM010000028.1, from coordinate 38,775 downwards.
GGCCTGCGCAAGGGCCAGGATGCCTTGAAGGCTGAGCTGAACGCCGCCATCAAGGCCATCCGCACCAACGGCACCTACAAAAAGATCAACGACAAGTACTTCAAGTTCGACGTCTACGGCAAATAAGCCAGTCGCCCCGCACCCCACGACCCGATGAACGCCTACGTCACCGCCATCCTGCAGGGCGCCGTGTTGACGGTGGGCGTGTCGCTGGCCGCACTGGCGGTGTCCATCGTGTTGGGCTTGATCGGCGCCGGCGCCAAACTCTCCGGCTACCGCACCTGGGCCGCACTGGCCACGGCCTACACCACGGTGATCCGCGGCATCCCCGACCTGGTGTTGATGCTGCTGATCTTCTACGGCGGCACCATCGGCCTGAACAATCTGCTGGAGTGGATGGGCAGCGAGGCTACGGTGGACATCAACCCCTTTGTGGCCGGCGTGCTGACGCTGGGCTTTATCTACGGCGCCTACATGACCGAGACCTTCCGTGGCGCCATGCTGGCCACTCCTAAGGGCCAGGCCGAGGCCGCCTGGGCCTTTGGCATGGGGCGCACACAGACCTTTATCCGCATCACTGCACCACAAATGGTGCGTTACGCCCTGCCTGGCTTCACCAACAACTGGCTGGTTCTGATCAAGGCCACGGCCCTGGTCAGCCTGATCGGCCTGCAGGAGATGACCTACGCCGCCAAGCAGGCCAGCGCGGCCACCCGCTCGCCGTTCACCTTCTTCCTATTCACTGCCGTGCTGTTTCTGGTCTACACCACGGTGTCGCTGCTGGTACTGCGCAGGCTCAACGCGCGCTTCAGTCTGGGTGCCAAGCGGGGCACGCTGTAAATGAACTGGGCCATCCTGTTCGAGCCGCAGAACCTGGCGCTGTTTGGCCAGGGCATTGTGACCACGCTGAGCCTGTTGGCTGCGTCCCTAGCCGTGGGTGCCGTCATGGCGCTGGTGTTTGCGCTGCTGCTCACCGGCCCGTGGGCACCGGCACGCTGGCTGGTGGGGGCCTACACCTATGTCATTCGCGGCACGCCACTCTTGATCCAGGTCTACCTGATCTATTACGGACTGGGCCAGTTCGAGTGGATACAGGCGCGCTGGGACACGGTGTGGCCGTGGACGCATTTCAAGGAACCCTTCTTCTGCGCCCTGCTGGCCTTCAGCCTGAACACCGCCGCCTACACCGCCGAGATGCTGGCTGGCGCCATCCGCGAGACCAGTGCCGGCGAGATCGAGGCCGCCCAGGCCTATGGCATGAACCGCCTGCAGGTGATGGGACGCATCGTGCTGCCCAGCGCGCTGCGCCGCACGCTGCCGGCCTACAGCAACGAGGTGGTCATGATGCTGCACAGCACCAGCCTGGCCAGTGCCGTGCCGTCCATGCTGGACGTGACCGCTGCGGCCAGCCGCATTTACTCCGACTACTACCTGCCATTCGAGGCCTATCTGGGCGCGGCGGCCATCTACCTCACCGCGTCCTTCTGCCTGATTGGCCTGTTCAAGCTCGGCGAGCGCCATTTCCTGGCCTATCTGGCACCGCAGACAAACTGATAACCTCCCTCCATGCAACGCACCGACCACCCCCTGTTGTCGCCCAGCCTGGGCAGCCACAAGACGCTGACCAGCTTCCACTTTGGCCAGGCCGGCCGTGGCCCCAAGGTGTACATCCAGGCCAGCCTGCACGCCGAGGAACTGCCCGGCATGCTGGTCGCCCACCACCTGCGCGCCCTGCTGGAAGCCGCCGAGGCCGCTGGCCAGATCACCGGAGAAATCATCCTGGTGCCGGTGGCCAACCCGATTGGCCTGGCCCAGCGCGTGGACCACAAGGCCATGGGCCGCTTCGAGCTCAATACTTCGGAAAACTTCAACCGCCATTACCCCGACCTGGCCCTGGCGATCTGGCCCGCCATCCAAACGCAACTGGGCACCGACCCGCAGGCCAATGTTGCCATCGTGCGCCAGGCCATGGGCACCTATTTGCGCAGTTGGACGCCGAACACTGAATTGCAAAGCCTGCGCCGCGCGCTGCTGCTGCTGGCCCATGACGCGGACTTCATGCTGGACCTGCACTGCGACTGCGAAGCCGTGATGCACTTCTACACCGAGGAAGGCTGCTGGCCACAGTTCGAGCCACTGACCCGCTTCCTGCAGTGCGAGGCCATTCTGCTGGCCAAGAATTCGGGCAGCGGTCCGATTGACGAATGCCTGTCTGGCGTGTGGTGGCGCCTGTCCGAGGCCATGTCCGGCGCCGGCATCAATGCCCCCCTGACCCAGGCCTGCTGCAGCGCCACGATTGAACTGCGCGGCGAGGCCGACGTGGCACACGCGTTGGCCCACGCGGACGCCAAGGCCCTGTTCGCCTGGTTGCAAACCACCGGTGCCATTGCCAGCGCCTACCCACCAGATGTGCCGCCCGCCGTGTGCAACGCCACGCCGCTGGCCGGGTCTGAGACCCTCCGCGCGCCAGCCCCCGGCGTGGTGGTCTTTGCCGCCCAGGTGGGCCAGATCCTGCAGGTGGGTGATCTGATAGCCGAAGTCATTGACCCGCTGTCCGCCCACAGCCAGCGCGTGCTGGCCGGCGTGGCCGGCGTGTTTTACGCGCGCATCCGCGAGCGCTACGTGCTGGCCGGTGGCGAGCTGGGCAAGATCGCCGGCGCCACCGCCTTCAAGACCGGCGAACTGCTGGGCGCCTGAACATGGCATCCACCCCGCTCAAACTGCAGGTCGACAACATCCACAAACGCTTTGGCGCCAATGAGGTGCTCAAGGGCGTGTCACTGGCCGCCCATGCGGGCGACGTGATCAGCATCATTGGCAGCTCGGGCTCGGGCAAGAGCACGTTCCTGCGCTGCATCAACCTGCTGGAAAAGCCGCACGAGGGCCGCATCACCGTGGCCGGTGAGGAACTGAAGCTGGTGGCCCAGCGCAACGGCGAACTGGGCGCGGCCGACCCACACCAGCTTGCGCGCCTGCGCACCAAGCTGGCCATGGTGTTCCAGCACTTCAACCTGTGGGCCCACATGACGGTGCTGCAGAACATCATCGAGGCACCCATCCACGTCATGGGCGTGTCCAGGGAGCAGGCCATTGAGATTGCCCGCAAGTACCTGACCAAGGTCGGTCTGGCCGGCAAAGAAGACGCCTACCCGGCCCACCTCAGCGGCGGCCAGCAGCAGCGCGTGGCCATTGCCCGTGCGCTGGCCATGGAGCCCGAGGTGATGCTGTTCGACGAGCCCACCAGCGCACTGGACCCCGAGCTGGTGACCGAGGTGCTGAAGGTCATGCAAAACCTGGCGCAGGAGGGCCGCACCATGGTCGTGGTCACGCACGAGATGGGCTTTGCCCGCGAGGTGTCCAAACACCTGATCTTTCTGCACCAGGGCCGTATTGAGGAAGAAGGCCACCCGGGCCAGGTTCTGTCCAACCCCAAAAGCGAACGCCTGGCCCAGTTCCTGTCGGGCAATCTGAAGTAGTGCGCAGTACACTGAGTGCCAAATAGACCCCTAGCTCTCTAGAACATTGCGTACATAGCTACCAAATTTATAGCAAAACCATGTTGTACTTTCTGCCCGCTGCGCTGAGAGGCGTCATCGCCACCTTGCTGATGGTGCTCAATGCGCTGTTCTGGGTGCCCATCCTGTTGCTGGTTTCCGCGCTCAAGCTGATCCTGCCGTTCAAGCCGGTGCGCCTGGCCATCGACCCTATCCTGCTGTCGATTGCCGAGGCCTGGATCTGGGGCAACAGCGCCTGGATGGGACTGACCCAGCGCACCACCTGGGATGTACAGGGCATCGAAGGTCTGGACCCGCACAGCTGGTACATGGTCAACAGCAACCACCAGTCCTGGGTCGATATTCTGGTGCTGCAGCACCTGCTGAACCGGCGGATTCCGCTGCTGAAATTCTTTCTGAAGCAGCAGCTGATCTGGGTGCCGGTGATGGGCCTGGCCTGGTGGGCACTCGAATTCCCCTTCATGCGCCGCCACACCGAGGACTACCTCAAAAAGCACCCCGAAATGCGCGGCAAGGACCAGGAGACCACCCGCAAGGCCTGCGCCAAATACGCCCTGATCCCCACCAGCGTCATGAACTTTCTGGAAGGCACCCGCTTCACAAAAGCCAAGCAGGTCAAGCAGCAGTCACCGTACCAGCACCTGCTGAAGCCGAAAGCCGGCGGCATGGCGCTGGCGCTCAACGCCATGGGGACCAAGTTCCAGGCCATTCTGGACGTGACCATCGTCTACCCCGATGGCGCACCCACCTTCACCGACTTTCTGCTGGGCACGGTGCGCCGCATCGTGGTGCGGGTGCGCAGCCTGCCCATTCCCCGGAACCTGATGACCGGCGACTACGCGCAGGACCCGGCGTTCCGCGAGGCCTTCTCGCTGTGGGTGCAGCAATTGTGGCGGGAGAAGGATGCGCAGATCAGCGCCCTGCTTGATGAGGCATCCAATCAGCCTGCAGCCCTCGCCAAATCGGCGTAGGGAGCTATCAACTTGGTAGCAAAATCAGCTACTTGCGCAGCACGATGTGCACCAGCGCCAACGCATCTTCAATGCCGGTCAGGCTGTGCGGAACGCCACCGGCCAGGTACAGCATCTCACCGGCGGCCAGCACCTGGGTTGCACCATCGCTGGCAAAGCCAATGGAGCCTTCCAGGCATTGCACGGTGATGTCGCCCGCCACCTTGTGCGCCGGCATGCTCTTGCCCTGGGGCAGAACCAGGCGCATGACTTCCAGCTCGTTGGTCTTGAAGACCGCCTCGGACTGTCGCAGCCCGGATGCATTGGCAATGGGCATGACCCCGACGGGCTGCCCCGAAATAGCGTGTTGAATGGCCATGGTGTGACTCCTTGACTGGCTGCTGGCGTAGGCAACTGCACTATAGACCTGCAATGGCCTGCCCGGCAACTGCGCCGCGCGATGCCCCTACCGGTCAGGTTGTGGCGCTTGGGTGGTAGACCAGGTACCTGTTTCCACCCGCAGCCTTGGCGTGGTACATGGCTTCGTCCGCATGCCGCATCAGGGTTTTGGCATCATCGGCGTCCATTCCCAGGATGCTGACACCAATACTGACACCGATGCTGGCGTGCACCGGTTCAGACTCGGCGCAGGCAACGGGCGCACTAACCGCCGCAATGACTCGGTTAAGCAGGTCCGGCAGCGCATGGTCCACTTCGATCTCATTGATAAGAATGACAAATTCGTCGCCACCAAATCGTGCCACCGTATCGGCTGCACGCACCGCCAAGGCAAGGCGTTTCGCCACGGTCATCAGAACCTGGTCCCCCACGGCATGCCCCAACCGGTCGTTAATGGGCTTGAATCTGTCGAGATCCAGCATGCAGACCGCGACACGGGCATCCGAGCGTTGCGCCTGCAAAATCAGGCGGTCCAGACGGTCGTCCATCAGATTGCGGTTCGGCAGACCCGTCAGCGCATCGTGGTGTGCAAGGTTGCGAAGCTCCTGCCGCGACTTCCACAGCTGTGCATTGAGATTGCGGGCCCGTGCGTATTGGACTGATACGACCCCTGCTACGGCGAAAGCCAGGATGGCCAACTGCAGCGCATAGTGCTGGATCGTTTCAAACAGGTTGAATTCCTGCTCCTGATCGAACGGATAAATCCGCATGCGCTGCATGAAGCGATGCACAGAGAGGTACTCGACCGGAGTTGACCAGCGGTAGTAACGGCCAGCCTTTGCGGCTGGCGCCTCGGGCGGCATGAGCAGCAGAGCCGCCACTACGCGATTCCTCACGTCCATGGAAACATGCGGAACCGCCGCGAACGGCCACTCCGGGAACAGATTCGAGGAGACCATAAACGGAAAGTCATCGGTGTGCTGGACATGCAATACCTTGAAATCATCCAGCCGGATCTTGCCCTCACGCGCCATGGACTCCAGAAGCCCGGAGCGCACAAATCCCGCATCCGCCCGGCCATCCAGCACAGCCTGGACATTCAGGTCCTGCGGGAAGCCGAGAAAGGAAATGCTGAGGTCCTTTTCCGGGTCCATCCCATGCTCTTTGAGCAGGTCGGATTGCACCAGGTAGGCGGCAAACGAGGTCTTGTCCGTGGCCGCCACACGCTTGCCACGCAGCTGGGGCAACTCAACGACGTCGGGACGATCCGAGCGCGCAAAAACCACTCCACCAAACTGGTTGACGATCTTTCCGTTCTCACTCTTGACCAGCGTTGCCACCCGGGATGCGCCGTACTTCGATTCGAAAATGATGTAGTGCAGCGGATTGGTGATCAGGAAGTCCAGGCGCTTGTTTCCAAGCTCTGTTTCGAACTCCGGCAAGTTCAGGGGAAAGACTTCGAACCGCGAGCCCGGGATCTGGGTTGCGATGAAATCCATCGTGGGTTGCCACTCCTTGATGGTGGCAGACTTGTCCCGAAAGGCCGTGACGCCCACACGATAGACATGTTGGTCACCCTGGGAGAAGGCAGCGCCACTCAGCATCCAAAGGATGCCCAGGATCGACAGCAAACGCGACATCACCATTCCCTTCTATTTGCTCCAGCATAGCGCAAAGTCGTCCGGTAACGGCCGATGTCCGAGCAACGCTGTCAAGCCTTCACTTTGAACGCCGGCATCTTCTCAGCGAGGCGCGCACCCATCTCTGCACCCAGCGCCTGCAGCCCGCTCAGGGGGCGCACTATGACTTCAAATTCGACGATTTTTCCGTCCTCGTCAAAGCGCACCAGGTCAATGCCCTTGAGCTGCTTGTCACCCACGCGGGCGCTGAATTCCAGCACCACATTCAGGCCATCGTCGGACGCCAACTGGCGGTGGTAGGTGAAGTCCTCGAACACATTGATCACGGTGCTCAGGGCCAGGATCAGCGCTGCTGCAGGTTGATACGGGTGGATGGCCATCGGCGAGCGAAACACGGCATCGGGGTGGACGATGCTGGCCAACGCGGACAGGTCACGCTTGGCGACCATATCGTGCCAGGTGGCGAGGGATGCGGCGACGGCGGGCTTGAGGTGGCTGGGGGCTTGTTGCATGGAAGGCTCCTGTTGTGGGTGAATGGCTGATGCGCTGAATCAGATACTGGCCGCCAGGCGCGTGCCCTGGTTGATGGCGCGCTTGGCGTCCAGCTCGGCGGCCACATCGGCGCCACCAATCAGATGTACCGAGCAACCGGCCGCCTGCAGGGCAGCCAGCAGCTCACGCTGCGGCTCCTGTCCTGCGCACAACACCACGTGGTCCACCGGCAGCACACTTTCCTGATCGCCGACACGGATGTGCAATCCAGCGTCGTCTATTCTTTGGTACTGCACGCCCGGCGTCATGCCCACGCGCTTGGCCTTGAGCCCGGTGCGGTGAATCCAGCCCGTGGTCTTGCCCAACTGGTCGCCGACCTTGCTCTCCTTGCGCTGCAGCAGGTGCACCTTGCGCGGCGCGGCCTCCACATGCGGTGGGGTCAGGCCGCCCACGTTGGCGTAGGTCGTATCAATGCCCCACTCCGCATAAAACTTGGGCGCATCCACACTGGGGCTGGTGCCGCTGTGGGTGAGGAATTCCGACACGTCAAATCCAATGCCGCCAGCGCCGATGACGGCCACGTTCTGGCCCACCGATTTGCCATCTCGCAGCACGTCCAGATAGCCCATCACCTTGGGGTGGTTCACGCCGTCGATCTCCGGTGTGCGCGGTGTCACGCCCGTGGCCAGCACGATCTCGTCAAAGCCAGCGGCCTTGAGTGCATCGGCACTGACGCGGGTGTTCAGCGACAGCTTCACGCCTTTCAACTTCAATTGGCGGTCAAAGTAGCGCAGCGTCTCGTAGAACTCTTCCTTGCCCGGCACCTTCTTGGCGATGTTGAACTGGCCGCCGATCTCGCTGGCTGCATCAAACAGCTCCACGCGGTGGCCGCGCTCGGCAGCGGTCACGGCAAAGCTGAGGCCCGCCGGGCCGGCACCCACCACGGCGACGCGCTTGGTCTTGGCAGCCGGTGCAATCACCAGCTCCGTCTCGTGGCAGGCGCGCGGGTTCACCAAGCAGGACGTGATCTTGCCGGCAAAGGTGTGGTCCAGGCAGGCCTGGTTGCAGCCGATGCAGGTGTTGATCTCGTCGGCCCGGCCCTCGGCCGCCTTGCGCACAAATTCGGGGTCGGCCAGGAAGGGGCGCGCCATGGACACCATGTTGCAAAAGCCGTCGCGCAGCAGTTGCTCGGCCACCTCGGGGGTGTTGATACGGTTGGTGGCAATCAGCGGAATCTTCACCGAGCCCATCAGGCGCTGCGTGACCCAGGCAAAGGCTGCGCGTGGCACCTTGGTGGCAATGGTGGGGATGCGCGCCTCGTGCCAGCCAATGCCGGTGTTGAGGATGGTGGCGCCAGCCGCCTCGATGGCCTGGGCCAGTTGCACCACTTCGTCCAACGTGGAGCCGCCCTCCACCAGGTCCAGCGCGGACAGGCGGTAGATGATGATGAAGTTGGCACCGACGCGCTCGCGCACGCGGCGCACGATCTCCACCGGGAAACGGATACGGTTGGCATAGCTGCCGCCCCAGGCGTCGTCGCGGTGGTTGGTGCGCGCGGCGATGAATTCGTTGATCAGGTAGCCTTCGGATCCCATGACCTCCACGCCGTCGTAACCGGCGGACTGGGCCAGCGCGGCGCAGCGCACAAAGTCTTCAATGGTCTGCTCTACCTCGTCGGTCGTCAGCGCATGCGGCGTGTAGGGGTTGATGGGCGCTTGTAGCGCGCTGGGCGCCACCAGGTCCTTCTGGTACGAGTAGCGGCCAAAGTGCAGGATCTGCATGGCGATCTTGCCGCCCGCCTGGTGCACAGCGTCCGTCACCACGCGGTGGTGCGCGGCCTCGTCGTCTGTCGTCAGCATGGCACCACCCTTCATGGGACGGCCACGCTCGTTGGGGGCGATGCCGCCGGTCACGATCAGGCCCACGCCGCCACGGGCACGCTCGGCATAGAAGGCTGCCATGCGCTCGAAACCGTTGGGCACCTCTTCCAGCCCCACGTGCATGGAGCCCATCAGGACCCGGTTCTTGAGCGTGGTAAAGCCCAGGTCAAGGGGCGCGAGCAGATGGGGATATGTGGTCATGGAAGCGGTCATGGAGGGTCCTTTATGCAACTGGTTGCACAATTCTACGCAGAAACTTGCCGTCTATGCAACTGGTTGCATAAAATGCGCTTTTAAGCCTCCACAAAGCCAATGTCCCTACCCCACGCGCTCATCACCGCCCTGGTCGAACAGGCCTCCTGCGGCTCCGACCTGGCCAGCCGCTTCGACCGCTCCATCGGCTACTTCTGGCACGCCACGCACCAGCAGATCTACCGCGAACTGGGCCGCCTGGAAGAAGCCGGCTGGGTGGAGTCGCTCCCGCCCGAAAGCGGACGCGGCCGCAAGCGCGTCTACCGCGTGCTGCCCGCCGGGCGCAAGGAACTCAAGCGCTGGGTGGCCGAGCAGCAAGACCCCACGCCCCAGCGCGACGCGTTTATGGTGCGCCTACGCGCCGAGGCCGCCGTCGGCCCCACCGGCCTGGCCGACGACATCCGCCGCCGCCTGGAGCTGCACAAGCAAAAGCTGGCGCTGTACCAGGCGATTGCGGCGCGCGACTTTGCTGGCGTGGAGGAAGGCGGTTCCAAGAAGCAGCAACTGCAGCACCTGGTGCTGAGCGCCGGGATCTTGCAGGAGACGCAGTGGATTGCGTTTTCGGAGAAGGCGTTGGGGATTTTGGGGACGCCCGACGCCTGAGCCATCTAGACCCGGGAGCCGAGATCGTCGATGCACTACCCCCCATTTATGGGAGGCGCGCGGCGGCACCTTCGGAAACAATCACCGCATGTTTCTATTCCGTCTTCTACCCCTCATCGCGTTGATTTCTCTGGCTGGATGTGGTGGATCTTCCAGTCCGCCTATCGATGAAGCGAATTCAAGGGAAGCCGAGGCCAGATCGCTGGCATCCCCCACGCCTTGCGCCTCGGACAATCAATGCGGCATGCTCATGTTCGAGCCACCCGTTGGCGGGTGCGGATGTCCCAGCGGATATGTGGCCTACTCACTCATCGCACCGTCGGCACAAGCGGCGAGCGCCGCGGCTGCGGAGCAAAGGAGAGTGGCTACCGTAGCGCAGAGCTATGAAGTGCGAAAAGGCATTTGTGAGTGCGCAGCCCCCCGTCCGCCGATATGCGACGCCACCAAGGGTTGCCAGCTTGTTCCGCCGGGTTGAATGCTGGGCATTCCATCAATTAATCGGCCTGCAGCCCTCGTAGAATATGCGAAAGCCGCTATCAAATGCATAGTACTCAACAGAAGGCTGCGTCATGAAGAAGAAGGTTGAAATGGCGACTGACTCTGCAAACCACATTGCCGTATTCCAGGAATCCACCATTCGCCGCGTCTGGCACAACGAGGAGTGGTGGTTTTCGTTGAGCGATGTCATCGTGGTACTGACCGATTCCGCAGACCCTCGGCAGTACATCAAGAAGATGCGCAGCCGCGACCCGGCGCTCGATGCCAACTGGGGTACAACTTGTACCCCCCTTGCGCTATTGGCACCGGACGGCAAGATGCGCGAAACCAACTGCGCCAACACCGAAGGCCTGTTCCGCATCATCCAGTCCATCCCATCCCCCAAGGCCGAGCCATTCAAGCCACAGGCCACGCAGTTGCTCAAACCCACTACGCCACGCACTTCACCCGCCTGCGAGATGCGGGAACGCCCATAGGCGCCAACGACCTGTGGACTGCCTGCCACGCGCTGGCTGAAGACTGCACGCTGGTGACCAACAACACCCGCGAATTGGCGCGCATAACGGGCTTGCATCTGGAAAACTGGGCAATCTGACGAGCGCCTGAACGCGTTGCGTACCACGCAGTCTGCCACTACATGCCACGCAAACGATGGCACTACGTGAACTGATTGGCCAACGTATGGTTCACATCGCGGTGGCGCTCTTCGTCGGCGCGCACGGCGACGATCACGTCGCGCAGCCGGGCTTCGGGTCCAAGTTTCCAATAGCCGATGGCGATGGCGGGGGCCGGCACATTGGCGTAGGCACCGCTGTCCACTCCTGCCAAATATTCGGTATAGCTGTAGACCGCCTCCTCTTCCAGGTAGCCCACGACACGGTGCGCAGTGCCGGGTGACAGGAGGTAGAGCAAGAAATAGATGTTGTAGAAACCGCCTTGGGCTATCAGCACCAGCCAACGCTCAAGCTGCGTAGGCTGCGCAATCTCAATGAACGTCATCAAGTGCATGCGTTCATTCTCGGCCTCGTCCAGCAACATGCGTATCAGGCCTTCATCACTTTGCATGCGTCGAAGGGCACGCAGGTGTTGCAGGTTCCCGCCCACCATGCCCGGAACGGCCGCAACGGTTTCAAGCACCACGGCGCGATGGCCGTACCGGTGTGCGAAAAATGCGTCCGCAAAGCGCCGCATGAACTTGACCAGCGCCAATGCGAAACGGTCACGCAGTCCCTGGGGTTCACGGTGTGAGGGGGGCATCATCCGGAAGCGAAGTGACTTGTTTAGGCTCAACACGTTGACCTGGTTTACTGGCAGCTTTAGCAGATTTCATGCGTACCTATGCTCTGGGATGGAAGCCCCAAAGCTCTATGCGGGTATGGCTTCGCGGGCGTGCTCCCGCTCCCAATAGTTGGCGCGACCGTAGTGACTGTAGAGTTCCAGCTCAAGGCTGCGGTTGAGGTCTGCCGAAGACTCGTAGCGTGGGCTGTTTTGAATGGTTTCGCGCGTCAGATTGATGGTGACTTTGGAGTCTTCCCAACTGACATCGGTGATCCACTCGGGGGGAATCAAGACCTGATGGCCCATCCACCAGTTGCTGGTCTCAACCACCAGGTAGCGAATGGCCCAGGTCTCCTCGTCCACCAGCATGCCCTGCACGTGGCCAATGTCTCCATCGCTGGCATGAATGTGGTAACCCACCACCGCCTTGCAACTGCGCAAGTGGGGGTCGTTGCTCTGCTCACGTGCACGTTCGGCTTGCGCATATGCCTCGGCCTCATCCGAGCGCATGGGCTCAATGGGAAAGAACATGCCGTCGCCCCAGAATCCGCTTCCACCCCAGTAGTAAGGGTAGTGGTAGTAGTCCGCATAGGCCATCTCGTGCTGGCGAGACACCGGCTTTTCGGTATCGATGTCGGGACAGTGTTTCACCTGTTCTCGCGTGATGTGCACCGGCAGGCGTTTGTGCTCCCAATCGGCCGCTTGCAGGGAATACGGCGAGATCAAGACCTTGCGACTCGTCAGCCACGCGCCGGCATCCACTACCAGGTAGCGGATCACCCAAGACTGGTCATCAAAAAAGAAGTCTGCGACTTTCCCCACTTCGCCGTCGGTCGCGCCGATGGTGTAATTCTTGAGCTCTTGCATATTTCGTAACATGGCGTTGTCCTTCGAAGAAAATGACGACCGCCCGGTTGGACGACGTGCCGGGCAATGGCTTCACCATGACCCATTTGACGACTTCCATCATGTTGAAGTGGCGAAGTCTGGTCTGTGCGCCGCCACACGGCGATACAAAGGCCAGAATCGGGGACCTCGCGTGAAGCAGGATATGCCGCTGCTCCCATTTATGTCCCAGGCCCGCAATCCATGCAATCGTGGACCCCACCAGCACCGATGTGCAGATTCCGGTTGAGATCGCGCAGTGCGGTGCGCAAACCTTCTTCAATCACCGGATGGTAGAACGGCATGTCCAGCATGTCAGACACCGTCATGCGTTGTTGCGCTGCCCAAGCCAGCAGATGCCCGATGTGCTCTGCGGCAGGGCCAAACATCTCGGCCCCCAGGAACAAACCAGTGCCATGCTCGGCGTAGACCTTCAGCAGCCCTTGGTTGTGCAGCATGACGCGGCTGCGGCCCTGGTCTTCAAAGGACACCAGCCCGACGGCAAATCGGTCTTTGAAATGCAGCGTGAGTTGCTCCAGGTTGACCCCCACAAACGCCACCTGTGGCTCGGTAAACACCAGTGCCAGCGGCGTGCGACGCAGACCCGCGCGCACGTCGGGGAAGCGAGCGGCATTGTCGCCCGCGATGCGGCCCTGGTCGGCGGCTTCGTGCAACAGGGGAATCTCATTGCTGGCGTCCCCAGCAATAAAAATGGTGCTGCCGCCGCACTGCAAGGTGTAGCGGTCAAACACCGGAACGCCGCGTTCATCCAAAGCGAGCCCGGTGTTGCCCAACTCCAGGTCATGCACCGCCGGCGCTCGACCGGTGGCAGCCAGCACAACATCAAAGTGCTCGGTTTTCCAGGCGCCGTCGCGATGAAGATACGCAATGTCAACCCCGGCGCCAGACGCGTGGACCGAGCGCACTTCGGCGCTGGCATCCAGATAGAACGCTTCGTTAAACAGCTGGTTCGCATAGTCACGAATCTGCGGATCGCGAATGCCGGCAATGCCCCCACCCACGCCAAACATCTTGACCTGCACACCCAGGCGGCTCATGGCTTGGGCCAGCTCCATGCCCAGCGGGCCGGTGCCAAACACCGCCAGGCACTTGGGCAGCGCGGGCAGGTCGAAAATGTTCTCGTTGGTCAGCACGTGCGCACCCAAGCCTTGGAGCATGGGCGGCAGCACGGGAGTGCTACCGGTGGCGATGACGATACGCCGGGCCTGGATGGCTTGGCCCTGCTGCGTCACCAGCGTATGGGCATCCTGAAAGTGCACCCGCGCCGTCAAACGGTCGGACGCCGCCAAGGATTCCACCGATGCCAGTACAGAGCCGACAAAGCGGTCACGCTCCTGGCGCACCCGCTCCATCACCGCTGCGCCGTTCACCGTAACGTCTTTGACAAACACGCCAAAGGGTTCGGCATGGCGCGCCTGGTGCGCCACTTCGGCCGCGGCAATCAGCAGTTTGCTCGGCATGCAACCCACGCGGGCGCAGGTTGTGCCGTAGGGGCCCGATTCAATCAGCAGCACCGAGTCGCTCAGTGCACGCGCAGCCTTGTAGGCCGCCAAGCCGGCAGTGCCGCTTCCAACAATGGCCACATCCACATACCGGGGGGTCATGGTCTGGCCCTCATTTGGCCAGCCACAGGGCCAACTCATCCGCGCCACCGACATGCACACCGTCGATATACACCTGGGGCGTGGTACCGCGTCCGCTCACCGCCTGCAGCGAGCTGTAGCTGATGCCAGGGCTGCCCAAGCGTATCTCTTCATAGTGATAGCCCTTTTCCTGCAGCATCTTGCGGGCGCGCTCGCAGTGTTGGCAACCTGGTTTGCTAAAGAACGTCACGCGCGGCGGCGCTACTGCCTTGGGGTTGATGTAGTGCAACATGGTGTCGGCATCGGACACCTTGAACGGGTCGCCCGGCTCTTCGACCTCGATGAACATCTTTTCGATCACACCATCCTTGACCAGCATGGAATAGCGCCAGCTGCGTTTGCCCAGGCCAATAGCCGCTTTATCCACCAGCAGACCCATGCCGGTCGTGAACTCGGCATTGCCATCGGGCAGAAAATCAATACCCTCGGCGTGCTGCGCCTGCTGCCAGGTTTCCATCACAAAAGGATCGTTCACCGCCAGGCACACCACACTGTCGACGCCATTGGCCTTCAGGGTGGCGGCCAGCTCGTTGTAGCGCGGCAGGTGTGTGCTGGAACAGGTGGGCGTAAAGGCCCCCGGCAGTGCGAAGAGCACGACGGTCTTGCCCGAGAAGACGGTGTCGCTGTTGACCTTCTGCCATTCACCATGGACCCGAATCGGGAACGTGACGGGAGGAACCTTGTGACCTTCGCGCGATTTCAACATGGGTGTGCTTTCCTGCAGTGCGACAACGCACACTGGTGAATCCCTAATTCGGGATGAGTAGCTTGGCTACGGGCTTGTGGCTGATGGCTGTGGGAAAGCTAACGTCCCCCGTGGGAACTTTGCTTCCCGCTGGCCACAGATGAAAGATGATGCCGTCGGTCTTGGAGGCGGCGGCCGCTATCTCCTTGGCCTGCTGTGCGGTGGTATCGAGCACCTGCACGTTGCCGCTGGCCACCTCGGCTGCGTGGTCGTGGTAGTGCCGGTTCCACTGCTCCAGCGTCACGTTGCTGCGAACCAGCTTCTTGTCGATGAAATATTCGATTTCGACCAGCTCTGCATTCGGATCCGTGGACAGGAAGATCATGCACTGCATGACTTCCGGCCTGATGGCCTTGCAATAGTGGTGATAAGGGCCATGCACCGTACCGTCCTCGTGGCGATGGGGTGCCAGGATGTGGGTGCTGTAACCAGCAGCCGGGCTATTTACCGTTTCCTGAGCCAATAGTGTGCTGGTCGAAAATAGACTCAAACCCAACATCGCGATGAAATGAAGCCCGGTCATAGCGACTTTGATGAGGTCGGTATATCGGTGTGTGCGATTGGATTGTCTGGCTGCCTTCGCCAACGGTCATAGCATTCGACACCACAGAAATGTGCGACGTAGTCGGTCGCCTCGGGAATGATGGCCTCAGACACGGGGACTTCTTTCATGCACATCTTGCAGGCCACGTGTTCAGGGGCAGCCGTAGTGCCTTTTGTGGTCATTGGATATCCTTCTTAGTCAAGACATGGAACGCTAAGCAAGAAGAGGAGATTGTTGTAATTGTGTGAAGAAGCGTCTGTACGCAGACGCACACACCCTAGAGGCTGGGCCACTTGGCAACTTTCTGGACGAGGCGCAGGCCCTTGTGGACTAGAAAATCGGTTTTGGATAGTGCAGTTTCGGCCCCAGAAATGCAAAGGCCCCACGTCAGTCGCAGGGCCTGCCTATTTGCCACATCGCTGATGCTGTTCGCGTCAGATCGGTCACCCTTTGCAATGGAACTAGGGGTAAAGGAATCGCGATTGCAAGGGTGGTGTTGGGCGCCCATTCGGGGGCCTGGAACACAAGGGTCCCCTACTGGTCGTCTTCTCCTGAGTCGCGCGCCGACATAATACCCCCAAGGGTATAATCATCACCTGTCTGCGCTACAAGAAAGAAAGCCAACGATGACCTGGATCAACAGCATGTTTTCAAACGCACCCAAGGCCGCCAACCCAGCCCTCAGCAGCGATGCCATCTTCATTGATGTCCGCTCGCCCATGGAATTTGCCACGGGCCATGTTGCGGGGGCGGTCAGCCTGCCGCTGGATTGCTTTGTAGACCAGTACTCAAGCGTGCTGCCGGACAAAACCCAGCAGGTGGTGGTGTATTGCGCATCGGGCGCACGCTCGGCGCAGGCGGTTCAGTATCTGGCGCAGCAGGGATACGCCAACGTGACGAACGGCATTTCCGCGCAGAGCGTGGCGCGGCAGTTCCAGAAGTCCATCGTTCAGTAGGCCGACACATGGACATCATCACAACCCTCAAGGAACAATGGCCCCTGCTGGCGGTGATCGCCTGGTTTGGCTACAAATGGTGGAATTCCCGCCGCGTCGTGCGCATGCTGCCCGCGCTCAAGGCGCGAGGGGCCATGCTGGTGGATGTGCGCTCCGCACAGGAGTTTGCGGCGGGGCAGGCACCCGGCACGATCAACATACCGTTGCCGGAGCTGGGTTCACGGCTGAACGAGCTTTCCAAGGATTGCCCGGTGGTGCTGTGCTGCGCCAGCGGAACCCGCAGCGGCATGGCAGGAATGCTGCTGCGCAAGAATGGATTCCGCGACGTACACAACGTGGGCGCATGGACCAAGTTGGCACAGTCATGAGTGCCTCTGTTGTTTAGCTATCAAAACAATAGTAACCAACGCAGTATCCACGAGGGCTAGCGGCCTATTTTGCCCCTAAGCCCATGGCCCGGGTAATCACTTCCTTCATGATCTCGTTGGTGCCGCCGTAGATGCGGGCCACGCGGGCGTCGGCAAAGCCACGGGTGATGGGGTATTCCCACATGTAGCCGTAGCCGCCGAAAAGTTGCACGCATTCGTCCATCACCTTGCACTGCAGGTCGGTGGTCCAGTACTTGGCCATGCTGGCGGTGGCGGTGTCGAGCTGGTCCTTGCAGATCAGCTCGCAGCATTTGTCGACAAACACCTGGGCCACCTGCACCTCGGTCTGCAGCTCGGCCAGCGTGTAGCGGGTGTTCTGGAACGCCGCCACGGGCTGGCCGAAGACCTTGCGCTCCTTCACGTAGTCAACCGTCCAGTTGATGGCAGCCTGGGCACCGGCCACGGCGCTCACCGCAATCTGCAGGCGCTCCCAGGGCAACTGCTCCATCAGGCATATGAAGCCCCGGTTCTCGTGCGCCTTGCCGCCCAGCAGGTTCTCAGGCGGAATGCGCACGTTGTCGAAGAACAGCTCGGAGGTGTCTTGTGCCTTTAGGCCCAGCTTTTTCAGGCGCTTGCCCACGCTAAAGCCGGGCATGCCGCGTTCCACCAACACCAGGCTGGTGCCCTTGCCGCCGGCGGCCGGGTTGGTCTTGGCCACGACGATGACCAGGTCGGCATGCCAGCCGTTGGTGATGAAGGTCTTGCTGCCGTTGAGCAGGTAGCTGCCATCCGGTTGCTCAAGGCAGGTGGACTTGATGCCTTGCAGGTCGGAGCCCGCGGCCGGCTCGCTCATGGCGATGGCGCCAATCATCTCGCCCGTCGCCAGCTTGGGCAGGTACTTGGCCTTTTGCTCCGGTGTGCCGTAGTGCAGGATGTAGGGCGCCACGATTTCGCTGTGCAGGCTGTAGCCAATGCCGCTGGTGCCGGCGCGCGCCAGCTCCTCGAACTGGATCACCGAGAACAGCTTGTCCGCGTCCGAGCCGCCATATTGCTCGGGCATGCTCATGCACAGAAAGCCGTTTTCGCCGGCCTTGTTCCAGACCTCGCGGGCGACATAGCCCTGCTCTTCCCACTCGGCGTGGAAGGGGGTGATTTCCTTCTCGATGAACTTGCGAAAGCTGTCGCGGAAGGATTCGTGGTCGGGGGTGAAGAGGGTTCTTTCGATCATGGAAGCACCTAAAGTTGGGGTCACGGTTATTTTTACAAAGCAATTGCTTGGTAAAAAGCAATATACTCCAAATCGAATCACCATTTCCACCCTGTTTCACATTTCGCCTGGAGCCCTCCCATGACAGAAGCATTTGTATTCGACGCCATCCGCACCCCGCGTGGCAAAGGCAAGAAAGACGGCAGCCTGTACGAGGTCAAGCCCGTCAACCTGCTGGCCGGGCTGCTGACCGACCTTCAGGCGCGCCACCAGTTCGACACGGCCAAGGTCGATGACGTGGTGATGGGCATCGTCTCCCCCGTGGGCGACCAGGGCGCCGTGCTGCCCAAGGTGGCCGCGCTGAAGGCCGGCTGGGACTTCCAGTGTGCCGGCGTGCAGGTCAACCGCTTCTGCGCCTCCGGTCTGGAAGCCGTCAATATGGCCGCGCAAAAGGTGCGCTCCGGCTGGGAAGACCTGGTTGTTGCCGGCGGCGTGGAGAGCATGAGCCGCGTGCCGATTGGCTCGGACGGCGGCGCCTGGGCCATGGACCCCGAGACCAATTCCGCCACCGCCTTCGTGCCCCAAGGCATTGGTGCCGACCTGATCGCAACGCTGGAAGGTTTCACCCGCTCGGACGTGGACGCCTTTGCGCTGGAATCGCAAAAGCGCGCGACTGCCGCGCAAGCTGCGGGCTACTTTGATCGCTCCGTGATGGCAGTGAAAGATTCTTTGGGCCAGGTCATTCTGGGCCGCGATGAATTCATCAAGCCGAACACCACGCTGGAGGGACTAGCGGGTCTGAAGCCCGCGTTCGAGCAGATGGGTGGCATGGGCTTTGACCAGTTGGCACTGACCCGCTACCCACAGGTGGAACGCATCCACCACGTGCACCATGCTGGCAACTCGTCGGGCATCGTCGACGGTGCGGCAGCCGTGCTGATTGGTAACGAGGCTGCGGCGAAGACACATGGGCTGACACCGCGTGCCCGCATCGTGTCCACGGCACTCAGCGGCGCTGACCCCACCATCATGCTGACCGGCCCCATGCCCGCCGCCCGCAAGGCGCTGGCCAAGGCCGGGTTGACGATTGACCAGATCGACCTGTTTGAAGTGAACGAGGCCTTTGCCGCCGTGGTGATGCGCTTCATGAAGGAGATGAAGGTGCCGCACGACAAGGTGAACGTGAACGGCGGCGCCATCGCCATGGGCCACCCGCTGGGTGCCACCGGCGCCATGATTCTGGGCGTGCTGATTGACGAGTTGCATCGCCGCAAGCTGCGCTATGGCATGGCGACCCTGTGCGTGGGCGGCGGCATGGGGATTGCCACCATCGTCGAGAGACTCTAAGCCAAATCGGCCTGTAGCCCTCGTGAAATCTTCATACTACGCTCTCAAATCTATAGCATCATGAAAACCATCCAATACTCCCTGGTTGACGGCATTGCCACCATCACCTTTGACGAACCCAACTCCCCCGTCAACACCATGTGCCTGCAGTGGCAGGATGACATGGCCGAAGTCGCGGCGCAGGTCGCCAAGGACAAGGACGCCATCCAAGGCATTCTGCTGGCCTCCGCCAAGAGCACCTTCTTCGCCGGTGCCGACCTCAAGGCCACCATGCGCATCACGCCCGCCGACGCGCAGAAGGTCTACGCCGAAATTGAGCGCCTGAAAAAGAACATGCGCTATCTGGAGACCCTGGGCAAGCCGGTGGTCAGCCTGCTCAACGGCACGGCGCTGGGTGGCGGCTGGGAAGTCGCCTTGATCGGCCACCACCGCATTGCCATCGACTCGCCCAAGACCCAGTTCGGCCTGCCCGAAGTGACGCTGGGCCTGCTGCCCGGCGCCAGCGGCGTGACCAAGATGACGCGCCACCTGGGCCTGATGGGTGCGCAGCCCTATTTGGTGGAAGGCAAGACCTTCTCGCCGTCTGATGCCAAAGGCCTGGGCCTGGTGCACGACCTGGTCGCGCCCGGCGACAACGCTCAAGCCGAGATGCGTGCCAAGGCACTGGCCTGGATCGCAGCCAACCCGACCGCCCAGCACCCTTGGGAAGCCAAGGGCTACAAGGTGCCGGGCGGCACACCCTCCTCGCCCGCCGTGGCGCAGATGCTGGTCGTGGCCCCGGCCATGATCAAGAAGCAGACGCGTGGCCTGTACCCCGCACCGGAGGCCATCATGGCCTGCATGGTGGAAGGTCTGCAGGTGGATATGGAAACTGCGCTGCGCCTGGAGAGCCGGGCACTGGCCAAGCTCATGACCGGCACCAACGCCAAGGCCATGATCAACACCTTCTTCTTCAACCTCAACGCCATCAAGAGCGGCCAGAGCCGGCCCAAGGACGTGCCACGCTTCAAGCCCGCCAAGGTCGGCCTGCTGGGCGCCGGCATGATGGGCGCGGGCATCGCCTATTCGCAAGCCAGCAAGGGCATTGCGACCGTGCTGAAAGACGTGAGCCAGGAGAAGGCCGACCTGGGCAAGAGCTACAGCGCCAAGATCACCCAGGGCCGGGTGGACAAGGGCCGCATGACGGCGGACAAGCAAGCCGACATCCTGGCCCGCATCCAGCCCACCGCCAAGGTAGAAGACCTGCAGGGCTGCGACCTGATCATTGAGGCGGTGTTCGAAAACCGCGAACTCAAGGCCCGGGTCACCAAGGAATCCGAACCCATGCTCGCCGCCGGTGGTTTCTTTGCCTCCAACACCTCCACGCTGCCCATTACCGGCCTGGCCACGGCCAGCGCCGCGCCGGAAAAATTCATTGGTATCCACTTCTTCAGCCCGGTGGACAAGATGCAGCTGGTGGAAATCATCCGCGGCAAACAAACCAATGACGAGACCTTGGCCCGCGCCTACGACTATGTGCAGGCCATCGGCAAGATGCCCATCGTTGTCAACGACTCGCGTGGCTTCTTCACCAGCCGCGTGTTTGGCACCTTTGTCATGGAAGGCATTGCGATGCTGGGCGAAGGCATTCCCGCCGCGGCCATCGAGAATGCAGGCATCCAGAGCGGCATGCCGGTGGGGCCGCTGGCGGTTATTGACGAGACCTCGCTGTCGCTCAGTGTGCACGTCATGGATCAGACCCAAGCCGACTACGCAGCCGAGGGCAAGACCTACACACCGTCGCCCGGCGAAGCCCTGGCGCGGCGCATGGTGACCGAACTCGGCCGCGCCGGGCGCGCGGGGGGCGGCGGCTTCTACGAATACCCCACCGAGAAAGGTGCCAAGAAGTTCCTGTGGCCGCAGCTCAAACCCCTGTTCGAAAAGGCAGATGCCCAGTGGACCATCACCGATCTGAAGGATCGCCTGCTGTTCCGCCAGGCCGTTGAAACCGCGCGCTGCCTGAGTGAGAACGTGCTGACCACGGTGCACGACGCCAACATCGGCTCCATCTTCGGCATCGGCTTTCCGGCCTGGACCGGCGGCGCCATGCAGTTCATCTATGGCATGGGCATTGACGCGTTCGAGGCGCGTGCGGCCGAGCTGGCGCAGAAGTTTGGCGCCGGCTTTGCGCTGACCGATGCCGTCAAGGCGGCGATCCGCAAGTACCAGCCGCAGTACTAGGACACCCACACCATGCGCACCCTGCAGGGCAAGGTCGTGGTCATTACCGGAGCAGCCTCGGGCATCGGGGCTGCGCTGGCCGCGGGCCTGGCCCGCAAGGGCGCGCGCCTGATGCTGGCTGATGTGGATGCGGTTGGTCTGGAGCGGGTCGCCACGGCGTTACGCGCCACCGGCTGTGACTGCCATACCAGCCTGACCGACACCGGCAGCGAAGAAGCCATCCATGTGCTGGCGACCCTAACTGCCGCACAACTCGGGCCGGCGGATGTGGTCATCAACAATGCCGGTGTCGGCCTGATTGCGCCGGTGGAGAGTGTGAAGACCAGTGATGCCCACTGGCTGATGAACATCAATTTTTGGGGCGTGGTGCATGGGTGCCAGGCCTTCCTGCCGCAGTTGCGCAGCCGCCCCGAGGCGGTGCTGGTCAATATCTCCAGCATCTTCGCGATGATCTCCATGCCCACGCAAAGCATTTACAACGCCGCCAAGGCGGCGGTGCGGGGGTTCAGCGATGCGCTACGCGAAGAACTGCGCGACTCCCCCGTGCGGGTGCTGTGCGTGCACCCGGGTGGCATTCAGACCAATATCGCCAACAAGGCGCGCATCACCGACTCCCGCATGGTGGCCGACAGCGATCAGGAGGCCCGGGACAACTTTTTGAAGGTAGCCCGCACTACACCGGATGAGGCAGCCCGTGTCATCATTGCAGCCATCGAATCCGGCAAGACCCGGGTGCTGATCGGAGCGGATGCAACGTTCATGGACTTTCTGTTCCGCCTGGCGCCCAGCCGCTCATCCGCCTGGGTGACGCGCATTGGCAAACGCTTGCGCACCATGGCCAAACGCTAAAGGGACGACTGCATGCTCGCTCGACTGTTGCGCTTCACGATCCTGCTGCAGGCAATGACCGGGGCCGCAGTGGGCCTGTGGCTGCTTCCCGAAACCCATAGTCCACTATGGCGGGCGATAGCCGGAGCAGCGATATTTCCTCTGATAACGATGCTGCTGGTTAACCTGTATTCCACAGTGCGGTCCAAAGCACAAGAACCTGCCGCACATTGGTGGGCTTCGTTCATTGGCGAGTTCACCGCCGGTGCTCGCATCTTCCTGTTGCGTCAGCCATGGACCGTGGCCCCACCGACGGTGCTGCCTCCAACCGGCACACTAGCCCGTACGCCCGTGGTGCTGGTTCACGGCTACCTGTGCAACCACCGCATTTGGGACGACGTCGCAGCCGATTTGCGCGCCCAGGGCCATGCCGTGCTGGCCGTGAATAAGGAACCGCTGTTCACGTCCATTGACAACTATGCAACCACCATAGAAGCAGCGGTCAATGAACTGTGCAAACACACGAATGCCAAACAGGTTGCACTGGTGGGACACAGCATGGGCGGACTGTCCATCCGCGCGTGGATGCGCGCCTACGGGACGAATCGTGTCGCTCGCGTATTAACCTTGGGTACGCCACACGCCGGCACGCAGATTGCATCAGGCACACGCACCCCCAATGGCCGCCAGATGCAATGGCAAAGCACCTGGCTGGCAGACCTCAACGCCAGCGAGTCAGATACTACCCGGTCCCTGATCCGCATAGCACTGACCCCCCAGGACAACATTGTCTACCCCCAGCGCGCCCAGGTATTGGCAGGGCTGGAGGCAACTGTTTTTCACGGCATAGGTCATCTCCAGATGTGTCTGGATCCTGCTGTCCGGGCGTGGGTCCGCGAGCAGCTCTCTGATCTTCAACAAGGAGAAACCACATGAGCGACCTCGTTGTACGCCGGCTACTGATCGACATGGCCGCCCCTATGTACCCCCGATGGAACGGGGGTGATGCCTTTCGATCTGCGTTTTTCAGCGCCCTGTCCATGAGCTTTCCCGTAGGCGAACAGTACTTCATGGATTCCGTGCGTGCTGGGCTGAAGGAGCTTCCGCAGGAGCAACGGGAGCGCTTTGCAACCGAAGTGCAGGGTTTTGTGGGCCAAGAGGCCACGCACCGGCGCCTTCATTCCCTGTTCAACGGACACCTGGAGCGCCAGGGGTTTGACAATGTGCTGGAGCGCCGTGCCGCGCGCCGGATCCAACAGAACGCCCATCTGGATGTGCGCATTCACGTGGCGGCCACGGCAGCCACCGAACACCTGACCGCGATCTTCGCCGACTGGATGTTCCGTCACCCAGAAGCATTGCAGGACGCAGAACCCCGCCTGCAAACCCTGTGGATGTGGCATGCCGCCGAAGAGGCCGAGCACTGCAGCACGGCCTTTGATGTGTACAAGGCGTTAGGCGGCAGCGAACGCTGGCGCCTGCGCCTGCTGCGCTACATCACCTGGACCTTTGCCATGGACATCACGCGCCAGACGGTGCGCAACCTTTGGCACGACGGCTCCTTGTTCAAGTGGAGCACCTGGCGCAGCGCGGCCAAATTGTTGTTTGCCAGGGACGGCATGATCCGCGGCAACTACGCGCTGTGGAATGCGTACAAGGCCCCCGACTTCCACCCACGCCAGCAGGACACATCGCGCTCGGTGCAGTGGCTGCAGGACAACCAGCAGCAGTACGCCGTGGTTGCGCGACCCGCCTGATAAGCCCCCACCATGCAAGCACTCAGCCCAACAGATTCCGCCTTCCTGTGGATGGAGACCCGCAACCAGCCCATGCATGTGGCGGGTCTGAACATCTACACGCCCCCGCCCGGCTCCGGCCACGACTATGTCAGCAAGCTGCTGGCCGAATGGAGCAAGCACGCCAAGGCCATTGCGCCATTCAATTTGCGCCCGGTTCTGCGCATGGGCCTGTGGTACTGGGAGGAAGACACGGAATTTGAGCTGGACTACCACCTGCGCCACGTCGCCCTGCCCCAACCGGGGCGCATCCGCGAACTGCTGGCCATGGTGTCGCGCATCCATGGCAACCTGCTGGACCGCAACCGCCCGTTGTGGGAGACCTATGTGATCGAGGGCCTGCCGGGCGGGCGCTTTGCCACCTACAGCAAGATGCACCACGCGCTGATTGACGGCGTGACCGGCGCGCGCATGGTAGCCAATGCGATGTCCGTCAATGCCACCGATCACAAGGCGCCAGTCTGGGCGCTGCCCTTCAAGCAACACCCCACCGCACGGCGCAAGACCGCCGCGCCGGGGTTGCTGGAGCACCTTGGCAACTTGGCCAAGGCGGGCAAGGAAATATTGCCCGGAGTAGGCAGCGGCCTGTGGGACATCGTGCGTGCCGCCTATACCGATGGCGCGACGGCCCTGCCCTTCCAGGCACCACCGACACCGTTCAATGTGGAGATATCGGGTTCGCGCCGGTTTGCGGCCCAGTCCTATTCCCTGTCGCGCTTCAAGCGGATCGGCGAGGCCACTGGCGCCACCGTCAACGACGTCACACTGGCCATCTGTGCCGGAGCGCTGCGGGAATACCTGATCGCGCAGGCCAAGCTGCCCAAAAAACCGTTGGTTGCCATGGTGCCGGTATCCCTGCATGGCGAGACCGATGCCGGTGGCAATCAGGTGTCCCTGCTGCTGGCCAGCCTGGGCACACACCTTGCCGATCCGCTCAAGCGGCTGCAGCACATTGTGGACTCCACCTCACAGGCCAAGGAGCGGCTGACCAAGATGCCGCGTCTGCAAAAAATGGCGCATGGCATTACCTCGATTTCACCGCTGGGGGCCGGCATCGTGACCGGAACAGCGGAGAAGCATCCCCTTTTCAACCTGGTGATTTCGAATGTGCCGGGGCCACGGGAGACGCTGTACCTGAATGGCGCACGGCTGGACGAGGTGTACCCGGTCTCCATTCCCACGCACTACCTCGCGCTGAACATCACCATCAGCGGCTATGGCGACAACCTGGGGTTTGGCTACATTGCCTGTCGCCGCTCGGTTCCCGCCCTGCAGCGCATGTTGGACTACACGCACAACGCCATCACCGAACTCGAAAGTGCCTTGGGCCTTGGTGCGCCAGCAGTCAAGGCACGCAAGACCCCGCGCAAGAAAACGCAGTTGTAACGGCTGGGGTGCCTAGGACGGCATCATGCCCATTTCGGCGTTGCTGAGCAGGGCCTCCATGTTCATGACGATGAGCATGCGATCGCCCACATTGGCCAGTCCCAGAATGAAACGGGAATCGATGGCCGACTCGAACTGCGGCGCGGGCTTGATCATCTTGGCATCCAGCGTCACCACGTCGGACACCGCGTCCACCACCGCGCCGATCACCGTGCCACGGATGTTCAGGATGATCACAACGGTGAACTCGTTGTATTCCACCTTGGAGATGTTGAGCTTCATGCGCAGGTCCACGATCGGGACAATGACGCCGCGCAAATTGATGACGCCCTTGATGAAGCTGGGCGAGTTCGCCATCTTGGTGGGCTCTTCGTAGGAACGGATTTCCTGCACCCGCATGATGTCGATGGCGTAACTCTCATCACCCAGGCGCAAGGTCAGATACTGCCCCGATTGGATGTCGGGTATGTTTGCGGGATTGGCCTGCTTGTCCGGAATCGGTGATTTTTGCGTGGTTTGCATGGTGGGTTCCTCGGCTTCAAAGCCCGGTTTTCACTCTTCGCGAAGAGACATCCGAATGATCATACACGGCGGACGCGGGCACGTGCAACAAACTGGCACATAGCAAATACCAGACGCCAATCGGTGGTGGGCACCCATGAAAATGGCCCGCAGAGCGGGCCATTCCAATCACTCTGAACCGGTGTCAGACCGCAGGCGTCATGCCTGAGTCTTGTTGTAGTTGGCGATGCCGTCCATGATTTCCTGGCGGGCAGACTCCGGACCTTCCCAGCCCAGAATTTTGACCCACTTGCCGTCTTCCAGGTCCTTGTAGTGCTCAAAGAAGTGGGCAATGGTCTTCAGGCGCAGGGGTTGCAGGTCTTCCGGCTTTTGCCAACGGCTGTAGAGAGACAGGATCTTGTTGATCGGGACCGCCAGAACCTTGCCGTCCTGGCCGGCTTCGTCTTCCATCTTCAGGATACCGATGGCACGGCAAGGCACCACCACGCCGGGGATCAACGGCACCGGTGTCACCACCAGCACGTCCACCGGGTCTCCGTCGCCGGAAATGGTCTTGGGCACATAACCATAGTTGGTGGGATAGTGCATGGCCGTGCTCATGAAACGGTCCACAAAAATGGCGCCTGTGGCCTTGTCCACCTCGTACTTGACCGGATCGGCATTCATGGGGATCTCGATGATCACGTTGAATGCTTCGGGCACGTTATTACCAGGGGTGACGTTGTCAAGGGACATAAGAACTCTCTATTACAGGGGGAGGGGAAAAATGTTGTCTCAGATCAGTATTTACCCTCATTTTACTGACGCAGCACTTGCTACGGCCCAAAACCCATTTTTTTCACTGTACATTCCCTGCGTTGGCCAATCATCTCCAAGACGCATTGTTGGGCTGGAGCGGTGAGGAAGCAACGCAGTGGGAGCAACACTGACGTTGCTTCTTTCTTCGTGACACAACAGTTAGGAGATATCTCTATGACAGGCAACTCAGCGCTTTATCTGGCGCTTGTCTGCGGGTTCATTGCCGTGGGTTACGGCTTCTGGGCACGCAGCTGGATTCTTTCTCAGGACGCGGGCAACGCCCGGATGCAGGAAATTGCAGCCGCCATTCAAACCGGTGCCGCAGCCTATCTTGCTCGCCAATACAAGACCATTGCCATGGTCGGCGTGGTGCTGACCATTCTGATCGCGGTGTTTCTGGATGGTATGAGCGCCATCGGCTTTGTCGTGGGCGCGGTACTGTCTGGCGCTTGTGGCTTCATTGGCATGAACGTATCCGTGCGTGCCAATGTGCGCACAGCGCAGGCAGCTACCAAAGGCATTGGCCCGGCACTTGATGTAGCCTTCCGCGGTGGTGCCATCACCGGCATGCTGGTGGTCGGTTTGGGTCTGCTGGGCGTGACTGGTTTTTACTGGTTTTTGACCGGTAACGGCATCATGACACCAGACAAGAATCTGGCCCAACTGCTCAACCCGCTGATTGGTTTTGCCTTCGGTTCCTCGCTGATTTCCATCTTCGCCCGTCTGGGCGGTGGCATTTTCACCAAGGGCGCTGACGTCGGCGCGGATTTGGTGGGCAAGGTGGAAGCCGGTATTCCGGAAGACGACCCCCGCAACCCCGCTGTGATTGCCGACAACGTGGGTGACTGCGCCGGCATGGCCGCCGACTTGTTCGAAACCTATGCCGTGACGCTCATCGCCACCATGGTGCTGGGCGCCCTGATGATCACCGGTGCCGGTACCAGTGCCGTGGTCTATCCGTTGGCCCTCGGTGCGGTGTCGATCGTGGCCTCCATCATTGGCTGTTTCTTCGTCAAGGCATCTCCTGGCATGACCAATGTGATGCCAGCCCTGTACAAGGGTCTGGCAGTGGCCGGTGGCTTGTCGCTGGTGGCGTTCTACTTTGTGACACAAAGCATGTTGCCCGCAACCATGAGTCTGGTAGACGGCAAGACTATCAGCAGCATGAACCTGTTCTGGGCCTGCTCGGTTGGCCTGATCCTGACCGCTGCCCTCGTCTGGATCACCGAGTACTACACCGGCACCCAGTACAAACCGGTACAGCACATTGCTGAGGCCTCCACCACCGGTCACGGTACCAACATCATTGCTGGCCTGGGCGTGTCGATGCGCTCCACCGCCTGGCCGGTGATGTTTGTCTGTATGGCGATCTACACCGCCTACGCCCTGGCTGGCCTGTACGGCATTGCGATTGCAGCCACCTCCATGCTCAGCATGGCCGGCATCGTGGTTGCGCTGGACGCCTACGGCCCCATCACCGACAACGCTGGCGGCATTGCTGAAATGAGCGAAATGCCCAAGAGCGTGCGCGACATCACCGACCCGCTGGACGCAGTGGGCAACACCACCAAGGCTGTGACCAAGGGCTATGCCATCGGTTCTGCCGGTCTGGCGGCACTGGTGCTGTTTGCCGACTACACCCACAAGCTGGAGGGCCTGGGTGCCCACATCACCTTTGATCTGAGCAACCCCAAGGTCATCATTGGCCTGTTCATCGGCGGCATGATTCCTTACCTGTTCGGCGCCATGGCGATGGAGGCCGTGGGCCGCGCAGCCGGCTCCGTGGTGGTTGAAGTGCGCCGCCAGTTCCGCGAGATCAAGGGCATCATGGACGGCACCGGCAAGCCCGAATACGACACCGCCGTGGACATGTTGACCACCGCGGCCATCAAGGAAATGATGATCCCGTCGCTGCTGCCTGTGGTAGCTCCGATTCTGGTCGGTTTGGTGCTCGGCCCAGCCGCTTTGGGTGGCCTGCTCATGGGCACCATCGTGACCGGACTGTTTGTTGCCATTTCGATGTGTACCGGCGGTGGTGCCTGGGACAATGCCAAGAAATACATCGAGGACGACAACTTTGGCGGCAAGGGCTCTGAAGCGCACAAGGCAGCTGTTACCGGCGACACCGTGGGCGACCCCTACAAGGACACCGCCGGTCCGGCGATCAACCCACTGATCAAGATCATCAACATCGTGGCGCTGCTGATCGTCCCGGTGATGATGAAGATCCACGGCGGCTGATTCCAGCCCACCCCACAAAGCCCGCGCAAGCGGGCTTTTTTTTAACCCTGTTCAGGGAATAATTCCCTGCCGGGTTGGACAATAGCGTTCATGTCGGAACGTTTCAGCCCCAAAGTCATTCCTCTGGTCGATGCACGCCCCGGAGCCCTTGCAGTGCCGAACACCTGGCTGGAACCCGATAGCCGCATGACCGCAAACGGGCTGGTCAGTGACACCCTGGGCCGCAACCTGCGGGATCTGCGCATCAGCGTGACCGACCGCTGCAACTTCCGCTGCAATTACTGCATGCCCAAGGAAGTGTTTGACAAGAACTACCCCTACCTGCCCCACGCCTCCCTGCTGTCATTCGAGGAAATCACCCGCATCGCCCAGCAGTTCATCAACCATGGCGTACAGAAGATTCGACTCACCGGGGGTGAGCCGCTGCTGCGCAAGAACATTGAGGTGTTGATTGAGAAGCTGGCCGCGTTGCGCACGCTGGACGGCAAGCCGCTGGACCTGACGCTGACCACCAATGGCGCCCTGCTGGCGCGCATGGCCAAATCACTCAAGGCCGCTGGGCTACAGCGCGTCACGGTGAGTCTGGATGGTCTGGACGATGCCGTGTTTCGCAGCATGAACGATGTGGACTTTCCGGTGGCCGATGTGCTGGCCGGCATCGATGCGGCGCGTGATGCCGGGCTGGGACCGATCAAGATCAACATGGTCGTCAAGCGCGGCACCAACGACCAGGAAATTCTTCCCATGCTGCGGCATTTCAAGGGCAGCGGCATGGTGTTGCGCTTCATTGAATACATGGACGTCGGCGCCACCAACGGCTGGCGCATGCACGATGTGGTGCCATCCGCCGAAGTTATTCAACGCATCCGCGCGGAAATGCCCCTGGTGGCTCTGGAGCCCGCCAACCCCGGCGAAACGGCGCAACGCTGGGGTTTTGCTGATGCAACTGGGGCCTTTGACCGGCAGGCCGGGGAGATCGGCGTCATCAGCAGTGTCACGCAAGCCTTTTGCAGCGACTGCAATCGCGCGCGCCTGTCCACTGAGGGTCGCCTGTATCTGTGCCTGTTTGCCAACCAGGGTTACGACCTGCGTAGCCTGTTGCGCAGGGATGTGAGCGACGCGGATTTGGCTTCCGCAATAGGCCATATCTGGAGCGGACGCACCGACCGCTACTCGGAATTGCGCGGAGCCATGGCGGCAGACACCGGCAGCGGTGCACGCCGCGTTGAAATGAGCTACATCGGCGGTTAGCCCGCCTCATGGACTGCAACCCATCACCCGGCACACCTTGCCACTGCGGCCCCGCAGCAGCGGCTGATCCAGTTCTGCCACAACGCTGAGTGCGGCGATGCCATGCATGCGGGCAAACGCCTGCAACACCTTTCTACATCGCTCCATGGCATGCACCGCATCCCCACCCCGCAGACCCAACCGCAGCATGACGGTAGCCCTGTCCTTCTGACGCAACTGGAAGTCAAACACGCCGGCCTGGTCTTCCAGCACCGTTGCCAAGGCCAGCGGCAGAAGCGTCACCAGCTTTCCGCGCCCACCCGCCATCACCAAAGCGTCATCCTGGCGCCCGTCGACTTCGATGACGGGCAGTGGTGACCCGCAGGAGCACGGCCGTGCATCCAGGCGAACCTGGTCTCCTAGGTCGTAGCGAATCAGGGGCTGAACGGTGTTGGCCAGGTTTGTGAGCAGCACGGTGCTGGATGGCTCTCCCGCTGGTACGGGCCGGCAGTGTTCATCCACCGCCTCCAGAATGACCCAATCGGCATTCACATGGAGGTGCCCAGCACTGCACTCCCACCCCATGGATAGGAATTCGGACGCACCATAACTGTTACGTACGGCGCAGCCAAACGCCTGCTGTACACAGTCGCGCATCGCCGGGCTGAGGCACTCGCCACCGGTCCACATTTCCCGCACCGAAAGTTGGAGATTTCCAATCAGTGCTTGCTCGGCCAACAACGCCGCCGCAGTGGGATAGGTCGCAATCACGGTGGGCGCAAACGCGTTCAACGCGTCCACCAGCGTGTCGATTGGCTGGAGGATGGAAAAACTGCCCGAAGCACCTGCCAGCCACGGGTTGAGCAGGCGCATGCGTTCCATTGACACATAGCTCGCGAAATGACCGCTGGTGGCACCGACAAACGCAGTGCGCTCGCTCAGGTAAAACGGATCCGTCCAACGCGACAATGGGCGCGGCACGCTGCGGCGCAGGGCTTCCAGCGCATCGTAGACCGCCATGGATTGGGCGTCCTGCACAAACACGCCGGGCTGGCCGCTGGTGCCAGAGCTTTCCCACACCATATACCGCCCCTGGAAGGCACGACCACAGGATGCAAGGTCTGCCGTGAACGCGCGCAGGTCGGCCAGATCCAGCGAAGGGTCAGTCACCCAATCCGAAAAACGCCCCATCAGTTCAGCACGCGTGACCACCGGCAGGTTCGCCAGGGAGAGGTTTGAGTCATCCACTCCGCACAAGCGCTCCCGGTATAGCGCAGAGCCAGACCGCGCCGCAGCCACCACCCTGCGCAAGCGGGCCGACTGGCGTGCGGTCACAACTGCGGCAGGGCCGCGGTTGACCGTCATCACATCCAGCGCGACGGCACCGACGCGCAGCGGATCGAACATAGCAACTCCTTGCTGTGGAGATATTGCTATCAATGCTAGACCTTAGGCTGCCAGCGATGTTGTCATTGATCAACAGATGGCCTGAGGAACCCATGGCCACTGAAACGAGCCAGCGCCAGATAAATGGCGGGGTGATATACAGCGTCACTGCCTGTTAAAACACCAGCCCACCCACCACGGCCAGACCCAGAGCGATGGGGAGAGCCCCAGCGCTGCGCAGTGCTTATTTCATCGCCCCAGGGCGTGCTCCACACCCCGATTGGCCAATGCATCGGCCCGCTCGTTACCTGGGTCTCCGGCGTGACCCTTGACCCAGCGCCAGTCGATCCGGTGACCCTGCTGTGCCACCAACTGGTCCAATTGCTGCCACAGGTCCACGTTCTTCACGGGCTGCTTGGCGGTCGTCTTCCAGCCCTTGGCCTTCCAGCCCACCAACCATTCGGTCATCCCTTTCAGGACGTACTGGCTATCCAGATGCAAAGTCACCGCACAGGGCCGCTTGAGTGCGCCCAATGCCTGGATCACCGCCATCATCTCCATGCGGTTGTTGGTGGTCTCCCGCTCACCACCAAACATTTCCTTCTCCGTGCCATCAGACGAGCGCAACAGCACTCCCCAGCCACCTGGGCCCGGATTGCCCTTGCAGGCTCCATCGGTATAAATCGTCACTTCGTTCAAACGCATCTCTCCCTTGTTACCATCAACCATCGTGCGAACGGTTGGCCACGGAAACCGACTTGCCTGCGCTCGCCGGGACTGTCTTCCAGGCCGGCCCCAGCAACCGCACACCGCGCACACGCTTGACCGCCACCAGAAAGTAGGCCGCGCCCAAAATCGGCCACCAGCGCGCACCGGCCTTGTCCATCCACTCAAAGCGCTGCAGCCACCTATCGCTGGTGACGCCGGGGCGATAGCAGCCAAACTCCCCCACCTCCACCTCAAACCCCAGCAAGCGCAGCCAGTCCCGCAACCGCCAGTAGCCAATAAACTCGCCGGCATCGGGCAGGAGCAAACGCCCAAACCCCATGCGCCGATACAAATGCCCGCGCCGCTGTGCCAGGCCCCACAGACTGGTGGGATTGAGCCCGCAAATCACCACCCGCCCCTCGGGCACCAGCACACGCTCCACCTCGCGCAGGGTCGCATGGGGATCGGCGCTGAACTCCAGCGTGTGCGGCAGCAGCACCAGATCCAGACTATTGGCCGGAAACGGCAGTGCAGAAAAGTCGCACAAAACGGCCGCCTTTCCGACCGGTCGATCATCTGGCGCATACAACGCCTCGGTGGCCAACCATTGGTGTGGCATGCGATTCGCCTGCAACCCGTCCAGGTCCGGCACACCCAGCTGCAAGGCATGGAAACCAAAGATGTCCACCACGGTGGCATCCACACGCATGCGCTCCCAATCCAGCAGGTAGCGCCCTGCAGGAGTCTGGAACCAGTCGTGCATACCTATAATTTGATCGCTCATGAAGTTATTACCGCTGCCCGCTTTTGCCGACAACTACATCTGGATGCTCCACGATGGGCAAAGGGCGCTGGTGGTGGACCCTGGTGATGCGCAACCTGTGCTTCAGGCGCTGCAACACGAGGACGTGCAACTCCAGGGCATTTTAGTCACGCACCACCACGCCGATCACACCGGTGGTATCGAAACCCTGCGTGCTGCGACGGGGGCAGCGGTGTTTGGCCCAGCCCATGAGCCGATTCCGCAACCCCTGCAGCGCCTGGAGGGCGGTGACACCGTGCGCCTGCTCGACATGGACTTTCAGGTATTCGATGTGCCGGGTCACACGGCCGGCCATATTGCCTTCTTTGGTCAGCCTGCCGCCGACAAACCCATCCTGTTCTGTGGCGATACGCTGTTCAGCGGTGGCTGCGGACGGCTGTTTGAAGGAACACCGGCACAGATGCTGGCATCGCTGACCCTGCTCGCTGCCCTGCCCGGCGACACCCGCGTCTGCTGCGCCCATGAGTACACCCTGGGCAATCTGAAGTTTGCGCAGGAGGTTGAACCGGACAACCGGCAACTTGCCGCGTATGCCACCGCCTGCCAAGAATTGAGACAACAGGGCCAACCGACGTTACCATCCACCATCGCGATCGAACGCCAGATCAATCCCTTCCTGCGCAGTGACCAGGCCACCATCGTCGCATCGGCCCGCCGCTTTGATGCGCCAGGTGTAGAGCAAAACGGCGCGTTCGCCACGCTGCGCCAATGGAAAAACCAATACCGATGAGTCGATTCAAAATTTACTGTGTCATTGCCGCCCTGTGGCTGACCGGTTGCGCAACGGCACCTTCCGGCGAGACGCCTGTGGCCGCCGGAGAAGGCTCCGGACTGACGCTGCAGACCAGCCGGGAAATGGGCGTTGGCATGCGCCCCCCCCGGCCAGCCTACAGCAGCACGTCCAAGAACCATCCCCCGTTTGCCCCGCTTTTCGCCCAGGAAACATCCACCCGCACGGTGGTGCCCCTGGCGCCGCCAGTGGACCTGTGGGACCGGATTCGCCGGGGTTACGCCATGCCGGACCTGGACAACGAGTTGGTACACGACCGCGAACAGTGGTACACCGCGCGCCCGGACTACATCTTTCGCATGACGGAGCGCTCAAAGAAGTACCTGTTCCACATCGTTGAGGAATTGGAACTGCGCAACATGCCCACCGAACTGGCCCTGCTGCCGTTCATTGAGAGTGCCTTCAACCCGCAGGCGGTCTCGGGCGCCAAGGCGGTCGGCATGTGGCAATTCATGCCAGCCACCGGCAAATACTTCGAACTCAAGCAAAACGCCTTTCGCGATGACCGGCGCGACGTGCTCGCTTCCACGCGGGCCGCATTGGACTACCTGCAAAAGCTGTACGGCATATTTGGCGACTGGCATCTGGCTCTGGCTGCCTACAACTGGGGTCAAGGCAGTGTGGGTCGTGCCATTGCCAAGAACCAGCGTGCCGGTCTGGCAACCACCTATTCCGACCTCAACATGCCGATGGAGACACGGTTCTATGTGCCCAAACTGCAGGCGATCAAGAACATCGTGTCCCGTCCCGACATCTTCAACTCCAAGCTGCCACTGATTGAAAACCACCCCTACTTCCAATCGGTCACCATCCAGCGCGACATCGACGTGGCGCTGGCTGCCAAACTGGCCGAAGTGCCGCTAGAAGACTTCAGGGCGCTGAACCCCTCGATCAACCGCCCGGTCATCATGGCCGCCGGCACGCCCCAGGTGCTGCTGCCCTGGGACAACGCCGAGGTCTTTCAGCGCAACCTGGAGTCTTACAGTGGGGGCCGTCTGGCAAGCTGGACGGTCTGGGTGGCTCCCACCACGATGCGCACAGCCGATGCGGCCAAACGCGCCGGGATGAGCGAAGGCGATTTCCGCAGCGTCAACGCCATTCCACCGCGGGTCATGATCAAGGCCGGGTCGTCGCTGCTGGTGCCACGCACCGACGGCGTGCAGCAGGACGTTACATCCAAGCTGGCTGACCACGGCCAACTCTCACTGGCCCCGGAGATCGTGCTCAGGCGCACGCAGGTGAAGGCCGCCAAGGGCGACAACGTGGCCAGCATCGCCCGCAAGTTCAGGGTCAATGCAGACCAGGTAGCCCAGTGGAACAAGGTGGGCATGTCCGCCAGCTTCAAGCCCGGCCAGCAGGTCGTGCTGTTCCTGGCCGCCACGCAGGCCAGAAAGGCTACAGCTCCCGCCCGAACGGCTGCGCGCAATGCCCCGGTACGTCGGGTGGCAAACAAGGGCTCGACTACCCGCGTCGCCAAGCGTTAGGGTCTGAGCGGCTAGCGATAGCCGATGAACAGGATCGCCACGTTGATGGCGAACGCGCCGGTCCACACCGCACTGCGCAAGTTGCCCAGACCGGCCACGTACATCATCACGTAGAGGATGCGCAGTACTACAAACAGGAAGGCCAGCAGGTCCAGCCGCCCCTGGTGGGCACCCAGCTGGTGGGCAATGATGACTGCGGCCATGAAGAACGGCAAGGCCTCGAAACTATTGGCCTGCGCTGCATTGGCACGGGCGCGCCAATCCTTCTGGCGGGCCAGCCAGACGCGTGGATTGTCGTTGTCATAGCCGCCTTCACGGCGGGGTTTGCCAAACATGCCCGCCTTGGCCAGACCGGCGCAGGCAATGGGCAACAGCGCCGCGACAAACAAACACCAATGCGCCAGGGTGAAGTGGGCCACTTGCATGAATCGGTTCTTTCAGGATGAAGGCGCGGGCGACGCACTCAGCGGCGGTCTACCAGCGCATGGGCGATGGTGCCCAGATCGACGTATTCCAGTTCGCTACCCGCGGGCACGCCCCGCGCCAGGCGGGTCATCGTCAGCCCGCGTGCCTTGAGCGCCTCGCCGATGACATGGGCCGTGGCCTCGCCTTCGGCCGTGAAATTGGTGGCCAGAATCACTTCCTGCACCTGGCCATCCAGGGCGCGGTCAAACAGCTTTTTCAGGCCAATGTCGTGCGGGCCCACACCGTCCAGCGGACTGAGCTTGCCCATCAACACAAAGTACAGGCCCTTGTAGGCACCGGTGCGCTCCAGCGCCGACTGGTCGGCCGGCGTCTCAACCACACACAGCTTGGTGACATCGCGGCGCGCATCCAGACAGGTGGCGCAGACCGTGTATTCGGTGAAGGTGTGGCAGCGCTCGCAGTGCCGCACGCCCACCACGGCGGCTTGCAGCGCTCGGGCCAGGGCATCGGCCCCGCCACGGTCGTGCTGCATCAGGTGAAAGGCCATGCGCTGGGCCGACTTGATGCCCACGCCCGGCAGGCGCTTGAGCGCCTGGATCAGCGCGTCCAGTGCGTTGGAATCAGCCACGCTTTCCCGTTATCAGAACGGGAACTTCATGCCGCCTGGCAGGCTTGGCATGCCGGCGGTGATTTTGCCCATCTTCTCGGTCGAGGTGTCTTCGGCCTTGCGCACGGCGGCGTTGAAGGCGGCGGCCACCAGGTCTTCCAGCATGTCCTTGTCTTCGGCCAGCAGGCTGGGATCGATGGTGACGCGCTTGACGTCGTGCTTGCAGGTCATGGTGACCTTGACCAGGCCGGCACCGGACTCACCGGTCACTTCGATATTGCCCAGCTCGTCCTGGGCCTTCTTCATGTTGTCCTGCATCGCCTGGGCTTGCTTCATCAAGCCCGCGAGTTGGCCCTTCATCATGGTGGTGGTCCTTGTTCGGTGGGGGTGGAAGTGGCGGTGGACACCGCGACCGGCCTGATCGAGCCGGGCACGATGCGCGCTGTCCTGTACTGCGCCAGCAGCTGCTGCACCACGGGGTCGCCGTGGATGACGGCTTCGGCTTCGGCCTGGCGGCGCTGGCGTTCGGCGGCGTCGCGGCGGGCGGGGGTATCGGCGGGGCTGCCGGCCGCCACGAGCAGCTGGATGTCGTGGCCCAGTGCGGCCGCCAGCAGCCCGCGCAGCTTGTCCTGCAGCGCCGCGTTGCGCAGCATCTCGCGTTCGACCAGCAGCTGCCAGGTCGGCGGCTGCGTGGCGCCGTCGATGGCGGCCAGGCCCGCCTGCAGCGCGAGCTCGCGCACCAGCGCCTGGGCGCTGCCGTCGGCGCAGATCTGCCTGACCAGGCCGCACCAGCGGTCGGCCAGCGCGGGGTCGGGCACGGGCTGCGTGGCTGCGAACGCCAGGGGTGACGGTTCCGCAGCCCGCACGCCTGCAAGGGCAGGCGACGGCGGCGCCGCGGCAGCGGCGGCAGGCAGGTCCGGCACCGCGGCCGGCGCGCGAACGCGCGTCACGTCGTTCGGGGTCGCGGTCGCGGTTGCGGTTGCGGTTGCGGTTGCGGTTGGGGTTGGGGCTGCGGCTGCGGTTGGGGGAGCAGGCGCAGTAGGGGATGCAAGCGCGGCTGCGGCTGAAGTGGGTGCGGTCGAAGCCACGACAGGCCTGACGGGCAGTGTCAAGGCCGGCGGCGGCGGCGTGCGCAGCGGGGCTGCGCGAGGCGCCGTCACCGGCGCCGCGCGGGGTGCACCGGCCGGCGGGAACGCCAGGAAGCGCAGCAGCACCATCGTCAGCGCGCCGTACTCGTCGCTCATCAGCCCGAGCTCGCCGCGACCGTGCAGCACCATGCTGTAGAGCAGCTGGGTCTCATCAGAAGCCAGCACGGCCGCCAGGGCGCGCGCGTCTTCGCTGTCCGGGTCCTGGCTGTCCAGCGCGCCAGGCACGGCCTGTTCGATCGCCATCTGCTGCAGCAGCCGGGCGATCTCCTCGAGCGTGCCGGTGGCCGACAGCGCCAGGCCGCGCAGCCCGTCGACGGCGCGCAGCACCGCCGCGCCGTCGCGACGCGCCAGCGCTTCGACCAGCGACCGCGCCTGACCGCGGTCGACCGCGCCGAGCATGTCGCGCACGGCGTCTTCGCGCAGCGCGCCGCTGCCGTAGGCGATGGCCTGGTCGGTGAGCGACAGGCCGTCGCGCATCGAACCGCGCGCAGCACGCGCGAGCAGGCGCAGCGCGC
The DNA here is from genome assembly GCA_038327925.1 of Burkholderiales bacterium. Lineage (GTDB taxonomy): Bacteria > Pseudomonadota > Gammaproteobacteria > Burkholderiales > Burkholderiaceae_C > Allorhodoferax. The sequence goes on along the minus strand of JBBQLM010000028.1, from coordinate 644 downwards.
CGTCGTCGAAGGGCACGCTTTCGGCCTGCAGCACACGGGCTAGGTGCTCGCGCACCGTGGCCGGTGCCATCGGCCGCAGGTTGAACTGCAGGCAACGGCTCAGCACCGTGGGGAGCATCTTCTCGGGGTCGGTGGTGGCCAGCACGAACTTCAGGTAATCGGGCGGCTCCTCCAGCGTCTTCAGCAGCGCATTGAACGCGTCCTTGGTCAGCTGGTGGGCTTCGTCGATCATGAAGACCTTGAAGCGGCCGACGCTGGGCTTGTAGGCGGCGCGTTCGATCAGGTCCTTGACTTCGTCGATGCCGCGGTTGCTGGCGGCGTCGAGTTCGGTGTAGTCGATGTAGCGGTCGGCGTCGATTTCCAGGCAGGTGCTGCAGACGCCGCAAGGCTCGGCTGTGATGCCACCGCTGCCGTCGGGGCCGATGCAGTTCAGGCTTTTGGCCAGGATCCGGCTGACCGTGGTCTTGCCGATACCTCGGGTGCCTGTGAACAGGTAGGCGTGGTGCAGGCGCTGCTGCGTCAGCGCGTTTGTCAAGGCCTGAACGACATGCTCCTGCCCCACCATCTCGGAAAAACGGCGGGGGCGATACTTGCGGGCCAGGACGAGGGTGGACATGTGTTGCGGATTCTAGGGTGGGGATAAT
>JBBQLM010000027.1:0-61826 GCA_038327925.1 Burkholderiales bacterium | reverse complement strand
GGTGACTGCGGGTCAAGAAATCACAGCCAAGATCCTGAAATTTGACACCGAGAAAAACCGCGTGTCTCTGGGTCTGAAGCAAATGGGTGATGATCCTTGGATGGGCGTGAACCGCCGCTACCCACAGTCGACCCGCATGTTCGGCAAGATCACCAACATCGCCGATTACGGCGCGTTTGTGGAACTCGAACCCGGAATCGAAGGTTTGGTACACGTGTCCGAGATGGACTGGACCAACAAGAACGTAGCACCTTCCAAGATCGTTGCCCTGGGTGACGAAGTCGAAGTCATGGTTCTGGAAATCGACGAAGACAAGCGTCGCATCTCCCTGGGCATGAAGCAGTGCAAGGCCAACCCATGGCAGGAGTTCGCTCAAAACACCAAGCGCGGCGATCGCGTCAAGGGACCGATCAAATCCATCACCGACTTCGGCGTGTTCGTCGGTCTGGCTGCTGGTATCGACGGTCTGGTGCATTTGTCCGACCTGTCCTGGAACGAAACCGGCGAAGCCGCCGTGCGCGAATTCAAGAAGGGTCAAGAAGTCGAGGCTTTGGTCCTGGCTGTGGACGTGGACCGCGAGCGCATCTCCCTGGGTATCAAGCAGCTGGACTCCGATCCTTTCACCACCTTCGTGTCGATCAACGACAAGGGCCAGGTTGTGACCGGTAAGGTCAAGACGGTTGATCCCAAGGGCGCTGAAATCGACCTGGGCGACGACATCATCGGCTACCTGCGCGCGTCAGAAATCTCCCGCGACCGCGTGGAAGATGCTCGCAACGTGCTGAAAGAAGGCGACGAAGTGACCGCTGTGGTTGTCAATGTGGATCGCAAGACCCGCAACATCCAGTTGTCCATCAAGGCCAAGGACATGGCTGACCAATCTGAGGCCATGCAGACGCTGAGTCAACAGTCTGCCCGCGAAAATGCTGGCACGACCAGCCTGGGCGCTTTGCTGCGCGCCAAGCTCGACAACAACAACTAAGACTTGCTGTTGATTTGATTGAACGGTCGGCACCCAAACGTGTGTTTGGGAACCGGCCGTTTTTTCTTGGATAAAAATCTTCTCTCATGACACGCTCCGACCTTGTTGAAGAACTCGCCAACCGGTTTGGCCAGCTCACCCATCGCGATGCCGAATTCGCCGTCAAGGCCATTCTGGACGCGATGAACGACGCACTGGTTGCAGGGCACCGCATCGAGATTCGCGGCTTTGGTAGCTTCTCCATCAACCACCGCCCGCCCCGCATGGGTCGCAACCCCCGCAGTGGTGAAAGCGTGGCCATCCCCGAGAAACGCGTACCCCATTTCAAGCCGGGCAAGGCCCTGCGTGAATCCGTGGATCAGCGCACCGCCGAATTGCAGGCCAAAAGCACGCCCTGAGGGGCCAGTGAGCATTAGAATCCCTAGCCACCGGGGAGATTGATGAAACACATTGCATGGTTCTTTAAGTGGACACTTAAAGCAGCCATTTTTTTTACCCTTTTCGCCTTCGCGCTGAACAACCAGCACGATGCCACCGTGCGTTTCTTCTTTGGCCAGCAGTGGACGGCACCGCTCGTCCTGGTGGTGCTGATTGCCTTTGCATTGGGCCTGGTCATTGGCGTGCTGGGCATGGTGCCGCGCTGGTGGCGCCACCGCCGCGCCGCCGCACTGGCACGGCGCACGCAGGAAGCCACAGTCGCCCCAGAAAAGCCCGCAGACCCTCCACCCCCCTCGCAGCCGCCTTATGGAATTTGATTTCAGCCTGATACTGCTGGCACTGCCAGTGGCCTTTGTACTGGGCTGGATGGCTTCCCGATTCGATGTGCGCCAGTTGCGCATGGAGAACCGCCAGGCACCCAAGGCCTATTTCAAGGGCCTGAATTTCCTGCTCAACGAACAGCAGGACCAGGCCATTGACGCATTCATCGAAGCCGTGCAGAACGACCCGGACACGTCCGAATTGCATTTCGCGCTGGGCAACCTGTTTCGCCGCCGTGGTGAATACGAGCGTGCCGTGCGTGTACACCAGCACCTGCTGTCACGCGGCGATCTGGTACAGGATGACCGCTACCGCGCCCAGCACGCTTTAGCGCTGGACTACCTGAAGGCCGGCCTGCTGGACCGCGCCGAGGAGGCCCTGCTCAAGCTGGAAGGCACACGGTTTGAAGGCTCCGCGCGCCTGGCCCTGTTGGCCAACTACGAACGCTCGCGCGATTGGGAACACGCCGCACAGATTGCGCAGAAGCTGGAATCCGCCGGGCAAGGCAGTTTCAAGGGACGCCTGGCCCATTACTTGTGCGAACAAGCGGCTAGCAGTGTCTCGGCCGACCATCTGGAGCAGGCCCAGACCTACCTCACGCAGGCTATGCAGATCGCCCCGGATGCGCCACGCCCACGCATGGACATGGCCTTGTTGCACAACCGCCGGAACAACCCGGTTCTGGCCTACGAAACCCTGGTGCAGGCCCTGGTAGCAGCCCCCACCGCCATTGCCCTGATGGCACCCCTGCTCGCCCGTTTTGCCGTCGCTGGAGGACAGATACCGCGCGCACTGGACCGCCTGAAAGCGGTCTACGCCCAGGCGCCGTCGCTGGATGTGCTGGATGCCATCGTCACGCTGGAGGCCGCCAGTGGCGCACCCTCGGCCACGGCCCGCGAATGGTATGCGCGTCATCTGGAAAGCGAGCCCTCCCTGGTTGCCGCGGCCAAATGGATCGCTGGCGAAAAGCTGGAGCACGAACAATTCCATCCCCAGGTGCAGCGCGCGCTGGACCATGCGGTCAAACCGCTGACCCGCTACCGCTGTGCCGCCTGCGGCTTTGAGGCGAAACAACATTTCTGGCAATGCCCCGGCTGCCAGGCTTGGGACAGCTACCCCGCCCGTCGTGTAGAAGAACTATGACAATTTCCAAAGAACAAATGGCTCGCGCCCAAGTGCTGGTGGTGGGTGACGTCATGCTGGACCGCTACTGGTATGGCGCGGTTGACCGCATTTCCCCCGAGGCTCCCGTTCCAGTCGTGCGCATCACGCGCGAGGAAGAGCGCAATGGTGGTGCTGCCAACGTGGCCTACAACGTGGTCACACTGGGAGCCCAGGCGTCCCTGCTGACCGTGGTGGGCGATGACGAAGCCAGCCACAAGCTCGAAGCCCTGGTCGCCAAGACTGGCATCCAGCCCCACTTTGGCCGCGATGCCGAACTCAAGACCACGGTCAAACTGCGTGTCATCGGCCGCCAGCAACAGCTGCTGCGCCTGGATTTTGAAAATACGCCCAAGAACGAGTTGCTGGCCTCGCAGACCGCCGCCTTCGAGAACCTGTTACCCCAGCACGGCGCCGTGCTGTTTTCCGACTACGGCAAAGGCGGCCTGGGCCACATCACCGACATGATTGCCCGTGCCCGCGCTGCTGGCAAGCCCATTCTGGTGGACCCCAAGGGCCACGACTATGACCGCTACCAACATGCCAGTGTCATCACCCCCAACCGCGCAGAACTGCAACAGGTGATTGGCGCGTGGAGCAGTGAAGAAGACCTGCGCACCAAGGTCCGCAATCTGCGCACACACCTGGACCTGGATGCCGTGCTGCTGACCCGCAGCGAAGAGGGCATGACCCTGTTCGACAGCGCCGGGGAACTGCATGTCAGCGCCCAGGCCCGCGAAGTGTTTGATGTGACTGGCGCCGGCGATACGGTGATTGCCACCCTGGCCGCACTGGTGGCGGCTGGCACCAGCCTGCGCGATGCCGTACCCATTGCCAACCAGGCCGGTGGCATCGTGGTTGGCAAGTTTGGTACCGCCACCGTCAGCTACGACGAACTGTTTGCCACGCCCTAATCCGAGGAATTCCATGACCCGCATCGTTGTGACCGGCGCAGCCGGCTTTATTGGCAGCAACATCATCAAGGGGCTCAATGCGCGTGGCATTGACGACATCATCGCCGTCGATGACCTCACGCAAGGCGACAAGTTCCGCAACCTGGCCGCACTGCAGATCTCTGACTACGTGGATGCGGGAACCTTTTACGACGCCTTTGCCAGTGGCTCGTATGGCCAGATCGAAGCCGTATTCCATGAAGGCGCCTGCAGCGACACCATGGAGCTGGACGGCAAGTACATGATGGACAACAACTACACCTTGTCGTGCCAGTTGTTCCAGTCCTGTCAAAAGCGTGGCTCACGCCTGCTGTACGCATCATCTGCTGCCACCTATGGCGGCTCCAGCACCTTCCGCGAAGACCCGGCCTTCGAACTGCCGCTGAATGTCTACGGCTATTCCAAGCTGCTGTTTGACCAGCGCATGCGCCGCGAATGCGGCTACGACTTCCACCGGACCCGCGCCGGCAAGACCAACCAGGTGGTGGGTTTCCGTTACTTCAACGTCTACGGCCCGCAGGAGCAGCACAAGGGACGCATGGCCAGCGTGGCCTTCCACCAGTTCAACCAGTTCCAGCTTGAGGGCAAGGTCAAGCTGTTTGGCGAATACGGTGGCTATGCCGCCGGCGGGCAGATGCGCGACTTTGTCTTCATCGATGACGTCGTCGCCGTCAACCTGTGGTTCTTTGACCATCCGGCAGAGTCCGGCATCTACAACCTGGGCACTGGCCAGGCCCAGCCGTTCAACGACGTGGCCATCACCGTGGTCAACACGCTGCGCGAGCAGCGCGGCGAAGCCGCACTCACGCTGGAGCAGGCCGCCAGTAGCGGTCTGATCGAATACGTTACCTTCCCCGACGCCCTGCGTGGCAAGTACCAGAGCTACACCCAGGCTGATCTGACCGCCCTGCGCAGCACGGGATGCGACCACACGTTTGCCACTGTGCAACAGGGCGTGCGCAGCTACGTGCAAGCGCTGTCCGCCGCCCGCTGAAACGCGCATCCAAGGGTTTGTCCGTAGCACCGGCGCTGCGGGCCGGGTCAACGCCCCCAGTGCGGAACCCGTTGTACAGCAGGCGCCATGCAATTGGTGCCTAAATTTCTGTCACACCAATCCTGAAGGAACCGCATATGCTGAAAAAAATCCTGGTCATCATCACCATGCTCTACGCCGCTGTTGCGTTCGCAGCGGTGGACGTCAACAAGGCCACCGCAGCCGAACTGGATGGCATCAAGGGTATTGGCCCCGGCATCTCCACCAAGATCATCGATGAGCGCAAGAAGGGCAACTTCAAGGACTGGAACGACTTCATCGAACGCGTCAAGGGAGTCGGTGAAGGCAACGCCGCCAAATTCTCCGCGGAAGGCATGACGGTCAACGGCTCCGGCTTCAAGGGCGCAGCCGCTGCACCGACGGCCCCTGCCGCCAAGGCTGATGCCAAGGCAGCAGCCCCGGCTGCTCCTGCAGCACCCGCCGCCAAGGAAGAAAAAAAGGACCCCAAGGCTGAAGCCAAGATGAAGGCCGACGAAGCCAAGAAGGCCAAGGCAGAAGAACAGGCCAAGAAGGCGGAAGAAGCCAAGGCCAAGAAGGAAGCCGCCAAACAGGCAAAGGAAGATGCCAAAAAAGCCAAGCTGGAGAAAGCTCCCGCCAAGGCCGAGACCCCCAAGGAAGCCGCCAGCGCCGCCAAGAAGTAAGGTTCTCCACGATCCTATCGACAAACCCGCTCATGCGGGTTTTTTTGCGCCGGTTCGCATAGCGTTTCCAATCCATGCCTTGACAATCATTGCCTAGGCAACTAATATTCCGGCCTCATGAACACCCAGCCTGCATCCCCCACTGCGCCGTCAGCCCCGGCACCCGTGGCCTTTTATTGCGCCAACGGCTACCGCCCGGAGGAAAGCGCGGGCTATCTGATGCGCCAGATCCTCAATACCGTGAGCCAGGAGGTCGAGCGCCAACTGGCCCATACCGGCCTGACCAATGCGCAGTGGATTCCACTGTTCAAGCTCTACACGGGCCAGGCCTCCACGCCGGCCGAACTGGCGCGCGAGTGCCGCCTGGACGCCGGTGCCGTAACCCGCACACTGGACCGCATGGAGGGCAAGGGTCTGTGCCAGCGTGAGCGTTCGGCCAGTGACCGCCGCGTGGTCACCATCACCCTCACAGATGCCGGCCGCGAGGCCGCCCAGGTCATCCCCGAAGTGCTGAGCCGGGTGCAAAACGCCCACCTGGCGGGCTTCTCCAAAGACGAATTCGAGCTGCTCAAGAGCTTTCTGCGCCGCATCCTGGTCAACGCCAGCGCCATCAACACCGCCCAACCCCATGACACCCATGCCCCACAACCCCCAGGAGGCCCCGATGCGGCCTGAATCCCACCATGCGTCCTCCCCCGCACGCCGCTCCCTGTGGGCGGTGCATGCCGTGGTGCTGGCCAGCCTCGCTGCCTGTGCCAACTACTCCGGCATCGCGCCCCAGGCCCAGGCACTCGACGCCAAGGCACTGGGCTTGAGCAGCCCTGCCGGCGCTGTGGCCGCACAGGTGCCCGCCATCGACGCCCAGTGGTGGCGGGCCTTTGGCGATGCACAGCTCAATGCCCTGATCGACCAGGCACTGGCCAACAGCCCCAGCCTGCGCGTCGCGCAAGCCCGTCTGGCCCGCGTGCAGGCCGCCCGCGACGCCGTGCACGGTGCCGAGCTGCCCCAGGTGATGGGCAGCACCGACCTGACCCGCCAGCGCTTCAGCGCCAACAGCATCTACCCGCCCCCGCTGGGTGGCGCCATCCTGAACACCGGTGACCTGCGCGCCAGCGCAAGCTGGGAGCTGGACTTCTTTGGCAAGAACGGCGCCGCCCTGGAGGCGTCTCTGGGCCAGGTGCGTGCCGCACAGGCCGATGCCGACGCCGCCCGCATGCTGCTGGCCAGTTCCGTGGCCCGCAGCTACTTTGCACAGGTGCGCATCCAGGCCCAACTGGCGGTAGCCGAGCGCACGCTGGCCCAGCGCACCCAAACCAAGGATCTGGTGCGCCAGCGCGTTGACGCCGGACTGGACACCCAGCTGGAGCTGCAACAGAGCGACAGCGCACTGCCCGATGCCCGCCTGCAGATCGAGTCGCTCAAGGAGCAGCAGGCGCTGACCCTGAATGCCCTCTCCGCCCTGACTGCACAGCCAAATAGGCCTCTAGCCCTCGTGAATACTGCGCAAGCAGCTATCAAATCAATAGCTACTACGCAGACCATCCCTATCGACCTGTTGGGCCGCCGTGCCGACATTGCCGCCGCGCGTTGGCGCATCGAGGCCGCCACGCACGACGTGGACAGTGCCCGGGCACAGTTCTACCCCAACGTCAACCTGGTGGCCTTTGCCGGCTTCTCCAGCATCGGCTTTGACAAGCTGACGCAACCGGGAAGCGACCAGTGGGGTGTGGGCCCGGCCATCCGCCTGCCGCTGTTTGAGGGCGGCCGCCTGCGGGCCAACCTGCGCGGCAAAGTCGCCGACGTGGACGCCGCCATCGAAAACTACAACGCGCTGGTGATCGATGCCGTGCGCGATGTGGCCGACCAGTTGGCATCCGCCCAGTCCATCACCCGCCAGCAGACCGAGCAGGCGGCCGCGCAGGCCTCGGCCGAATCCGCGTACGCCATTGCCACGCAGCGCTACCAGGCCGGCCTGGGCAACTACCTCAACGTGCTGAGCGCTGAAACCGCCGTGCTGGCGCAACGCCGCCTGGCCGTGGACCTGGCCGCACGCGCGCTGGACACCCAGGTGCAACTCATCCGCGCGCTCGGCGGTGGCTATAACGCCAACCCGCAAACCACAGCGACTGCCGCCGCCCTCTCATCCCCGATTACTACCGCCCAACCATGAACGCTCCAACCCACACCCCCGCAGCGCCCCCGTTTGTTCCCGCCAATGCCGCACGGCGCAAGGCCCTCACGTTTGTCAGCATTGCGGTGCTGATCGGCCTGGCCTGGGGTGGCTACGAGTGGTTTGTCAACCGCAACGAAGAGACCACGGACAACGCCTATGTGCAGGGCAATGTGATCCAGATCACACCGCAGATCGGCGGCACCGTCACCGCCATCCTGGCCGATGACACCGACTTCGTGAAGGCCGGCCAACCCCTGGTGCAGCTCGACCCGGCCGATGCCAAGGTCAGTCTGGAGCAGGCCGAGGCCAACCTGGGCCAGGCCGTGCGCCAGGTGCGTACGCTGTACGCCAACAATGGCTCGCTCTCCGCCCAGATCACGCTGCGCGAGGCCGACATCGCCCGGGCCCAAACCGAGATTGCCCGCGCCACCGACGACCTGAACCGCCGCCAGTCGCTGGCCGGCAACGGCGCCGTGTCCAAGGAAGAACTCAATCACGCCCAAAGCCAGTTGGCCAATGCGCAGAACGCGCTGGCATCGGCCCAGGCCGGTGTGGCCGCTGCCCGGGCGCAACTCACCAGCAACCAGGCCATGACCGAAGGCACACGCTTTGATTCGCACCCCAGCGTGATGGCCGCCGCAGCCAAGGTGCGCGAAGCCTATCTGGCCCTGCACCGCGCCGCCCTGCCCGCCCCCGTGGACGGCTATGTGGCCAAGCGCACCGTGCAGCTCGGTCAGCGCGTGGGCGCCGGTGCGCCGCTGATGTCCATCATCCCGTTGAGCCAGTTGTGGGTGGATGCCAACTTCAAGGAAGTGCAGTTGCGCAATATTCGTATCGGCCAGCCCGTCACGTTGACCGCCGACCTGTACGGCCGCAAGGTCGAATACAAGGGCAAGGTCGCCGGCCTGGGTGCTGGCACAGGCGCCGCATTTGCGCTGCTGCCCGCACAGAACGCCACCGGCAACTGGATCAAGGTAGTGCAACGCGTGCCGGTTCGCGTGGAACTGGATGCGCAACAGCTGGCCCAGAATCCGCTGCGCGTGGGTCTGTCCATGGAAGCGAAAGTGGACGTGACGGATCAGGGCGGCAAGGCGCTGGCCGATGCACCCCGCGCCGCCTCCAGCTTGCAGACCCAGGTGTTTGCCGCGCTGGACGACCAGGCCAATGCCGAGGTGCGCCGCGTGATTGCCGCCAACGCCGGTGCCGTGCAGGCCCACTAGTTCCGCAGCGCCCCTACCTCGCCCCTATTCCATGAGCACTGCTCCCTATTCGCCGCCGGCACCACTGCAGGGCTCTGCCCGCCTGTGGGGCACGATTGCCCTGTCGGCTGCCACGTTCATGAACGTGCTGGACTCCAGCATCGCCAACGTGTCGCTGCCTGCCATCGCCGGTGACCTGGGCGTCAGCCCGAATCAGGGCACCTGGGTCATCACCAGTTTTGGCGTGGCCAATGCAATCTCGCTGCCGCTGACCGGCTGGCTATCGCAACGCTTTGGCCAAGTGCGGCTGTTCACCATGAGCGTGCTGCTGTTTGTGATCAGCTCCTGGCTGTGCGGACTGGCGCCCAACATGACCACGCTGATCGCCATGCGTGCCGTGCAGGGTTTCGTCGCCGGGCCGATGATGCCGCTGGCACAGGCCCTGCTGCTCTCCAGCTATCCGCCGGCACTGGCCGGCATGGCGATGGCCCTGTGGGCCATGACGACGCTCGTCGCTCCGGTCATGGGGCCGCTGCTGGGCGGATGGATCACCGACCACATGCACTGGGGCTGGATCTTCTACATCAACATCCCGGTGGGCATTGCCTCGGCCTTCATCACCTGGAGCATCTTCCACAAGCGCGAAACGCCGACCAAGCAGTTGCCCATCGACAAGGTGGGGCTGGCGCTGCTCGTCATCGCCGTGGGTTCGCTGCAGATCATGCTGGACAAGGGCAAGGAGCTGGACTGGTTCCACTCGCCCGAGGTCATCGCGCTGGGCGTGGCGGCACTGATCGGCTTTGCCTTCTTCATCGCCTGGGAGCTGACGGACGACCATCCGGTGGTGGACCTGCGCCTCCTGAAACTGCGCAACTTCTGGACCGGCACCGTCGCCATGGCGGTGGCCTACAGTCTGTTCATGGGCAACCTGGTGCTGCTGCCGCTGTGGTTGCAGCAGTTCATGGGCTACACCTCCACGCAGGCCGGCATGCTGATGGCGCCGGTGGGGCTGTTCGCCATCATCCTGTCGCCGTTGGTGGGCAAGAACATCGCGCGGTTTGACCCCCGTTCGCTGACCACCTTCGCCTTCGCGGTGTTTGCGCTGGTGCTGTTCATGCGTTCGCACTTCAACACCCAGGCCGACTTCGACACCATCATGGTTCCCACCGTGATACAGGGCGTGGCCGTGGCCTTCTTCTTCATTCCGCTGATGTCCATCACGCTGGGCGGCATTCCATCGGAGAAGATTCCGTCGGCCTCCGGCCTGTCGAGCTTTGCCCGCATGGTGGGCGGCTCGTTTGGCACCTCCATTGCCATCACCATCTGGCAGGACCGCGCGGCGATGCACCACGCGCAACTGGCCGAGCTGGTCAACCAGGGCAGCCAGGCCGCCACCGGCGCCATTGCCGGCTTCAACGCGGCCGGCATGGGCACCGAACAGGCGCTGGCCCAGATCAACCGCATGGTGGACCAGCAGGCCTATATGCTGGCCGCCAACGATGTGTTCTACGGCTCATCGCTGATCTTCCTCGCACTGATTCCCATGGTCTGGCTGTCGCGCCCGGCGCGCAGCAAACCCGCCCAGGGTGCGGGTGGCGCAGCGGATGCGGCTGCTGGCGCGCACTAGCGCTGACCCGCCTTCAAATAGCTATTACATTTGTAGCAACAAGCTCAATACCGACGAGGGCTAAAACCCGATTTACCATCAAGACACCAGCGCAATCAGGTCCGTCACACCGGGGTCCACCCCTGCCTGCGCCAGCAGCGCGGTGACCTGGCCGCGGTGGTGCGTCTGGTGGTTGAAGAAGTGCGTGATCGCCTGCCAGGCCGGGTGGGCACGCTGTACACCCACCGAGTTGGCGTAGCGCATGGTGTAGCCGGCAAACCCCGTGGGCATGTCTGCCACCCACTGCGCAATGGCCGCATCCAGCTCCACACGACGCGCACGCAGCGCCGCCCAGTCGTCAAACAGCACGGTGGACAGCTTTGTGCCCACCGGCAGCTGCACCACGGCATCGCTCAGGCAGGTGGCGTCCCAGCCGTGGTCGCGCCCACACTGGCGAAAGCGCTGCAGCCAGATCGTGTCGGCCACCACCAGGTGGTTCAGCGTGCGGTGGATGGAACCGAAGAAGGCGCCTCGGTCCTGCTTGCGCTGTTCGTCCGTCAGGGTCTCGCAGGCATCAAGCAGACGCTGGTTGAACCACTGGTTGTAGCGGGCCAAAAAACGGTAGTTGTCGGTGAAGGGGGTCATGGGCGCTCCTCAATCAAACTGATCGGTTGAAGTGGAAGTGTGGACCAGTTGAAATCGTGATTGTGGCGGGCTTGCTGCGCCGCTGGCGGTGAGCGACCCGTTGTTCACGTAGCGACTGATTAACTGGTGACCAGACAGCGGTCATTCAAGTGCGTTCGAATTCAGGCCACAGATGCCCGCTTCAGGGAGGCTCAATCAAATAGCGGTAGCTGGTGGCGCCACAGACGTGGCAAATGTTGGTGGGCTTGGGGGAGTTGCTTGGCATGGAGGGCAATTTATGCCGACGTCCCAGGCAGATTGCAGGATAGGGGGAAACTCTGGCAAGGAGGATTGCATTTTGTGTGATGCCCAAAAAATGCAAAAGCCCCACGAATCTCGCGGGGCCTTTGCGGTTGCCACGTTGTCGTGGCTCTTTGCGTTACGGGGCGGTAACGCTTCCAGGCTCACAAGCCCGGTGATTGGATGAAAGTGTTGTCGCCGTTTCGATAATGTCCACCTTTCGCGAGGAACCTTTGCGGTCCACCTGACCTTCAAATTTGCTTTCCTCTTGGGGTAACTATAGTAAAAATCAGGCTGATTGCAAAGGTGTTGAATGGCATTTTTTTCCGTGCATTTCATGGCCTTTCATGGGGGCAACAGTCGGTAAACTCGATCCTTTGATGCTTGCGAAGTTCGCTCGCCAACTCCAGGTCCATGTTGCCCGTATCCGGACTACTGCGAACCGCAGACCAGGGCTAGTGATATCTAGTTCAAGGGCTTTTCTTCGGTGGGTATCGGAGCGGCTTCATCCGGGATCTTGGGGTTGTCAGACACATGGTGTTCCATATGCGTCTTCTTCCCCGGCTGTGGTGTCTTCTCCGTACCCGGCGCAACCTCTTCGCCGTGATGTTTCTTTTCTTGCGCAACCTTCTTGTCGTGGGCAATGTTGCGTGGGTCTGTCATGTAAATATCTCCTAAAAATGCAGATCGGATTCATGTGGGTCCGTAACCTCGCTTGGCAAAAGCGTTCATTCGGCGCGGACGCCAAACGCGGTGAACCCAAGATACGGATTCAAGCAGGCATAGTCTGTCGGCTGCCGTACACATACGAAAAGACCGATCAGACGTTCGCCTTACGGTAAGAAAGCCGACCTTCAAGGCACGCGTTGGATGTGAACTACCGCACGGACCTTATGTCGGCGTCCACGCATTCTGTGGATGTGTACACGCCGAACGGAAAGCATTCCCATGAAGCTCCAGGACAAAGTCTGCATCGTCACCGGTGCCGCCAGCGGCATCGGCAAGGAAGTTGCCATCGCCTATGCCCGTAACGGTGGCAAAGTCGTCATCGCTGGCTTGAATATGGACGCCGCTCAGATTGAGGGGTTCCCATTCTCCGACTGGAAAGAAGTGGCTTCACTCATATGAACAGTCCTCGGATACACCTGCCGATGGCCAATCGGAGCCAGCCCTAACCTCTACTACTGATCGGTCCAACACTTCGAGGCGGCTTCAACACTACAAAGCTCATGGTGCACAGTGAAGCTTCCGCTGCATGGGTTGAGGAGCATTGATACATCCGGCCGTCCCAGCGGCAGCCTTTAACCACCATTTGGAGCACAAAATGAACTCGCTCTCTGTCCCTCTCCCCGACGACTTTCACAATCGAAGCGCAGCGACCGTACCGGAAAAGCCGACACCCTTGCCACCGGAAATGCCGCAGCCCGCGGAACCGATGGGTGATCCACCGCCGATGGAAAATCCCATTCCCATGCGAGAGCCTCCCGCCACGCTCCCGCCTCAGTCGTAGCAGCGGGCTTTACCACCATGGCCACCCGCGCCTTCACGGCCTTGGCGCTGGCCAATGTTTATCTGAACCTACCAAGGGTGTTGGCACAGGTGCGCCCGAAAGGGCCAGATCAGCGGCAAGGCAAAATGGACTTTTACGATAACTATTTCCATGCCACGCATCCAACACATACCCGCCCAGCGCTACCCCTTTGCCTGCGAAATTCAGATCTATATCAGCCATGTCAACCAAGGTGGGCATCTCGACAATGCCCAGCTGCTGACGCTGGTGTCCGAGGCACGGGTGCGCTTTTTCAAGTCACTGGGCTATTTTGAATCGGGTGTGGAAGGCGCCAACATTGTGGTGGGTGACATCGTTGCCCAGTACAAGTCCGAAGGCTTTCATGGCGAGACCATGCGCATCGAGATGGCGACCACCGACTTCAACAAATACGGGTTTGATTTGCAATTCCGAATGTCAGAAAAAGATACCCAACGGGAAGTCGCCCTCGGCAAGATCGGTATCGTCTTCATCACGTTTGACGACCGCAAGGTGACCCCCATTCCTGCAGCCTTCATGGCCAAAGTGCATCAGCTTTGACGCCGCAAACAATGGCACACTAGCCCCCATGTGGCCTGTCATTGCAATCTGTCTGGGCGCCAGCGCGGGAGCCCTGGCGCGTTGGGGTCTGGGCCTGTGGCTCAGCCCGGGTGGCGTCATTCCCTGGGGCACGCTGGCTGCCAACATGATTGGCGGCTACCTGGTCGGTGTAGCCGTAGCCGTGTTCCAGGCGATGCCACAGATTGACCCGGTGTGGCGCCTGGCCCTGATCACCGGCTTCCTGGGTGGGCTCACCACCTTTTCCAGCTTCAGCGCCGAGGTCATCAACCTGCTGATGCACCAGCGCTACGCACTGGCACTGGGCACTGCGGGCTTGCACGTCATGGGGTCGCTGCTGCTGACGGTGGCGGGCATCTGGAGCGTCAACCACTGGCTGTCGCTGTCCTGACCGGCGCGCCCACCCACCCGTGTCGTACATCAAACGCCTGATTGCAGGCCTGTTCAACCTCACCATCGGGCCGGTGCTGGCCCTGATCCTGATATTCGAGGAATGGGGCTGGGAGCCGCTCTCGCGCCTGCTGGGCTATCTGGCCCGCCTGCCCCTGTGGGCACGCATGGAGGTGCTCATCACCCGCCTGCCGCCCTATGGCGCGCTGGTGGCCTTCTTTGTGCCTGCGCTGATGCTGCTGCCGGTCAAGCTGCTGGCGCTGTACTGGATCAGCCGCGGCCACGCGGTGCTGGGTATCGCGGTGGTGCTGGCCGCCAAGATGCTGGGCACCGCCGCCGTGGCCCGCCTGTTTGCGCTGACCCAGCCCGCCCTGATGCGTCTGGCCTGGTTCGCCCGGCTGTACGGCCACTGGAAACCCTGGAAGGACGCGCTGATTGCCCGGGTGAAGGCCACCCCCGTCTGGCACGCCATGACCGAGCGCGTGCGCACCATTCGGCACTGGATCGGCTTCTAGTTTGCTATTATTTCAATAGCTACCTAGGCAGCATTGGCGAGGGCTAGAGGCCGATTTAGCCAAAAGTCATTCCCGCTGGAGTCCACCGTGAACACCGACACCGCACGGCGCAGGTGCTGGGTTTCCTGGGCCAGGCTGGCGGCGCCGGCGGCGGATTCTTCCACCATGGCGGCGTTTTGCTGGGTGGCCTCGTCCAGGCCGCCCATCGACGCATGGATGCGTTCAATGTCCTGCAATTGCAACCGCGCGGCCTGCCGGATGGCCTCGACCGCGCCAGACACCTGACCCACGCTGCCGGTCAGCTCACGCATGGTCTGCCCGGCCCGCTCCACGAGAGCGGAGCCCTGGCTGACTGTGTCGGTGGACTTCGCGATGATGGCCTTGATCTCGCGCGCCGCCTCGGCCGAGCGTGCGGCCAGGGATCGCACCTCGCTGGCCACCACGGCAAAGCCGCGACCCTGCTCGCCGGCCCGGGCCGCCTCCACGGCGGCGTTCAGCGCCAGGATGTTGGTCTGGAAGGCAATGCTGTCAATCACGCCAATGATCTGCGCAATCTGCCTGGAGGCGCCATCAATCCGGTGCATGGTTTGGACCACCTGGGCCACTTCCTCACCGCCACGGTTGGCCACCTGTGCCGCGCCGACCGACGCCTGGCTGGCCTGGGTGGCCGAATCGGCCGTGCTGCGCGCCGCAATGGCCAGCGTGTCCACCGCAGCAGAAATAGTCTGCAGCGAGAGGGATGCACTTTCGGTGCGGTTGGCCAGGTGGTGGTTGGCGGTGGCAATCTCGTGGGTGTTGTTGCTGACGATCTCGACACCGCAGTGCACCTGGCTGACCAGATCGGTCAGCGACTGGTGCATGCGGCCCAGGTCACGCTTCACGTCGGAGATTTCACAACGCCCGCCACTGCCCACCGCCACGGTCAGATCACCCTGGCCCCAGGCATCGGCCGTGGCCTGCAGGTCGCGGATGGGCGCCAGAATGGAACGCACAATCGCCAGCACCAGCAAGGTGGCCAGGACCGACACCAGTGCGGTGGCGGCCACCACCAGCCAGGGCGCGTTCTGCGCGGTGACGGCCAGGGCACGGCGGCGCTCGCCCGCGCGCTCGGCAATGGCGTTGGACAGGTCATGCAGCGCCTGATCGGTC
Organism: Burkholderiales bacterium; assembly: GCA_038327925.1. Lineage (GTDB taxonomy): Bacteria > Pseudomonadota > Gammaproteobacteria > Burkholderiales > Burkholderiaceae_C > Allorhodoferax. The sequence continues at coordinate 46,213 of JBBQLM010000027.1, read as the reverse complement.
TGCAGGATATCGCCCTTGAGCGCCGCCATGGCGGCGTTGGCGGCCCAGGGATCGTTCAGTTCGCCGCGCTCCATCTGGCCCAACAGCACCACAAATCCGATGACGTAGCGGTCCATGCCCTGCTGCATCCGGTCCAGCAGCACGCGCTCATCGGGTGTTGCCAAGGTGTGACTGCGGGCAATGGCCAGACGCACCGCCTGGACCTCGGCTTTCCACAAACTGGTGTTGCGCTCGGTGTCTTTTTCATCGCCCATGGTCAGGAGCACGTCCTTCTCCAGGCGGCGGGCGTTGCCGATGGCCGCCTGCACATCACTGAGGGCGCGCACCGATTCAAACTCGGTGTCAATGAACGCGGTCGATCGGTCCGCTTCTGCCTGGATGGTGATGGACGCAAAAGCACCCAACAGCACCAGCGCCAGCACTGAAAACAGCAGCAGCAACAGTAGCCGCGAACGAATGCGCAGTCGGGCCAAAATGGTCATCACAGTCTTTCTTCCTATCCAACGGTTCCTGACACCGGGATATTCGCTGTGCGGCATGTCAGTCGCGTGACAGGGCACGTTCCCGTCAGGGTTTCTTCAGGCCGCACCGATTTCCACAACGCTGCGATCCCGTTTTTCGTTCGGGTTTACCCGGCCCAAAAAGGCCGATTCCCGTCAGCTTTTCTAAAGCCATTGGTATCGATAGGCGATAGACTTTGCGCCTGACCCGAAGCGTTCCCTTCGGGCCTCTGTTCCCCCATCCATCGCGGAGACACAATGAACGCCCTACTAAAATTTTCCAGAGCCGTGGACTGGCTGAACACCCAGATCGGCAAGCACGTGATCTGGCTGATCCTGGCCTCGACTGTCATCAGCGCCGTGAACGCCGTTGTGCGCAAAGCCTTCAATGTGGGCTCCAACGCCTTCCTGGAAGTGCAGTGGTACCTGTTCGCCGGCTCGTTTCTGATCGCTGCCGCCTACACCCTGCTCAATGGCGAACACGTCAAGATCGATGTGGTTTACAGCCACTTCTCCAAGACGACGCAAACCAAGATTGACATCTTCGGTTTCCTCTTCTTCCTGACTCCGGTGTGCGCCGCCATGCTGTGGTATGGCATTCCGTTCTTTCTCAAGGGCTATCACTCGGGTGAAATCTCCACCAATGCCGGTGGCCTGATCCGCTGGCCGGTGTACGCATTGATCCCCATCGGATTCGGCCTGCTGTTGTTGCAAGGCTGGTCAGAGCTGATCAAGCGCATCGCCTTCCTGCAGGGCCTGATTGAGGACCCAACGGCCAAGAAGATTGAAAAGACCGCCGAAGAAGAACTGGCCGAGGCAATTCGCCTGCTGGCCGAGTCGAAGAACAAAGCCGCCTGATCGGGGAAACATCCATGGAACTTATTACCAACAATATGGCCCCGATCATGTTCGCGGGGCTGATCGTCTTTCTGCTGATGGGCTTTCCCGTCACCTTCAGCCTGGGCGCCTGCGGCCTGTTCTTCGGCTTTGTCGGCGTTGAGCTGGGCATGCTGCCAGAAGCCTTGATGCAAGCCCTGCCACTGCGGCTGTACGGCATCATGCAGAACGACACGCTGCTGGCCATTCCCTTCTTCACGTTGATGGGACTGATCCTGGAGCGCAGCGGCATGGCCGAAGACCTGCTGGAAACCATTGGCCAGCTGTTTGGCCCGGTGCGCGGCGGCCTGGCGTTTGCGGTGATCTTTGTCGGCGCGCTGCTGGCTGCAACCACTGGCGTGGTGGCCGCCTCGGTCATCTCCATGGGTCTGATCTCGCTGCCCATCATGCTGCGCTATGGCTATGACCGGCGCATTGCCTCCGGGGTGATTGCCGCCTCCGGCACGTTGGCGCAGATCATCCCGCCCTCGCTGGTGCTGATCATTCTGGCCGACCAGTTGGGCCGCAGCGTGGGTGACATGTACAAGGGCGCCTTCATCCCCGGCTTCATGCTGACCGCCATGTATGTTGGCTATGTTGTCATCATCGCCATCTTCCGCCCCGCCATGGTTCCAGCACTGCCGATTGAGGCACGCACCATCCGTGAGGACGACGGCAAGAGTGGCCTGACGTCGCTGCTGGTTCTGACCATTCTGTCCACCGGTGTTGCCGTCTACTTCGGTGAACACTACGCCGATGTGTACAGCTGGTTCAAGGGTGAAACGATAGAAAGCGTCGCGAAGGACGAAACCATCGTCGTGTCCATGTGCGCCGGTGTAATGCTGGCCTACACCATTGCCATGGTCAACAAGGTGACCCGCATGGGTCTGCTGTCCCGGATGGCCGAGCGCGTGACCTTTGTGCTGATTCCACCGCTGCTGCTGATCTTCCTGGTGCTGGGTACGATTTTCCTGGGCATCGCAACACCCACCGAAGGCGGCGCCATGGGTGCCATGGGTGCGATCATCATGGCCTGGGCGCGCGGTCGCCTGAGCATGAAGCTGCTCAAGCAGGCGCTCAACAGCACAACCAAGCTGGCCAGCTTTGTGGTCTTCATTCTGGTCGGCTCCACCATCTTCAGCCTGGTGTTCCAGGGAGTGGACGGTCAAGTATGGGTCGAGCATCTGCTGAGCGGTTTGCCCGGCGGCCAGATTGGCTTCCTGATTGTGGTCAACCTGCTGATCTTCTTCCTGGCCTTCTTCCTGGACTTCTTCGAGCTGTCCTTCATCGTCGTGCCGCTGCTGGCACCGGTGGCCGAAAAGCTGGGCATTGACCTGATCTGGTTTGGCATCTTGCTGGGTGTGAACATGCAGACATCCTTCATGCACCCGCCCTTCGGCTTTGCCCTGTTCTATCTGCGCAGCGTGGCGCCCATCAAGGAGTATGCGGACCGCATTACCAAGAAGACCATTCAGCCGGTCACCACCATGCAGATCTACTGGGGGGCCGTGCCCTTCGTGGCTATCCAGGTGATCATGGTCGGCCTGATCATCTTCTTCCCCGGCATTGTTTCCAGCGGCCTGGACAAGGAAGTGAAAGTGGATCTGGACCAGGTGCAGCTACAGATGGAAGCCGACAGCCGCGTCGAACTCCCTGCCGACCTGCCAGCGTCCGATGCCTCTGAACCTGCCGCCGCCGAAGACGACCCCATGAAGGCCATGATGGATTCCATGGACAAGGACGCCAACAAGAAGTAATTGACTGTCCTACGCCAACCAAAAAAAGGCCCTGCACTGCAGGGCCTTTTTGCTTGGGAGGGGCATATTGAGGTGAAAACTCAACTCAAAGTTCCGATGCATCCTTCACTTCTCGGACCTTGTAAATAATCCTCGTCGAGCAATCATCAATGGACGATGAAAGGTACAGAGACACATCCACGGCCTGTGTGTTGAAAGCCACTGATCGGATTGACGCTTCACCCGCTGCCGACGTGCCGAAAGCCCGACTCTCGCCGTATGTCTTACCAAGCTCAACCAAGGCCTGTTCAAACGGAATCCGTTCCATGCACTGGTGCTGAGGAGCAGTGCTGAGAAGCTCAATTCGGGTCACCTGACCGGCGCCAATGAAATAGGTGACGGTGTAGGGCTGTGTTGCAAAAACAATGTCAGGCAGCACCCACTTTCCACGTGAATTGCGAGGTCCTGGAACCGGCTTCGGGACCCGCTTGATCTCTGGAATAAGCCCCAGCAACGCCTCTTCAGACGAGCCTAGCAATGACTCTGCGCTTGCACAGGTTGCGCCGCATCGCTGTGCCATCACTGAGGTCGAACAGGAGAGCACGGAAAGAATCAAGCACGGGATCAAATGGCTCTTGACCGTCAGCACACTCGTGCGGGGATTGAAGACAAGACGGGACTGCATCAATCTAACCCCTGCAACCCCGAGCACCCTCTGGAGCCACCGCGATACGACAGCAAGGTCAATGAACTCGCTCCACTGCAAATACATTTGTAACAATATAATAGCCCTTGTCGATCCGAATGAAACGTCGTGATTGACTGGCCGAGTGAGTTCAATTGGAGCCCTTCGGGGCTCCCTTTTTTTGTCTCAGTCATTCTTTTCTCTCCTGCGCCTTTCAAGGCTTTCCCGGGATCGCTGTCTTTCCCGCACGGATACGCCTTCCCGATGCCCAAATCCGCCACCCGAATCCGAGTCTCGGCAGAGCAGAACCGGTATCGACGCCACAGCAATCAGCCCCGGAACAATACTGCCATTGAGGTACTGGAACACGGCATTCTTCGCCTCGGCTCCCACAACAATCAGGCTGCAATGCTTCTTTGTCGCGACGTCGGACACGCATTGCGCACCATCCGAGGCAGAACCTATCGCGCAGAAGCTTTGAATACCCGCTCGCTCGGCCCAATGTCTGGCGAAGGCCAGTATTTTTTGTGCATGTTTGGCCGCTGCGCTTTGAAAGTCGTCATAGGCCAAGTCTGCCGCGGGAAGAATATCAAAGCCCAAAACACTTGGGGCAGGTAAGACACAGTAGAAATGGATATCCGCGCGAATAGCTTGCGCCAACTCTATTGCCTGCCGAATTGCAGATTGCGTGACCGGGCGGTCATCCACGACAACCAGAATTCTCTTGTGCATCTCAGTTACTCCTCAGCCAGGGGGTCGTGAGCGGGTTGCGCGCGTGCCGTTCAGGCACTCTCCTTACCTGAAGCTGCCAACTGCCTGATCCGCAACAATTGCACTTCGGCCAGTGAGGGATACAAAGGCGCGCTGATGAGCCGGGAGACACCGCTTGCAACCATCGCGCTGGCCATCAGACTCAATACCAGTGCATGCCCGTCAACCATCTCCATGACAATGATGAATGCCGTAAGCGGTGCCTGGGTAACTGCAGCGAGAAAACCAGCCATACCCAAGGCTATCAATGTCGGGGCATTCGCATAAGAGGTGATTTGCGCAATGTCGTTGCCCAAGGCGCCTCCAATAGCCAGCGATGGCGCAAAGACGCCGGCCGGCACGCCCGACCAGGTGGAGAGCCACGTCGCAACAAACTTCAACAAGACATAAAGCGATGAGGTGTCATTGGTGTTTTCCAGCATCGCCCGGTTGTGCGCATAGCCACTCCCATAGGTTTCACCATTGCTGACGACACCCACAATGGCAACTATCAATCCGCAAACCGCAGCAAAAATGACAGGAAAGCGTCGACGGAACTTGCTGAACCAATCTTGAGAACTTCCAGATAATGACACGACCAACAGCCGAGAAAATACACCCCCGGCGATTCCGCAACACACAGCCACCAGAACAGCTGGAATGATCAAAGCGGAGCCCAAACCTTCCACACGAATAATCCCGAAATAACTTGCATTGCCATAGGCCGAAACGCCCATCAGTCCCGCCACAATAATCGCAACAAGCACCAAACTGTTGCTGCGTTGCTCCGTCTTTTTGGACAGTTCCTCAATGGCGAAAATCACGCCTCCAAGAGGCGTATTGAATGCAGCGGCAATCCCTGCAGCCCCTCCTGCAATGAGCAGGCTATGGTCCGAGATGTGTGCACGCTTGGGCATCCAGCGTCTGGCATGGTGCATCACTCCTGCCGCAATCTGAACCGAAGGCCCCTCCCTTCCGATTGACAGACCTGCCAGCAAGCCCCAAGTTGTCAGCAGGATTTTGGCCGCTGCCAGCTTCATCGATACATACAACCGACGAACACTCCCACTTGCTTGCGGCTCCAATGCCGCCAAAACTTGAGGAATCCCGGAGCCCGCAGCGCCGGGGGCGAATCGCAATGTCAACCAGACAATAGCGGCCGTCGATACTGGCATCCAAAGAAGTGGCCCCCACCAGTAGGCTTTCTGAAACGAGAAGAACTGGATCAGCGCATGCTCTGCAAGCCACGTAAATGCGACCACCGTCGCACCTGCCAATGCTGCGAACACTATGACCACGCCACGCCCCGTCCACATATGCCAATCGGAAAATTCCCTTTTGAAGGCGGTTGGAACATGGGGTTGTGGGCGCATATTTTCTTTAGTGGCGGCCGCCGGGGTTGAGATTGACAGTTGCAGCAATACATTCATACAAATTCATGTAGTACATTGTAACAAATGTATTTTTATATCACACCATAAAACTAAGGGGAAAAACCAATGATCAGGATAGGACTTATGGGGTACGGCAAGGCCGGCAGCGCGGTGGCCCAAGTGTTGGGCGAAGACCCCCGCTTTGATTTGTGCTGGATCGCCCGACGCTCAGCGTGCGCAGATGGTCAGACGGTTCAGGGGAGTGATATTCCGCTGGTCGGACTTGAAGGTATCAGCTTTCCGCGCTGGCTCGACGACCACCCGGTCGATGCGCTCGTTGATTTTTCGGTGCCGGAATCATTGATGCAGTATGGCGAAGAGCTCAAGCAAAGGGACATGATGCTGGTGAGCGCCATCTCGGCCTACACAGAGGCCCAGCTCGACTACGCCCGAAGCCTCGGTGAGCACGCCCGCATTCTGTGCTCGCCCAACATCACTTTGGGGATCAACTTTCTGATCATGGCGGCCAAATTGTTGAGGAACATCGCGCCGTTTGCCGACGTCGAAATTCTGGAGCAACACTTCAAGGAAAAGCCAGAGGTGTCAGGGACTGCCAAGAAAATTGCAGAGAGCCTGGAACTGGGATCGGAAAGAATAACGTCCTTGCGACTTGGCGGAATTGTTGGGCACCACGAAGTGATCTTTGGATTTCCTTATCAAACGGTGCGCCTGACACATGATTCGATCAGGCGGGAAGCATTTGGCACGGGAGCGGCGTTCGCGTTGGGTGAGCTGTCTCTCTGCAACAGAGGCTTTTATACGTTTGAAGATTTGTTGATGAAGAAACTGCGGGAACAACTTGCCGTGCATTGAGATCGGCTGATTGCGCGGCGTTGTAAAGGAATTTGACCCCTATCATCGGGTTGTCAAAATCCAATTCGGTAGAGCCATGAAATCTGCAGCCCCCATGCCTGTTGACCCTGTCACACCCGCCAAAGTATTGCGGCGCTTCCGCGTGGTATTCAACGCGGTACGCACCCATTTTCGAGAAATGGAAAAGCAGGTGGGCTTGGGTGGTGCGCAGGTCTGGGCGCTCAGCGTGATCAAGGCAAACCCGGGCATTGGCATGGGCGAGGTAGCCTCGAACATGGAAATCCACCAATCCACTGCCAGTAACTTGATCAAGGTCTTGCTTCGCAAAGAACTGATCACTTTGGAAAGAGCCCCGGATGATCGGCGCAATGTGCGCCTCAAAATCTTGCCAGCCGGTTCGCGGCTTCTAAAAAAGGCACCAGGCCCGTTTGAGGGCGTGCTGCCGGAAGCACTGAGCAGCTTGAGTGGAGACACCTTGCTGCGACTGGACGAAGACCTGGGGAAGCTGATTGAACTGTTAAACGCCGACGAAACAGCGGAAGAAACGCCATTGGCACAGCTTTGAGAGCAGGATGGTCACGAGCAACACAGATCGATGAAATGACATGACTTTGGACTTTTGGCGACGACGATTCCATGCACGATTTGACCTTCAGCCAGACCAGGCGGATGCCTCGGAGATCGACCAGACTTTTCGCGGCGGTGTCGAGATTCGAGGAACCAACCTGTGGGTTCTCATTTTTGCGATATTTATTGCCTCCATTGGCCTGAACATCAATTCAACGGCGGTGATCATCGGCGCCATGCTGATATCGCCATTGATGGGGCCAATCATGGCCCTCGGCTATGGAGCAGGCATCAATGACTCAGCCCTGATGCGATCATCTCTGTTCAACCTGGGGCTGGCAGCATTGTTGAGCTTGTTGGCGTCAACGGCGTACTTTCTGATCACCCCATTGTCTCAAGCACATTCAGAACTGCTGGCACGCACCACCCCGTCAATTTGGGATGTGCTGATTGCCCTGTTTGGTGGATTGGCGGGAGTCGTTGGGGTTACGCGACGCATCAAATCAAATCTGATTCCCGGTGTTGCGATCGCCACGGCCCTCATGCCGCCACTGTGCACCGCGGGGTACGGATTGGCCGTAGGCAACTTTCCGTACTTTCTTGGCGCCTTCTATCTGTTCACCATCAATTGCGTATTTATTGCAATTGCCACCTTGATGATGGTGCGGTTGATGCATCTACCCAGCGTCAAATTATTGGAGGAACACACACTCGTCAAACGCCGAACTGTGATCGGTTTTGTGGTGCTGCTCACTTTGGTTCCCAGCCTCGATTTGGCGTTCAACTTGGTTCAAAAGGAGTGGTTTGACGTGAACAGCACGCGATATATCCAAGAAGTTGTACGCACGAATCCGAATGTAGTGATCCTGTCACAAAGCTCAGACTACCAATCCAAGCAGATCCGGGTGACGCTGGCAGGCGAGCGGCTCACAGAGAGCACCATCAAGTCCCTGGAGACGCGGATGACCGCGTATGGATTGGCCGATGCCGAGCTTGTCCTGGAACAATCAGGTCAGGTGATGCCGGACCTCAATGCGGTGAAAAGAGACATTCTTCAAGATTTCATCAAATCAAACCAGACTGAAATCATTGCGCGCGAAACTCGCATTGCTTCTCTTCAAAGGGAACTGGGGGAAGTACGCAAATCTGTGGTGGAGCAACCGCCATTGCGTGAAATCCACCGAGAAGTCACCGCACAATTCCCGCTGGCCCAACAGGTCAGCGTGACTTATGGCTATCGATCTACCGGCAATCCGTCAGGTCCCGCTGACGCATCAGCAACGCAACGGCCTCTGTTGGTTGTGCAACTGGTACTTGCCAAGCCATTGAGCGCGGCGGAAAAGGATCGCTTGCGCCTTGGCCTGCATGTGCGGGCCGGCTTAGCGGATATCGACGATATTCAATTGGATGTGTTCTCGCAATTGGCCAAAATCAGCAAGACAAAGGTACCGAATCGCTAAACGTGGGGCCACATCCATCGGACTTCTTTCTGGGCGTTCCTGACCTACTGTGCCGGCACCGGTGGATCGGTCATGATCGATGGGCTCCTCTTCAGTTGGGAGCTATCTTCCTAGAAATTACTGGTCTGAAAAATCCGGGCAGGTCATCGGGAGCAGGCGTATATTTGGCGCAGCACCAGTTGCTACACTAGTTGGCTGCCGGGGTTTGCTGACAGGCAATTGCCCAACCGATTGAGCAGCTAATCGGACGGTAGCCCTCGTGGAATATAACGATATTGCTATGAACAATATAGCAATTCTACTGCAAACAAGACGCGCTGCCACTTGGCTCGCGTCTAGCGTCTAGAAAGGCTCTTGCATGAGACTGTCCTTGCGTTTCATTCTGCCCTTGTTTCTGGTTCTGGCCGCCATCGCCTACGCCATGGCGCCGATGGTGGACCAGATGACCCTGCGTTGGTTTGTGCGCGATATTGAGATCCGCTCGACACTGATCGCCAACACCCTCCAGGAGCCACTGCAAGAGCAGCTTGCCGCCGGGAAAAAAGTCAAGATACTGGAGTTCTTCAATCGCATCACCCAGGATGAGCGGCTCTACGCGTTGGGCTACTGTGCGGACCCGACCAGTGTCATTCTTGCCAGCCGATCCTTGCCGGCGGATATCCGCTGCGAGAACCTGGATCGCTGGCAAGGCTCGGACGATCACCTGCTGCCGAGCGCACGTGGCCCGCTGCATATTGCAGTGCGGGCCATCGCTGCGGGTGAGGTGGCTGCGGCTGGCCAGTTGGTGATGGTGCACGATATGAGCTTCGTTACCCGGCGCAGTGAAGAGACCAAACGCTATGTGTTTTATGTGTTCCTGGCACTGGCCAGTGTGGTATCGCTGATCACCGTGGTGATTGCCCAACTGTCCTGGCGCGGCTGGATGGCAGGCATGCAGTCCCTCCTGCGAGGCGAAGGCCTGCTGCGCAGGCCCGCATTGGAACCGCAGCCGAGCATGCCAGGTTTCCAACCCATCGCCCGAGACCTGAAGCGGCTGATTCGTGAATTGGAGACCGAGACCCGCACCCGTGACGAAAGCCAGGTGACGTGGACGCCTGAAGCCTTGCGCACCATTCTGCACAGCGAGCTGCGTGGAGAAGATGTCATCGTGGTGTCGAACCGCGAACCCTATATTCACCAACGCAAGGGAGAGCGCATCGAGGTACAGCGCCCCGCCAGCGGGTTGGTCACCGCGCTGGAGCCGATCATGCGCGCCTGCTCAGGCACCTGGATTGCGCATGGCAGTGGCACGGCCGACCGCGAGGTCGTGGACAAGAACGATTGTGTCAAGGTGCCGCCTGACAAACCGGCCTACCAAATTCGGCGCGTATGGTTAAGCCCCGAGGAAGAAGCGGGTTACTACTACGGCTTTGCCAACGAGGGCCTTTGGCCGCTGTGCCACATCGCGCACGTGCGGCCGGTCTTCCGCTCCAGTGACTGGGCACACTATGTCGAAGTCAACCGCAAATTCGCCCGAGCCGTGGTGAGTGAATCCAAGACCAGGAACCCGATTGTTCTGGTCCAGGACTACCACTTTGCCCTGCTGCCCAAGATGATCCGCGAAGAGTTGCCCGACGCCACGATCATCAGCTTCTGGCACATTCCGTGGCCCAACCCGGAGTCCTTTGCCATATGCCCCTGGCGCGAAGAAATTCTGGCGGGCATGTTGGGCAGCAGCATCATGGGCTTTCACACCCAGTTCCATTGCAACAATTTTGTCGATACGGTGGACCGATTCCTGGAGGCACGGGTGGACCGCGAGTCGTTCAATGTCTCCTTTGGCGGCAAACTCACCGCCGTACACCGATACCCGATTTCCATCGCCTGGCCACCCGAACCTGAAATGGTGCAGAAAGCCCCGGCTGATTGCCGCAGCGATATTCGCAAGCTCAACGACCTGCCGCCCGAACACAAATTGGGCGTGGGTGTTGACCGCTTGGACTACACCAAGGGAATCGTCGAGCGCTTTCGGGCCATCGAACGCCTGTTGGAGCTCAACCCGGACTGGATTGGCCGCTTCAGTTTTGTCCAAATCGCTGCACCCACGCGCACAGGAATCAATGAATACCAGCATCACGAGGCCGAGGTGCGTGCATTGGCAACGCGCATCAACGCGCGGTTTGAGCGCCAGGGACCTCCGCCCATTGTGCTCAGGATCGAGCACCACGATGCGCCTGCGGTGTATGCCTACTATCGTGCGGCCGATCTGTGTTTTGTCAGCAGCCTGCACGATGGCATGAATCTGGTTGCGAAAGAGTTTGTTGCTGCGCGCGACGATGAACGCGGTGTGCTGGTCCTCTCTGAATTCACCGGAGCCGCGCGGGAACTGCCTGAGGCCCTGATCGTCAACCCCTACGACGCCGACCAATGTGCCGCGGCCCTGCACCTGGCGCTCACCATGCCAGACAACGAGCAGCGCGACCGCATGCGGCTGATGCGCGGACTGGTGGCGGAGTTCAATGTGTTTCGCTGGGCCGGTCGCATGTTGCTGGATGCTGCATCCATGCGCCGACGCAGACGCCTGGCCGGCAAAGCCGGAACAGCTCCGCTATGAACACGCGGCGATCCCGCACGCCTCCACCAGCGAGCCCGCAATGGGCATTCTTTCTGGACGTTGATGGGACGCTGATCGGACTTGCAGACACACCTGATGCTGTCGAAGTGAACCAATCGCTGCTCGACCTGATCGACGACCTGCATCGGCACACCGCTGGTGCGCTGGCGCTGGTCAGTGGTCGCATGATCGCCGATCTGCAAAGCCGCATAGGCCTGCGCCAGTTGCCGATGGCCGGCCTGCATGGACTGGAGCGCCGCGATAGCGCAGGCCGACTCTGGATTCACGCTGCCCCACCTGCGGCAAAAAACACCATCAAGGAGCGCTTGGCCCCGATCCTGGCGCGCCACCCAGGACTGTTGCTGGAGGACAAGGGGCTAACGCTGGCGCTTCATTACCGGCTTGCGCCTGCCATGGCCGGGTATGTTCACCAGATCATGGCGCGCTTCGCACAAGCGCCGGGAGAAGGTCTTGAATTGCAGCGCGGCAAATATGTCGTGGAGATAAAGCCAGCCGGTATCGACAAGGGCAGTGCCGTTTCGGAATACCTGGCAGAGTTCCCGTTCAAGGGACGCCGCCCGGTGTTTATTGGCGATGACCTCAACGATGAACGTGGTTTTGCCGAAGTCAACAAGCAGGATGGCATTTCCATCAAGGTTGGCAAGGGACCCAGCTGCGCACGTTTTCGCCTGCCCGACGTTGCCGCAGTTCACGCGTGGCTAGGCACCGCCCTGAAAGGATTGACATGAAAACACTGGATCTTGCCCTGATCGGGAACGGAACCGTGGGCGCACTGGTGGATGCGCACGCCACAATCACCTGGGGCTGCTTTCCGAGACTGGATGGTGACCCGGTGTTTTGTTCGCTGCTCAGGGACGCTGACGACTATGGCTTCTTTGGCATCGAGCTGGCGGATTGTGAGCGCACGGAACAAGCCTATTTGGAGAACACGGCGATCCTGGTCACCCGGCTCTATGACCGCCATGGCAGCGTTGTTGAAGTGACAGACTTCGCACCACGCTTTGGCCAGCATGGACGCAAGTTTCGACCCATGATGCTGGTGCGACGCATCCGCCGTTTGGCCGGTAGCCCGCGCATCATCCTGCGCATGCGACCCGCCTGCGACGACGGCGCGGCGCGCCCCGCGATGACTTGGGGCAGCAACCACATCCGATATGTTGCGCCGACCCTGGCATTGCGCCTGACGACCGATGCATCCCTCACAGCCATCATGCAGGAGACAGCGTTTTTCCTGGGCGACACGTTGACACTGCTGTTGGGCCCGGATGAGACCGTTCACGAAGGCGCTGCGGAAGTGGGCAGACGGTTCCTGGAGGAAACAACGCAATACTGGCGGGAATGGGTGCGCAACCTGGCGATTCCATTCGAATGGCAGGCCGAGGTGATCCGTGCCGCCATCACGTTGAAGCTGAATGCGTTTGACGACACGGGTGCCATCATTGCCGCCATGACGACATCGATTCCCGAGGCTGCGGGCAGCAGCCGCAACTGGGACTACCGCTTTTGCTGGCTGAGGGACAGCTACTTTGTGGTCAACGCGCTCAACCGCCTGGGCGCCACGCGCACCATGGAGCGCTACCTGGCTTACATCATCAACATTGCCGCAGACGCAAATGGCGGGCCGCTGCAACCCGTCTACGGCATTGACGGTCGCGCGGAGTTGCTTGAGCGCGAGGTGCCGACCCTTGCGGGCTACCGCGGGATGGGGCCAGTGCGCATCGGCAATCTGGCGTACCGGCAGGTCCAACACGACGTCTACGGATCTGCCATCCTGTCGGCGGCCCATATATTCTTTGACCAACGCCTCACACGGCGCGGCGACGAGGCCTTGTTCCACAGACTGGAGGCCTTGGGGGAACAGGCCCGGCGCTGCCATGATCAGCCGGATGCAGGCCTCTGGGAACTGCGCGGCAGCGCCCGAGTTCACACCTTTTCTGCGGTCATGTGCTGGGTGGCATGTGACCGCCTGGCCAAGATTGCCCGCCAACTCCAAATGGTTGAGCGTTCCAGCTATTGGCAAGAACACGCCGATCACATCCACGCGACCATCTGCCAGCGCGCCTGGAGCAAAACGCGGAGCGCTTTTGTCTCCACGTTTGAGGGTGAGGCCATGGATGCCAGCTTGTTGCTTTTAGTGGAAGTGGGCTTTCTTTCGGAAAGCGATCCACGTTTTGGTGCCACGGTTTCAGCGGTTGAGCATGACTTGCGTCGCGGTGACTTCATTTTCCGCTACATTGAAACTGACGACTTTGGTGAGCCGGAAAACGCCTTTCTGGTGTGCACGTTCTGGTACGTCAACGCACTGGCCGCGCTGGGACGGCGCGAGGAGGCACGCGCACTGTTCGAAAAGTTGTTGGCCTGCCGCAACCAGCACGGCTTGTTGGCAGAACACATTGACCTGAAGAACGGCGAACAATGGGGCAACTTTGTGCAGACCTACAGCATGGTCGGTCTGATCAATGCCGCGATCCGGTTATCCATCCGATGGGACCAGGCGTTTTGAACAGATCTTAAAAATGCAACATTTTTATCTGGTCTGGCTCCAATTCATCCTCTGTTCTGCACTGATCGGTGTTGCTGGCTATCAGCTCTCTCGTAATGCGGATGTCATCGCCCAACGCACCGGCTTGTCTGGCGGCTGGATCGGAATGACCTTGCTGGCCATCGTCACATCCCTGCCAGAGTTGGCCACCGGCATCACCAGCGTGACGGTGGCACAGGCACCCAACCTGGCAGTCGGCGACGCTCTGGGAAGCTGTGTAGTCAATCTGGTGTTTCTGGTGGTGATTGACTTCTTTTTCCGCAAGGAGCCACTGTGGCGCAAAGCCAGCCAGGGGCACATCCTGGCGGGCGCCTTTGGCGTTGTCCTGCTCGGTTTTGTGCTGATCTGCCTGTTGATCAGCCGGGTCGGACCTTCGCACGGATTCCCCTCTGAGTTTGGGTCTGCGCGATGGAGCCTGAGCATCATCACGCCGGTTGTCCTGGGCTTGTATCTGGTTGCGATGCGTACAGTGTTCACCTATGAACGCGACCACAGCACGCCCACCACGAGTAAGCAAGGCAAAGATCGGACTTCATTGCGTGTTGCGGCGTGGCGCTTTGCCCTATCTGCCAGCGTTGTAGCCGGCGCCGGTGTCTGGCTGCCTTTTGTCGCCACCGATCTGGCAACAGCCATGGCATGGAACAAGTCATTTGTTGGCAGTTTGTTCGTTGCCATGGCGACCTCACTGCCTGAGCTGGCGGTGACACTCTCGTCGCTGCGTATCGGAGCACTGGACATGGCCATTGGGAATCTACTGGGCAGCAACCTGTTCAACGTCGTCATCATTGCCATCGACGATGCGTTCTACCGCCCTGGTGTGCTTCTGGCCAACGTCTCGCCTGTGCACGCAGTAACCGCAGCTTCAGCCATCACCATGACCGGGCTGGCAATGGTTGCCCTGTTTTTCAAACCCGGCTCGCGCCTGCTGCGGACCGTAGGCTGGGTCAGCCTGGGCCTGCTCGCCATGTATCTGCTCAATGCCTACGTGCTCTACCTGTATGGTGAGTAACGTTGGGATCCTGTCATCTCGCGACCCGGAGTCTCTGAATCGCCATAAAAAAACCCCGCAGAGCGGGGTTTTCTGAACAGGGCAGGCAGCTGGATTACAGCTTTTGCGACTGCATGAACTGGTCGAAACGCATTTCGGTGAAACGGAACCACAGGTTGGAATCGCGACGGAAGGCGGAGTAGTCGTCGTAGACCTTCTTGAAGTTGGGGTTCTTGGCGCTGACTTCGCTATACAGGGCCATGGACTCCTTGAAGGCCAGATCCAGCACGTCCTTGGGGAACGGAACAACCTTGGTCTTGGCGCCCACCAACTGCTTCAACGCGGTAGGGTTCTTGGCGTCGTACTTGGCCTGCATCGTGGTGTGGGCAAAGGCTGCTGCGCACTCGACGATGACCTTGTTCTCGGCGGACAGGGCGTTGAAGGCCTTGTCGTTGATGAGGAAGTCCAGCTGGGGACCGCCTTCCCACCAGCCGGGATAGTGGTAGAACGGAGCGACCTTGTTGAAGCCCAGCTTCTGGTCATCGTATGGCCCAATCCACTCGGCAGCGTCAATCGTGCCTTTTTCCAGCGCCTGGTAGATTTCGCCACCGGGAATGTTCTGGGGCACACCACCCATGCGTTCCAGCACGCGGCCAGCGAAACCGCCGATGCGCATCTTCAGGCCCTTGATGTCCTTGGCCGACTTGATTTCCTTGCGGTACCAGCCACCCATCTGGGCACCGGTGTTACCGCCGGGGAAATTGACGATGCTGAACTTGGCGTAGAACTCGCGCATCAGCTTCATGCCGTTGCCCTCGTACATCCAGGCGGTCATCTGACGGCTGTTCAGGCCGAAGGGGATGGCGCAGCCCAGAGCAAAGGTCTCATCCTTGCCGTGGAAGTAGTAAGGCGCTGTGTGGGCCATTTCAACGGTGCCGTTCTGCACGCCGTCCACCACACCGAAGGGGGGCATCAACTCGCCGCCAGCGTGAATCGAAATTTCGAACTTGCCACCCGACATTTCCTTGACCTTCTTGGCGAACTCATCGGCAGCGCCAAAAATCGTGTCCAGGGACTTGGGGAAGCTGGACGCCAGACGCCAGCGAATGGCAGCTTGCGCATGCACCGCGGGTGCAGCACCTGCGGCCAACACGCCGGCAATGCCAGCGTTTTTGATAATTGAACGACGATCCATTCGATGTACTCCAGAAGAGGATTGAAACAATCTCGTCACACAGGGTGTTCCGTGTGACAAGGACTGCTATGAGTCACCAAGCATTGTAGGAAGGCAAAACACCCCAAAGGTGGGGGTTTTCCCTCGAAAACCACCAGAAACCCAGCTCTTCAGGTTTCTGCAAGAAATGGTCGCTTAGGTGACTACGCGGCGCGCGCCAAGGGCGCGATCAGGCTGGAAAAACGGCGCGCAATCGAGGCCTGTATACCGGTCGCATCCAGCCCCTGCAAAGTCAGCAGGCGCGCGGGGTCGCCGTGCTCGATGAAGGCATCTTCCAGACCCAGCTGCAGCACCGGCACGGTCAGTCCGGCGGCATGCAACGCCTCCGAGACGGCACTGCCGGCACCACCCATCACGCAGCCCTCCTCCACCGTCACCAGCGCCTGGTGGCTGCGTGCCACCTGCAGCAGCAGTTCGGTGTCCAGCGGCTTGGCCCAGCGCATGTTGACCACGGTGGCGCCCAGGGCCTGTGCGGCCTCCAGCGCCGGGTGCAGCAGTGTGCCAAAGGCCAGGATCGCAATGCCGCTGCCGGTGCGGCGAATTTCGCCCTTGCCAAACGGCAGGCCTTCGAGCCCGGGCTGCACCGCCACACCGGCACCCGCGCCACGCGGGTAGCGCACGGCCACCGAATGGTTTTGCGCAAAGGCCGTGGAGAGCAGGCGGTGGCATTCGTTTTCGTCCGAAGGGCAGGCCACGCTGATGTTGGGAATGCAGCGCAGGTAGGCGATGTCGTAGGCGCCGGCGTGGGTGGCACCATCGGCACCCACCAGGCCCGCGCGGTCCAGCGCAAACACCACCGGCAGATTCTGGATGGCCACGTCGTGGATCAGCTGGTCATAGGCACGCTGCAGGAAGGTGGAGTAGATAGCCACCACGGGCTTCAGCCCCTCGGCGGCCAGACCGGCGGCAAAGGTGACGGCGTGCTGCTCGGCAATGCCCACGTCAAAGTAGCGATCCGGGAAGCGCTGTTCGAACTCGACCATGCCCGAACCCTCGCGCATGGCCGGCGTGATGCCCACCAGGCGCGGATCGGCCGCGGCCATGTCGCACAGCCAGTTGCCAAACACCTGGGTGAAGGTCTGCTTGGGCGGCGTGGCCGGCTTGACCAGACCCACCGCAGGATCAAACTTGCCGGGGCCGTGGTAGGACACCGGGTCGGCCTCGGCCAGCTTGTAGCCCTGGCCCTTCTTGGTGACCACGTGCAGGAACTGCGGGCCCTTGAGCAGGCGGATGTTCTCCAGCGTGGGGATCAGGGAGTCCAAGTCGTGGCCGTCGATCGGGCCGATGTAGTTGAAGCCGAACTTCTCAAACAGCGTGGCAGGCACCACCATGCCCTTGGCATGCTCTTCCAGGCGCTTGGCCAGTTCAAACAGCGGTGGCGCGCCCTTGAGCACAGTCTTGCCCACGTTCTTGGCGGACGCATAGAAACGCCCACTCAGCAGCTTGGCAAAGTAGCGGTTGAGCGCGCCCACTGGCGGGCTGATGCTCATGTCGTTGTCGTTGAGGATGACCAGCAGATTGCAGTCCGACACGCCGGCATTGTTCAGCGCCTCGAAGGCCATGCCGGCGGTCATGGCACCGTCGCCAATCACCGCCACCGCGTGGCGCTCCACACCCTGGATCTTGGCCGCCAGGGCCATGCCCAGGGCCGCCGAGATGGAGGTGCTGGAGTGCGCGGTGCCAAAGGTGTCGTAGGCGCTCTCGCCGCGCTGCGGAAAACCGGACAGGCCACCCAGCTGGCGCAGCGTGGACATGCGCTCGCGCCGCCCGGTCAGGATCTTGTGCGGGTAGGTCTGGTGGCCCACGTCCCACACCACGCGGTCGTGCGGCGTGTTGTAGACGTAATGCAGGGCCACGGTCAGCTCCACCGTACCCAGGTTGGAGCTGAGGTGCCCACCGGTCTTGGCCACGCTGTCGAGCAGGTAGGCGCGCAGCTCGTCGGTCAGTTCCCGCAACTGCTCGCGCGGCACCTGGCGCAGGTCCTCGGGGTCGTTGATGGTTTGCAGCAAGGGGTACAGTTGGTTCGGCATATGCTATGGTTTTAGTAGCGGCTTGCGCAAATAATTCGAGGGCTGGAGGCCGATTTCATCAATAATCACCTGGCTCAGCAAGCCCGGTTGACGACCATGTCGGCCAGGGCGCGCAGGGCCTGTGTCTGCGCCAGATCGCTGTCGTCCAGCGCCGCCAGGGCCTGCTCCAGCAGACGCTGGGCATAGGCCTGACTGGCCTGCAGCCCCATCAGGGACACATAGGTGGGCTTGTTGTTGTCGGCATCCTTGCCGGCGGTCTTGCCCAGGGTGGTGGAATCGGCAATCACGTCCAGAATATCGTCCACGACCTGGAACGCCAGGCCAATGGCCGCGCCATACGTCTGCAACGCCCGCAGCGCCTGCGCATCAGGGGTGCCGCACTGGGCGCCCATGACCACGCTGGCCTTGAGCAGGGCGCCGGTCTTCAACTCATGCATCTTGCGCAACTGCGCTTCATTGAGCGGCAGGCCCACGCTGGCCAGGTCAATCGCCTGTCCACCGGCCATGCCGGCGCTGCCAGCGGCGCGTGCCAGCAGCGCGCACAGACGGGCCTGGGTGGCGGGTGGGACCGAGCCATCCTGCGGCGTCAGCAGTTCAAAGGCCAGGGCCTGCAGGGCATCGCCGGCCAGCAGGGCACTGGCCTCGCCAAACTGCACGTGCACGGTGGGCTTGCCACGGCGCAACACGTCGTTGTCCATGCAGGGCATGTCGTCGTGAACCAGGGAGTAGGCGTGGATCAGTTCGACCGCACAGGCGGCCCGCATCGCCGCGTTGCGCGAGGCCGCATCGGCATCGGAACACACCGCCTCATGCGAGGCCAGCACCAACAGGGGGCGCAGGCGCTTGCCGCCATCGAGCACGGCGTAGCGCATGGCTTCCACCAGCTGGGCCGGGGCACCGTGGTCCAGGCCCAGGGGAATCTCGGCGGTGACCCAGCGGTCCAGCGCCTGCTCCACCTGGGCCAGGCGCATGCTGCTCCAGGCATCCAGATCAAAGGCTTGGCGCGTTGCCGGCGCCACGGCGGTGATTGCGTTCATTGGGGTTTCCAGGCCTTGAGTGTGCCTTCGTCGAGCACCTTGATCTGATCCTCCACGGCCTGCAGCTTGTCGCGGCAGTGCTGCAGCAGCTGGGCGCCGCGCTGGTAGCCCGCGAGCAGTTGCTCCAGCGGCATTTCGCCGGATTCCAGCTGCCCCACCAACTGCTCCAGCTCGGTCATGGCGGCCTCATAGGTCGCGGGCAAGGCGCTGGCAACGGGAGTGTCTGCAGCGGAAACGGGTCGGGCACTGGCCTTGGGCATGGAGGTTGAGACTGGATGGGTCAGAAAACTGTAAACCGCGATTTTAGGCGCTGGCGGCAGGGATTGTGCCCCCGGGTACAATCCCCCCTCTCGCCTCCGGCGCGCCGCCTAGCGGTCTCCGGCATCCCTTTTTATCGCGCTATCGGGCGCGTCTCCCTGTGGGGAGTCTTTAGGTCAGGACAACATGTCTGATTTAAGTCTTCAACTGCAGCCGGCCACGTGCCAACTACCAGTTTCAAGCTATTTTGACGAAGCGCTGTTCCAGCGCGAAATGCAAAATATTTTTCAGAATGGGCCCCGCTATGTGGGGCACACCTCCGCTGTACCCAATGTCGGGGACTACTACGCCCTGCCGCAGGAGAAGGAAGGGCGCGCCCTGGTGCGCAACGCCAGCGGCGTGGAGCTGATTTCCAATATCTGCCGCCACCGCCAGGCCATCATGCTCAAGGGCCGCGACTCTCTGGTCAACCCCGTTACGGACCATGGCCGCCAGGTGGCCAGCGCCGGTGGCAATATCGTTTGCCCGCTGCACCGCTGGACCTACAGCGGCGCCCATACCAATGGCGCGCCCCTGCCCTCCGGCACGTTGATTGGTGCCCCACATTTCGCCCAGGACCCCTGTCTGAGCCTGAAAAACTACCCGCTGCAGGAGTGGAACGGCCTGCTGTTCGAGCAAAACGGCCGCGATGTGGCCGCCGATCTGGCCGGCATGCACCTGCGCGATGCGCTCAGCTTTGAGGGCTTTGTGCTGGACAAGGTCGTGATGCACGAGTGCAACTACAACTGGAAGACCTTCATCGAGGTCTATCTGGAGGACTACCACGTCGGCCCCTTCCACCCGGGTCTGGGAAAGTTCGTGACCTGTGACGACCTGCGCTGGCAGTTTGCCGACAACTTCTCGGTGCAGACCGTGGGTGTGGCCGCGCAACTGGCCAAGGCCGACACCACAGGCGGCTCCCCCGTGTACGAGCGCTGGCAGAAAGCCCTGTTGGCCTACCGCAATGGCAAGCCACCCGAGCAGGGTGCGATCTGGCTGACCTACTACCCGCACATCATGGTGGAGTGGTATCCGCACGTGCTGACCGTGTCCACGCTGCACCCCATCAGCCCGACCAAGACCATGAACATGGTCGAGTTCTACTACCCCGAGGAAATCGTCGCCTTCGAGCGCGAGTTCGTCGAGGCCCAGCAGGCCGCCTACGACGAGACCTGCATCGAGGACGACGAGATCGGCGAGCGCATGGACGCCGGCCGTGCCGCCCTGCTGGCCCGTGGCGACAACGAGGTCGGCCCCTACCAGAGCCCGATGGAAGACGGCATGCCGCACTTCCACGAGTGGTACCGCCGCCAAATCGGCGAGGTATGAGGGCAGGGACGGCAATTTCCCGCCGGGCCGCCCCAAGGGAAATTAGCCCCCCCGGGGGGGCAGCGACCCGCGCAGCGGTGGAGCGTGGGGGCCTTTCTCTAATGCAAGCACTGTGGATGGTGCTGGGGTCGTTCCTGTTTGCCACCATGGCAGTCGGGATCAAGTTTGCCTCCGCCAGCTTTGGCACGCTGGAGCTGGTGTTCTACCGCGGCATCGTCAGCGTGATCTTCATGGCCGTGGTGCTGCGCGCCCGTGGCACCAGCCTGCGCACCCCGGTGCCCATGATGCACGTGTGGCGCAGCGCCATCGGCATTCTGTCGCTCAGCGCCTGGTTCTACGCCATTGCCCATTTGCCGGTGGCCACGGCCATGACGCTGAACTACATGAGCGGCGTCTGGGTGGCAGCCTTCATCGTTGGCGGCGCCCTGCTCTACGGCCAGGCCCAGCGCCAGGGGCCGCTCCTGGGCACGGTGCTGCTGGGTTTTGCCGGCGTGGTCATGACGCTGCGCCCCACGATTGACCACGATCAGCTGTTTGCCGGTGTTATCGGCCTGCTGTCAGGCATGGGCGCGGCGCTGGCCTATATGCAGGTCACGGCACTGGGCAAGGTCGGCGAGCCCGAAGTGCGCACCGTGTTCTATTTCTCCGTCGGCACGGTCGTCGTCGGTGCTGTTGGCGCCCTGTTCACGGGGCTTACGCCCTGGTCCGAGGTCAGCTTCACGGCGGCGGCCTGGGTTATTCCCATCGGCGTGCTGGCGTCGCTGGGCCAGTGGTGCATGACGCGGGCCTACAGCCACGGCGCCACGCTGGTGGTGGCCAGCATGCAATACAGCGGCATTGTGTTTGCCGCCATCTACAGCCTGGCGCTGTTCGGCGACCAGATTGCGCCCATTGGCTGGGCCGGCATTGCCGTCATCGTGACCAGCGGCATACTGGCCACCGCGCTGCGCGCCCGCGCCATGCCGGATACCCCGGCCGAAGACCACTGAGGAAAATAGATGTTCACCACCCTGATCTCCGCCGCACAACTGCAGTCTCTGATGACCAGTGGACAGCCTTGTATGGTGTTTGATTGCAGTTTCGATCTGACCCAGCCCCAGGCCGGCGAGGCGCAATACACCGAAGCCCACATCCCCGGCGCTGTCTACGCCCATCTGGACAAGCATTTGAGCGCCGCCAAGGACCCAGCTACCGACAAGGCCCCAGCCAGCACCGCCGCCAGTGGCGGACGTCACCCCCTGCCCACACGCGAGACCTTTGCCGCCTGGCTGGGCTCCGTGGGTTTCACCAATGGCATGCAGGCCGTGGTCTATGACCGCCAGGGCGCCAACTACTGCGGCCGCCTGTGGTGGATGCTGAAGTGGGCCGGCCATGAGAATGTGGCCGTGCTGGATGGTGGTCTGCAAGCCTGGCAGGCGGAAGGTGGCGCGGTCGAAAGTGGCCCTCAGCCAGAAGCCTTGGCATCAAATTACGCTCTAGCCCTCGAAAAGACTACGTTAGTCACTATCAAAACCGTAGCAAATCGACTGGGCCGCAGCACCAGCGACCAGGCCCAGACGCTGGTCGATGCACGCGGCGCACCCCGTTTTCGCGGTGAGGTGGAACCGCTGGACCCGGTGGCCGGCCACATTCCCGGCGCGCTGAACCGCCCCTTCACCCAGAACATCGGCGCCGATGGCCGCTTCAAACCCGCCGATCAGTT
This sequence comes from Burkholderiales bacterium, assembly GCA_038327925.1. Taxonomy (GTDB): domain Bacteria; phylum Pseudomonadota; class Gammaproteobacteria; order Burkholderiales; family Burkholderiaceae_C; genus Allorhodoferax. Next base: position 23,620 of record JBBQLM010000027.1, on the reverse strand, counting down.
GAAGGCTGACTTCCTGGCGCTGCTGGGTGGACGCAATCCGGCCAGCGTGGTGCACCACTGCGGCAGCGGCGTTAGCGCCGTGCCCAACATCATCGCCATGGAAGTGGCCGGCCTGGGGCGCACCGCACTGTTTGCCGGGAGCTGGAGCGAGTGGTGCAACGAGCCTTCGTCGCCGGTTGCCCAAGGCTAATTCCCACTTTTTCGCCCCCACTCCCCCCAGCCCCCTCGCCCCGCCGGGCGAGGGGGAGCTTTAACAGCCATATGTGGCCGCGTTTTTTAAGGTGGCACGTTCAATGTGAGAGAGGGAAGAAGAAAACGCGTTGGCTTTTGCGCGTGTACGTCCCTTGTTCAAAGACAAGTCCAAATAGGGCTGTTCAAACTCCCCCTCGCCCGGCGGGGCGAGGGGGCTGGGGGGAGTGGGGGAAACTAGTGCCCGTGCCCCAAGCCGCTGATCAGCATCACCATGCCGATGCCCACCCCCAACCAGGTGATCTGGGCCAGTGTCTCCGTCAGAGACAGTCGCTTCTGCAGTTGCGGAATCAGATCCGCAAGCGCCACATAGACAAAGCTGCTGGAGGCCACCACCAGAAAGTACGGCAGGTAGTCGTGCAGTTGGTCCACCAGCCAATAGCCTGCCAGCCCACCGAAGGCCGTCACGGCACCGGCCAGTGATACCTTGACCAGGGCCATGCGCCGGTTGTTGGCGCCCGAGCGCAGCACCATCAGGTCGCCCATGTGGTGCGGCACCTCGTGGGCCAGCACGGCCAGGGCCGCAATGGCGCCCAGGCGCATGTCAGCCATGAAGGCCGAGGCAATCAGGATGCCATCACCAAAGCAGTGCACGCTATCACCTGTGAGGACCGCCCAACTGCCAGGCTGCGGTGCACCGTGGTCATGGATGTGCACCGGGGTGTGGCCGTGGTGGTGGGCATGTTCATGGGGTGCGCTGACGCCAGCCTCCACCCGGGGCACCTCGTGATGGTGGTGCTCATGGCCGTGGTGCCATAGCTCGGCCTTGTCCAGCAGGAAAAAGAACACCAGCCCCAACAGCAGAGCGAGAAACAGGTCGTGCGCACCGGCCTGGCTCTCGAATGCCTCGGGCAGCAGATGCATGAAGGCGGTGGCCATCAGGGCCCCTGCAGCCAGACTGAGCATGTGCTGGGTGTAGCGAGCCAGAACGCCAAAACTCAACGCTGCAGCCAGCCACACCGAGCCTATGCCGGCAACCAGGGTGCCGATGATGATTGCTATCAAAGTCATAGCGTATTACACATATTCCTAGAGGGTCAAGGCCCTATTTTCTTACAAACGCAAAAGCAAAACCGCCCCATGGGGCGGTCTGCTCAGAGGGCGCCTGCGCCGGGTCAACCAACGCCGTGGGTCTTGAACCAGGCCAGCGCCTGCTTCCAGCCGTCTTCGGCTGCGTCCTTTCGGTAGCTGGGTCGGTAGTCGGCATGGAAGGCGTGGGGTGCCTGAGGGTACACCACAAACTGGGAGGCCTTGGCCGCCGCATTGCCCTTGGCACCCGCCTCCGCCAGCGCATCCTTCATCTGGTTCACGGTGGTCAATGGAATGCCGCCGTCCTGGCCGCCGTACAGACCAAGCACCGGCGCCTTGATGCCACCGGCCAGTTCCACCGGGTGCTTGGGTGTCAACTCGGAAGCCGTGCCCACCAACCGCCCATACCAGGCCACACCGGCCTTGACGTTCTTGCTCTGCTCGGCATACAGCCAGGTGATACGACCGCCCCAGCAGAAGCCGGTGATGCCCACCTTCTTCAGGTTGCCGCCGTTCTCGCCGGCCCATTTCACGGCCGCATCCAGATCGCCCATGACCTGGGCATCGGGAACCTTGGAGACCACCTCGGCCATCAGCTTGCCAATGTCGGAGTACTTGCCGGCATCGCCCTGGCGCGCGTAGAATTCCGGTGCGATGGCCAGATAACCCGCCTTGGCAAAGCGGCGGCAGGTGTCGGCAATGTATTCGTGCACGCCAAATATTTCCTGCACCACCAGGATCACCGGCAGGTTGTTCTTGCCTTCTGGCTTGGCGTAGTAGAACGGCACCGTGAAGCCATCCATGTCAAAAATTTCCTGCCCTGCAACCAGACCGGTTGCAGGGGTCTTGACGGCGGTTTGCGCCATGACGGGCAGGGTTGCAGCGGCATAGCCCACGCCCAGCGCGGTTTTCAGCGCGGTTCGGCGCGTGGCGCCCGCTTCGGTGGACTTTCCGGGCAACAGGGCGTTGAACTCGTCTTTCTGGTCGGCATGGAGCATGTCGTGTGGTCCTTCTGGAAAATGAATGGTGAAACCGGCACCGTCGTAGTGCGCGGGCCTATTCTGGCGCAGGCGGCAGGTTCTTGCACGGCGTGGGCCAATACCGCGCGCCGTGCTGCGCATTCAATGCGCCTTGTCCCAGTTGGGCCCAACGCCCACCTCGGCCAGCAGAGGCACCTTGAGATCGGCCACACCGGCCATCAGGCGAGGAATCTCCGTCTTCACCCAATCCACCTCAGTCTCTGGCACCTCGAACACCAGTTCGTCGTGCACCTGCATGATCATCTTCGTGCCGCGCGCTTGCGCATCCAGCACCTTTTGAACTGCATTCATGCTGAGCTTGATCAGGTCCGCCGCCGTGCCTTGCATGGGCGCGTTGATGGCGGCGCGCTTCAAGCCAGCCAACTGCGCGCCTTTGGCGGTTTGGATGCCGGCCAGTCGCAAGCGGCGACCAAATACCGTCTCCACATAACCTTGCTTTTCGGCCATGGCGCTGGTTTCATCCATGTAGGTCTTCACACCAGGGTAGCGTTCAAAATAACGCTGGATGTAGTTCTTGGCCGCCGTGTTGTCGATGCCCAGATTGCGCGCCAGACCAAACGCGCTCATGCCGTAGATCAAGCCGAAGTTGATGACCTTGGCATAGCGCCGCTGCTCGCTCGTCACCTGGTCCACGGCCACGCCAAAGACTTCTGCGGCGGTGGCGCGGTGCACGTCCAGCCCGTCGTGAAAGGCCTTGAGCAACGCCGCGTCATCGCTGATGTGGGCCATGATGCGCAGCTCGATTTGCGAATAGTCGGCGCTGGCGATCACGCTGCCCGCCGGTGCCACGAAGGCCTCGCGCACGCGCCGACCTTCCGGCGTGCGGATCGGGATGTTCTGCAGATTGGGGTCGTTGCTGGAGAGGCGCCCGGTCACCGCCACGGCCTGCGCGTAGTGCGTGTGTACGCGGCCCGTGCGCGGGTTGGCCAGTTGGGCCAGCTTGTCGGTGTAGGTACCCTTGAGCTTGGCCAGACCCCGGTGCTCCAGCAGCTTGGCCGGCAGCGGGTAGTCTTCGGCCAGTTTCTCCAGCACCTCTTCGTCGGTGCTGCGGGCGCCGGTGGCAGTCTTCTTGACCACCGGCATGCCCAGCTTGTCAAAGAAGATCTCACCCAATTGCTTGGGGCTGCTCAAGTTGAAGGGCTGACCCGCAATCTCGTAGGCTTCGGTTTCCAACTGCAGGATGCGTTGACCGAGTTCGTGGCTTTGCTTGGCGAGAGTCGGCGCGTCGATCAACACACCGTTGCGCTCGATGCGGAACAGCGTCTCGCTGCTGGCAATTTCCAGCTCGTAAATGAACTTCAGCTTGTCGTTTGCCTGGAGTTGTGGCCACAGCACGCGGTGCACATCCAGCGTCTGGTCCGAGTCCTCGCTGGAGTATTCGGCGGCCTTGGCAATGTCCACCTGGTCAAACGGAATCTGGTTCGCGCCCTTGCCGCACAGGTCTTCGTAGCTGATGCCGCTACGACCCAGATGCCGCTGTGCCAGGCTGGATAGGCCATGCGGCATATGCACTTCCAGCACGTAGCTCTGCAGCATGGTGTCATGGGCATAGCCTTGCACCTCGATGCCGTGGTTGGCAAAGACATGGCGGTCGTATTTGATGTGCTGGCCCAGCTTCAAGGCCTTGGGGTTTTCCAGCCAGGGTTTGAGCTTGGCCAGCACCTCGTCGCGGTTGAGTTGCTCGGGCGCGTCGGGGTAGCGGTGGGTCAGCGGGATGTAGGCCGCTTCCCCGGGGTGGACGCTAAAGGAGATGCCGACGATCTCGGCACGCATTTCATCCAGCGAAGTGGTCTCGGTGTCCAACGCGGTGAGATCGGCGGCCTGCAGTTTAGCGAACCAGGTGTCGAATTGCTCCCATGTCAGGATGGTGGCGTAGGAATGGGGGTCGGATCCACGCAGCGCAGCGGAGCTGGCTCTGACCCCCATTCCGGTGTCGGAGGAAGTGTCGTCGTCGAACAAACCGGGAGACGATGTTTGCACTCGCCCGGAAATGGGGTCAGAGCCGGCGCCGCTTTGCGGCTTGGATCCGACCCCATTTCCTCCAGCCGCCTGGGCCTCCAGCGACTTGGCCAGCCCCTTGAACCCGTATTTTTCACAAAATCCGCGCAGAGCCCCCGTATCCTGTGCGCCGACAGCTATTGAATCCATAGCAGGCAGACCCGGCACCCAGCCATTCAGGTCGCAATCGGTCTTGATCGTCAACAGCGCACGGCCGGTCGGCAGCCAGTCCAGCGCCTTGCGCAGATTCTCACCCACCACGCCCTTGATGTTGGCGGCGTTGTCCACCACGCCCTGCAGCGAACCATACTCCTGCAGCCACTTCACAGCCGTCTTGGGGCCAACCTTTTGCACGCCCGGCACGTTGTCCACCGTGTCCCCCACCAGTGTCTGGTAATCGAGCATGAGCCGTGCGGGCACACCAAACTCGGCCTCCACCCCTGCCAGGTCGCGGCGCTTGCCATTCATGGTGTCGATGATGGAGATGTGCTCATTGACCAGTTGGGCCAGGTCCTTGTCGCCACTGCTGATGATGACCTCGATACCCTGGCTGGCCGCAGCCACCGCCAATGTGCCAATCACGTCGTCCGCCTCGACACCTGGAACATCCAGCACCGGCCAACCGAGCAGGCGCACCACCTCGTGGATGGGCGCAATCTGGCTGCGCAGGTCGTCGGGCATGGGATCGCGGTGCGCCTTGTATGCGGGGTAGATGGCATCGCGGAAGGTCGGGCCCTTGGCATCAAACACGCAGGCCACGTACTCGGCCGGGTACTCCTTGCGTAGGGACTGCATCATGTTGATCAGAATGCGGATGGCGCCGGTCTTTTGCACGGTGCCATCGGGCAATGTCGTGCTCATGCTGTCGCCACCGGCAAAGAAGGCACGGTACAAATAGCTGGAACCGTCCACCAGCAGCAGGGTTTTCTTGTCAGTCATCCGTGCATTTTGCCTGTCTACAATTCACCTCCACACTATTCGGGCTGACTGACACATGGCGGTTTACACAGAGGTTTCGTTTGACGAAGCCGCACATTTTTTGCAAGGCCTGGAATTGGGCACCCTTCAATCCATGGCGGGATGCTCCGGTGGCATTGAAAACACCAACTACTTTGTCACCACGGACCAAGCCCCTTACGTATTGACGCTGTTCGAACGCCTGAGCGCCGAGCAACTGCCGTTCTACCTGCGTCTGATGAAACATCTGGCGCACCACGGCGTGCCGGTGCCGGATCCTGCAGCCAACCGCGACGGCGATGTGGTCCACGCCCTCAACGGCAAGCCGGCGGCCGTGGTCAACCGCCTGCGGGGCAAGAGCGAACTGGCCCCCACGGTGCAGCACTGCACACTGGTGGGTGCCATGCTGGCCCGCATGCACCTGGCCGGGCGCGACTTCAGCATGAGCCAGCCCAACCTGCGGGGACTGGAATGGTGGAACAAGACGGTGCCGGTGGTGCTGCCCTTTGTGCCGGCCGACCAGGCCGCCCTGCTGCAAAGCGAACTGGCCTACCAGAACCACATATCGGCCCTGCCCGCCTATGGCGCGCTACCGCGCGGCCCCATTCACGCCGACTTGTTCCGCGACAACGTGATGTTTGAGACACCTGCCGATGGTGGCGCGCCGGTCCTGACCGGTTTCTTTGACTTCTACTTCGCCGGTGTGGACACCTGGCTGTTTGACATTGCCGTGTGCCTGAATGACTGGTGTATCGATCTGGACAGCGGTGCAACCGATTTGGAGCGCACTCGCGCCTTCATGGCAGCCTACACCGGCGAGCGTCCCCTGCAGGCCGCCGAACGCAGCCTACTGCCCGCCATGGCACGCGCGGGCGCCCTGCGCTTTTGGCTATCGCGCCTGTGGGACCTGCACTTGCCGCGCGAGGCCAACCTGCTGCAAGCCCATGACCCTGAACACTTCCACCGGGTCCTTCGTCAGCGTATCCTCTACCCTCTGACAACCACTGACCTCACTGCATGAAACTCCACATCGTCCCGGCCAAGCGGGGCCTCTACTGGGCCAAGTCGGGCATGCAGACCTTTCTGCTCCAACCGCTGGCGCTGTCAGGCCTGTTCTTCATGTTTCTGGCCCTGATGTCGATTCTCAGCCTGATACCGGTGTTGGGCAGTGCCCTGGCACTCGCCTTGCTCCCTGGCGCCACGCTGGGCCTGATGGCCGCCACCCGCGAGGCCAGCAGCGGCAAATTCCCCATGCCCCTGATACTGATCAGCGCCTTCCGCGCCGGACGCCAGCAGTTGCGCGCCATGCTGGTGCTGGGCGCACTCTACGGCCTGGGCTTTGTGCTGGTTCTGGGGATTTCTGCGCTGATTGATGGCGGCCAGTGTGCCCGCCTGTACCTGCTGGGTGGTCCACTGACTGCCGAGATGCTGCAGGAAGGGGATTTCCAGCTTGCCATGCTGGTGTCGTCCATCCTGTACATACCCTTGTCCCTGCTGTTCTGGCACGCTCCGGCGCTGGTGCACTGGCACGGTGTGCCGCCGGTCAAGAGCCTGTTTTTCAGCTTTGTCGCCTGCATGCGCAATCTGGGTGCATTCACTGTGTACGGTCTGGCATGGATGGGGGCATTTCTGACTTTTGGCATCATCATGGCCGTGTTGGGCGCAATTATGGGTAGCGCCGAGGTCGTTGCGGCCTTGTTGTACCCGGCGGCCATGCTGATGGCGGCCATGTTTTTCACGTCCATCTATTTCACGTTCCTTGACAGTTTTGAATTCACTTCAGGAGAAGACGCATGACTCAGCACGCATTGCAAGGCAGAACCGATAGCGAACTGTTGTGGTTTCAGCGACGCAGTTTTTTGCAGGCTGCAGCCGCCTGGACAGCCGTCGGTGGGCTGGGCGCCGTGCAGGCCCAGGAACGCGGAAACATCGTCGAACTGGTGGGCGATGCCACAGTCAACGGTCAACGCCTGCGGCCGGACCAATCGGTGCAAACCGGCGACGAAATCATGACCGGGCCACGCTCCACCCTGATTTTTGCCATTGGCAACTCGGCCTTTCACCTGCGCCAGAACTCCACCATGGTGGTCGAGCGGGGCAGCAGCTTGAGCGCGGTCAGCCTGCTGCGCCTGCTCACCGGCGCCGTGGTCAGCGTCTGGGGCAAGGGCACCAACCGGCAGATCATCACGCCCACCCTCACTGCCGGCATACGTGGCACCGGTGTCTACACCGAGATTTTTGGCGCCCAGGCCAATCGCACCTATTTCTGCAACTGCTACGGCGTGGTGGACCTGGCTGCCGGCAATGACCGCGAAGTGTCCGAATCCAGCTACCACCAGGCAGTGTGGGGCGAGACGGCCAGCGATGGACGATCGGCCCTGACCCCCGCGCGCGCAATCAACCATACCGATGAAGAACTGGAATACCTAGCCCGCCTGATCGGCGAACGCACCGCCTGGCAGATCTCCGGTAAAAAGGGCACCAAGGCCCAGGAACGTGAATACGGCGGCTGATTGCCCCAGTGTTGCCAAAGCCACAACAAATCCCCCAAACAACATGAAAAAAGCGGTAGAAGGTGTTGATTTGTCTTGTTTTTATGGTTCGGATCGCCTGATAATGAAACACGTTGATGGCGCGACTAATCTGGCGTCTTTGTTTTACCCACTATGGATAAGGGGGCTACCTTGATTCCCAAAACCCTGAAGCTGCTGGCACTCGGAGCCACAGCCGCCGTGCTGGCTGGTTGTGCCTCGTCGCCTATTCCGGTCTCCGCTAACTTCCCCCTCACCGTAGAGCCCAAAGTTCGCTCCGCAGGCCACTGGGGCCTGTTGTCCAACGACGTCGCGAAGCAAACACTGGAGTCGTTGAACAAGCTGGGCGTTTCCGGCAACCTGTATGTGGCTTTGCCGACCAACGCAACAGCATTCGACAAAGCCTTCAACAACTTTCTGATCACCGATCTGGTCAAGAGCGGTCGTGTTGTGCAGCAATATCCCGACCAGGCTCTGGAAGTCAGCTACCAGACCCAAGTGGTCCGTCACAACAGCCCACGCCCCAATTTCCTGCCCGGTCGATTCACGATGATCACCACCGGTTTGTATGCAGCCTATGGGCTGGGCACGGCACCTTATGGTGACAAACTGGCCGGTGGCCTGGCTGCAGCGGTTGGCGCGGATTACATCGCCAGCGAAAGCTCCGGTGGCCCCACAGCAACCGAACTGATTCTGACCACCACCATCGCCTCGGGCGGTCGCTACCTGGTGCGCAAGACCGACGTGTACTACGTGGAAGAAGCTGACACGACGCTGCTGCAGTACAGAGCTCCCCAAGTCATGAAGGTGGTTGGCCCATGAACTCCAAACTGATCCTCTCCATTGCCGCTGCTGCGGCTTTGCTGGCCGGTTGCGGTGCGCCCGCCAACACACGCGTGGACCCGACCTACGACGAGGCCGCTGCCAGCAAGTTCGTGGCCCTGAACAAGGATGCCATCACCAAGCTGGTTGCCGACTTTGACCGAGGCCCCACGGGCGATACACCGGTGCTGGTTGCCACCATCGTCAACGTCAACGACATGCGCCGCACGGCTCCCCTGGGTCGCACCCTGTCCGAGCAATACGCATCGCACATGGCAACCGCTGGCTTCAATGTCAAGGAAATGAAACTGCGCGGCGACGTATTCATCCGTGAAGAAACCGGTGAACTCCTGCTCTCCCGCGAAATCAAGGACATTGCCCGCAGCCACAACGCCAATATGGTTCTGGTCGGCACCTACTCGGCAGCCGCCAACCTCACCTACATCAGCCTGAAGTTTGTGCGCACCGAAGACAGCCGCATCATCCGCGGCTATGACTACGCCTTGCCCAACGACAAGGACGTGACCCGCCTGTTGCAGGTCTCACCTGCAGCACGCTAGATCTGCACACGGAATGCGCCAACCGCTGCGGTTTGGCGCACCATCATCATCTTGAGTTCAGGGCACTGGCGTGGAAAGCTGCTCCGGGGTAATCATGCTTGCCTGAGCGAGATTCGTTTAAAAAGATTTTTATCAAAAAAATCGAGAAGATGAGTGGATTCATGTGACTCACGCATTCAATGCGAGTCAGCTTACAGGATAGGCATCCTAAGTCCCCCAACGCATTTCTATGGAGTCTTTTCGATGAAAAATTTGACATCCGTCCTGTTACGCATCTTGGTGTTGACTCTGGGGCTTTCTGTATTGACTCCAAGCGCATTTGCCGCAACAAGCTACTCGACCGCAACTGGCATCCTCACAACGTCTACCGTGAATGTGCCCGGCGATGGGGCAGTTGACGCGGTCTTGGCCAAGATCAACGGCGGCGGTCCATTGGTGGTGGGCTCAACCCTGGAGTTGAAGTCCATGCGCCATTTGACCGGCAGCGACCCCATCGCCTTACCTTCAAGCTACCTACCCAATGATCAAAGCGTGTTCCTGCCGGGTTTGGCAGTACTGTCTGCGAATGGTTCAGTCAGCTACTTTGATGTGAAGTTGCGGTATATCCCTAACCAGACGTTTGTCGTCGAAAGTGTTGTCGATACCGCAATTGGGAGAATCACCACTGGAGCCAATGGAGAGGTGGGTCCTGCTGGCGCTGCCGGTGCAGTCGGTCCTGCTGGTCCTGCTGGCGCTGCCGGTGCAGTCGGTCCTGCTGGCGCTGCCGGTGCAGTCGGTCCTGCTGGCGCTGCCGGTGCAGTCGGTCCTGCTGGTCCCGCTGGCGCTGCTGGAACAGGTCTTTCCGCATACGGATATGTATACAACCTGGCAGCCCAGGTCGTACCTATTGAGGCAGACATTGTGTTTGACACGAATGGCAAACTTGTTGGCCTGACGCATGCCGCCGGAGCTTCGACAATTACCGCCACCACCGCCGGCGACTACGACATCTCGTTCTCTGTATCCGGAGTGGAGCCGAGCCAGTTCGCCTTGTTCTTGAATGGCGCACTGGTTCCTGGCTCCATCTTCGGCTCTGGTGCCGGCACCCAAGTCAACGCCGGAGGCGTGATCATCACCCTTGCAGCGGCCGACGTCCTCACGGTCAGGAACCATTCCTCTGCAGCTGCGGTAACGCTTCAAACACTCGCGGGAGGCACCCAGGTGAATTCCAATGCGAGCATTCGCATTCGAAGATTGAACTGATCTGCAAAAAATTAAGGCACCGGCGTCAGCTTGGCCACGCTGAGCGCCAGCCACTTGGTGCCGTGGCGGGGGAAACTGATCTGGGCACGCGCATCGTCGCCGGCGCCTTCCAGCGTCAGAACCGTGCCCTCGCCAAACTTGGCGTGGAACACCAGCATACCCAGTCGCAGGCCGTGCTTGGGCTCTTCCTTGCGGGACACTATTTGGCCAAATGATGTTCCAGCCCTCGTGGAACCTGCGTAGTTAGCTCCTGAATCCATAGCGGAATCGGCATTCCAGTTCCGCCCGAAATTCTGCTGCTTGGGCGTCAGCCACTTCAGGCAGGCCTCTGGCAGCTCCTCAAAGAACCGGCTCTTGAGATTGAAGCGGGTCTGCCCATGCAGCATACGCGACTGAGAGTGGCTCAGGTACAGCCGCTTGCGCGCCCGGGTAATGGCAACGTACATCAGCCGCCGCTCCTCTTCCAGACCGTCCCTATCGTTCAGCGAATTCTCGTGCGGGAACAGGCCCTCCTCCATGCCGGTGATGAAGACCGCGTCAAACTCCAACCCTTTGCTGGAGTGCACCGTCATCAACTGGATGGCGTCTTGCCCGGCCTGGGCCATGTTGTCGCCGGCCTCCAGCGCGGCATGGGTCAGGAAGGCGACCAGGGGTGACAGGGTCTCGCCTGTGTCTCCGATAACGTCACCGGATAGCGCGGGGCTTGCCGCATCCCCATCCAGCCCCTGGCTGGCCGGGCTCTGGCCGGCTGTGGCCACCAGCATGGCGGCGGCATCACGGCCAAAGCCTTCCTGCATTACAAAGCTTTCGGCGGCGTTGACCAGCTCGTCCAGATTCTCCAGCCGGTCGGCGCCCTCGCGGTCCAGGCGGTAGTGCTCGACAAGACCACTCTGGTCGAGTGCCTGCGCAATGATGTCACGCAGGTTCATGCCAGCGGTCTGCTCGCGCAGCACGTCGATCTTGGCGACAAAGCCGGCGATGGCCGCTCCAGCCCGCCCGCTCAGGCCACTGACCGCATCGTGCAAAGAACACCCGGTGGCGCGCGCCGCATCCTGCAACTGCTCCAGACTGCGCGCGCCAATCCCACGCGCCGGGAAGTTGACCACCCGCATGAAGCTGGTGTCGTCGTTCGGGTTCTCCAGCAGGCGCAAATAGGCCAGCGCGTGCTTGATTTCAGCCCGTTCGAAGAAGCGCAGCCCGCCATATACACGGTACGGCAGGCCGGCGTTGAACAGCGCGGTTTCAATCACCCGGCTTTGCGCGTTGGAGCGGTACAGCACGGCGATTTCTTTGCGCTCAAAGCCGGCCTCGGTTCCGTTGTCACGCACCAGGTTTTTCATCTCGTCCACCATCCACTGCGCCTCGGCAAAGTCGGTGGGGGCTTCAAAGACGCGCACCGGCTCGCCCGCACCCTGCTCCGTGCGCAAGTTCTTGCCCAGGCGTTTGCTGTTGTGGCTGATCAGGGCATTGGCCGAGTCCAGGATGTTGCTGTAGCTGCGGTAGTTCTGCTCCAGCTTGATCTGGTGCTGCACAGCGAACTCGCGCACAAAGTCGGCCATGTTGCCCACGCGCGCGCCACGGAACGCGTAGATACTCTGGTCGTCATCGCCCACGGCCAGCACGGCACCGCCGGGTGTATCGGGGCTCGCATCCGTGCCCTGCCCGGCCAGCATCTTGATCCAGGCGTATTGCAGCTTGTTGGTGTCCTGGAACTCGTCGATCAGGATATGGCGAAAGCGGCGCTGGTAGTGCTCGCGGATCGGGTCGTTATCACGCAGCAGCTCGTAGGAGCGCAGCATCAGCTCACCAAAGTCCACCACACCTTCGCGCTGGCACTGCTCTTCGTAGAGCTGGTAGATATCGACCTTGCGCCGGGTTTCCTCGTCGCGCACTTCGACCATGTTGGGCCGTAGTCCGTCTTCCTTGCAGCCGCCAATGAACCACTGCAACTGTTTGGCCGGGAAGCGCTCGTCGTCGACGTTATTCTGCTTGCACAGGCGCTTGATGGCGGAGAGCTGATCCTGCGTGTCCAGAATCTGGAAGGCCTGTGGCAGATTGGCCAGCTTGAAGTGCGCGCGCAGGAAGCGGTTGCACAGACCGTGGAAGGTGCCAATCCACATGCCGCGCACATTGACCGGCAACATGGCAGAAAGCCGCGTCATCATTTCCTTGGCGGCCTTGTTGGTGAATGTAACGGCCAGGATGCCGCCCGGCGACACGTAACCGTTTTGCAGCAGCCAGGCGATGCGCGTGGTCAACACGCGGGTCTTGCCAGAGCCCGCTCCGGCAAGAATCAGCGCATGCTCGGCCGGCAATGTGACGGCGGCACATTGCTCGGGATTCAAGGTGGACAGCAGGGGCGATGCTGGGGCATAGGAGGCGGCGGGGGTGGAATGCATGGGGTGATTGTAGAAAGGCATACGCCCTATCCTGTTCTGTATACAATCGATCACCGGGCCCAAGCAATTGAGACCGGTTTTTTTATGGCCGGTCCCAGTCCAAGCGCCTATCCTGATACTTTGGGATGGGTCAATGCAACGCGCAGTGTTGTTTCCCCAAACCGCGTCAGGCAACTGTTGAACCATTTGAACTGGAGCTTGGGCTATGGACATTTTTGACTACGACAACATCCTGCTGCTGCCCCGCAAGTGCCGCGTGGAGAGCCGCTCGGAGTGCGATGCCAGCACGGAACTGGGCGGGCGGCGTTTTCGCATTCCGGTCGTACCAGCCAACATGAAGACGGTGGTTAGCGAAGAACTGTGCATCTGGCTGGCGCAAAACGGCTACTTTTATGTGATGCACCGCTTCGACTTTGACAACGTGCAGTTCGTCAAGGACATGAAGACTCGGGGCCTGTACGCATCCATCTCGCTGGGCGTCAAGCCACCCGACTACGCCACGGTGGACACCCTTGTCGGCCTGGGACTTACACCCGAGTACATCACCATCGACATTGCACATGGCCATGCCGACAGCGTCAAAAACATGATCGGCTACATCAAGGAGAAACTGCCCACCAGTTTCGTCATCGCCGGCAATGTGGCAACACCCGAAGCCGTGATCGACCTGGAAAATTGGGGCGCCGACGCCACCAAGGTGGGCATAGGCCCCGGCAAGGTTTGCATTACCAAGCTCAAGACCGGTTTTGGCACTGGCGGCTGGCAGTTGAGTGCGCTCAAGTGGTGTGCCCGCGTGGCCACCAAACCCATCATTGCCGACGGTGGCATCCGGGAGCATGGCGACATCGCCAAGAGCATCCGCTTTGGCGCAACCATGGTCATGATTGGCTCCATGTTGGCCGGCCACGAGGAAAGCCCCGGCCAGACCGTGGAAGTGGATGGCCACCTCTACAAGGAATACTACGGCTCGGCCAGCGATTTCAACAAAGGCGAATATAAGCACGTAGAAGGAAAACGCATCCTGGAGCCCATCAAGGGCCGGCTGGCCGACACCATGGTCGAGATGGAACAGGACATCCAGAGCTCCATCAGCTATGCCGGAGGCAAAAAGCTAATGGACATCCGCAAGGTGAACTACGTGACGCTGGGTGGCGACAACGCCGGAGCTACAGGGGCAAACATTATCGGTTGATTTAAAATGTAGCGCCATGTAGTATGGCCTACATGGAAATGTCAAAACGCTCTATGGAATACCCGTATCGGGTAGTCTATCCAACTCAACGATTCCTTGACGAAAGAGGTTTCGGGCGGGTCGCCCACCTCCCCTTCATAATGGATAGTCGGCCGGGCTATCACCGAATCGCTAATCAATTTCTCATTGACCTGGGCTTAGGTGAATGGAGTGCCGGGACGCGCGGGCTTGAGCAGGCATCAACCATGCCCCCGACTGAAGCCACCATGCGCAACTACGCACATTGGCTGGCGAACTACCTTGAGTATTGCCACATCCGTGGCAAAGATGCCCTCACTGCTGACTACAAAATCGACTTAATTCAGGGCTACCAGGGCGAAATGAGCGCGGGTAGTTGGTCGCGCGACAACACCGGACTAGCGGCAAAAACCGTCAATTTGCGGGTTGAGACTGCTTGTATGTTTCTGCAGTGGGCGGTTGATAAAGGTCTGCGCGGACCATTTCACATCCCCAAGGTAAGACGGAGGTTTTCCGTCGACAGTCCACACAGTAGCGGGAGACAAACGACCAAGATCGTGGAGGCGCGACGTGGGAAGGTCCGGGAAAGCAAGCATCGCCTTCGGTTTCCCGAGGAAAAAGTAATAGGCGCTTGGCTAACTCGGGTCCGAGAAAAGTGCCCTGTTGAAGGCCTCATCGCGGAACTGATCCTTGAAACTGCGGTACGGCGCGCTGAAGCAGCTGCATGGCGCATTGACACGTTACCACTTGATCCCGACGAATGGCATGTCGTCAACCCAGATAGGCCGATTGAACATCAGGCCGTGCGTGTCTTGCTGCGGTACGAAACTAAAGGGCGTAGCCACGGCATAGACCATGGCGACAAGATTGGCCCTGAGGGCGACATTCTCGTGCCGATGCCAATGGCACTCAAGCTCCACGAGTACCGTAAAAAGGTTCGCCCCAAAGCGCTGACGATTGCACTGCGTAAAGCAAAGAACGTCCGCGAGGCGGAAATGCTGAGCAAGAACGCAGTCCACATGTTCCTCAACCCCTGCACCGGGGACCGCTATACCGGGCAAGGAATCTACGATTTCTGGACCAGCAAAGCCGCCGAATGTCCGCGCGGATGGTCACCACACCCGGCCCGGGACTTCTGGGCCTGCAGTACGCTGTGGAAACACCTTGAAGAGCAAAAGGCGTTGGTTGAATTCGCTATAAAAAACAAAGCTGACCCCTCAGTATTGAAAATACTTGCCCTCGACATCGAGGGATTCATCCAGTTGACGATCCAGCGCCAACTTCGACACGTATCGCGTGAGACCACCATGATTTACCTGCAATGGGTATCGGATCGCCTAGGGATAAACATGAATTTCCATGAGAACTATGTGCAGCTACTCAGTGAAGAGAGCATTGACGCGGATGACATGGAGTGAGCATCCGCACATACAACAAGGACCACCTGAAGGAGCACGCTGGCGTTGCGCTGGCAGCTCCGGTGCGAGCAGACGCCCCAGAATCCGAAGACCCGCTAGTGTTCTGGACTTGCCATGAGAAGGCCCCATACGAAGTCAACCTGCATTCTTTCTCAACGGGACAAGGACAATCAAACCATCAACGGGGCGGTGGGAAAAGATTCGTTCCATTCTCCGGTCGGCCAGAGCTCATCCACCAACTAGTGCCCGCAATCGTCGAAACCCTTTCGCATGCTTCGAGTGGGACAGTGCGAGGCTACATGAACTCGTTACGCGACTGGTGGCGCGTTCTTGACGCGGTGGAAGCAGCGGCGGTGGCGGTTGCACAGCCTCTAACAAGGGTTGAGGATGTACGGCTCCTGACCCAGGTTCATAGTGAATTTGCCCATCGCAGCCGCATGAGCCGTCAATCCTTTGGTAAGTTCCGCGCCCTCGTGGACGTCTCGCGTACTGCGCTAGGGGTACGGCCGACGTACTGGGAGACACCCGAAGAAGCCGACGTGCAAAAGCACATCCCACCAAAGGAGCTGCGCGACGCTCTGCGCTTCGCAGTCAGGGGCACGTGCCGCAGCGTGCTGAACAAGTGGGAGCTGTCCGACAGGCTAAGCCTAAGTGACACAGAGCCAACCGACCCATTGGAAGCCAAACTGTGGCGGGAGGTGAAGTACATGCGCAGCATCCAAGAGAAGACCGGCAAGATCCTGCCGTCACCTGGTGATTTGCACGAGGCAATACCTGATTGGGCGCTCAACAGCGCTGGGACATTCAGGCTGCCTTTGCGGGAATCGGTCTTTCCAAACAATTGGGATGCAAATGCGGTGTGGCATTTGTGTGTTTTGAACACCGGTTGGAACCCGTCTACTGTCACAACTCTGGACGCAACCAAACGGTTTTTGTTCGACCATTTTAAAGATGACCCCAACGATCCCCACCGACGATTTGTGATTAGCCCCCAGTCCTATGAGCTAGTCGGAGAAAAGGAACGAGCAGGCGGCAAAGAGCAATTTGTGACAGGTCAATGGAAAACCCTGGATGGCCCTGGCCACCTGATCAAGACCTATTTGCAGCGTATTGAACCTTTGCGCGAGGTTCTCAAGCAGCAACTCGTTCAGGAACAAATCAAATATGAGCAGATGGGGGATGCGGGCTACACAGCGCAAACGGCTCAATTTGCCCGAGTCAAAACTCTTGAACAGGGAGTGCGCAGCGTTTGGTTGTATGTCAACAGGAGCGGAGAGATAGGTTGGATTTCCGACATAGGCGCACCATGTGGCTTCGTAAATGGAAAGCAGGTGCCTTTTCTGGTTGAAGTCACACACTTGCTTAACGAACGAAGGACCGCTGCCAATGCACGACGAGCAGAGAATAGTGAGGATGTGGTCGAGCCACTTGCGCTTGTTCCCCATGTGGCGGCGAAAGATTTCCGGGTGTGGTTTGCCGACTATGTCTATCGGGCCAGTCACGGCAACATGCTGCAAGTAAAAAAAGCACTGAACCATGCTCGACTTGGAACTACTGATGGTTACACCAACACCAACATCCTCAATCAGGAAAGTAGCGATGCTGCGCGACGTTTCCTCAATATTCTGGTGGGAGCACTGGACACAAGCCGGTTCGACCTGACCATCCTAGCCCATTTGTACCGATTCGGTGAAGTCACTCCTGAACAGGAAAAACTTCTTGCTGAGGCACGCATCCTGCCAAAGAGCCGGATGAACGTTGCGTGCAAAGACAACCGCCACCCCCCGCCCCATATCAAAGCAACCGAGGGTGAACCCTGTGACGCACAACGTTGCATGTTGTGCCCGAAAAATGCCGTGCTGTTGCCAGAATCTTTAGATGGCATCGCCATGCGCGCGGAAGAACTGAGGGCGCTTCAGGGCTTCTTACCAATAGAAACATGGGTAGCAGAAATGTATGACGTCGAGCTCAAGAACAACCTCATGGCCCTGCGCAAGTTCGACTTAAACCAAGGCTTGTTAGCTCGTAAAAAATGGGCACAGGAAATTTCCGTAGGCGACCACTACGTGCCGGGCCTGCCCTTGGCCATTTCACCGGACTTGCTGGAGTTGGTATGAACGCTTCAGAAAAATCAACGTCGACGTCCTCAAACGATCAGGTTCCTACTATTGGCCAGGCACTGAGCCTCTTCCCTTTGGAGACCTTGCAGCACCTAGACATAGAAAGTGCCATTCGCTGTCAGAGAATGCTGGGGCATGGCGGAACGTTCGGCATTTGGGAGACCCCAGAGTCGATGATTTCGCATATGAAACTTGGCATCCGTCGCATTGATCTGCGACGGCGGATTACCGCTTATCTGCCAGCCGGAACGACAATCACCAGTAACCTGGACGAGCTTCTGGATGAAGGTGTGCTCTGGCTGACTCGGCTGGCTCTACTGATGCGCATGGGGCCGGCCGGACTGAGCACCAATCGGAAGTTCAAGCCGCTGGATGCGAGCACGGTCGCTGCGAACATGTTTCAGTACAACCCAGAACTGGTTGCGCGGGGGGTAACTCGACGACTAGAGAGTGCTGCTAGCGCCAGCCCAGGTTTCTCAAGCGCTCTAAATGCAGAAGACGTGCGGGAATTCTGGGCGATCATCAACATGCGTTGCGAGCTGAGGCGTCAGACACAGTTTCACGACCTTGGCTTCTGGTCGGATGCACCCGCAGCTCGTGAATTCAAAGGCAAGACAACTGCAGTACGGGGTGCACCCACTGCGCGTCCAGCGGAGCGCAAAAGTACTCCTCACCCTGCAATACCGGATGACTATCTCGCATCTATGGGACCCCGAGTGTTGTGGCTGATCAAGGATCTAGGCCCCAACGTTATCCACTTGCTTGAAACACTGCCGACGCTTCTGGGATCTCGCAAGGCCACTCTCGCCATTATCAATGCACGAATTAGTCGCTACTTTGGGACCAATGGCTGGCGTGACCGCAACGGACAAACAATTGAGAACCCGCCCTTTGATTTGCAGCACGGCAGCCGAAGGGGCAAACATCACCGCAAGTATCCCTGGAAACACAACCCATTCGAATGGCCACCAACTAATTGGAGCAGCGTGCAAGCCTTGGCTGTCTCACTTCAAAGCGCGCATCTCTGGATGGCCCTTCTGGTCATGGCGGCCCGCGTTGGAGAGGTGGCAACACTGGGACGCCATTGTGTCGAGTTCGCAGCGGACGGGCAGATGTACGCCAACGGCAAAACATATAAAGCCTCGAGCGCCATTGAAGGCAAGGACCGGGAATGGCCGGCGCCAGACATCCTGGTGGATGTGTTCGCGCAGCAAGTCAGGCTCGTTGAAGCCAGCGAGCGCCTGGCCCGATTGATCAAACCGGGGGAGATAGAGGAGCTTGGACATCTCCTAAGCGAGAGCACCCATCTGTGGGCGTCACTTGGTGCGAGCGGTAGCGCAGACGCGACGAAGAAACTCGCTCAGTTTGGCGAAAACCTTCAAACCCTAGCCTTGCGGGTTGGTTTAACCGACAGGCCAGGCGGCAAAAACTTGCACCCGCACCGCTTTCGCAAGACACTGGCGCGAATTGCCGGCTTGGCCATAGACGGCAGCCAAAAGGTGTTGATGCTGTTGCTCGGTCACGATGATGTCACCACAACTTTGGGCTACATGCAAGCCGATCCGGCCTTTGCCAAGGAGGTTGATGACATCACGCGTGAATTGCGGATCATGCGAGGAGAGGCGTTGATTGAGGACATGCGCGCTGCCATGCGTGACCCGAAAAGCGTAGCCTACGGAGGCCACGGCGGCGGCGGTGCACCCGTGCTCGCTGCCTCGGTGCGGGCCTATGAGGAAGAGCTACATCGAACCGGCGCGGAATGGGGAGTCGATACAGCACGTCAACTCTCGGTACTTCTGACCAACAACGGTGAGAGTGCCCGGCTCATTAGCGCGCACGTAGTGTGTACCAAGGTAGTCGGTGAGGTCGGCCTGTGCAGCCCGAAGAAAGGCGCGATCGTTGCCGGTAATTGCCAGACACCTTGCAGCCACCGTATTGAGGATAAAACCGGGCGGCGCGACACTGAACGGGTCATTCCTATTTTGGTTCGGCACGCACAGGAGAACATCGCCAATAACGATTGGCTGCCTCTAGCCCGCGACAAGAAACAGCTGGAGCAGGAACTCAAGCGCTACGACGACATTGGCGAACAGTGGCGTGCCAAACCGGAAGTGCAGGCAATTCTGGGGGTCGACGCATGAGCGAGGCCCACAAGGAAGCTGCGCGACTGCGCGGCGAAGCACGAACCGCCGGGGTGGAAGCCAGGGTGCGTGAAACGATGGTAACCATCCAAACGGAGATGGCTGCTAACAACGGCATCTATCCCAACAATGGGGGGGCCGTGAGCATGAACGAGGTGGCTCGGCGAGCCAAAATCTCGGAAACCACCCTGTTCTCCCCAAAGCAGAAGGAACTGGGCAGGCACGTCAAAGCCTGGGTCGAGTCGCTCAAAAGAACGGAAATCGTCGGACGCAAGAACGTTCAGCGTACAGTCTCAGAGCGCTCGGAAGACTGGCGCAATAAATACCTTGCCTTGCAGGACGTCCACATTGCCACCGAACTGGATCTGCAAGATGCCAATGTGCAGTTGCAAGACGCACAAACGGCTTTGACGGAATTGGAAGAGAAATACAACGCCCTGCTGACTCAGATGCGAGATGGTTCGGCCGGCAAGATTACTCCCTTCCCGAAAGGCAATCGCTAATGCCCCGCCCGTCCGTCATACCTACCGTGAAGGCAGCCCTTGAAGGCTACCTTGAGCGCATGCAGGAGGCGTACCTTGCCGTGTCAGAGACGCAGCGTGCCCCGACCTTGCCCGCAACGCCAGACGGCAAAATCAACGTCCGCGCTCTGGCGCAAGCCATTGACCTCAAGCAGACCCAAGAAAAGTATCTCTACGAACGACAGGAACTGACCAGCCTAATCAATCTGGTGGCTGAAGGTCAGGGCCTGTTGCCGATTGGTTCAAGGTTACTGGTTGATGCCAGCGACAAGGCCCTCAAAGATCGTTTGGCCCGCACTGCCCAGTCAGCCAAGGCCAGTGCCCAGGCAGCTGTTGAAGCCCAGTCTGCCACCGGAGAACTTCTCGAAAAGCTCCGAGATGTCGTTCTTGAAAACGAATCCCTCAAGGCAGAGAACATGCGTCTCAAAGCCCAACTTGACATGATTCACTCGGGAATGCATGTAGGAGTCAGGGATTGAGCGCATTAAAAGACCAGTTCGAAGAAACTGTAACGGTACATCGGGTCGTATCCCAGTTGGACCGGGGCTGCATCTTCTCTGCGCAACTCAATGACGGTCGGCCGATCCGAGTCAAGTTTGCCGGTAACGACACCCGCCCACTTCCCGGTGACACATTCCATGTCAAGGGCTTGGTTGACAGCTACCGCGACAAGTTCGGCAGGACGGTCGTGCAAATCAACAGCAAGCACATGCGCCGGGTGATGAAGACCGGATTGCTACTTAAGCCTTGGTTGGAGCGCATGCCCAACATCGGGGGTACTCGCGCTGACCGGCTGATTGAGGCATTTGGACATGATCTGCAGTCCGTGCTAAGTGACAGTAGCCGTGCGGCTGAAGTTGCAAAGCTGATTGAACCGACCAAACCTGCGCTCGCTGCAAAGATAACCGCACAGCTATATGCTGCTGTCGCCATTCAAGTGGGGGCTGATCAAATCCGATCTGCGGAGCTTGAATTCCTTACCTTCCTCGAAAGCATTGGACTGCTGGAGTCCCGGGTGGCCGGGCAACTCTGGCGCATCATGGCAGGGTTTGACGCTGTGGAAAGGCTCAAGCGCAACCCCTATGTGCCGACCTGCCTGATGGATTGGAAGCCTGCAGACCGGATCGGACAACGGTTGCTCCGGGCTTCCAACGAGGGGGCCGATCTGCTGACCCACCCCGCCCGACTCATGGGTGCGATGAACAGCGTTTGGCGGGAAATACTCAGCGAAGGCGACACCGCCGCCACTGAAGAAGCAGTAAGAGCTCTCCTGAGTAAACGAGGCGCCGATCCCGATGCGACTCTTAACCTAGCCCAAGAAAACGGCTCCTTGCGGCGAAAAGGCTCCTTGATACGGGCTCCCGGTGCGGCGTGGCTGGAGGATCAGGTCATATCAGCGTTGCTCGCCATTGAGAACACCAGTCCGACTGTGCCCCTCCCGTCAGGACAGGCGTTGGAACCTCTGGTGTACGACGCTGAGCTAGAAACTGGTTTGACCCTGACCGGTGAGCAGCACGCCGCAGTAGTGCAGTTATTAACACTTCCCGTCGCTGCTTTGCAAGGTGGCGCAGGCGTCGGCAAGACCACGGTGATGAAAGTACTAACCTCAGCCTGGGAGCGCCTTGGTGGCGATGTGGTTATGAGCGCCCTCGCCGGTAAGGCTGCTCTGACTCTTTCTAAGGGGGCATCTACCTCTGCGCGGCCTCGACTGGCCTACACCATTGCGCGGTTGATAGGCATGGCCCAGCGTCAGGGTATGCTGGCAGAAAACCCCGAATTCAAACGACCAGCCTCCGACGTGGACTTCACATCCAGGACCTTGCTGGTGGTGGATGAGGCCGGGATGCTCGATACCCCCAGCCTGCACAAGCTACTCAGTCACATGCCTGAAGGTGCAAGGCTGTTGTTCGCTGGAGATGAGGGACAGCTACCCCCGGTTGGGATCGGCCGAGTCTTCCATGACATTGTGGCCGAAGGGTCCCGTGTGGCAAGGCTCACCAAGGTCCTGCGCCAGGCAGCAGACAGCGACATACCTAGGGTTTCTGCCCTCGTCAGGGACGGGCAAATTCCCGCGCTTGAAACATGGACTGGACAGTCCAAAGGAGTGTTTATCGTTCCCGCCGCAGAGTTAGACAACGTCCAGAGGCGACTGCGGACTCAAACCGAGCTAATGGTGATTGCCGCGCGCAAGGCCACGGTCGAAGCCATTAATGAAAGCGAGTCACTGGAGGCTAGACAAACAACAACTCTAACTCGAAGACTTGGGCCTTTGGCAACCGTCGCAGTTGGTGATCCTGTTGTAGCAACCGCCAACCGGTATCAGGACAGTCTGTTCAATGGGCTACTTGGTATCGTCGACTCGATCGCCGGTCCTGAGGTCGTCATCAAATGGGACGGAGAGCGGGAGCCTAGGAGCTTGCCGAAGGAGGGTGAAGCGGACATTGAGTTGGCCTACGGAATTACATGTCACAGGGCGCAGGGAAGTAGCTCACAAGCGGTGGTTATAGTGGTGGAGGCGTCCCGCCTTGTGACACGGGAATGGATCTACACAGCGATAACCAGGTCTCGCGAATTGGTAATTTTGGTCGGTGACGTCGAAGCGTTGACCACAGGGCTTGCACGTCGGACGGCACGAACAACTGGATTTACCTTGCCGGCAAGGTTTCCCACAGGCGTAGCCCAGGTAGACCACAGGCCCAAATCGACGTTTAGCTGAGCTGTCTTCCCCCTGACTGTTGATTTCGGTCGAAATCTGACCCAGTTATGGAGTGCCCTCCGGCTGAACCAACTGCCCTGCAACACTATGCACGGTAGGCGAGATTCAAACAATATCGTAGTCGAACATGCACTCCGCTAGCATTTGTGTAGGCCCATAAGTGTTGTATCGGCCACGAGCGCGTCCAGTCTCCGAGAAGAGATGCAGGTTCTTTCTCGCCCGAGAAGCGACAACGCAAAGCATTTTTTGTGTGCTCTCACTACCGTTCGTGTCGTTGAAATGTGGCACCATGCCTTCGAGAAGAGCGAAAGCGATGACGACATCGAATTCCGCGCCCTTGACACCGTGAATAGTGGAGACGGTTACGCCCATTCGATTCTGGAAGACCTTCTTGAAGAAGCTCAACTCGCGATAGCATCCACTCCTTCTGCCACAAGTCTAGCGATGCGCGCTTCGGAGCTGTCGAAAAACGCCTGATGATGTTCGCCCAACAGATCAAATTCTTTGAAGATGACACCGATTTGATTGCGTATTCCGGAAATCACTGACCACCGTTCCGGTAATTGCTGACCAGCCCGACGGAATTGACCACTAATCCTTATTGATTTTCAACTCCAGATCAGACCTATGTGCCGCTTTGGGGCGGCCAGAATTTTTCCGTACGCCA
>JBBQLM010000026.1:0-62547 GCA_038327925.1 Burkholderiales bacterium | reverse complement strand
AGGAAGACCTTCCACCAGGCAAAGCCGGACATGACCTGGCTGCAAAACGACAACTTGGCCGTTTGGGACAATGCGGACGTTTGGCTGGACCTGCTACAAAAGCACCCCGATCTGTGGTTCAGTTTCGACGTACTGGACGATTTGGTAATGGCCGTGGACACCATCGCGCTGGCCGGTGTCGAAGAACGGCTGCTGGTTCCCATGGCAGAGCGGGCAGTTGAACAACTGCGAATCACACTGGAGACCTCTGCCGTTCAACCCTTGCAGTGTCCTTGGGGGTTCTTGAATCACCGCCCTGCCTTGCGCCCCATCGTGCATCTTGCCTATATCTGCAAGGCCGCCGGAGCCGAGCATGCTTGCAAAGCTCAGCGCTTTATGGAATTGGCGTACTGGTTGGTCTTCGAGCTCAATCCCAATGACAACCATGGATTGCGCGCGGACTTGTCGTGCGCCTTTGTTCGGTTTGAAAGCTGGGAAGACGCCTTGGCACTCCAGGAGCGCTACCCTGACGATATGCAACCGACACTGGCACTCAACGCCTTGTTGGCAGCCTGGGCTCTGAAGCAAAGCAGCGAGCTTGAGCACAACTTGAAGCAAGCCGCGAAAGACTATCCCGCAGCGGTCAAGATGTTGGTGTCCGCCACACCGAAGCCGGTGAAGCCAGACAACGGGTACGGTGTTGCCATAGGTGGCAAGTATGAAGCCTGGCTGTATGTGCATGAGATGCAGCCGTTTTGGGAGAAGCACGGGGCCATGGATTGGGCACGAGAAGTCCTGGCTGCCAAGGCTTCGAAAGCCTGGAAGGCAAAGAAGACTGATCGGGATCCCGCCGGGCGCTGAAATCTACTTTGAATCCACTGGATGATCTTGCACTCTGGGTCCCCAGACGGAGTGCGATTGGGTTGTGGAAATCTGTCGTGCTGCCCGAACTGAATGTGCAGGTGCGATTTTCAGCGTTTCATTGAAGCAGTCAGCAACATTCTGTCGGAGATATTTCAGGGATGAATGCTGGGTTGACCTCCCATAACTTGGGGAGTGACGTGTAGCGGCAAAGGTTGTACTGTGGCTGTCCACCGCCGGATCAAAATTCCGGCTTTCCTGGTTCTGGCAGCGTTAGGAGACTTTCACATGACAGTACAGCAGTCAACTCGTCTTCGCCACCTTCTCGCAAGCACCCTGATTCTTGTCATGCTCGGACTGAGCGGCTGCGGAGCAATAAAGACTCTGCAGGCCTCATCTATCCAGCGTGATGAGAATGCCCACTCGGATGCACAGGAGCGCAATACCCGGCCCGAAGCGGTGATTGTGAGTATGGCTCCCTTCCGGTTGAGCCGGCCCCCGGTGTCCACAGGTGGTGTCGAGGCAGTCGAAGAAGCTCCTGCATACTCGAGTGATCCCCCCTATCTGCGTATTCGCCGGGCCAGCCATGCTGGCGTTCTGGTTGATGAGTTTGGCTTGATGGCCTTATTCTCCACCATGGTGTATCACCGGCATGTCCCACTGGAGAATCGATATGGTGAGGGGGACTCCGCAAGACGTGGAGCAAGGCAAGTCGCTTGTGAGGACAACCATGCCGGGCATCCGTTACCCCGGTTGTTTTCGGATACTCCGGTGCTGGGTGGCGGCGCGCAAACAGGTCGATGGGTGCGCTGGCTCCAGGGCAAGGAACCAGCCTGCGCCAGTGCGGACGGCTTGTTCTACGAAACCTATGTGCTTGAGACCCTGACAGACACTGGAGTGCCGATGATCACAGACGCGGTTATTGCCTTTCGCGGAACCGAGAATACACCGGGCCAGGAATTTGCTGACTGGAAAGACAACTTTTCAGCCTTCTTTGGGATAGAGCCACACCAATACCGACTGGCCCGGGAAAAACTCAAGAATTCAGTAGCCGCATTGCTGGCTGCCAATCCATCAGGGCAGCGACCGCGCATCTATGTCACGGGGCACTCCCTTGGAGGCGGCTTGGCTCAACTGGCAGCGTATGCGCATCCAGAGGTCATTGCAGCCTACGTCTTCAACACCACGGCGGTGACGGATTGGAGCTTCATGAAGCTCGAAGGCGCAGTGAAGGTCAGTGATCCTGTCATCTACCGGATTGAGCAGAGAGGCGAATTTCTTGGCAATCTTCGTGCAATCACGTCGCGCGTCAATTCTCGGAGATATGGCCGTTCGGACTTCGAATTCAACTACCAAGAGGAAGGCGGGCAGATCGCCAAACACTCCATTTCACTCCTGGCGTGCAACTTCGCGGCCCGCATTGCGGCAGTTCCGGGACGCAATGCAGCCTTTGGGTATGATGACCAGCTGGCAGCCAGAGCTTTCAAACTCGATCTCCAATCCACAGGGGAAGATTCGAAGCGAAACCTTGAAACTCTATGTGGTTCTAAGATCCGCCGCCAAGTGTGCGAGAGCAGCGCGGTCAAAGATACGGCGGCCTGCCGTCAACTGGCTTCTGAAAAGTAGCCCGATATCTACAAACAACCGCAGCATTCCAACTTTGGGTGTCTTCGAACAAGAGATGGTGCCGCTCCCGCGTGGCTGCTCACTCTTCCTATCTCGTACACCAAGTTTGTTATCTTTGAGGGTCAGACCTAACGAGGCCGTAAAAAAACTATCGCATGCGCAGCGGCAGCGCGATTTCGGGGGTACTCAACCCTTCCTTTGCCCGACATCGTGGCGTATACGCCTTTCTGAGGCGTCGACTTTTGGTGCGATTCATAGGAAATCCCTTCGGAGAGGTTTTTTTGCAACCTCAACGAAGAGGCCAGCTATTGGCTGAATTGGCCCCCGCCCTCGCCGCCATTTTCGTCGGGTTCTTTCGGCGGCACCCGACGGGCTGTTACCCGATTTGTGCAATGTGTTGAATTGCGGGGTTGCAAAAATACTCTGTTGTAACGCTAAACTTTTTCTGAATTGCTGGGATTAGTTGGGAAGAGGCATCGAGTGATCTTGGCGCATGTTCGCCATAGGGAGGCATTCGGGGCTAACGCAAACAACCAATTTCCTGAGCAAAAACATGGTAGCAATCGTCAGCGGCAACAGCCTGGGCTTGAACTTGACTTCAATGGCAACCCTGGGGCAGCAAGGTGCTTTGGGGTCTGCAGCTCAGGGGCGTAACAGTGAATTAGCCTACGTCAATATTGCCACCGGCAATTTCGTATTGCGCCATCAGGACGAATACCTGGCAAGCCGCGGCCTGGATGGCTCGGTCGTGCGAACCTACAACAGCCTGGGCAAATTCAATGATGACAACGGCGACAACTGGTCCATTGGCATCTACAACCAGCCGCTGCAACTCAGCGGAACGCTCAATACTGTAGGCAGCTCTATCACCCGCACTGCCAGCGATGGTTCCCAAGCCGTCTATCGGTTTGATTCAACGTCCGGCCACTACGTGAGCACTGACGGTGGCGGTGCTTACAACACTATCGTCTATGACGGCGTGGCAAACCAGTATGTGTGGACTGAAGGCAGCACCGGTGTACAGGAGCACTATGAAGGTGATGGATCTGCTCGATTGCTCTCTCGCACCGACGTCAACGGCAATACCAGTACCTACGCCTATAACGGCAACTTGCTGACGAGCGTGACGGATGCCTCTGGCGAAACCACGTACTACGACTATGTTGGCAACAACTTGAGCCAGATCCGCGTCGTCACGCAGGACGGTGCCACGACCACGCGAGTGCATTACAGCTATGACACCAGCAACCGCCTGTCCAGCGTCACGGTGGATCTCAGTCCGACGGACAACTCCACGACGGATGGCAAGACGTATGTCACCAACTACACCTACGACGGCGCCAGCGATCGCATTGCCAGCGTCAGCCAGACTGATGGCAGCAGTTTGACCATTACGTACATCAACATGCCCGACGGCAGTTATCGTGTCGCCACGATTACCGATGGACTGAATCACACAACCAGCTACAGCTACGATTTGGCAATGAGCCAAACCACGGTGACGGACCCGCTGGGAGTCGCCAGCGTTTACACATACGATTCCCATGGTCAACTAACCCAGTTGCGTAGCGGTGTCACCACAGGCAACTCCAAGGGACTGTCGCAATTGCAGTACCGCTACAACGACCAGGGCGATGTGCTTGCCGTTACCGATGGGCTTGGGCAGACTATCAACTATCAATACGATGCCCATGGCAATCAGACTCTCAAGGTTGATGCGCTGGGCAACACCGTTGTCAGCACCTACACCCCGCAAAACCAGCTTCTCACGCAAACCATTGTGGGAAGTACGGGCACCACATCCGGCGCGAACCTATCGCTCACCAGTCGCAATGTCTTCGATGCCGGTGGCAAAAATCGGCTGCGCTTTACCATCTCGCCACAAGGCCGGGTGACTGAATATCGTTATGACAGCGCAGGACTCAGAACCAGCAGCATAAGTTACGCCGCAGCGTCCTTCGACACCTCCGGCCTGAATTCCAGCGGTGTTCCTAGTGAAGCACAGATGCAGGCCTGGGCGACCGGCCAGGACCAGAGCCAAACGCAAAGAACCGATCTCGTCTACGACTTTCGGGGACAGATGGCCCGTTCCACGACCTATGGTGCTGTAGATGCCACTGGTGCAGGCCTGCAAGGTACTGCCACGCAATATATATACAGCCAGACTGGCGAATTGCTGCAGACGATGCAGCCCAATGTCGCCAGCACCAGCAACTATGTGTACGATGGACTTCATCGTGTCATTGCAAGCTCAACCCCGTCTTCGGATGGGGTCACACCCAACACGACCACCACACAATATAACGATGCCGGTGGCAGCACCACGATTACGCTGGCTAATGGCCTGAGCACCCTGTCCACCTTTGATGCGGCCGGACGTCTCATCAGTGTCGTCCAAAGCAGTAGCCTGTCAAGCAATCTGGGCACGACAAAGTATGCCTATGACGCGGACAACCGCCTGTTGATGACAACCGACCCCACCGGGGTGCGGCGCTGGATGCTCTATGACGCAGCCGGACGCAAGGTTGCCGACATCGACGGCACGGGGGCCTTAACCGAATATGTCTATAACGGCAATGGTCAGTTGACCCAAACCATAGGCTATGCCACACCAGTTGACATCAGCACACTGGTCGATGCCAACGGCCTTCCCAAGGCGGCTAGCACGATCAACCCTCTGACGCTGGCCTCGGTGCGCCCACAGTCCACTGCAAACGACCATAAATCGTGGAACGTATACGACAGTGGTGAGCGCTTGGTCTGGCAAATTGACACGCAAGGATACGTGACGCAGACCGACTACGATAGTGCCTCACGCGTTGTCGCGGTAACCAGCTTGGCAACGCCGGTCAATACCGCTTTGCTAGGCGACGGCACAGGCATGGTAGCCAATGGTGCAGCGCTGGGTTCTGGCACCACCAGCAGCGTGGTGGGCCTGAGCCTGTCGCAGGCTACAACCATCCAAGGTGGCGCTGTCACGCTGACAGCCGTGGTGTTGGGAAATAACCCAAGCGGGACAGTGACGTTTTACAGCGGCACAACCATACTGGGTAGCGTAGCACTCAACAACGGGGTTGCTCAGTTCAGCACCAACAGCCTTCCCGCTGGGGTCAACAATTTAAGTGTGCACTACAGTGGGGATGCGGGTAATGTTGCAAGCGTGTCCGTGGTCAAAACCGAAAAGGTACTGCCGACTGCAAGCGTAAGCCTGGCGTCTTCTGCCGCAAACGTGGTGCAAGGCGAGACGCTGACCCTGACGGCGACGGTGGCGGGCAGCAATCCAAGCGGCAGTGTGAGCTTTTTCAATGGCGACACTTTGTTGGGCAGTGCCATTGTGCAAAACGGGCAGGCTGCTTTCAGCGTAGCTTCGCTGCCGGTGGGCAGCAACAACGTGTTGGCGGTGTATTCGGGCGATCCAGAAAACGCCGGCGGTACATCGGCAGTGGTGGCTTGTACTATTGCGGCGGCCCCGCCTGCCACTACCGTGGCCACCGTTAGTTCAAGCCAGACGCAAGCCATGTTCGGCAGTCCGGTCACATTCAGCGCCACCATTGCCGCCGCCGATGGCGCGCCCGTGCCCACGGGCACAGTGACCTTCACCAATGGCGCCACGGTGCTGGGCACGGCCACGCTGGTCAATGGTGTTGCCACGTTCACGACCAGTGCCCTGCCTTTGGGCGAGGCCAACGTGCAAGCCGTCTATTCGGGTGACGCGATCTCCGCTTCAAGCACCTCGGCCAGCACCGGCGTGACGGTAGCTACCAAACCCGCATCCTTTACTTCGTTGAGTGCAAGCCCCAGCAGTGTGACGCAAGGCAGCTCGGTGCTTCTATTTACGCAAATAGGCGGCAGCAATCTCAGCGGGAAGGTAACCTTTCTGAGCGGCAATACCGTGCTGGGAAGCGCTAGCGTGTTCAATGGTATTGCCGCCCTGACATGTGGCAATTCAGGGCCGGGTCAAAGTCTGCCTGTTGGTGACAATGTGATCGTCGCCAGCTACAGTGGCGACGCCACCAATGCCGCCTGCATCAGCACGCAGGTCGTGAATGTTGTGGTAACTGCAGCCTCGGCACCACCCCCTGTGGTTACCCTCCGAAGCTCCGCCCCCTATGCCTACCCCAATGCGAGCGTGACGCTTATCGCCGCCTTGAGAGCTGGCACCAAACAAGGGCTCACACCCACTGGCGGCGTCACCTTTTACAGCGGCGGCACGTTGCTGGGCACCGCCACGCTGAACGACGGTCTTGCCAGTCTGAGTGTGAACAGCCTGCCGGTAGGCATCAACAACATCACGGTGACCTATGCGGGTGACGCAAACAACCGTGCAGTGACCTCTGCGGCGCTGGTACAGACCATCGCCCCACCGGCCAGCTCGGTA
This sequence comes from Burkholderiales bacterium, assembly GCA_038327925.1. Classification (GTDB taxonomy): domain Bacteria; phylum Pseudomonadota; class Gammaproteobacteria; order Burkholderiales; family Burkholderiaceae_C; genus Allorhodoferax. The sequence continues at coordinate 55,703 of JBBQLM010000026.1, read as the reverse complement.
TCGCTCACGGCATCGGATACCAGTATCACCCAAGGTGCAGACCTGACCTTGAGTGCAACGGTCAACGGCGCATCCCCCAGTGGCCTGGTCACGTTCTACAGTGGTAACACCGTGCTGGGCACAGCCACTGTGACCAATGGGGTGGCCGTCTTGACCACAGCCTTGCTGCGTACGGTGGGTACTGCCAGCATCAGCGCCAGCTACAGTGGCGACGCTGCCAATGCCACATCGAAGTCCATTGCCACCACGGTCGACGTCACTGCTGCCGCGACACTGCCGCCCGCAGCGCCGCTGCCACCGGCCACTGCCATCTATCTGACAAGCTCTGCCAGCTCGGCTGGCGCTTCACAAGCCGTTACTTTCAGCGTCACTGTCACCGGTGGCACCAGCGGCATTGGGCCTAGTGGGAGCGTGAGCTTCTTCAACGGCACTACGCTGTTGGGTACGGCCCAGGTGATAAGCAGCCTAACGACGAACCGCCCCCCGGTTCTCTACGGCAACGCCACATTCACCGTGACCGACCTGCCTCTGGGCAGTAACTCCATCACGGCGGTGTACAGCGGGGACGCCAATGCGGCCACCAGCACTTCGGCGGCTGTAACGGAAACCATTGGGCAGACTCGGCCAACGGTCTTGATGGGCGCCACTGTTCTATCGCGTTCTGCTGGTAGCGTGGTGATGAATTTCACTGCGAAGATCACGGGTGCATCGCCCACAGGGCAAGTAACGTTCTGTCGGAGCGGAGCTTCAATAGGCAACGCAACCATTGATGCTGACGGCGTTGCCACCCTTAGCAACGTAACTGTCGTCGGTGGTGACTATTCGAGCATCTTTCAGGCTGGTTACTTTGGTGATGCCAACAATGCTTTGAATTTTTCGAATGGTATTTACCTTGACGTAAGGGGAACCGGCGACATTTCTTTGCAGGCGCCTACACCGGCAAACCCCACCGTGGGTTCCCCCGTGACGCTGACGGCGGCCATGGGGAGCACATCCGCCACCGGGACCGTAAGTTTCTTTGCCGGCAACACCCTGTTGGGAAGCGCTAATTTGATCAATGGCGTGGCCAGTTTGAACACCGCGGCCTTGCCCGTAGGCAATAACAGTATTACAGCCGTGTACTCAGGTAGCCCCATAACTGTGACGGCCACTTCCACTGCGGTAACCGCCATCGTAATCGCCACCACGACCACCACAATCAGTGCAAACCAGACACAGACCCGCGCGAACAGTCCGGTCACGCTTAGCGCCACCATTGCCACTGCCAGTGGTGCCCCCATGCCTACGGGTACCGTCACCTTTAGCAACGGCGCCACGGTGTTGGGTACGGCTTCGCTGATCAACGGCGTTGCCACGTTCACTACCTGTGCCTTGCCAGTGGGTACGGACAATGTGCAAGCCGTCTATGCGGGTGACACTAATTCCGCGTCGAGCACCTCAGCCACCTCCGTTGTTACGGTATCCGCAGCTGCCGTAACTTCGGTCACATCATTGAGCACCAACGGTGCCAGCAACGTGACCCAAGGTAGTCTGGTGAACTTAACCGCGCAAATAGGTGGCAGCAATCTCAGTGGGAAAGTAACCTTTTTTAGCGGCAATACCGTACTGGGAATCGCTAGCGTACTCAATGGCTTTGCCACCCTGTCGTGCGGCTACTCCATGTCAGGCCAAAGTCTGCCTGTTGGTAACAATGTAATCTTCGCCAGCTACAGCGGCGATGCCACCAATGCCGGCTGCATCAGCACTCAAAGCGTTAATGTTACGGTGACCGCGTCGCCAGCTATCCCCACAACAATCACACTCAGCAGCTCGGCCCCGTATGCCTATCCCAACACGAGCGTGACGCTTTTCGCCAACGTGAGAGCTGGCAACCTAAAGACAGGGACTACGCCCACGGGCAGCGTCACCTTTTACAACGGCAGCACGGTGCTGGGCACCGCCACACTAAGCGATGGCCTTGCCAAGCTGAGCGTGAACAACCTGCCCGTTGGTGCCAACAACATCACGGTCGCTTATGCGGGTGACGCCAACAACAGTGCAGTGACCTCTGCGGCAATGGTACAAACCATCGCCCCGCCAGCCAGCTCGGTATCGTTCACGGCATCGGCTACCAGCATCACCCAAGGCGCCGACCTGACCCTGAGTGCCACGATTAGCGGTGCTTCTCCCTGTGGTCTGGTCACGTTCTACAACGGTAGCACCGTGCTGGGCACTGCCACTGTAACCAATGGCGTGGCCGTCCTGACCACCGCCTGGCTGCGCACGGTGGGTACTGCCAGCATTAGAGCCAGCTACAGCGGTGACGCAGCCAATGCCACGTCGCAGTCCACCGTCACCACGGTCGACGTCACTGCCGCCGCGACCCTGCCGGCTGAAGCGCCGCTGCCAGCGGCGACCATCGTCACCTTGGGAAGCTCTGCCAGCTCGGCAGGTGTGTCGCAAGCAGTTACTTTCAGCGCCTTTATTACCGGCGGCACCAACGGCATTATGCCCAGCGGTAGCGTGAGCTTCTTCAACGGCACCACGTTGTTGGGTACGGCCCAGGTGGTTATCAGCCTAACGCCGAGCCGCCCGCCAGTTCTCAGCAGCATAGCTACATTCACCGTAACTGACCTACCCCTGGGTAGCAACGCCATCACAGCGGTGTATTCGGGGGATGCCAATGCAGCCACCAGCACATCAAGCGTTTGGCAGAAAACAATTGTGTTGAATACGCCAACGGTCTCACTCGGTACCACCGTGCTCTCACGTTCTGCTGGTAGCGTTGTGATGAGCCTTACTGCGCAAATCACAGGCGCGTCGCCCACTGGGCAAGTAACGTTCTATCGAAACGGTTCCGCAATCGGCAACGCGACCTTCAACGCTGCCGGCATTGCCACCCTTAGCAACGTAGTTGTTGCAGCTGGGGGCGTTTCGGGCGGCTTTCAGGCCGGCTACTTTGGTGATGCAAACAACGCTTTGAGCTTCTCTCAGTATGTTGTCGTAGACACACGAGGCACCGACAGCATCACCCTGCAGGCACCCACACCCGCCAACCCCACTCTGGGGTTTCCCGTCACGCTGACCGCGAACACGGGAACGGCAGCCTCCACTGGAGTGGTCAGCTTCTTTGCCGGCAGCACTCTGCTGGGCAGCGCCAATTTGGTCAATGGCGTGGCCAGTCTAGGCACCACGGCCTTGCCGGTGGGAAACAACAGCGTTACTGCCGTGTACTCGGGTAGCACCACAACGGTGGCAGCAACGTCCGCGGCGGTCACTGCCACAGTAACAGTCGCGGCCACCACCAGCACGATCAGCTCAAGCCAGACTCAGGCCCGTGTGGGCAGTCCGGTCGCGTTTACCGCCACCATTACCACGGTCAGTGGTGCCCCCATGCCCACGGGCTCGGTCACCTTCACTAACGGTTCCACGGTGCTGGGCACGGGCACACTGGTCAATGGCATAGCCACGTTCACGACCAGTGCCCTACCCGTAGGTGCGGCAAACGTGCAGGCCGTCTATGCGGGAGATGCAAGCAATACTGCCAGCACCTCTGCCAACTTTGTGGTAGCTGTTCAGTCCGATCCAATCGCCACCAGCAGCAGCTTGACAGTGTCCAGCGCAAAAACCGCCTACGGATCGCCCTTGATCCTCACCGCCACGGTCAGCGGCCCTGGTGGCCCCAGCGGACAAGTTACCTTCAAGAACGGCAACACCGTGCTGGGTGCAGCCGACGTTGTCAATGGCAAAGCCTTGCTGACACTTGACGTTCTTCCAAGCGGGCCCTACACGATAGTGGCCAGCTATACGGGCGACGCTGGCAACGCTGCCAGCAGTTCCACCTGTGTCACAGCCCTCATTGTCCCCTTGTCTACGCAGATGACGCTCGCTTCAGCGGCGTCCGTGCTCAGCAGCGGTAGCATCAAGATCCAGGTTTCTGGTCTCAACCCAGGTGGTGTAGTCACGTTGCTCAACGGCCAGACCGTTTTGGGTGCCGCACAAGTAGTCAATGGCGTTGCCAGCTTCTCGGCCAATACGCTGCCGGTTGGCAGCAGCACGCTGACTGCCAGCTACAGCGGCGATGCCAGTGGTGCACCCGTGTCAATCTCTTTCAGCCAGACGGTGGTGGCCCAACCTGCCAGCACGCAGACTACGTTGAGCAGTGCCATTAGCCACAATGGCCAAAACGCGTTACTCACGCTGACTGCGGCTGTAGTTGGCAAGAATCCCAGTGGCTCCATCACCTTCTACAACGATGGTGTGGCACTGGGCACGGCGCCATTGACCTATGGCTTTGCCACATTGACCTTGAGCAGCCTGCCCGTGGGTCTGGACGTCCTCACGGCCACCTACTCGGGCGACGCCTCCAACGCGACCAGCACTTCGGCCCCATTGGCACAGGCGACGACCACGCTCACAGCGCTCAATCTGAACTACAGCTCCCAGGACCGTGCGATCCAACAGGTCTTTGACCAGGACGGTCTGCTGCGTGCAACGATTGATGGCGAAGGCTATCTGACGGAGTACCGCTACAACGCCGCAGACCAGCAAACCGGCAGCATCCGTTACGCCAACAGAGTACCCAACTACAACGGCCCAGTCAGCATCGCCGCGCAACTCGCCAGTGCCCGGCAATCCGGGCAGTTAGGGGCCCTGTTGCCCACAGGCACTGCGAATGACATCCAAACGACCAATCTGTACAACGCACGTGGGCAGTTGGCTGGGGAGGTGGATGCCCAAGGTTATCTCACGGAAATGGTCTTTGATGCCAATGGCAATGTGACGCAGACCCTGCGTTATGCCACCGCGATCAATCCAGTCAACTTGACGGCCGGTGCCACGGTGGCCAGCGTGCGACCTGCGGCCAGCGTGCAAGACCAAGTATCGCGCACCCAATGGGATGCGCTCAACCGCATTGCCCAGACAACCAATGCCGAAGGCACCGTCACACAATACAGTTACGACAGTGTCGGCAACCTGACTAGCACAGTCGTGGCATTGAACTCGACGGACCAGCGTACGCTGCTGCACCGCTACGACCTGCAAGGCCGCGTCACCGCCGAACTCAGCGCCGAAGGTGCCGCTCTGCTCACCGGTAACCAGACCCAGGCCCAGGTGGACGCCATCTGGAGCCAATATGCTTTTACCCACAGCTACGACGCTGCTGGCCGGCGCACCAGCAGCACCGACCAAAACGGTAACAAGACGCTGTTCTACTACGATGCCAACGGGCAGCTGACGGATACCATCAACGCGTTGGGCGAAGTCAGCGAACAGCACTACGACGCCCTGGGTCAACGCGACGCCAGCACCGTGTACGGAACGCGCCTCGCCTCGGGTGTTCTGGCGGGCATGAGCGGTGGCCTGGTCAACGGCACAGTGCAATCGGCCATCAACACCTTGCTCAGCGCAGGCGGCAACAGCACGACCCGATACACGTACAACAGCACCGGCCACCTGTCCCAGCACACTGATGCGCTGGGCAACACCGTCACCATGGGCTACAACGCCTTTGGCGAAGTTGTGTCCACCACGCAAGCCCTCTCAGGCGCCACCAGCGTCGTCAGTACGACCACCTACGACCGGCGCGGCCTGCAAACCACCACCGTGGCGGACGCCGGTGGGCTCAATGCCACCGAACAAACCCAGTACGACGCCTTTGGGCGCGTGAAAGCGTTCTTCGACGCCAACGGCAACACTACCAGCTACGATTACCAAGACCAGGGCCGCACCCTGGTCGTCACCGCCCCGCAGACCATAGCCGGCCTGAGCGCTACCCAGCGCCGCACAACCTATGACGCCTTCAATCGCGTCCTTACCCAGACCGAAGACGTGGGTCGGCGCAATCTCACCACGTCCTACGCCTATGACCAGACGGCACGCAGCGTAGGCGTCACCACACCCGAAGGCATCACGGTGGTGACCCGGCGCACCCGCCAGGGCCAGACCCTGTCGGTGACGGACGGCAACCACAACACCACGACCTACGACTACGACAAGAACGGCAACCTGAGCGCTACCAACGCGCCACTTTCACACAGCAGCCAGACCTACGACCGTGCCTCCCGTCTGGTGGAAACGGTTGATGCCAACGGCCATGCCGTGCACATCACCTACGACGCGGCCAACCGCGTCATAAGCCGTGCCGTCGATCCTAACGGCCTCAACCTCGTCACCCACTACAGCTACGGCGCCAAGGGCGAACAACTGAGCGTGACCGACCCGCTGGGTAACGTCACCACCTTCAGCTACAACCTCAAAGGTGAGCTGGAGACACAAACGGTAGACCCCACCGGCCTGAACCTGGTGACCCGTTTTGAATACGACGGGCGCGGCAAGACTGTCAAGATGACGGACGCGGTCGGCAATGTCACCGTCTACAGCTATGACAAACTCGGCCGCCGCACCTCCGAAGTCCAAGACCCAACAGGTCTGAGCATCGTTAAAAACTACAGCTATGACGCCAACGGCAACGTCGTCAAGGTCGAGATCCCGTTGGACAACTCGGCCCAGTACGCCTACGCCTACAACCACGTCACCCGCTACGCCTACGACGCAGACAACCGACTGCGCTTCACACTGGAAGAGAGCACCGACGGTATCACTGGTCAAAGCAAAACGAGCGTTTCAGAAAACATCTACAACAGCGCCGGTCGTCTGGTTGAAACCATCCAGTACGCCAGCACCCTGAGCACGGATAGCCTCACCGCACTGGGCGATGCGCCCACGGACGGTGCCATCCACGCGTTGGTGTCCGGCGCCAACCTGTTCAACACCGCCACCGACCACATCCAATACCACCGCTACGACAAAGACGGCCACCTCACGGGCACAGCAGTCGGTCGCGGCGATGGCACGGCCAATGCCACTTCTTACGGCTACGACAACAACGGCAACGTCATCAAGACAACCGCCTTTGCCAACCCTTTGTCGCTGGCCAACTTAGACATCGACACGCTTGCATTGCCGGTGGCAGACCCCGCACGCGACAAGACAGTCCGCACCGTTTACGACGCGCAGAACCGTGCCATCTACGTCGCCGACGGTACCTTGGCCCCTACCGCATTGCGCTACGACGCTGTGGGCAACCTGACAGAACGCATTGTTTACGCGCATCAATTGGGCTCCGCCGGGAATGCCGGGTTGCCAACCATCACGGACGACCTCACAATCGGTGAGATTGAGCAGCATCTGGCCGCAATTGCCGATGCACAGAAAGACCAGCGCACCAGCTACGTCTATGACGCTGCCAACCGCGTTAGCCATAGTTCCAACAGTGCCGGACAGGCTTTCCAGTACCTGTACGATGCCAACGGCAATGTTTTGCAGACCACCCAGTTTGCAAACGGGCTGGGCAACTACCAGGCCAGCGGCGAAGACCACGTGTCGCGCAAGGTCTACGACGCTGCCAACCGCTTGACGCGTTCGGTGGATCCCACCGGCGCGGTCACCGACTTCGCATACGACAAGACCGGCAATGTGCTGCGCGCCACACAGTACGCCCAGGCCATCTCCGGCTATGTCAATGCGGTAGGTGGATCCAGCCTGGTTGCAGCCAGCACACCCTTGGCCAACTGGGCGAATGACCGTATCACCCGCTACGGTTATGACAGTGCTGGACGCCAAGCAGTTGTGGTTGATGCGGAAGGCGAAGTCACCCACTACGAGCACAACGCTTTGGGCCTGGTCACTAACCAAACCCAATACGCCAACAAAGTTAGCGGAAGCGTGCTGAGTGCCCTGGCAGCCGGTACGCCGGTCACTGCGAATGGCATCGGGACGGGGATGGTCGCAAGCCCCCAAGACCGCGTCACCCGCCAACGCTACGACGCGGCTGGCCAGCTTGAGTTTGTGGTGGATGCCGAAGGTTATGTCACCCGCTACCGCCACGATGGCATTGGACAAATGGTCGAGCAGACGCGTTTTTCCGAGCGATTTAGCACCGGTCTGCAAGCCACATTCTTTGACGCCAGTGCGCGCAGCGTTACAACCAATGCTGTAACCGACTCCGGATATGACGCAGCGGGCCAATTGGTCTTGCGTACCGATGCCTTAGGAAACAAACAGGCGTTCAGCTTCGATGGCGCCGGCAACAAAACCAGCTTCACCAACGAAAAAGGCAGCACCTGGAACTATGACTACGACGCTGCTGGGCACCTGATTCGGGAAACCTCACCCGAAGTTCAAGTAGTTATTGCCGAAGGGGGCGATGCCAGTGACCTGTCCATTGACCCCGACAAGCCAATGCCAGCCGTTCGTCTGGTCACCGCTCTCACCTACGACGCCCGTGGCAATGTCCTGTCACGCACCGAAGCAGCTGGTTTAGCCGGTCAAGAACGCACCACAAAGTACACCTACGACAGCCTGGACCGTCAAATCTCCACCACCTTTGCAGCAGTTGGTGTTTACAGCGAAAACCCCTCGCAGCTACTGGCCAACAGCGGCCACGTCACCCGCCAAGAAGCAACCCTGCAGGCACTCACCACCACCACTTACGACGTACTTGGCAACGCCTACGTGGGCACCGATGCTGCGGGCAACATCAGCACCAAAACCTACGACAAAGCCGGCCGTGTGGAGCAAGAGACCGACGCAGCTGGAAACACCACCACGTACCAACGCAATACGGCTTTTGGCGACGTTTCCAGTGTGATTCGCCGAGCGGCCGGTGGTGGCCAATCACGCCAGATCGACACCTACTACGACCGCATGGGCCGCGCCGTCACGGTGCAAAACGAAAGCGTCAGTGGCGTTATCACCGACAGCGCGGGCAATGCAACTGCCTACCAAGGCGTACGCCCCACTACCCAAAAAACATACAACGCCTTTGGTGAACTGATCGTGCAATCCGAGGCGCGCGACCCCATAGGCCAAACCACGCTTAAAACCTACTTCCAGTACGACAAGCTGGGCCGCCAGGTCGGCCAGATCGACGCAGCGGGCTACTTGACGGCCCAATCCTTCGATGCTCGCGGCAATGTGCTGACGCATACCGAATTCGCCAAGGCGCTGACGGGATGGGCCGGCAGCCTGCCCAATGCGACCTTGGACGACTTGGTGCAGTTCGGCTTTGTGCCAGACGCCACGAACGATCACTCAACCGAGTACCAGTACGACCTGCTGAACCGCAAGACCCAGCAGACCGAGGTCAACCTGCGTCACTCCACTGTCAATAATGACGGCAGCCTGGGATCCACTGCGACCGGTGTGAGTACAAAGTACGAATACGACAACGTCGGCAATCTGACCAAAACCATCGACCAGCAAAGCGGCGCTGTAACCCAAAGCGTGTACGACAGCTTGGGCCGCATTACCGTGGTCAAAGCCCCCAAACGCAATGTACTCTCCAGCGGGGCAACTGTTGAAACCACTCCGGTAACGGAATTCCACCGCGACGCCTTTGGCAGCGTCACTATTCTGGTGCAGCGAGCCAGCGACCAAGTGGGCAACTACAACGCAACAGACCGCGCCACCTATACCCGCTACGACGCCTTGGGCCGCGCCGTGCAAACGACGGACGCGCTGGGCAACAGCAGCTTCATGTCCTACGACGCGCTGGGGCGCGAAGCCAAGCAATGGCAAAACGTCGCAAGCGCGGGGCAAACCGTTTTCACAGTCAACGCCTACGATCTCGTCGGCAACCGCACCCACATCTATACCGTCGTGGGTGACCCCACCCCGGTGCTGGTGGACACGGCCTTTACCTACAACGCGTTTGGTGAAGTCCTCACCAAAACGGTCCTCCAAAACGGCCAAGCCATGGGCAACGCCCTCGCAGGTAGCCGTCAGTATGAGTACTACGACTACGACGCCGCCGGTCGCGTGTGGCGCACCAACGCAGGCGATGGTGTTACCCGCATATTCCAATACGACCTCCAAGGAAACCAGACCATCCGTGTGGAGAGTAACGGCCTCCTAAACCTGGAGAACGCAACCAACAACATCCCCCAGTTCCTTACCAACGCCCAAACGGACTACCGTCGCACCGATATGGTCTACGACGCGTTGGGCCACTTGGTGCTGACCAAGGAGCCCAGCCGCGCGGCCAATACCCAGCAAACCGTGCGCATCCAAGGCAACGACCTCTACGCCAGCATCAGCAAGAGCTCAACTGAAGCGGGGGGTACGAACCAAGTCGACATGCTATGGAGCTCCCTGGGCACCCTGGGCAGCGGGGACGTGCGGATCACGCTCAGTTATGACACCCAGGGGTATCAGAGCGGCAGCTTGGGCCCCATGACCCAATCGAAAACCGTAGTCCTCGGCCCTGAGGAAACCCTCAGCGGTTACAGCCTCAAATGGACCAACGTTGATACAACCGCCTCGGGTAGTACCCGCGGGATCTCCCATATCAACAGCATCAAGCTTGAGAAGAAAGACATTTTCGGCAACTGGGCCACCGTCTACGACAACAACACGCCGGCCAATACCGAGACCATTGGAACCTGGACGTCCGGCCCGTTGAATGCCTACCTCATCACCAGCCCTGAGGTGGCCCCACAGGGCATTGGCGTCATTCCCCTGTACCGCTACATCAACCAATTCACCGGACGCACCATAGCGGCGGCCGACCGAGGAGAGCCGCAAGACGCGATCAATAAAGACTCCCTGCACAACCACCTCGTGGGCTGGTCGGCGGGGGACATCATTGGCTACATTGCCAAGGATTACCACGCAGGCCTAGGCTTGGTCGGACTCTTTCGTTTCCAAAAAAATGGCACCGACGAATTCCGCCTCATCTCCGCCCCGAACGAAGCCAACGCACGCTCCCAGGCCGCAACAGCCGGCGCCGACTGGAGCCTGGTCCGCTTGGAGGGCTTTGTGCAAAGCGCAACCTCCAGCGTCAGCACCCAGCTGCAAGAACTCCAAACCGGCGCTGGAAACACCCTGAACTGGCGCTACACCACCTCGGACATCGAGGCCAAGAAACTATTGCAGGCCGGCACCGTCCTGTACCACCAAAGTGCCAGCCTCTCGCTAGAGGTCAGCATGCCCACCAACCTGAACTTCATCCCCACCCTGGAAGTCAGGAACATTGCCAGCGGCGCGGTCATTACCATCCCCGACACCAATCGCAAAGCCTTCCAAGACGGCTACCGTTACAGCGCGCTGGGCTTGGCCGCAGGCAACTACGAATACACACTGCGCACCACCAACACCACGGACGGCCAGGCCGTGCTCAGCACCGGCGTCTTCAGTATTGGTGGTTCGGGCAATGCGGTGGACTACCTCAGTCCCAACACCACCGGCAAGTTTGGACAAGAACTGGTGGGCGGGCAAATGCGCACCACTATCAGCTGGGACAAACCCACCGCCGATATCCACACCCTCATCAGCTACAAACTCTCCGGCCAAGCCGACATTCCGGCCAACTGGCACACCGAAATTCAGCCCGTGGCCATGGACGCCAACGGCCGCGTGGGCGTTGTCCTCGACGCCATTGGCGCAGGTAGCTATGACTTCAAGGTCGAGACCTTCAACTGGGTTAACGGTGAACATACCCTCAACCGGGGCACCGTCACCGTCACGGCCAGCGCAGTCCCCACTTTTAGTGACGCCACCGTGATCTCGACCAGCGCAGCGCCCTTCACCAGCCTGGGTGTTGCGGGCTACCTCTACACCGACCCTGCTTGGAACCGCGTTCCCCTCAAACGCTACTCCGACGCCTACGGCCACCATTACTTCACCGCCCGCGCCGCAGAGCCCATCTATAACCTCTTGGTTGAATGGGGTAAACTAGACGCTTGGGGGCCTTACATCCAAAGCAAAGGCCTAGACCTCAGCTACAGCCTGGACAACGTCTTGCGCATGGCACTGGGCTTTTCCGGAGAGGGAATCGCCGGCTATGCCAACGCCCAACCGTCAGGCAACGATATCCCCCTTTACAGCCTCTACCGCGGCGATCCCATCAGCGCCGAGCGCCGCTTCACCACTAGCTTCAGCGAAGTCAATCAATACCTCGGCCAAGGCTGGGAATATGACGTTGTTGGCTACGTAGACCGCAACCCCGACACCGGCACCCAAGCCCTGTACCGGCTCGACCGTTTTGGTGTTGACCAAATCCTCACCTTCAACGGGAGCGAACGCGCAGCCCTGCTGGGCCTCAATACCAGCGCAGCAACACCCACCGTGGCAGCGGGCACCCCCGCCATTAACGGCGTGAGCTTTGGCACGGGCACCATTGACGGCAGGACCTACGGCGTCGTCCTCGGCCCGGTCTTGCCTGCCGACACCCGTCTGCAAGTCATCATTGCCCGCACTGACACTGGCGCCATCGTGGCAACCAACCCCGAGGTCTTTACAACCGCTAGCGGGCGCGCCGTCCTAGGCGCGGGCTACGGATCCTGCGTCCCGATTGCGGGAATCTACCCGCCAGGCGAGTACACCGTCCAACTCATTGCCTACAGCCCGATTCCCTTCGGTGAATTCCGTACCACCCTGCGGATCACCGTCCCGGCCAACTATGGCAGTGGACCCAGCATCAGCGTTTCCGAGACCCCAACGCAAATCTGGCAGCCCATTCGCGTCCAAGTCAACGCCACTCCTGAGCAAGACCAGCGCCCCACCACCAGCCGCCAAGTTGACCGCTGGGGCAACGTCACGCGGCTTGACGGCCCGCAAGTTCTGGGAAATTCAGCGCAGCCTGGCGGAGTGCACGACACCGTTCAATTCAGCTACAACGCCCACAACCAACTGGTCTCACAAACCCAGACAATCCACACCGTATTGCCCAATGGCGTGAACGACACCTCCACGGTTGCGGACATGCTGGCCACCACTGCGTACGCCTACGATGCCCAGGGCAACCAAATTGCCGTCACCGACGCGCGGGGCAAAATCAACACCCAGCGCTACGACGCAGCGGGCAACCTCATCCAGGAGCATCACGCCGACGGCGGCAACATCCAGAACGATTACGACGCCTTTGCAGAAAAAGTGCGGACCGTCGCTGTCAAAGAGGCGGGGGTCTCTACCGTTACCACCGCCTACGCCTATGACAACATGGGCCACCTGCTCAGTACCACACTGCAAGACGCAGTAAAAACCTACCAACTGGACAGCCTAGGACTCATAGACAACACTAAAATCCACGCCGACAACAACGAGACCGACATCCACAACGCCAACGGGGTCATCTGGAGCGACCTCAACCCCGGCATGGGCCCCACAGTGCTGGAGACCTCCGTCTATGACGAAGCCGGTCGCAAAGTAGCCAGCAAAAACGCCAATGGCGAAGTCACCCGCTACGGCTACGACCGCTCGGGCCAGGTCAGCAAGCGCAGCCTCAGCCTCAACAGGCTAGGGGCCGCTGACGAGCTCACCCTCACGCCCGCCGTTGGAGACGTCCCCAGCCAAACCATCCGCATCTCTTACGACGCGTTGGGACGCACCATTTCCCAAACGGATGCCACCGGGGCAGCCCAAAACTGGAACTACGACCAATTTGGCAGGCGCGCAACCACCGCCAATGCAGCCGCTTACAAAGACGGCGTAGTGAGCTACAGCTACACCTACAGCCTCGCCGGTGCGCTTGTCAGCGAACAAAGCAATGACCCCCGAGACGCAGGCAACAAAGTCAGCAAGGACTATAAATACGACCAAGCTGGGCAACTCATCACACTGCGGGACAACTATTTGGGCCAAACCACCCAGTACACCTACGACCTCGCAGGCAACCGCCTCACCGAGAAACTCAGCCAGCTCACGCGCTTGGCCGACGGCACCTTGTCCAGTGTGGTCTACCAAGACAACAACATGGTCTACGACACCGCCCGCCGCTTGGTGATGGCTGGGGACGGCCGCGCCACAATGAGCATCAGCTACGACGAGGCCGGCAACCGAAAAATTGTCACCACCACGGTGCGCAACGGGTCAACCACCCCAGGCATCACAACCGGAGCCATCGACGAAGGTATTAAAACCACCACCAGCCGCTATGACTTTGATGCGATGGGCCGGCAAATCTGGCAGGAAGACGCCCAAGAGGGCAATCATGTGCAGACACGCACCTACAGCTACGACAAACTGGGTAACCGCACCTGGGAGAAAAATACAGACACGCAAGTAACTGCCAACAACAGCGACATCAGCTACGCCTACGACAGCCTGGGCCACCTCACACAGGCCAACTCCAACACGGCCAATGTCTACGACCAAGCCCAGTACTACTACGACGGCGCAGGGCGTGTGGTTGCCAGCATTACCCGGCTGCCCTACCTGGGCGACACCAGCCGCCCCTCGTACATGTACCGCTACAACCAGTACAACGCAACCGGACACCTGCTGCAAACCCGCGCGGTGCAGCGCGGCACGGTCTCTGCCGAGAATCAGGCGCTAGCCACTGTTTTGCAGCGCTCCGACATCGACTACCACGGCGATGGCGCCGCCGGCCTGGGCTATGACGGCGCGGGCAACCTGCTGGGCTACGTGGACATAACCGTCGGCGCTAACGACCAAGGCACACCCACCAGCTCCAGCACAACCACGGTCAAGAACACCATAAATGTCCAAAACGGACAAGCCCACATTACCCATGTGGCCACCCACCGTGACGCTTGGGCCTCGGGCCAAGCCGTGACATCAGAAGATGTTATCGCTGACAACACCTACGACCCCAATGGTTACCTTGTCCGCCACACCGAGGTCGACCCCGCATTTAACCGCACCTTTGTGAACAACGCCCAGGGCCAGACTCTGTACGTCAACCAAAATGCGGCAAGCAGCGCAGGCGCCCTTTACGGCGCTGGCCTCATCACCAATCCCGTCTCCGGATATGTGGGCGGCTATATCGGCAACAGCGCCGACCCCGGCCAAGTTCAGCGTCAACTTATCGTCAACGGAGAAGCCTTGGCACGCTACGGCATCGCGCCAAAGGTTGATGCCAACACCGACACCGGCTCGGCGGTTACCTACCAAAGCACCCTGGATGTTTCTTTGGGCGCACAAGCCCTAAACCTCAAACAATCCGAGCCCACCAGCACCACCTACACCGTGCAGCGCGGGGAAACCTTGCAAAGCATTGCGCGCAGTGTTTATGGGGATGGACGACTGTGGTACCGCCTGGCAGACGCCAATGGCCTGGCGGTGGCACCCGACGCACCGCTATTGGACGGCCAGACACTCACTCTGCCAAAACTCAGCCTGAGCGCTAACAACGCCAATAGCTTTAGCCCCTACGACCCCAGCAAGGTTGTGGGCAACACCAGCCCGAACCTGCCGGATCTGCCAATGCCCGCACAAGCGGGTGGGGGTGGCTGTGGGGGCATGGGACAGATCATCATGATGGTTGTTGCGATCGTGGCGACCATCTATACGGCTGGGGCGGCTTCTGCATACTTTGCAGGAGCTGCGCAAGCCGGGTTTGGTGCCACGATGACAGCGGGTATGTCCGCGCTGGGAGGCACTGCGGTGGCCGGTGCTACCACGGGGGGGCTAATGTCCGCCGGTGCCGCAGCCATTGCGGGAGCGGCCGTTGGCGGTGCAGTTGGTTCGATTGCGAGCCAGGCTGTTGGCAACCTCATAGGTGCACAACAAGGCTTTAGTTGGACTGCGGTAGCCATGGGTGCCATTGGGGCCGCTGCGGGCGCGGGTATAGGGGGCGGGACGAGTCCTGCGACTTGGCAGGCTGCCGCCGGACGTGCAGCACTGGGCAATGCCCTCACCCAAGGCGTGGCCGTGGTCACCGGCTTGCAGGACCACTTCGATTGGACGAGCGTGGCTGCCTCCGTTGTGGGTGCCGGGGTGGGTTCGTCCGTAAGCGGACAGTTTGGCACCGGCTTTGGCGGTCGCCTGGCCACCGGGCTGATTGCCGGCACGGCCACCGCTTTGGCACGCGGAGGCAAGGTGAGCATCCAGCAGGTTGCCGTGGACGCCTTCGGCAATGCATTGGGTAGTGCCTTCGTGGACAACATGCGATCACCTAACCAGTCGGCTGCTGAGACAGCGCGGCTGGGGCGGATGAACGGGCAAGATGCTCCATGGACGGGCTCCGGTTTGTCGCTCAGTGCCGAGCAGGCCAGCCAGTGGGGGCCACAGTTCAGCTCTGTTGACCCGCAAATGTCGGTGGACTATTCACTGGGCAGTGGACAGTTGGGAACTACGATTGGTTCCGATAGTGGGGCGGACTTCAGGACGGAAAACCTGGCGCGCATGATGCGCTTGGCCAACGAGCCTGCTGCACTTGGCTCCGACCCGTTCCGAGTCGAGGTATCAGGGCTTCCAACGCCGGACGAGTACAACGCCGCGCAGGTTCAGCGAGCTTCTGAGAAAGGCTGGGACTTGCGCCCGACGGCCGCGAACGCTGCGAACTTGGAACTGATGGCAATGGATGGCAGCTTGTCCGGCGCTGAGTTGGCAGGTCGCTTCGGCCAAGGCCTCCTTGGGGCAGTCAAGAGTATGACGGTTGAGCCGCTGCTTCAGGTTCGCGACCTTGGGCTCGCTGGTGCGTCCGTGGCCTACAACGAGTTGTTCCGCAGTAACGGTGATGCGATGTGGTTGCCCGAGATGAAGAGTGGCATGGCTGACGCGTATGCAAATGGGGCCTCGCAGACTCGTCTGCTTCTGCAATCGAACTTTGTCACTGGTACCGGGGTGCTGACACACGATTTGACAACCTCGGCAATGAACAGTGACTGGGGTTCTGTTGCGGAGCAGCTTGGTGGCGTAGCGGGTGGTTTTGCGATTGGAAAGGGAGCTTCAAAATACGGTGGCTACGGTCTTGCGCTTGAAGACATCGGGGCAACGGGACCTGGTGCATCGCAGATGGGGGCTGTCAAGATCAGTTTGGTCACGCCGAATTCGGCGGCAGGTCGGTTACTTGTAGCCAACAATGAAGGGATGTTCTACCCTGAAGTTCCTGATCTTCGTACCGGTCGCCCGATTCAGTTTCCTGTCGGTGAATTTGCCAAGGTGGACAAGGGAAATCGAACCACGTGGGATAGCTCTGCGAATCGCTATGCGTACATCAAGGAATGGAACGACCGCGGGTATGAAGCCCCAGTAGGCGGGTGGAAGGAGTACGACATTCACCATATCCAGCCTCTTGAATATGGGGGGAACAATAACTTCTGGAACTTAGTTCCTGTACAGCGACAAACACACGTTGAATTGCTTAATAAGTTCTGGAGAGGGTATTGAGAATGAGCGAAGTTCAGTCTATCTTGGAGCGACTCAAGTCTGAGTGGTCTACGCCCAAAACGGCAAGCCATGCGGGCAAGCCAGTGGCCGTGCCTCTTGGGTGCTCATTTGAGTGCCCCGCGAACGAGGAGCAGCTTAAGGCCGTTGTGACTAAGGTCTCGTTGCCACAGTCATTGTTCGACTTCTGGCGCTCAAACGATGGAGCATCGCTATTCGAGGATCATGAATATGGTCAGTGGGGGCTGCGAATCTTCTCCACACTTGATGCGATTACAAGAACCACAAAATTTATGACCGACCGACCAGCCGAATGCAGGCCTGGTGATCTTGTCATTGGTGAATTTTTGGGCGACTCGGATCAACTGATCATTCGCTGTGATCGCACCCTTCCCGATTATGGAAGCGTGCTCGTCGCACTGCCTCTAGATACGCGGGATGTGTGGGATGTCGCCGCCGCAAGCCTTGAAACGTTCCTTGCTGCGTATGCAAGCACGCATGGAGAAAAGTTCTGGCGTGGAGCGACAACCAGGTCGTGAGGCTGATCCCTCGATCTGTTCAGGCATCCATCGGGTGAAGTTGGCATAAACGGGTCAAGTATTGCAGAGAAAATCAGCCGCTATCCCCAATGAACGCGTACGTAGCCAGCTACCAATCCAATAGCATCTAAAGAATAAAAAAAGCCACCGCCAACCCCAGCCAGCCGCTAAAGCTGTGGGGTTCCGGTGGCTTCTTCTTTAGCCGCTGACTGGTGCGCTACGTCTTCTTGCTGCGCCCCACTTTGACCGCCGCTTTAGTGTCCTGTCCACATGTCCACGACACCTGCGCCAAGCGCTCTCGGTGGCATTTTTGCAGGATTCAGGCTCGCTTCAAGCCGACCTGCCATTAAAAACTCAGCATTTCAGTTGCCGAACAAGGTTTGCGTGCCTGTTTTCTGGGCGATTTTCCGTCTATGACCGAGTTTATCCCCGCCGCTTGCGGACAGTGTTGAGTCTTTGGTCGTGAGTATCCATTTTGAGGATCGCTAACACCGAATGTGGTACCCCATCAGCAGGCCATCCAGCGCCTGAACCCATTGTCCCTGTGTCTGTTGCTGCACGTCGGCCAGACTCTTGCCCTGCCAAGCTTCAGCGGGTGTCAGTCCCCCCAGATTCTGGTGAGGCCGCACCTGGTTGTAGAAACGGCAGAACCCGGTGAGCGCGTTCTGCAAGACCGCCATGCCGGTGGGCCGGATTTTGCGCAGCAAGGGCTTTAGCGTGCCAAATAGCCGTTCGATTCTTCCGTTGCGCCACGGCTGGCCTGGCGGTCCGCGACGGTGAAGGATGCCCAGCGTCCTCAAGGTAAAACCCCATAGGTGGCTGGTGAACATCGACTCATTGTCTGTTCGAATGACCGTTGGCAAGCCGTACTTGGCCAGGGCCAGAAACAAGTGCCCCAGCAGCACAAACACGCATTTGGTGGGCAAGGCTTGCAGGCACAGCACTTTGCGCGAGCCATGGTCGATGATCCCCAGCACCGTGAAGGTGACGCCGTCGGGCGACACCACAAACGTCAAATCCAGGGCCCAGGTGTGGCCCACCTCAAAGAACGCCGGCCGTTGGCGGCGCATGGCGCGTCGGCGCTCCGCGATTTCACAGGCGTGTTCTTTGATGAACTCAGCCACCCAGGACTTGCCGACGCTGGCATATTCGCCATGCTGCCTGTTAAATGCGTGGGTGACTTTGCGGCAACTGGTCAAATGGACGGCAAGGTAGATCACCTGCTGGTGCACCCATTCAGGTTTTGCGCGCGGGTGGCAGTTGGTCTCGTCGGGGTATTGGAGGTTTGATACCTGCCTGGCTGCTCGATAGCGCGGAACCGAGATACGCCGATGCCGCAACAGCCAATGGAACAAGCAGCAGCAAGGCCACCAGTTCGAAAACGGAGGAGTTGTCAGCGCAGTGAACAGGATGAGGATGGCCATGCCAATGCATCCGAAGGCTATCCAGTTTGTTTAACCTTGTCTTCAAAGCAGGTGGAGGACATCGCAGGACTGGTGCGTACCAACAAGTTGCTACAAATACTATAGCTGTATAGGCATATACCACGAGGGCCAGAGGCCTATTTCTTTCAAATTCTTTTTCGTCCTGGGCGCACTTCTGACCGGTTTAGATCGATCTCAACCAAGTGTGGTTTTGGATGGTTTTTCATCTGCTACACTGAACTTCACGTTGAAAGCTGCGATGTTGCGCACAGTTGTGCAGCCGTTGCGGCGAGTCGCTTTACTTGTCCTTCCTTCAGAGGATGGCAAGTAAACGCAGCCATTTAAGCCCAAGAAGAGGCAGGCCCGATTTTCAGATCAACTAAAGCTCCCCGTCTATTGGTTGCGGGACACGCTTTATCGCGAGGGGGGGGGTACGTGCACGCCGATTTAGCGCTCAAGATGATGTCCGACCTGTTTTGGACTGGGTTGGTGGTTTGCATGCCCATACTGGGCTTGACGATGCTGGTAGGGCTGTTGATCAGCGTGCTGCAGGTGGTGACGCAGGTGCAAGAGATGTCGCTGACATTTGTGCCAAAACTGCTCACCGCAGGTGTGGCACTGTTGATGTTTGGCCCATGGATGCTGCGTCAACTGGGGCAGTTTACGACCACATTATGGTCTGGCATACCTTCCCTGGTCTGACCATAGTGTTCGTGGTCGGCATGTAAATGGGGACTTCAAGTGTTTCGATGATGGGGATGGCCTTGCAGTCGCTGTGGGCGGGATTGGGCGCGCCCAATCCTGCTCAGTCGCTGTACCCGCTCATGCTGCTATCGCTTCGCGTGGCAACCATCTTTGGAATGACGCCGCTTCTCTACGCAATGCCTGTACCTGCGCGGATTAAGGTCTTGCTTGTGATTGTTTTGTCTGTTGCGCTCGCCAACGGTCTGGCGGCTCAGTCCGTCGCCCCACTCGACACGAGCAACTGGCTGGACAGCGCCTTGCGTGAGGTGGCGTTGGGGGCAACGCTGGCGCTGGGGGTTCTGCTGGCGTTTGCTGTGTTTACGGTTGCCGGGCAATTGCTGGACATCCAGATCGGCTTTGGCCTTGCGCAGGTATTCGATCCGATGAATAACAAGCCGTCCCCAATTTTGGTGTCTGCTTTCAACACTTTGGCCATCTTGGTGTTCTTTTTGGTGGATGGTCACCACGCGCTGCTGCGTGGCATTGCATACAGCGTGGAGCGTTTCCCGGTGGGTGCGCCGTGGTCCATTAGCGACGCCTGGGTGCCGATCATGAAGCAAGTCTCTGGCATGTTTAGCCTGGGTTTTGCGTTGGCGGCGCCGGTCGTGTTCAGTATTCTGCTGGTGGAGCTGGCCCTAGGTGTGGTCGCGCGCAATTTGCCGCAAATCAATATGTTCTCCATGGGCATACCGGTCAAGATAGTTGTCGGCATGGCGGTGGTGTCGCTGTGGTTTGGTTTGATGGGCGGGGTGATGCTGCGCATCTACTCCACTATTTACCAAACTTGGGACGCCATGTTTTCGGTGGCAAGGTAATGGCCGAGCAAGACTTAGACCGCAACAGCGCAGCAACGCCCTACAAGCTGCAAAAGGCCAAGGAGCGCGGCCAGGTTGCCAAGAGCGCTGATGTGATATCTGCGGTGGTGTTTGGCGTTGCAGTGGTGTACCTCACCTGGCAGGGGTGGGACGCCATGTGCGACCAGTTCCGGTTCGATCAAGCGCTGCTCATCCAGGCAAGCCAAGTCAATGCGGCCAGCCTGTGGCCGCTGGTGGCGAAATCGATTGTGGAAACGTTCTCATGGCTGGCTCCGTTCTTTGCTTCCATCATGTTGGCCGCAATTGTGGCCAACGTGGCGCAGACGGGGCCTGTTTTTTCGTTTGATCCGGTAACCGCCGATTTCGACCGATTGAACCCAGTCAATGGCCTCAAGAAAGTGTTTTCTCTACGAACATTGTTCGATCTTGCTCGCGCCTGCACCAAGCTTGTTCTATTGCTGGGTGTCTCCTACCTCGCACTACGAGCTTTGGCACCACAGTTCTACAACCTGTCCAGCCTGTCTGCGCTGGGCCATCTGAAGACGCTGCTGGATGACGTTTCCAGTTTAGGTTTGAAGATGTTGATGATCCTGGGTGCCATCGCGCTGGTTGATCTGATATTTACCAAGCGTGAGTTCGCCAAGAAAATGCGCATGAGCAAGCGCGAGATAACGGACGAGACGAAGAACCGCGACGGCGACCCGCGCATAAGGGCTCGCATGCGCGAGTTGCGTCGTGAATTGCGCAAGCGCAGCCAGTCTTTGCGCCAGACAAAAAATGCGGACGTATTGCTCACCAACCCCACCCATGTGGCAGTGGCGCTGCGCTACGAGCATGGAAAGATGGTGTCGCCACAGGTTCTGGCCAAGGGTTCGGGCTTTTTGGCTGCGGCAATGCGCCAGATCGCCGCGCGGCACGGTATCCCCGTGGTGCAAAGCCCGCTGCTGGCCCGTCGCCTGTTTAAAGAACTGGACGTGCAACACCATGTGCCTGAGCACATGTTTGCGGAAGTGGCGCGCATCATTGTCTGGGTGTTTGCCATGCGCGACAGAAAGACCGCAGCATGAAAGCTATCCAGCAATTCTTTGGCAAGCACAGCGACGTTGCAATGGTACTGATGGTGTTGGGCGTGTTGGTTGTGCTGTTCGCACCCATTCCAAGCCCAGTGCTGGACTTTTTGATACTGACCAATTTCAGTTTTGCGCTGCTGATCTTGTTGTTGACGTTCTACATGACGAGGCCGGTGGAGTTTTCGACCTTCCCGTCGCTGTTGCTGGTGGTGACGCTGTTTCGGCTGTCGCTCAACGTGGCCGCAACGCGGCTGATTTTGTCGGATGGAGATGCCGGACGCGTCATTGGTGCAATCGGAGCGTACGTAGTAGGCGGCAACTACGTCATCGGTCTGATCGTGTTTTTGATTTTGATCGTGGTGCAATACGTGGTGATTACCAGTGGCGCACAACGTGTGTCCGAAGTGGCAGCTCGGTTTACGCTGGACAGCATGCCCGGCCAGCAAATGAGTATTGATGCTGATCTAAACATGGGGTTTATTGACCAGGCCGAGGCACAGGCCCGGCGCAAGAATATTGAAAAAGAAGCAGGGTTTTACGGCGCCATGGACGGTGCCAGCAAGTTTGTAAAAGGCGATGCCATTGCGGGCATCATCATCTTGATGATCAACATCATCGGCGGCCTGTTGATTGGTGTCATGCAGCACAAAATGCCGTGGGACCAGGCCTTGCGCACGTATACGCTTCTGACCATTGGTGACGGCATTGTGACCCAGGTGCCGGCCTTGGTGATTGCTGTGGGTACCGGCATTATCGTGACGCGTTCGGCGTCTGATGGAAACTTGAGCGATGAAGTGTTGCGGCAAATTACCTCGTTTCCCAAGACGTTGCTCCTGGTTGGCGCGGCCTTGATGGGTTTGATGCTGTTGCCCGGCATTCCTGTACTGCCAACGATGGTACTGATATCCGTGGTTGGTGTCGTGGCCTGGATGGCCTACCGCAAGGCTGGCTTGGACTCAGCCAAAGACGCACCGGGAACCCCGGGTGCGGAAGCTGCAGACGAGGTCGTCGCAAGCGAAGCGGGGGACGACCCTTATGCCTTGTTGCCGGTGGAGCCAATAGAAGTGCATGTTGGTAGCCAGTGGATTCCACTGGTCAACGCCCCCGGCAGTGCTTTTATGGAGCGCATTGCGGCGTTCAGAAAACAGCATGCACAGGAACTGGGTCTTGTGCTACCACGCGTGCGTTTCAAAGACGCAAACCGACTGGGGTCCAGTCGCTACGAGATTCATTTGGACGGCGTCATTTGTGGGCGGGGTGAGTCGATGCTGGACCGCATTCTGGCAATCCACCCCAGTGGAAAGACCGACCTGTTGGCAGGAGTCGTCACCAAAGACCCTACCTATGGTTTGCCGGCCCTGTGGATCGAGGAATCGCAACGCGAAGCCGCCGTGGCTGCCAAGTTCACACTGGTAGACGCGACCACCGTGTTTATGACGCATCTGACCGAGGTGCTGCGCCGTGAGTCGGCAACGTTGCTGACCCGCGCCGAAACCGACCGCATATTGACGCGTGTTCGCCAGACACAAGCAAGCTTGGTTGAAGAACTGGTGCCTACAGTCTTGTCGGTCAGCGACGTGCAACGCGTATTGCAAAACCTATTGCGAGAAAAGGTGTCCATTCGGCACATTGATGCCATTCTGGAGACGTTGGCCGATGCCGGGCGCCATTCCAAAGACGCTAACCATTTGACAGAAGTAGTGCGCAACCGCCTGGGCCATGCGATATGCCAGGGCCTTTTGGGTGAGGCTACGGCCTTGCATGTGATGACGCTGGATCCAACGATTGAGAGTCAGTTCATGCGAAGCATTCAGGTCGCAATGGCGCCTCGCGAGGACGGAGCCCAGTCGGTACCGCAACCCATGGTGCTGGAGCCCAAACTTGCCGAGCAGATCATGGCCAAACTTGCACAGCAGGCGGAGCGCATGATGAAGAGCAATTTGCTGCCAGTGTTGCTGTGCTCCCCCGAACTACGCCGCCACGTGCGCGCGTTGTCTGAACGCGTGATGCCACATTTGCGCGTGTTGTCCATGACCGAGATACCCAACAGCATAGAACTCAAGTCCTACGCGGTTGTCAGCCTGTAACCCCATTCCATTTCACTCCACTCCCATGCAAGAAGTTCTCGCCATTTCACTGCAGGCCATGCACCAAGATATGCAGCGCCTGGATCGCATTGGAACCAATTTGGCCAATGCGCTGACACCGGGCTACAAGCGCGAAATCGCAGCCAGCCAGTCCACGCAGGCCGGTGCGTCCATGTTCGCGCTGGCCGTTGACCACATGGGCGCATCGGCAGCCGACATCAAGGGCACGACGCAAACTTTTGCGCCGCTGGTTGTGCAGTCCGATGTCAGACCCGGCACGCTAAAGTCAACCGGGCAGAGTCTGGATTTGGCGCTGGCTGGGCCAGGCTACTTTGAGGTCAGCACCGAAAATGGACCGGCCTATACCCGCCAGGGCACTTTTCAAGTGGATGCCCGCGGTCGTTTGGTGACGGCACAGGGTTTTCCGGTGATGGGCAAGAGTGGCGAGATTTACTTGAACAACCGCACGCCCTCCATTGACGCGGCGGGTTACGTGTCTGACATTGAAGGTGTCAGTGCCAAGCCTGGAAACCCGTCTCAAACGGTGGGCCAAAACCCGGTTATCGCACAAATCAAAGTCGTGCAGTTTGAAGATGAGAAGTCTTTGCAGCGTTTGGGTGATGGGTTAGTCGCAGGTTCCGACAACGTAAGTCTGCTCAAAGACTCGGATCTGCAGATACGGCAGGGTTTTCTGGAAAACTCCAATGTCAACTCTCTGCAAGAGATGGTTCAGATGATGCAAACCATGCGCCACTTTGAATCCATGCAAAAAGCTGTGCAGGGTTATGACGAGATGACCGGCCAAGCCATTCGCAAGCTGGGTGAGTTGTCATGACGCGACATCCCGTTTTCCATTTTTCTACTATTGAAAGCTAACCCATGTTTGACGCTCTGTACATCGGTGCCACGGGCATGCAAGCACAGCAGTTGAATGTTGACACCATTGCCAACAATTTGGCCAATGTCAGCACCACGGGTTTTAAAAAGGGGAGAGTCAATTTTTCTGACCTGATGGTGAATGACACCAGTCGTACTGCCAGTTTGGGCAACCATGCGGCTACCGGCTTGCTGTCTCCCATGGCGCGCTTGGGTGCGGGTGTTGGCGTGGCGAGTTTGTCCAAGATGTTTGATGTGGGTGATCTGAAAAAGACCGATTCCGCCTATGACGTGACGATCCAGGGTGACGGTTTTTTTGAGGTAACCATGCCCGATGGCCACCGCGCATACACGCGCGGCGGCACACTCAAGATTGGCCAGGAAGGACAGTTGGCGACCCAATCTGGCTTCGTGCTCAAACCGGGCATCACGGTTCCTGACAATACTCAAGCGCTGATCATCCAACCGGACGGCCGGGTGCAGGCCCGGGTTGGCAACCAAACGGCGCTGACGGACATTGGAACCCTGGCGCTGGTGCGTTTTAGCAACCCCCAGGGTTTGCTGGCGCAGGGCGACAATCTGTACCGCTCCAGTGACGCGTCAGGTGAAGCCATCGCCGGCAGGCCCGGCGAGGACGGTGTTGGAGCCTTGGCCCAAGGCTACTTGGAAGGTTCCAATGTCAAGCTGGTGGACGAAATGGTCAACTTGATGGTGGGCCAGCGCGTCTATGAAGCCAACGTCAAAGTGGTGCAGGCATCAGACGAAATGCTGGGCATGGTCAACGGCTTGCGCAGATAAAAATGAAGCGGCGCTTTTCCTCTTTGACGGCTTTGCTGCGGACGTGCGCGGTGTGCTCCTTGGCATTGGCGAGCACTGTCAATGCTGGCCCCGCATCAGCCCTGCTACGCATTGAAATGAAAGAACGCGTGCAAGTGGTGCAGGCACAAGTCACTTTGGCCGATGTCGCACACATCAGCAGCGCAGACCTGGACCTGTTGCGGCGGGCCATGGCGGTGCCGCTGGGCACTGCGCCACGTGCGGGCGAGGCGGCGTCCTTGGACCGGGCGCAATTGCAACGCTGGTTGCGCACGCAGATGGGATTGGGCGCAGAGCAAGTGCAATGGCTGGGGTCACCGGTCACGGAGGTGAGCCGATCTACAGCCGAGATTGCTGGCGAGAAGTTGCAGTCGGTTGCACAGGCAGCGTTGCGCAAGCACTTGGAGTCAACGCTTGCAAATGTTCCAAGGGCAAGAATAGAAATTCAGGCAGTAGCCACTCCGGCAAACCTCAACATGCCAGCGGCTACCGGTTCTTTGGTGGTGCGTCCATTGGACACCTTGCCGATGTCCAGTCGCATGCTGGTTTGGGTTGATGCCTTTGCCAATGGGCAGTATGTTCGTTCGGTTTCCGTTCGGTTCGAAGTGGCGACTTACATGCCAGTGGCCGTTGCGGCCTCAACCTTGGCTGCGGGGGCCACACTGCAGACGTCCGATTGGCAGGAGCGGGAAGTCGATGTCACGCGCGCGCCGGACGCGGTTGTTGCCGTGCCCCAGATCGCGCAAAGAATGCGACGCGCGATACGTAGCGGTGAAGTGATCACGCATGCACATTTGCAGGGCATCCCTGCCGTGCAACGTGGAGACTGGGCGAACCTGACGGCACGTACCGGTTTGGTAGCACTGGAAAGCCGGGTCGAGGTGATGCAAGACGGGCAGTTGGGACAGATGGTGCGGGTTAAACCGGTCAACAGCGCCGGGAGTCTAGTGGCACGTGTGACCGGCCCCGGCAGTGTGGAGATGCAACCATGAATCGTTCAAAGCAGGTAGCGACAAGAGTATGGTCTTCGGTACTGCGGATCGCCATCACGCTTGGTTTTTTGATACAGATCACTGTTGGCGTGGCCGCAGGTCTATACCAGGAGGATACCTATCGCCCCTTGACAGGGGATAGCAAAGCGTTCCGTGCGGGGGACTTGTTGACGGTTCAGGTGTTTGAAAACTCCAGCGCAGTCACGGCTGCTGATACCGGTACGCGCCGAAAAATCGGTCAATCCGCTGAACTGAGTCATTCAGGTGGAAAGGGCGGGCAAGCCAGCTTGGGCATCAATGGTGACTTTGATGGCGGCGGTAAGACTCAGCGCACTAGCAGGCTCTTGGCCACTTTGAGTGTGACGGTTAAAGAGGTGTTGCCCAATGGGGAGCTCAAGGTCGCGGGCGAGCAATTGTTGACCGTGAATGATGAGCCTCAGACCGTGACTTTGGAGGGCCGGGTTAGGCCAGCAGACGTTTCCAATGACAACGTGGTGTTATCAACACGTATGGCCGACGTCAAGATTACTTATCTTGGTGACGGTAGCATCGCCGAGCGCAACCGCCGACCAAAATGGCTCTCCTTCCTTGATTGGTTGGGTTTTTAAGCATGAGACTTTCCTTTTTCAACATTGCGGTGGTGCGGTTTAGTCTTTTGCTCGGTGCCGGCCTGGCGCTGTCGGTCGGGGTCTTGGCCGACACGGTACGGGTCAAGGACCTGGGTAGGTTGCAAGGCTGGCGTGACAACGCCTTGGTTGGTACCGGTATCGTGACCGGCTTGGCGGGCACAGGGGATTCGCCCACCAATCGCGTGGCGCGCCAGGCGCTTTCCAATGCCTTGTCGCAATTCAATTTGACGGTGCCAGCGGATCAGATTCAAAGCCGCAACGTTGCGGTCGTCATCGTCAGCGCCGTATTGCCGACCTTCGCGCGGGAAGGCGACGCGCTGGACATTACCGTTGCGTCAGCCGGAGATGCACGTAGCTTGGTCGGGGGAAGTTTGTTGGTCACACCCTTGAAAGCTGCGAATGGGCGCGTCTATGCGCTGGCACAGGGCAGTTTGTCGGTGGGCGGATACCGTCACGATGCCAATGGCAATGTGATTCAGAAGAATCATCCAACGGTCGCTTCTGTTCCAAACGGGGCGACCGTGGAGGTAGGCGTAAGCGCACAGATGGTGTCTGCCAATCAGCAGATTACCTTTGTGCTCAATGAGCCCGACTACACCACCGCGAGTCGAATTTCGGACGCCATCAATCAGCAACTTGGCGGTAGCTTGGATAGTGGAATGGCGCGGGCCAGGGACGCATCTGGAATCGACATTACGCTGACCGACGCACAAACCCGGCAGTTGGTGTCGTTTGTAGCGCAATTGGAGGCGGTAACCGTGGAGCCAGATCGTCGGGCCAAGGTCGTCATCAATGAGCGTACAGGCACAGTTGTTTCTGGTGGCGATGTGCAGATATCCAAAGTGGCAATTTCGCACGGAGACATCAAAGTATCAATTAGCAGCCAGACGACAGTGTCCCAGCCGATAGGGGTTATCGCTGGCGGGGGATCGGGTATTCGCACGGCCTTGGTTAGCAACTCACAATTGGACGTGGACGAGCGCAAAGGCGTGGACTTTATCGCTGCCAGCAATACTGTATCGGATCTGGTGCAGTCATTGGCCCGTCTGAAGACCAACACGCGCGACATCATCTCGATTCTGCGCGCGGTGAAAGCGGCTGGCGCCCTGCACGCAGAGCTCATCATTCAATAACTTTAGGCTTCACGACACCATGATTGACAGCATCGAAGGTATTACCACTGCAGCGCTTTCAATGGCGCTGGATGCGGCCAGTTTGCGCCAGCAAGCCATTGCCACCAACATTGCCAATGCCAGTTCTGAAGGCTATGTTCCGCAACGCGTCAACTTTGAAGCCTATGTGCAAGACGCTAGGCGCACGCTCCATGAGCAAGGTCGACTGGATAGCCAAACTTTGCTCAATATGGCGGACTCGCCGCTGGTGATGGAGCCCGCATTGGATGGAGCGGGGATGCCGGCCAAAGTCCAGTTGGATGTCGAAGTCGCAGGCATGGCGCAAAACTCGGTTCACTACCAAGCCTTGCTCAGGGGCCTTTCCCGTCACCTAAGTGTGTTGTACAGCGCAGCCAGCGACGGCAAGCGTTAATGCCCCATCAGACTAACCAAGCAAACCATTTCTATTTATGGATTACACGCAAACATTTGCCATCAGTTCTATCGGTATGACAGTGGAGCGCACGCGCGTCGAAGTGGCGGCGCTCAACCTGGCCAACGCAAATTCAGTGGCCGGACCGGACGGCAGCATTTACAAGCCAATGCGGGTTGTTGCGCATGCAACGTTTGCCCGCAGCATTGAACAAGGTTTGAATGCGCCTCTGGTTCAAATCCAGCCAACCGAACAAACACCACGCTCTGTCTACGAACCAGGCCATCCAATGGCAGACGCGCGAGGTTTCGTTACCTATGCGGGTGTTGATACTGCGACTGAAATGGTGACCATGATGGGCGCCATGCGTTCCTACGAAGCCAATGTTGCAGCCATGAATACAGCCCGCAGTATGGCCTTGAAGGCCCTGGAAATTGGAGGCAACACATGAGCACACAAGCAGTCGCCGCCATCGCGCCGGTCACGGCCCAGATTCTGGAGCCTTCGCTGCAACCCATGGCCGGTGCGCAAGCGTCGATAAATAGTGCAGCGGTTGGGGCTCCAGATGGATTTGGAGATCTGGTGAGCCAGGGGTTGGGCCAGGTTAACAAGCAGCTGATGGTCAATCAAGTTGACTTGCAACAGCTCGCGGTGGGCAATGTCGAGAATTTGCACCAGATCATGATTCGGTTGGAGGAAAGCCGCATGTCGTTCCAGCTCATGATGCAGGTTCGCAATCGTCTACTGGAAGGCTATCAAGACATCATGAAGATGCAGGTGTAGTGGGTGGCATGAGTCGTCAGAATAATATTAATCGAGAAGGTTTAGTTTCATGAATGCGTTTTGGCAGAAACTGGGGCGGAGCGCGCGCGTGAGCTTTGTTGCACTAAGTGTCCTGATTGTGTTGGCCACCGTTGGTGGTGCGTGGTGGTTGCTCAGACCAGAGTATGCAGTGCTGTTTTCAGATCTGAAGCCACAGGATGCCGGCGTCATGATTTCGGAGTTGGACAAGCTCAAGATTCCGTATCGGGTTGAAGAAGGTGGAAGCTCTATTACGGTAGACAAGGCGCAGGTCCATACCACCCGCATCAAATTGATGGGCAAGGACCTTCCATTGCACGGTTCCATTGGGTTTGAGTTGTTCAACAACACCGACTTTGGTATGACCGAATTTGCACAAAAAATCAACTACCAACGCGCCCTCCAAGGTGAGCTCACACGCACCATCATGGCCTTGTCGGAAATCAAGGATGTTCGTGTTCACCTAGCGTTGCCGGAGCAGGGTCTGTTCAAGCAAGCGACTGCAAAGCCTAAGGCCGCGATAACGCTCACCATGCGTGAAGATCAGTCCCTGAGGTCTGAGCAAATCAGTGGCATCCAACGCTTGGTGGCTGCAGCAACGCCTGGCATGACGGCGCAAGACGTGACGGTGGTGGACAAACAGGGGGTTGCGTTGACGCGCTCAAACGAAGACGCCGGCGATAGTGCAAATGGTTTTGGGTCGAATGGTGGAAGTTCCAGGCTGGAGTTGAAAAAGGAGACCGAGGCGTTGCTGGTGCGCAAAGCCAGTGCTGTTCTGGATAAGGCGTTCGGCCCCGGACAGGCACTGGCCAGCGTTGACGTAACCCTCAATATGGACCTGGTGCGCACAACGACGGAGGATGTCATTCCAGCGGCGTCGCAATCGGGTGAAAGCAAGGGAGTAGTTGTCAAGGAGCGTGGGTCAATTCGCGAAGTCAGTGTGCCACCGCTGGAGATCGCGCGATCAGGCAACCCCCCTCCGGCAGGCACGACGCAGCGAGAGGTCGAATACCAGGTAGGTCGGCGTGTGGAGCAAGTCGTTGGAAGTGTGGGCTCTGTGCGGCGCATTTATGTTGTTGCTGTGGTGCGCCAGGCGTTAGACAAGAACCAGGAAGAGCAGTTGCGGCAGCTGTTGTCGGCAGCTGTGGGGGCCTCCTTGGATCGTGGTGACACGGTAGTGGTGCAGTCTTTGCGCGCCTTGGCATCGAGTGACGGCGTTGCCATGGCGGAAAGTGGCGCAGACCCGATCAGTGCTACATCATTGGCAAACTCGGGTCAGCAGAACACAGCGCCGGCCTTGCCACCTATTGTTTACATTGCTGCAGTCTTGGCGTTTGTATCGCTGGCCCTGGTTTGGTTTGGCAGTATAGTATTCCGGCGCAACGCAAGTGCCACAGTTACAAGGGAGCGCTTGACTGATCAGGAGCGCCAAGCTGTGCTGGCACAGGTTCAGGCGTGGATGCAGCAACGATCAGATGGTGTTGGTCCGACGGATGAAGCATCCATACACCACAAGCCGCTATGAATTTCTCTGATCTCACCATCCAGCAGGCGAATGATCCTGTGCGCCGCGCCGCGATTGTGGCGCACGCTCTGTCGGCTGAGGACCAGGGATGGTTGTTTGCACAGATGGCGCCGTCTGAGCTGCCCCAACTGAAGGCTCTTTTGGCTGAGTTGGTGCAACTAGGAGTCCCAACCGACCGCCGGTTGCTGGAGCAGGCGTTGGATGGCACTGAATCTTTTGGCGTCGTTCGAGTGCCGCAGACTGCTAGAAATCTGACGCCGGGGGACAGAAGTAATCTAGATTTCTTTGTTGATTTGGATGCAGTCAACGAAGGTGCATTGATCACCGCGTTGCGTCAAGAACCCGCATTGTTGATTGCCCGATTCTTGCGAATTCAGTCCTGGCCTTGGACGCAAAAAGTGCTTGACGCTTTGCCCGCTCTTTTGCGCCGGCAGGTGGACGATTTACTGGCGGATCCTTCAGATGCTTCTGCTTCGGGTGGCGCCTTGGAGGAAGCACTTCTGCGTTCCCTGCGTTTGCGCTGCGAACGGTGGACAGTGGTTGCGACCGGACAATCGCCCACAGAACGGCCACGATTCGGCCAAGTGAAATTCAATACTTGGTTTCAGCGTTGGGGTTCACGTCGTGGCGGACTGCGGTCATGACCCAAGAGCCGACTGTTTTTCATGACGTGACAATGCAGGCATTGCCGCGTCGGCTACCGCGCAATGAGCCAGTTCAATCAGTGACCATCACGGCGTTGCAGAGCGCGGACACTACCCCCGCCGTGGCAACGGCAGTGCAGGCGGTTTTGGTCGATACCGGCACTTCAACGCAGCATCATGTCGCCGTCGAAGATATTAGCGCCAACGCCTTCGCGAGTGGTTTTCAGGAGGGCTACCAAAAGGCAAAGCAGGATGCCGACAAAGAGGTTCGGCGCTTGGCAGAACAGTTGGCAATTGAGCTGGCCAAAGAGAAGGTGCAGCAAGCCTATGAGCAAGCATCCGAAGAGGCAAAGAGACTAGCGGAGAAGACGGTCAAAAATTTGCAGGCCCAATGGCAACTCAAGTTGACACAGCTTGGTAAGGTGTTGGAACACATTCCTATTCAATTTACCGCCTATCTTGCAGATGCTGAAGACGACATGCTCGCGTTGGCGTACGAAGTAGTGTGTAGGATATTAGGAGAAGAGGGCGCTAGCCTGCCTGGTTTGCGTGCGCAGTTGCAGCAATGCCTAAAGGCATGGCACGGACATGCGTTGCTGAACATAGAGTTACATCCCGATGATCTTGCTTTGTTGCAAACTGACGAAGAGAGTTTGAGGTTGCTAAAGATAGGCGGCTTTAGTGCGGAGCGGTCAACGCTGCGATGGGTCGCTGACCCACGAGTCAAGCTTGGAGGGTGTCGTTTGCGCTCTGTGGAAGGCATTCTGGACGCACGTTTGGAAGTCCAATTCAAGGCGTTGGAAGCAACTCTATTGAGCACAAGGGCTTCGCGCAGACACTTGGCTTCGATGGAGCGAGCAACGTGAAAACAAGCGCTGTCGACATGGGACATCCCATGCAAGACTATCGTACAGCCGTGCATCAGGCCGATTTGATGCAGCGCATTGGCTGGGTGCGCCAATTGCAAGGCTTGGCTATCGAAGCACAAGGACCCGACGTTACGTTGGGGGAGTTGTGCCGCATCTTGCCGCGATCACGCTCTAGAAACAATGGTTTGCATGGCAAGGATCGCTCAGAAGGCTTGCTGGCTGAAGTAGTGGGGCTTAGGGCTGACCACTTGACGCTTATGCCTTACGGAAATCTGCAAGGCGTCGCGGCTGGTGCAGAAGTTGTTGCGATCGGTCGACGATCAACGCTGGGGGTTGGACCCCAATTGTTAGGACGGGTAATAGATGGTTTTGGCCATGCAATGGATGGCCTGAACGATCCCATTGCACCGATTCAACGTGCGCTGTATGCCTCGCCTTTAAACCCCATGCAGCGTCCGCGCATTGACAATGTGTTGCAGACCGGTGTACGTTGCATCGATGGCCTTCTCACCCTAGGTCTGGGACAGCGTGTGGGAATTTTTGCCGGCAGCGGTGTGGGCAAAAGCACATTGCTGGGCATGATTGCACGCCATGTCAGTGCAGACGTCAACGTTATTGCGTTGATTGGTGAGCGCGGCCGTGAGGTCAAGGAGTTCATTGAAAAGCAGTTGGGTGAAGAGGGCCTGAAGCGATCCATTGTTGTGGTGGCTACGTCGGATCAGCCAGCGCTGGCGCGCATCCGCGCGGCCTATGCGGCCGTGACGATTGCGGAGTACTTTCGTGATGCCGGGCAGCAAGTTTTGCTGACCATGGACTCTATTACCCGCCTTGCGATGGCCCGACGGGAAGTAGGCTTGGCGGCGGGTGAACCTCCGACTGCGCGGGGCTACACGCCTTCGGTTTTTGCAGAGTTGCCGCAATTGTGTGAGCGTTGCGGCACGGCGCCAT
Source organism: Burkholderiales bacterium (assembly GCA_038327925.1). Taxonomy (GTDB): domain Bacteria; phylum Pseudomonadota; class Gammaproteobacteria; order Burkholderiales; family Burkholderiaceae_C; genus Allorhodoferax. The sequence continues at coordinate 22,267 of JBBQLM010000026.1, read as the reverse complement.
CTGGTGGTTCGATCACCGCTTTGTTGACAGTGTTGGTAGAAGGCGACGATCTGAATGAACCGGTGTCGGACAGCTTGCGCGCAATCCTGGACGGCCACATTGTGCTGTCGCGCCACCTGGCCCATCAAGGCCAGTATCCCGCCATTGATGTGCTCAAGAGTGCGAGTCGTCTGCTCCCGGATTTGACCACTGCCCAAGAGCAGCAGTTGATAACCGACACCATCAAACGCTTGGCTATCCTGGACAAGAACAGGCAGTTGGTCGATATTGGCGCTTACGAGAAAGGCGCTAACCCTGCCTTGGACGAAGCGCTGTCAATGGAGCAATCACTACTTGGCTGGCTGCGCCAACGGGAAGGCGGCGTGCCACGCATCACGGCCTTGAACGATTTGCAAGAGGCGATGCGTGTCAACGCTGGCAAAGCAGCACCGATGCCGGCCACGCCAGTGACGAGGGCTAAGTCGTGAGCAGGGACAAAGCTGGCTTGGTGCAAGTCGATATGCGTGGTTTTCAGTACGCGTTGAAGCCATTTGTGCAAAGGCAAGAGTGGATCAAGGAGTCTCTTCAAAGGCAACTGTCAAAGGCCCAAGCTGCTTTGACACAAGCGCATGAAGATCTGGTGGCAATGCAGGTTAGGATGGAAGCGCAGTCGACGCAGATTCAGAGAGCTCTGCTGCGACATCCAGATCCTATTGCGCACCAACGTGGATTAGATTTTCTAGTCAGCCTGCTGCAGAGTATCGAGGCGCAGAGACGATCTATCGAAAAGCTCCAGACTGAAAAGAGGAAGATTCAGTCGGCGTATTTGGCTCAACAATGCAAGTTGGACGGGTTGACTGAGCACCACATCCAAGCCCAGCAAGACTTCGCTGTAGAGCAAACTCGCCATGCAGCCTCTGAGGCCGACCGCGAATGGATAGGCCGCTTGAAGCACCGTGGACAGCAAGCCGCATACGTCGAGGACGGCCAATGAGCATCAACGCAAACATCGCCAACCAAGTAGACACCAAACCGGTGCGATCCCTGCTCCAGTTAGCCGAAGGCAGCCTGCGTTCGCATGGCGCATCACTAAATGCGGCGTGGCGGCATGAAATGGAACGCGCGCAGTTTGAGAACTGGTTTAAGCCATTTGATCCGAGCTCTGCGTCAATGACGGACAACCGCACGACGCAGACGGCGAATGTGCCAGGTCACAGTTCAGCTGCCTTACCAAGTCGTCGGCTGCATTTGCCTGCCATCTTGAAAGAGAGTGAATTTGCACCGAATTTAGACCCCAGCACCGACGGTAGTATCGAAGAAACGGGGCAACAACTTTCAATGGTCGGAATAGGTGGTGCGAACGTTACACATGGTGCTGACTCCGCTGGCGTCCCAAGTTCAGAATTGGAATTGGAATTGGGCAGTTTCTCTGGGACGCCCTATTCTCGAAGTGCGGTCGATGGTTCGAACTCTGCTGTTCCTTTGCAGAGTTCAGTCGCGGCGCATTCATCAAACGCGCCTTTGGCACAAATGACAAGTGAGTCGATCAGTCCTCGCCCGGCTCAAATCGCAATGCTTCCGAGTGCGCGCGTGCTGTCTGAAGTTTCTATTCCGCTGAATACAAGGCTGGTGTCAAATCCGATGCCTCATGAAGAGGCGGCAAAGCAACATGAGTCGTCCGAATCCGTCAAAAATGCTTATGCAGAACTTGCACAAGGAGCATTGCTGGCACCAGACTTTGCCGCATCCCCGGTGAGGTTGCACGTGCAATGGCAAGGCCAGTCAGTCAATATCTGGCTGGGAATGGATGGTAACGTCATACAGGTCTCATCGCAGTCACAGATTGTGGTGGCGGAGTTGCGACGCCATTTTGCGGCGGTCGGCCAGCGCATAGGTCGGATCGTATGCAATGGATCTGTTGTATTTGATGGCCAGTCAAACCTCAGCAATCGGAGCGATAGTCTATTTGCAGTGCAGGTTGATGCACATATGAGAGTGCGAGCGCAAGCGCACCACAATGTAAACTCCAATGCTTCGGAGTTTCCCTCACCCCATCCCCAGGAGAAAATATGACTATCGAAGCTGTTGGTGGTGGCAGCTCTGCATCAGGATTGCAGGCGAACAGTTTGACGCAGCAAGACTTTCTCAAAGTTTTGCTTACGCAGTTGACTTACCAAGATCCGATGAAGCCAATGGACAACCAGCAGTTCATGGCGCAGTTGGCGCAATTTTCAACGCTGCAGCAAACACAGCAACTCAATACCAACATTGAGACTTTAATCAGCAACCAATCCGCGTTGCAGTCCGTTGGATTGATCGGACGCACTGTTGATATTAGTACTGATAACGGCAATGTGACCGGCACCGTAATGGCATTGGCTTTGTCCGGATCTTCGCCGCTACTAACCGTTAAGACTGCAGCTGGTGCGTCGCTGACCAACATTGGTTTGGGTCAAGTTGTAAACGTTCGTTGAGCAAAAGAGGTAGTTAGATGATCGATTCCATTTATGTAGGCATGACAGGTCTTTCTGGGTATTCACGCGGGTTGCGCGTGATCGCGAACAACACGGCCAACCTGAACACGCCAGGGTTCAAGAGCTCGACCCTGAATTTTTCGGATGCCTTCTATGCCAATGGAGGGAATGTAGGGGGAAAATTCAGCCAACTCGGATTCGGGTTGAGTTCCTCGGGAACAAGTTTGTCGTTCAAACAAGGGGAACTGCGGCAAACCGGTAACGGCCTGGATCTGGCAGTCGATGGACAAGGTCTCTTCCGCCTGAAGGACGAGAGCGGAAACATCACCTATACCCGAGCCGGCCAATTTGAATTCAACAAGGATGGTGTTCTGGTTAGCAAGGTAACTGGCGCAAAAGTAATGGGGGTGGACGAAAATGGCGCCGAAGGCGAAATTGCGATTTCCGGCGTCCAGACTCTGGCCGGTAAGGCATCTGCGTCACTCAAGTTCGCCGGTAATCTCTCCGTTGACGCAACCACCCCGGTCACGGTAAGTGGTGTAACGGTTTTAGATGCTGCGGGTGGTTCCCACACGCTGAGTGCGCGCTTCACCAATACCAACGCCACCACTCCGGGTAGTTGGACGGTTGAGCTGATGGAGGGTGCAATCGTGGTTGGTACTGGCCAAGTGATCTTCCTGAACGGCAAGCCCACTGTAGCAACCTCCAAACTATCCATGACCTACACCCCTGCGGGACAGGCAGCCATTCCATTGACGTTGGATCTCAGTACCGATGTAACCTCCTTTGCAGCTGGAAGTTTGTCCACGTTGGCTTTTGGATCAACGGATGGATTTGCCCCGGGCGAATTGTCTTCAACAGCGTTTGACGCCACCGGCACGCTGGTCATGACCTATGCAAATGGTCAGAAGGTCAAGGGGTCGAAACTGGCGCTGGGTCGATTCGACAGTGCGGACGCGGTTAAGTCCTTGGGTGACAACCAATTTGAAAGCACGGACGATAGTGCTTGGCATATTGGCAGTGCGGGTGGTGCATTTGGATCCGTGCGCTCCGGGTTTATTGAAATCTCCAACGTCGATTTGTCGCAAGAGTTCAGTGATTTGGTGATCATGCAGCGGGGCTATCAAGCCAGCTCGCAAATCATCTCTACGGCGAACGAGATGTTGCAAGAGTTGTTTGCGATGCGGAAGGGCTAAGGCGTGTCGGTCCAGAGACCCTCGCCACTATTGTCCTTGGCCGAATCGCGCCAACGCGCTAAAGAGCTATTGTGCTGGAGTGCTGAGCAGCGCTTGCAGGTTCATGTACGGCTTTGCGAGGTGTTTGACCGATGGCGCTCTGACTGGGGATTGTCTTCTCCAGACTCGATCACTGGGAACCCTCTGACTGACCGGCAGGCTGAGGATGCTCTGGCATTGCAATTGTTTGGCCTACCTACTGCGGTATCAAACCTTGGTAGCGCCTATTCAGAATCAAGTGTTGCGCAATCAATAGCTAAGGATGCATGGGTTGATTGGCGTAGTCGCCTTGAAACGATCCTTGGTGGGGATGCAATGTGGGACGACACACCTGTCGCACCGGGATGGACTACATGGAATGGGCATTTGAAAATTCATTTGCCTTGGTGGAACGGCACGTGGAGTCTTGACCTGCCAGCAAAATCGGTGCAGTTATTACTGGGGGGGGGGCAGGCATCCAAACCGGTCGACTTGAAAGGGCTTCCACCACTTGTTTCCTTGGGTAAGGCAATTGCCGAGGAATCAGTGCGCTTGGATGTTCAGTTCAAACCAATCTCACTGACTTTGGGGCAAATCCAGGCTCTGCGTTTTGGAGATGTGGTGCCCATCAACCATCGTTTGGAAAATCCCATTGCGGTGGAAATACATAAAGAAGATTCCGCGATGCACCTACTTTGTTACGCGTGGCTTGGCCAGCGCGATGGGATGGTTGCAGTTGAACTGACCCAATGATTTCGGTCGATTTACTCACGATCCATTGCAAGAATTCCCAGAATCGTTACTTATCGCGGCTTAACTGACGCCCCATAAAAAGCCAAGCATTGGTATGGAGAATGAAATTAAACACAGTAAGGTAGCAGCATCCGTTGATTCGCCCTCTAGTGCGCAAATGATTGAACTGAGCGAGTTGAAGGACACGCCCGTGCAAGGTACCGCTACGTTGCTCCGGAGCACGAACCCACTGCACCAAGTCAAGGCGCAGTTGCAGGTTTGCATTGGAAGTGTCACTTTGACGGTAGGCGAACTCATGGAAGCGAAGGCCCAGCAAGTTCTGGTGTTGGATCGGAGCGTTCAGCATCCAGTGGACCTCATTTTGCAGGGGCAGGTGGTAGCGCGTGGTCAGTTGGTCGCTGTCGATGATCAATTTGCGGTGCGTATCACTGAGTTGCCGCTGGCGTTGAACTTGGGTGCACCCGGAGTTACATGAAATTTTCGGAGTCCATTCCGCTGCTGCGCGAAAACACCACCTCGGACAATGACAAGGGTGTAGATATGTCGGGTGTTATTGCTCTCACCCTCATACTGTTGGTTGTCGCGCTGGCCGCCGTTTGGTGGCGCAACCGTGGAAAAATGCAAGGCACCGCTGGCAAAGACAGCAGCAGCTTGCTTGGCGGATGGTCGCGCTGGCCGTTTGGCAAGCCGCGCTGTGGTGTGAACGTGCTGGGCACGGTTCACCTGACAGGCAAACATAGCTTGCATGAAGTGGAATGGCAGGGCAAGCGCCTGCTCATTGGCTGTTCAAGTCAATCCATTCAACTGTTGGCAGAGGCTTTGTTGGTCAACGTTCCTGGTGAAGATCGCGGCGCATGAAAGCCTCAATGTCGTGGATGAGTTTGAGTTCGCGTGGGCTTCTGCTGGCAGCCCTTTTGTGTACGTTGACCTCTGCGCAGGCGCGCAATGCCGCTGTACAAATGGGACCTTCAGCGGAGACCGCTCAGGCGTTACGGATCGTCTTGGGCCTTACCGTACTGGCGGTTATGCCCGCCTTATTGGTGTGCATGACGAGTTTTCTACGCATCATCATCGTCTTGTCCATGCTACGCCATGCCATTGGGATGAATGAGACACCTCCCAACACGGTTCTTATTGGACTTGCGCTGTTTCTAACTTTATTTACTATGTCGCCCGTGTTGCACAAAGTCAATCAGGACGCATTGCAACCGTTCATGTCCGGTAAGCTGAATATGGAGGCCGGCTACACCCTTGGGGTGGCTCCATTGCGCGAATTCATGGTTCGCCAAACCCGTGAGCAGGACTTGGCGTTGATGGTGGAACTGTCCAAGGCCAAGGCGCCGGAAACGATAGACGACATTAGTAACGTGCAATTGATCCCGGCTTTTATGCTGTCGGAGTTGCGAGCCGCCTTCCAAATCGGTTTTGTAGTCTTCCTTCCATTCTTGTTGATCGATTTAATCGTTTCCAGTGTGTTGATGGCGCTTGGCATGATGATGATGCCACCCACTTCAGTGGCCTTGCCGATAAAAATACTGATGTTTGTGTTGATTGATGGTTGGAGTGTGCTGCTCAAGGCCTTGGTTGGAAGTTTCCATTAACCATTGCGCGACATGATGGAACGTGTCGGACGGTTAAACCTGGATAGCGATGTACTGGCACAGGCGCAAAACCTCGATCCTCAGTCTGTCGACCAATTATGGGAAAAGTTACTGACCAAGCAGGATGCCCGCGCTAGAGAGACTCTAATTCTTCACCATATGCCCTATGCGCGGATGGTCGCCGCGACTTACTACGGCAAGCGCTTCAACGATGAAATTGCGTTTGAGGACTACCTTCAATGGGCAACAGTGGGGATGATTGAATCATTGGATCGATTTGACCTATCGCACGGCGTGCAATTCAAAAATTTTGCGGCACGAAGAATGTATGGCGCCATACTCGACGGAATTGAGAGCGCTACTGAAAAGCAAGAACAAATTGCCTTGCGATCCAGACTCCGAAAAGACCGCCTGGAGTCCATCAAACGAAATGCGGATGACAGCACGGAGGGGATGCAAGGCCATGAAACGGGTGCAATGAAGCCCGAGAGCGCGTTAAGCTTCTTGGCGGAGGTCGGTATTGGACTTGCGTTGGCGTGGATGCTAGAAGATACTGGCCTAGTAATAGCGGATGAGAACGTAGCCGATACGCGCCACATCCCCTATCTGCAGGCGTTGGAAGTCAAGCAGTTGCAGGAACAAATACTCAATCTGGTGGAATCGCTGCCAATTCAGCAGCAGACCGTCATTCGAGGACACTATTTGGACGAAAAACCATTTGAACAAATTGCTAGCCAACTTGGGTTGACCAAAGGGCGGATCTCTCAGATTCACAAGCAGGCGCTTATGCGCTTGAGAATTGGTCTTAATGGCCAACAAAAATGTGACGTAGCGATGTAGAGGTTAGTGTTCAATTTTCTGACAATGCAATATGACCGCTATTCAATCCGCCACACAACAGATTGCCGCCACGCTGCGTTTGCAAATTGCGACATTGGGCGCGCAGAGCCAGAATGTAAGAAGTCGGGAACGCAATCCAAGCACCAAGGATCCGTCCGCGGCAGCCCAACCAGAGCCTGATTTTGCAGAGCGCATCGCGCTGAGGGTTCAGGGCGTAGCCATTGATGATCCACTGTTCAAACGCAAAGTGCTTCGCATATTCTTAGAAACAGTTATATCGGCGGAGTTGGGCGTATCGTTGCCAAATGACGTTCGCTTCAGCACGATGATCGACAATGTTCAAAGGCAAATGGAGTCTGACCCGGAGCTGAGTTCAGCGATTGAGATTGCACTCAAGACCCTTGTGCCTACCAATAAGCGGTGTGATTGGTGTGGTTGATCGGGCGCCGGTTCTGTCGCGATAAGGGTGTCGCGGGAAAGATCGCGCCGTGGTTGTCGAGTTGATCAGAAAGCCAGGCTGTAGAACTGACTTGCTGTGGACGTAGCTTGCCCACTGGGGCAGTGCAACTGCCCCTTCTTCACCATGTGCATGGTCTCGATGCCGGCGATCAGCTTTTGTGCGCTCCAGAATGACTTGAACCCCAGCATCGGGTTGGTGATTCGTTTCACTGCCCGGTGGTCCTGCTCAATGATGTTGTTGAGATATTTGGGTATTCTGGTGACCGTGACCGATCGTTCTGGCGATCGTGACCGGTTTGCAGCGGTTTGGCGTTGCGCGGTTAAATTGTAGGTGTGTCGGTCACGATGGTTCTATTTTTGGTTCCTTTTTGCTTGCTTTGGGTTTCTGTCGCAGTGAGTCGCCCGTAAGGGTGAAGCGGTGATTGCGTTGCATGATGCGATCCAGAATTGCGTCTGCAATCGTGGCATCGCCAACCCATGCATGCCAGTGTTCAATGGGTAATTGGCTGGTGATGATGGTGGCCTTTGAGGCCGCTCGGTCGTCGATGATTTCCAGCAGGTCGGCCCGGGTCTGTGCATCAATTCCAGACATTCCCCAATCGTCCAAGACCAGGACTTCAGTCCTGGCCAACTGAATCAGCCACTTGCCGAACATGGCGTTGCCGTGGCGAATGCGAAGTTCCTCAGCCATGCGCGGCACGCGTTGGTAATAAAGTATGCCCGCGCCGGCAGGCGTATTGAGCCAGCGCGCAAGCCAGCCACGATTTGCCCGCACCAGTGGGCCCCGTGATCAGAACCGCATGTCCGCTTTGCACCCAGTCACCCAGGGCCAGACTCATGACCTCCTTGCGTTCCAGACCGCGCCCTGGGCGCGTGTCGATGTCTTCAATGCTGGCTTGTGGGTACTTTAGGTGCGCCTGCTTGAGCAAACGGGACTTGCGTTTGTCATCGCGCAAATGGACTTCCCTTTCCACCAGCATGGTCAGGCGTTCTTCGAAGCTCATGGCGGTCATGCCGGCCTGGGCGAGTTGATCCTGCAAAGCCTCGGCCATTCCTGCGAGCTTGAGCGCGCGCAACTGCTCCATCGTCGTGTTCATCATCATTGGGGAATCCTGTATTGGTAAATGGTGTTCATTGGTAATAGCTGGAGCCGCGTACGTGCTCATGCTCCGGGCTGGTCCAGTCGGTGGTATTTGCTGGCTGCATCTGGTCACGCTTGTTGGCCAGGATGTCGCGCACATGGCTGTACTTGGTGGTGCCAAGCTCCAGCGCTATCTGGCACGCGGACTCCAGTCTGGGTTTGCCGTATTGCTTTACCAGTGAGAGCAGGCCCAGGCACGCACGGTAGCCATGCTCCGGGTGCAGACGTTCTTGCAGCAGTCGCGTCACGGTCTGCCCGGTGGCAACCCCAATGCTTTGGCCCCAGTGAATCAGTCGATCAGGGCTCCACTCCATGTGCGCCCGGTGTGCCGCAGGCAGGTGCGCGGCCACCGTAGTGAAACCGCCTTTATGCGCATTGCGTTTGTGAGCAGCCACGCGCTGGCCACGGTGCAGGACTTCCACTGCCGTCTGCGTTACCCGCAGCTCCAGCACCTGGCTGACCAGTGCCTGGGGCACGCTGTAGCGGTGCCCTTCAAACTCGACGTGATAGTCGATGTGCACCTTGACGGTCTTGAAGACGGCAAACTCCCAGGGCTGCGCTGGCAGCATCTGCAATGCCGGGGCATCAATCTCTGCAAAGGCGCTGGCACGACTGCCCGGCAACTTCTGAAACAGCTTGGTGTTGAGCCGCTCCAGTAGCGGGGCAATGGCTACGTTGACGTCATCCACAGAATCAAACTGCTGGTGGCGAAGGCGCATCAGGATCCAGCGCAATACGACTTGCACGCTGGATTCAACGACCGCCTTATCCTGTGGACGGCGAGGCCTGGCCGGTAGTACGGAGGTGCCGTAGTGGCGCGCAAAATCCTGCACCGTTTCATTGGCCCGAGGCTCATACCGGTTGGCATCGGCAATCATGGCCTTGGGGTTGTCGGGCACGATGAGCTGCGTGACGCCACCAAAGAAAGTCAGTGCCCGGGCCGTGGCGCCTAGCCAGTCGGCCATAGTCTCTCTGTGCGTGGCATACGCAAAGGTATAGCCCGACGCTCCCAATGCCGCCACGAAGATGTGCGCGCGCTCGCCACCACGCAAGCCCACTGTCGAGCCGGCAAAGTCGATGAATAACTTCTCGCCGGCACGGTGTACCTGACGCATGGTGCGCTTGAGAGATTTGGCGTACTCCCGGTAGTGCACGCAGAACTGCGCGTAGCGGTGGGTCTGGTCCTGCCCATGCTGTTCCACATGCTCCTCCCACAGCAACATCAGCGTCATGCCCTTGCGGCGCAGTTCCTGGTGGATGAGTCCGTAATCGGGCAGGACAAAGGCACTCTGCGGGGAAACACTGTTGATCAGCCGGTTGTGCAACTGGCCCTCGTTCAAGAGCTCGATCTGCTCCCAGTTGAGGCCGGCGGCATTGGCCAAGCCCGCGTACTTGGTCACGACGCCTTTGGAGACGCCCAGGGCCACTGCTATTCGCTCATGGGAGAGTTTGCCCACGTATTTGAGGCGTAGCACGTCCTTGATATTGCGCATTGAAATCCTTCGGGTATCGGGCATGCCTGTTCCAGCAAAAGCTGGTGAGGCTACCCGTACGGTTTAGATAAAAATGCGCAACGCCATACCGCTGGTGTACGACGCCATTCTGGTGTCGTGACCGACCGTTCTGGCATCGTGACCGGTGATTCTGGTCAGATGCGCAAATCGGTCACGGTCGACCAGAATGGTCGGTCACGATGAATCAGAATCCTCGGTCACGATCCACCAGAATCACCGGTCACGGTCGCCCAGAATACCCAGATATTTGCTCTGACGTAAAATAATATCGAGACAGGCGTCGTCATTGACGCTTTTGATGGCAGCGGTGTTGGCTCCGCTTTTGTCTATGGTGATCTTTGAAGGCAGACCATGCAGGTTGATGGCGCGCTCCAGGTAGCGCCGTGCTGCGGCCAAGTCCCGCCTGGCAGTAAGCAGGAAGTCCACCGTGTCGCCGCTCTTGTCGACTGCTCGGTACAAGTATTTCCACTGGCCAGCAACTTTGATGTAGGTCTCATCCATCCTCCAATTTATACCGACAGGACGTTTGCGCCGGCGAAACATGAGTGCCATGACCGGCAGGATCTTCAAAGCCCAGCGGTGCACGGTGGAGTGATCAACAAAGACGCCACGCTCCTGCATCATTTCCTCCAAATGGCGAAAGCTCAACGGGTACGCTGCGTACCAACGGGCACATACCAGCATCACTTCCAATGGATAGTGCAACCGCTTGAGTACCTTACGCAGTTCGGGGATCATCGCAGTGGCGGTCAAATCTTGCATCCCGGCATTGTCGTGCACCGGCGCTTACCGCGACAGAACCGGTAGACTACGCCACCCTGTTTCCATTTGCCGCACCATGAAGACCACTACATTGCAAGAAGCCATTTTCGCCAGCGCCCAGGGCGACAGCACTACGGCATTCGCCTTGTTCTCTCAGGCGGCTTCTGAGCAACCGAATTCCGGTATTCCGCACTTGTTGATGGGCGCAGAGTACGCCAAACTGGGCGAAATTGATAAGGCAGAGTCTGGATTTGCCAATGCACTGCTGCTGGAGCCTGGTCTGCTCATTGCCAGATACCAATTGGGTCTGTTGCAACTCAGCTCGGCCAGGGCGGCGGTGGCTTTCGTAACCTGGGAACCCTTGCTGCAATTGGACGAAAGCAATCCGCTGCCTCACTTCGTAAGGGGCTTTAAGGCACTGGCGCATGACCAATTTTCTGAAGCCAGCCGCTATTTCGAAGCAGGGTTGGCACGCAATGTCGACAATCCAGCTTTGTCGAACGACATTCGCAAAGTGATAGAAAAGATTGATGCCATTCAAGCGCCCCAGCATCAAACGCTGACTGATGCGGAGCCGGAAACTACTGAAGCAGATTTCCATTTCTTGCTGTCAAACTACCAGCAAAAGGGCCCCGGTCACTAGATCGAACCACCTTCGCACGCCATGACAAATTACCGTTTGACAGCTTCGGCAATGGAGCCGCCAAAGAGGGCTGGTTTGTCAGCGAGCAAGCGTTGCGCGAGCCTTTGCATAGCCTCTGCGTCTTTGGCTTCGCCGCTCAGAATGCTTCGTGCATAGCGCCCGGTCAAGTTGGACTTGTCCAGGCGCTCAGCGCGTTCAATGTGGTCATTTGCCTGCGCAGCATGACCTTGCAAGGCCAAGACCACTGCCAGCCCCCCATGGCTTTCAGCAAAATTTCGGTCCAAGGCCAGCGCCGCCTCAAAGCTCACCAGGGCCGCATCCAAATCTCCGAGCTGGATATCAGTCCAGCCTTGCCCATGCCAGGTTCCGATGTGTTGAGGCATTGCGGCCAAAGCGTTGGCAAAGCTCTGGCGGGCTGGCTTTAACTGCCCCGCCAACAGTTGAACAAAAGCCTGAACTGACCATGCGCGCCCATCTGACGGACTGATCTGCAAGGCAGCCAGCGCAAATCTCTGCCCCTCAACAGCATTGTTGGCGGCCAAGGCCAATGATGCTTTGGTAACTAACGCTTCCAATGGGCGGTCTTGGTCTGTCAGTTGCTGCAGTGCAAGGGTCGACCAACGCTGTGCGCACGCAACCTCAGAAGCATCCAAGGCAATCAGGCTGGCGACACTCGCAGCTTGTGGACTCAGACCGTGACCGGCCTCGTTTTTCTCAGTCCAGCGGCACGCACGCTCCAGTTCACCAGTCCTATGCAATGCGCGCAACCACAACTGCTGCGTAATCGGGCTTTGCGCAATTGATCCATCGGTCGCTGCCTCCAGATACAAAGCCAAGTGCGCAATGCATGCAGCAAAGTCACTTTCCTCAAAGGCGACTAGTCCCAAGTTGTGTGCGATGGTCAAACCAAACCCAGGCGGAGCACTATGCAGATCGGCAAGGCGTTCCAATTCTGCGCGCGCCTTCGACCAAAGCTCCTGTGCCATCCAGAATTCAGTCGCGCGCAAGGCCCATTGCCAAGGCTGGCTTTCCAATGATTGCCCGCGCCGAAGATAGTCGGCGGCACGGTCCCATTCGGAGTTGCTAAGTGCTACAGCAAATGCGTCCAGTAACAACGCGTCGTTGCCGGGGTCGGCGGTCAAGTATCGATCCAAATTATCCAAGTGATTGCGAGCACTACTGGATGACTTGCTGGTGTCGCTTTGACCTATCGGCATGAAAGAAGTGTTTGTCATGATAAATGTGTGGTCACAGTTGACAAGCCTGGCATCGGCGGCCAAGACAAGATCACCACATTGGTAGTTTGGAGTCCAACCATGATTGTAGGATTTCAGGAATAGTCTTCTTTACCCCTCTCTAAGCCACCTGTGCCAACCATCCTTATGGACATTTTTATAAGGCTTAGCCTCGTCGTGGGCAGAAGTATCGACTTCAGTCCACTCGAACGCCCCCGTCTGAAGGCGCTATCTTCGGTTTGGAGGAAGCAGCAACTCCGTGTACCGAACGGTAGCGTGCCCCATCCACAGACTCACCTGCAAGAGCTCATGCTGCTGCAACCAAAGCGCACCACAGCTATTGCGCAGCAACGTAGGGCCCTCATACCGCTTCACCACCCCTGCCCTGTCCAGTGTGGTCTTCACCAGGCGAAACAACGTCACCGCCTTCAGCTGGACACCTGACAGATTCGAAGGGAAAAGCAACGTTCCGGCCAACCGTTGGTCAGTACCTGGTAACAAAGCAGAGCTACCAAGACAAAGTGCCTCCCGCTCTCGAACCCAAGACTCAATAGCGGGACGAGCCCATACCTGAATCGGAACCAACCGTGCCGGGCGAGGCTTATGTGCGGGTACCCAGACCCCTTCAAGCTCACCCGACTTCAATCGCAGATCTGAAATCCGCAGGCGCAAAACCTCACCGGAAGTCAGACCTGCGCCAAGCACCAAAAGCGCCATCGCACGGTCACGAACTCTTTTCCAATTGGAAGGAGCTGGCAATGCATCCACAAAACGCCGAACCTCTTCCATGTTCATGAAATCCGGATCGTCCCGTGATGGCGCCTCACGTTCCAGCAGTAACGTCCGCGCCGGATTGACTTGCTCCAGAGACGGCAACCTGGCCTCCCCTGCCCTGACCCGCGCCAAATGCTCAAACAATGTAGAGAACAGCAGCAAGTAGGCCCGTCAGTAAGATTCGTGTGAAAACCGGCCACTTCTTTCTTTTGGAAGAATTGGCCGCGTGATCGCAAGGGGGTTTTGGTATGGTTCACGCCCCTGTCCATTCGGGAACCGTATGACCCCCACCCCGGCAAGCGTAATCTATCCAGAGCTACCCGATCCACTGACTCCAGGCGACTTACAGCAACTCTTCAGCCCGAGCTTTGATGAGCGCCAGTGGGCGCCTACCGTGGTGCGAGCTGCAGAGTCACAGGTGGCGTTACTTGTGCAACTAAAGATTTTCCAGAGCATTGGACGATTTCGGCCGCCCGCCGAAATCCCCGACATCGCAATTGAGCACGTCGCCCGCCGTATGGGCGTCGAATTCCAACCCAGCCAGATCTTCCCAGAGCGAACGCGCTATCGGCACCGTCAGGCCATTTTCAAACGACTCGGGGTGATTTCGTGGGGTCCTGAGGCGCTGGCACTGACCAAAGCCGCAATGCGTAAGACTGCCTACGCGCGCACGGATCCAGCGGACATCATCAATTCAGCGATTGACGCCCTCATTCGTCACGGTTTCGAGTTGCCAGCGCTCGGCACTTTGCGGCGTTTGGCAGGCACGGCGCATAGCAACGTTAACGCCAACCAGTGGGGCGACGTCTGTGGGCTCCTCAGTACGGCCCAGCGGGCGGTACTGGACACACTGTTGGTCGTGGATCCAAGAACGATGAAATCGCCCTTCTTCAATTTGTGTGATGCGCCGGGGCGTGCCTCACGCAAAAATCTCAATGCACTGATTGACCGCTACCAGTGGCTTGAGCAGTTGCCAAATCCAACGACGGCACTACAGTCGATCGCTGATTCAAAGATTCTGCAGTGGGCCAATGAGGCCCGACGACTCAACGCACTTGAACTGCGGGAGTATGTCGCCCCACGGCGCCATACGTTGCTGATGGCGGTGATTCACGATGCGCGCGGCCAGATCCTGGACGACTTGACACAAATGCTGCTCAGGCTTGCCCGCAAAGTAGAGTGGAAGAGTGAGTTACGCCTGACAGAGTGGTATCAAACGCGGCGCAATAAAACCGATGCCCTTATCAGTGCATTCCATGATTCGCTGATCGTGCACGGTTTGGATGCTGACCCAGTGCAGAAGGTCTCACGGGTGGAATCGCTGTATGCCGCGCAAGGTGGGCGCGAAGCGCTGGTACAGAGTTGCCAGGAGCACTTGAAACATGAGAGGCAGAACTGGCGTCCATTTGCTCGCGCCGTATTCGTTCCACTTCGTAGTGCGTTGCTACGTTTGGTAGAGACTTTGCCGCTACAGGGTGCACCGACAAGTCAAGGACTGCTGCGTCTGGTGCGCTCAATTTCAAGTCTCGATTCCTCACACACGGACTATTCGACTGTCGCTGGCGTGGCTCCCGATGCGTTGCCACGCGAATGGCACGCCCTTGTGCATGACCACGCGAATGACAAACAGATTTTCAACAGACGCCAATTGGAAGTCGTTGCCATTCTTGAGCTGGCATCAGCGATCAAGGCCGGTGAGGTTTTCGTGAGTGGTTCGCTAAGCTTTGATCGGTTTTGGGATCGGTTGCCATCGGAAGCTGCCGACCCTGCAGCAGTCGCGGCATATGCCGCTGCGCGCGGGTGGGCAAATGGTGCGGATGGCCTGGTGCGGTCGGTCAGGAACGCCATTGATCAGAAGGCCCGTTTTCTGGATGCCGCTGTGGGTGGTGGTCAGCAGGCATACCTCCAGCGAGGCAGGCACGGACGGCCAGTGGTAACGCGGCTGCGTGCAACGGAAACCCCGGAGTCGGCGATCAATCTTGAGAATCAGATGATGGCGCACATGCCTGAGCGCGCTGTGCTGGAGGCGATTTCAAACACAGAACACTGGGTCAAATGGGGGCAGCATTTTGGTCTCCCTTCCCGGCTAGCTCCACAAATTAAAGAAGCCAGTCACCGCTACGTGCTCACGACATTTGCCTATGGCTGCGGCCTCGGACCAACGGAAGCGGCGCGCCATCTCGGAGGAACAGTCACTGCCGATCAATTGGCCTTTACTGATCGTCGCCATGTTGACATTGCGGACCTGCGGGCCGCCTCGGCGGATTTGATCAATCTTTATGCCCAATTTGAGCTGCCGCAACAATGGGGGACGGGTCATTCCGCAGCCGCCGACGGCACCCATTTTGAAACCTATGAAGACAACCTGCTTGCCGAGCACCACATCCGTTATGGCAAAACGGGTGGCATTGCTTACCGACACGTGGCCGACAATTACATTGCACTGTTCAGCCGCTTCATCGCTTGCGGCACCTATGAGGCAACGTACATTCTGGATGCGCTACTTCAGAACCTCTCCGATACACAGCCCAATCGCGTGCATGCAGACACCCACGGTCAATCTGCCGCCGTCTTCGGCCTGGCGTACCTGCTGGGAATTGAGCTGATGCCGCGTATTCGGCGTTGGCATACGCTGAATCTATATCGTTCCGACAATGTCACCAAGTATTCGAGGATCAACTCGCTGTTTTCCGGCACCGTCAACTGGGCGATTATCCAAGAGCACTATCCCCAGTTTATGCAACTCGCGCTGGCAATCCAAAGCGGCACCATCGCGCCTTCTGCAGTCTTGGCGAAGATCAATAGCTACAGCACCAAAAATCGATTCGCTCTTGCGTTGAAAGAGCTTGGTAATGCAATTCGCACAACGTATCTTCTGGAATGGATCATGGACGAGTCCTTGCGTCGCACGGTGCATAAGGGAACGACCAAGATCGAGCGGCACCACAAATTTGCCAAGCACTTGGCCTTCGGTTCGGGCGGCCACCTCCGGTCAAATGATCCAGGCGACCAAGAAAAAGCCATTGTCTATAACGAGCTCGTGACCAATGCGGTGGCACTGCAAAACGTGGTGGATCAGACCCTGGCACTTCATATGCTGAAGGCAGAGGGCGTCAGCATTCGCCCTGCCGATTTGGCATTCCTCAGCCCGTATGCCACCAGTAAGCTGAAGCGATTTGGCGACTACCCAACTGACCTCAAACCCGAAGGAATGCCGGCTCGGATGACGTTGCCGCTATAGGATTTAGTCGAAGTGGCCGGTTTTCACACGAATCTTACTGACGGGCCTGATAGGCCAGATTCTGAATGCTGGTGCGGGTTTAGGATACGTTCTATCAACCTGACATAGCGGTTCAGGGTTGGTGATCTTCGCAGTTGGTTGAGACAAATGGTTGAATAGTGGCAGGTCTATGGCGGTTTGGAACAATCAACGACGATCACTGCAATCTTGTGGCGTAGCGTGTGCGGCACGGTTGCCTCCAACCTGGTTCTTAGCTCTTGCGGCGATTTAGGTTTTCGCCCTCCATCCACGGGACCTGCTTTGATGCCCTTCGAGAACCAAAAGACCAAGTAGATACCATACCCATCAGAAGCAGCTTCGCGGCCGTATCGGGCTATCAGTTGTTCGGGAATGGCTTTCCAGAGATCTGAGTGCGACTCGCGTTTGATTTCCACTGGAATGTGGAAGCGGCCGGCCATAACCTTGATATCGGCGCGCTTTGCATCTGCGTACCGCCCCTCCGCTTCCGCTTGGATGCTCAAGGGATTGAGCTTGCCTTTGAGATCAGATAGCAGCGCGTCCCGGCAATCGTCTTCCACCTTGGGCGAAGTGCCGGCCCAGTATTGACGGTAGTCGTTGGTACTGCCATCTCGGATTTCCCGTGCCAGGATTTCCAGGTGGTCTACGGTCAACGCCCAAAGATCTGCCGCATTGGACGGAGACAGGTTGGCAAGTGTCTGGCACGCTTCTCTGGCGGACACTGGCTGGAAAAGCGCCTTGCGTCGGGTGATGTTTTGGTCGGCCAATGCCCTGTCCAAGCTGTCGTGCCATTGGTTCAGCGCGGTGTTTTCACGCAAGCGGACAAGCGCAGTAGTTGCACAAGTGTCCGGATTGCTCGCGAGGCTCGAGATCAATTTCTCGACATGCTGTCCCATTTCCATAGACGTGGTGACCCAATAGGCCTCGTTGGAACGCCCCGACCAGTGTGGTTGCGCCAATGGGCCTAGCAGCTCGACCAAGTAGGTTGTCGTTGGGACATCCTGTTCAGAGGTAAGGCTTCGTCCGGTACGCATATCGCTCAGAAGCGCATAGAGGTGGCTCGCACGCAGCTGACTCTTGCCAACGAATGACTGCACCTGCGCCAGGTACTCCTGTGGGGCGATCAGCAATCCAGCAGTAAGCCAGTAGACATGCTGTCCAACATCCATGCCCAAACGGGAAAGCCTCGAAGTGATGAGCGCCAGTTGCGTTGGACGGGCCAGGTGGATCAGCATCCCGGCAATCAGGATACGGCAACTTGGAAGTTGCGGCTTGCTCGCCTTGTGTGGGAAGTCGTCGATCAGTGAAGGTAGCGTGACTTGGGCGATTCTGGAAAATGTCAGGTCATAGACCAGCGCATTCAGACCATCTACATGTTCCTTCTTTGCGGCAATCTGGGCGCCAACGAGTGCCCTGATCACGCTGGACACGCGGTCAGGATGGCGCTCCACGAGGAGCTTGAACCAATCCGGAACATCTTCAAACAGGTTGGTTAACTGAAATGCGGCGACAGCTTCCAGAACTGTTGATGGAAGACTGAGTGCGGACTCTGGGTCTTCCGTGAACCGCAGGGCCATGGCAGCCAGACAGGGCATTGCCAGGTTGTAGCGACGTCCTTCAGTGGTGAGCTTGATGATGTCAGCCGCAGCTGGTACGTCCGCACGGAATACTGAGTGACGGATTCCATGAAGGGCCAGCCGTACCCATTCTGGATCGCCATTGAGCAATTCAAGAAGTCGCTCCTGTGGTGTCTCCTTGTGGGAATTCTTGAAGAGATTGAGGTACACATCTGCAACCCTGGCTAACGCGCCCAGGTGCGCCGGACCTTGCTCGAAACTTGGCAAGGTCTCCCGGAAATAGGCCAACTTCCGGAGTTGCTCATCGCTTGTATGCCGTTTGTATTTAAGTTCCTGGTCAATGTATTCCTGCTGTGGTGCAGGCGGCGGATACGGACACTGCAGTTGCGAATCGACCCAGGCCCGATCTTCTGGGTGGGTCTGCATCCATCGGTCCAGGAGTTCAATCGCAGCACTTGGTCCGAATCGTGTCTGTGCAAATTGACTGGCATCCCTTAGCAACTCACGCCGGAGTTCTTCGGCATGGATGTTCGAGGCGAGCGACACTAGCCAATCATTGGCGTCTGCAGGTTCGGATGCGTTGTAGAGCGAAGCGCGGATTCCCAGAAGTGACACCCGCACACTTTGTCCACTTAGCGCGTGGCGCTGCAGGCTGTTTTCAAACAGGTCCTTGTATTTGTCCGGATGAGTACTGATCCATTGAGCGATGGACTGTTTGTGCTCTAGCTCCAAGGGGCTATAGAAATGTTGACTCAGGCCGAGCATCAACCACTTATGAAGGCGTTCGACATCGACGGTTTGGCCAAACAAATGAACCCCGCGCACGATTAACTGCCCGATCACTTGTGGGGCGCGTAGGGTGTCATGCGTGTTGGCAAGCTGATAACCGGAATCTGCAAGCGCATCCAGCAAGAGGGGGATGTTGGCGTCGGGAGTCTTCTCCCGGGCGAAGTCGTACCAAAACTTCCAATAGGCACCGAACAGTGAATCGGACTTCGGCTTGCGAAAGTAGTGCCAAATTGCTGTCGGCGCAATGTGATTGGGATACAAGGCTTTGAGCAAAGTCCCAAGAAGCTCATCCTCCAAATCTTCAATGGCACCACTATGCACGTCGCCCAAAATGCGCAGCAATGAATCCCATGTGCCATGGTCGGATGCAAAGGAAGCCAGAATGAAGAGCGCTGTCTTACGTGATCCCGACCAAAATCGGTTGTCACGAACAACGTCTCCCAAGGCTGTGGCCAGACTGGGCATGGATTGGCCGTGTACCAGCGCATCCAGCACACAGTCGATCAGTGCGAGGTGCGGCAAACTGCGATCGGGCGATTGCAGCAATTCCAGGAAGTCGGCCTCCATGTTTTGGGTTGCCAATGCCCCAAATGGGTTTGTTGCCCAATTGCCTCGCCGAAAATGGATATCCCTGATGGCCTCGTCGCGCAGAGCGTTGAGGACTGAGAGCTTTTCTGCACGGCTAAACGCACGCACGTCTCCACTGATAACCACCCCCAATGGATCACGCTCAATAAGGTCCTGACGCAAATGGCTCTGCGCACAGACCGCCAGCCAGGCATGCAGGCCGCGTAGTTCGGATACTACACCGGCATCATGTCCCAGCATGAGTGCCAATACACGGTTGGGTGGGAGTCCCTGATGGATGCGTGTAGCCAGGTAGCGGGCTGCGCAGTACTCTGCCACAGTGCGGTGCACCGGGACGAAGTCGCCTCGTCCATCACTTCGGAATAGCCTGGTCTGGGTCGCCAGCTGACAAGTGGTCAAGTCCGGTGCGTCGCCGCCGGTCAGCAATTCGGACAAGATGACAGCGCGCTCTCGCGGTGTCTGGTCCTGCTGCCAGGCGATGGCCGTGCTCGCCGAAAGCAGAAAGACTGCGCTCAAGTAGCCGACTGCATCAAGTAGTCTGTCGTCTGAAATGGCGCTGTTTCGATGGGCCGCGATATGGTCCGAATTGAATTCTCGCAACAGCTTCTTGCAGGCCAGGTCATACGTTTCGCCTTTGCTGGCAGGCCAGCCGTCCTCGGTCGCTTCGAGCAGCATGCGCAGCGACTGGGGGTTATCCAGCAATTGCCCCAGGTCATGGCTCTTGGCCTCTCGCATGAAGTCTCGAGCGCCCGCTCTATCGGTATTTCTCCAGTATGCAATCAGTGTGGTGATCTGGTCTTCATCCATTGGCACGAGGTGGAGCTCCAGAAAATGGTCTTCGCCGACCAATCGCTGCAACGCATTACTGTCGGCTCTCCCTCTCCAATCGGCCTCGCGGCAAGAAATCCGGAATTTGGGTGTTCCGAGCTCGCTCAGTTTCTTGCGAATCTGGCTGACTGCGGTAGAGCCAGAGGCATCCCCCGCTGACACCTCGTCAAGCCCGTCGATAAAGATCGTCGATCGGTGCTCCGTCGGCACCCCTAGATCCAAAAAATCTCGGGCGGTTGTGTAATGGCCGCCTTCGACCCTGGCCAAGTGTTTGAATACATCCGATTTCCCGGCGCCTGGGTCTCCCAAAAGGACCCAGCCTAGCGTATCGCTGAAGTGGCTCAAAGGCACGGGCTCTTCCAGGTTTTCACCGTCCTTGCATACCCGGGCCAGGCGCTCAAGTGGAACGCGATCAGTCTTGATATTGGAGTTGTCTTTCATGGCGCACGTGGAGCTAAGCCAGCCAATGTGCCAACGGGTACGACAGGAATTCTGTAAGAGCTACGCCGTTGGCACCAACCAGCAAGGTCGTGCAATTTGGATAGTGCCCCTTGAATGCTTCCAGTCCTGCCAGGCTACCAGTGGAAACACCCGATTTCACTTCAATGGCTGCTAGGCGAACGGCATCGGATATCACAAAGTCCACTTCATGCGGGCTCTCCCGCCAGTACCCGATTTCCTCCGTTGACTGGGCGGTGTTCCACAAATGCGCGCCAATCGCGCTCTCAACCAGGCGGCCCCAATGGCTGCGGTCAGCCTTGGCTTTGGCAAACGTGTAGGGCATGGCGCTGGACATCAACGCGGTGTTGAGTACGTTGAACTTGGGTGCCGATGCCCGTTTGCGCGCGGCACCAACGTGGTACTTTTGCAATCCGGTCAATAAGCCGGCATTCCCCAATAGGTTCAAGTAGCCAGCCAAGGTTGTCTCGTTGCCTGCGTCCTGCAATTGACCTTTCACCTTTCCCAAGGCAAGTATCTGACCGGAATAGCTGGCCCCCAGCTCAAAGAGTTGTTTGAGCAAGGCGGGCTTGTCGACCCGGGTCATTTGCAGAATGTCAGTATCGATGCTGGGTTGAACCAGACTAGCCTGCACGTAGTTTCGCCACCGTTGCTCATCTCGAATGAGCGAGGCGCTGCCGGGATAGCCACCGAAGTAGATGTACTCGTCCAGCGTGAAGTCAAATGCCTCATGCATCTCCAGGTACGACCAGTGGGCTGCGCGAATGAGTTCGTACCGTCCGGCCAAGCTTTCGGTCAGGCCCTTTTGCATCAGCAATGGGGAGCTGCCCAGCAGAACGACGTGCATTTGCAGTCCACTGGCTCGGTCTGCGTCCCATAGACCTTTTACCGTGTTCGACCAGCGCGGGATCTTTTGAATCTCATCCAGCACAAAAGCAAATGGTGTTTCAGGACGGTGGTTCTTGAACGCTTGGCAAGCGCGTCGAGCCGCTTCCCAGTTGCGGACCAGCCAGGCGGAATCCCGCGATGAGATGTCAAGGTCGCTGGTGGTTGGTGCGAAGGACGCGTTCAACTGGGAATCCTGATCACCGGGCTGGTCAACAGCGATGAAGGAACTGCCACACGTCTCCAGTGCCTGGCGAACCAAGGTGGTTTTGCCAACTTGACGTGGGCCGGCCACAATCGTGATGAACCGGGGTTGCTCCAGCAAGCGTTCCCGGAGGGTATGAACCTGATCTCGGCTAAATGAGCCCATCCCCTCGAAAAGGTAAAACGAGCGGATTTCCCCAATGAAAGAGTGACACGATATTTGCTGAAATCGCTTGATCCAGCAATGTAATGTCAGCCACCCCAGGAAAAATCAACAGTAACCCTCTCG